>JAJFLE010000008.1 GCA_021772835.1 Mariprofundus sp.
GTTGAAAAACATCAGCAAAAAGTGGACGATGCCTATCAGAGATTGGAAAGCAGCACTAAACCGCTTTAGCATTCAATTCGACGACAGGATGCCAAGGCAGTAAACCAAAGCCGTTTACACAAAATTTCTTACACCCTCCTGGTTAGCGCAGTTCCTTGATCTTATTATATTTTCTCTGAGAAATATCTTTTGCGTTCTTCTGTGTAGCACCACCATTTTTGTGGTTTTGCGCCTTCCATGAATTTTACTGCTGATATAAATACATCAGCAAGACAAGGATCAAATTGCTTGCCTGCAATATTGCACAATTCTCTGTACATCAAATAAGGATTTTGGCCAATTAGCTCAAAAGGCTTATTGATGCCTATGATATTTAGATACCTTATTGTAGCAGGACCTACGTTTGGAATTTTGTTAAAATCAGTTATGTCGGTTCTGTTTTTCATTTACTGGCGCAAACTCTATTGTTTGGATGAACCAATCATATGTTCCTGTCATTACCACTGTTCCATCTTGAGTCATAATGTCAACAGTCACAGAAAGAGAAGCCCGCCCTTTTTTCTTGAATTGTCGTTCAAATTTTTCTTTATTCTCTGCCTTAATTTCTGCCTTTGCTTGGATGTTTGATGAGGCTACTTTTTTAAATTTAACGTCTGCTTTTCTCAGTACTGGAATCACAGAATTTTCTAGTAGAGGAAAATTTTTTTGAAGGCAGTAACCACTACAAGCTTCAGCGAGAGCAAACTGAGCCCCCGCATGAAATGTGCCTAAATGATTTTGCAAGTTGGCTTTGAATTCAAGATAAAGGACAGAGCCTTCTTCTCCTCCTGATTTTATTCCGATAAATTTATTGAAAGGAATTTCACCAATATTCATAACCGTTTTATTTCTTTCCTTGTACAGAGGTAAATTTTTTTGGGGAGCGCTAACGTTGCAAATAACCTGACCCTCAGCAGCGGTGCTTGTTTTGTGCTAGGGTTTTTTAGCGCAAAACAAGCACCGCTGCTGAGGGTCAGGTTGATTTGCTTTGTTATATGTTTATGCTTCGCCATTAACTTCAAGGTTTGAGAACTCACCGGTTTTTAAATTATATTTAATTTGAAAATAACAGGCTCCTCCATCAAACACCATTACAAATTCTTTATGTAGATCTTTTTGACCCCAGGTATCACAAAGGGCATTTATATGCATTTCTTCGCTCGTAACTACTTTGTACTGATAGGTGTATATTTCTTTGGACTCAAATTGCTTATTTGATACCTGATTAATATACCGCCATAAATCTTTTTCTATTTCAATTTCATTTAGTTTTATTTCTATAACTCCACCATCTACAGCGACCCACTCACCTGCATATAGTAATGAGTGAGTTAATAACAAAATTGCGAGGATTATTTGTTTTTTCATTTTTTACATATAACGTCCGCCATAACCGGCATTTTGTAGTGGTGATTGAGTTGTGCTAGCGTAGCGATCAGCACAACTCAAGCGCCGCGGAAAAATGTCCGAGTTAATGGCGTTTGTTAGATTTCTCTTTATGTGATCACCTTTTTCATATGGATTAGTGCTGCCCTATTTCCTTTTGGTTTTTTTCTTTCTTCAACCTCATATGCCATAAAACCAAAGCTCGAATATAGCAATAATGCCGGTATATTTTCACTAAACACGGATATTCTTACTTCTGAAAGAGCATGCTTCTCACGCGCCTTATTTAGCATATATGAGACTATTTCTTTTCCTAACCCTTTGCCTCTATAACTCTCCTCAATAATGACATTACCTATAAAGGCAAGCACACCTGGCTCATAATTGTAGAGGTTGGCAAAACCTATTATTTCATTACCATCGACTGCCACAGTTAATTCTTTTCTTACCTCAGATAGCTCTTTAACCTGAGACACAGTAAACGGATATTTACCATTGGGATAAACTAAAAACAGTTCATCCTTGCTCTTAATGAGCTTGCATATATCCTCGAAGTCTTCTTCCGTAGCCTCTCTGAATTTGCACATACTGTTGGTCTTCATGAAATCTAACATATTAATGAGTATAAGTATCTTTTTGTCTGGTCATTCATCTGAATATGCCCCCATCACCGATATACTGGAGCGTATTGCAGATTTTAAATTACGTCAAACGCTTTGTTTTCTCGCTTTCTAGCAAGTACCTAACAATGGAACAGTGTTAGGTATTGATATATATAACTCGGATATTCAATATAACGGCTATGGATAAGATACATGCAGTGACAGAACTCTATCGACAGTTCCTGTTAGATAAGAAATTTTCAACGGAGAAAACTGCCGTATATATGCAGAAATGGGTGGAACAGTTCCTGCACTTTGCCTGCGACTACCGGGGCGAACCGTTTGAGCAGGTGCTGGTACGCTTTGAAGATATGCTGGCAGCCAAAGCTTCGCTTGAACCATGGCAGCTCAAACAGGCCAACAATGCCATCACGCTCTATCACTTTCATTTCCGGCATCATGAAAATGCTGCGCACACAACCGCAAATGCAGGCACCACTGATGAGATTATGCAGAAACTACGCGAGTGGATGCGGATCAAGCACTATTCACCAAGTACTGAAA
>JAJFLE010000071.1 GCA_021772835.1 Mariprofundus sp.
GTGCCTGCTTTATGGAACCACTAATAAGCATGTTCTGCAGCACCTCAGCAGGTGGGCCGGGTAGATTGTTGCCATCCAGTTGAGCAGAGATCAGGTCAATTGAACCACGTCGCTTGGCCAGAGAAAGATGACCTTTGAGCTCAGCCAAACCATGGATGCCTTCAAGAAGCAGATGTTCGCTGCTGAAATCACCTTTGATTGCTTTGATTTTTCCACTTGCATCCCACTTTTCACTGCCGAATTTTTGCAGTTGCCAGTTGCCGCTCATATTTTGTAACCAGGGAAACGTACTGTTTTTGTTCCATGAAGATGAACTGCTGCCTTTAATAAATCCGCGAAAAGCGTTTGACTGTTCGGATAAACGAATTGATTTCGCCTTTAATTGATCAAGGTTTACTGCAAGGTTTCTGATCTTAAGCTGTTGTTTTTTCTTCTTTTTAGACCAGCTCATATGCTCCAGCGTGGCATTGCCCACCTGGCACTCCTGCAGTGATATAGCTTTGATCGGTGGGCCTTTATTACTCGACCACTGAATTTCAGCCCTGCAACGTGCGGGAATATTTTCCGGCTTATTAAACTGATCGCTATAGCTGACCTTTGCCAGGCCTGCATCGACCTCAAGCTGAAGCTTTTTGTCCTTGTCCCGCTGTAGCAGTGTAAGCGTGCCGTTGATTGTACCACTGGCACTGATGGCTGGTTGAATGTCGAGAGATGCCAGCAACAGGTTAGCCAATGGTTGCCAGAGTTTGCTTTCCACAACATTGGCCTGGATAAACATATGTTTATGGCCTGATGATTTTTGTGAACTGTTAATCTGCATGTTACCACTGATGTCGGGGGCAGTAAGGCTGGCTTCAGCCTGCCACGATGTTGCATTGCCACTGAGTCTGTCGGTATTTAACTGCAGTTCAGGCAATGAGACTACTTCTTCCTTGTAGTGGAAAAGCCCTTCATTGAGGTTGAAGTCAATATCGCCTTGCCATGCTTCATCATCCCAGCTAATTCTGGCATCAAGCTTGGTAGTACCGGATAGTTGCTGATGGAATTGAATGCCGGCAGGAATGACAGGTGACCACGTTTCCAGTTCGATATTGCTGGCCTGAAGGCGGGTAGAGCACAGGGCTTGTAAACATTCACCATCAATGGCTATGACTGCCGAGTCGCTGAGATGAATAAAGCTGTCACGCCAGTTTACATGTCCCTCTTCGGGGTGGCTGAATTTGCCACGCAGTTTGATAGGATTCTCATTGTCATCACTGCTCAACTTGAGTTCGCCGAATACAGCCCAGTCATTATTTTTAGCGATATCCAGTGTCAGTGCACCACTTACTATTCCATTTTTCTGATTGATGAACGGATGTACTGATTTGGGCGTGAATGGTTGAATGCGTGTAAGTGAAACCTGCTCTAGCTTCAGCTTGCCAAAACCGCTTTTAATTTCACCGGCCTGAAAGCCAAGTCTGCCATGCCCACTGATTGACTCTTTATCCTGCTGCGCCTGAATTTCCCATAATGTTTCACGGTTAGGGCCAATGTCTCTGAGTTCGAGATGAAGGTCATTGAGCAACGCTTTACCATCCATAGTTTGAATATTGCTGCGAAGCAGGTGGATGCGCTCTACCGGCAGCGATGAAAGCGAAGCTGAAGTCAGCTGCATGGAGCCGGGTCTGATTTTAATCAGTGCATCGTGGATATCGAGCGAGTTTACTTCCACTTTGCCCAGCAGTAGGGGAAGCAGGCGGATGCTGATATTGATATGGCCGGCTTGAATATGGTACTGCTCGTGTTTCAGTGAAACGGTATCCAGTCTTAAGCCGATGCCGTGCAGGGCAGTCAGTGATGTCTGTTCCGCATGTAGTTCGAGGTCGGTAAAGTTGGTGATTTCACGATCCAGGTGTGCTTTGATCGAGGAAATATCCAGTCTGATCCAGAGAAGTACGCCAAAAATGAGCAGGGCTGCGCCGGCCATCAAGGTCCTGCGCAGCCTTGTGTTCATTGTGTTGTAATCAACCCTTGAGTAGTTCTTTCAGACGCTGATTGACCATGCCGGGGTTGGCTGTCCCGCGTGATGCTTTCATGACCTGACCGACAAAGAAGCCCATAAGCTTGTCTTTGCCACCTCTGTAGCCTTCCACCTGTGCAGGGTTGGCAGCCATCACCTCTTTGATGATGGCATCAATGGCACCGGAGTCACTGACCTGTTTCAGGCCTTTGGCTTCAATGATGGCATCGGCACTGTCATCCGATTCCATCATGGCATCAAGCACATCTTTGGCGGCTTTGCCTGAAACGGAGTTGTCGCCAATGCGATCCAGAAGCGTTGCAAGCCGTGCAGCCGATACAGGTGATTCAGCGAGATCCTTGCCTGTTTCATTGAGCCTGCCAAGCAGCTCATTCGCCATCCAGTTGGCACAGCGTTTCGGATCAGCCGGATGAGCGGCAACCAGCGACTCATACCATGCAGCAGTTTCAAGCGTTTGGGTCAGAACATCAGCATCGTAAGAGGAGAGGCCGTATTCGATTTCAAAACGCTTGCGCAACTGGCCGGGCAGCTCAGGCATACCTGCCTTGATGGCATCAACGTCCTGCTGTGAGACACGCAAGGGTGGTAGATCGGGTTCAGGGAAGTAGCGGTAATCATGTGCTTCTTCCTTGCTGCGCATGGAGCGGGACTCGGACTTGACGGAGTCCCACAGGCGTGATTCCTGAACCACGGCACCACCATCTTCTATGATTTCGATCTGACGCAGCACTTCAAACTCGATGGCCTGCTTGATGAAACGGAATGAGTTCATATTTTTCATTTCTGTACGTGTGCCGAAAGGTTCACCTGGACGTCGTACGGAAACATTGGCATCGCAACGGAACTGACCCTTTTCCATATCTGCATCGGAGACACCGAGAAAACGGATCAACTGATGCAACTGTTTCAGGTAGGCAATGGCTTCATCAGCAGAGCGCATATCCGGTTCGGAGACGATTTCCATCAATGGTACACCGGAACGGTTCAGGTCAATGTGTGATACGGCATCCAGCCCTTCGTGCATGGACTTGCCTGCATCCTCTTCCATATGAATGCGTGTGACGCCGAGACGTTTTTCGCCACCGTCTTTGGTGGGGATATCTATATAACCACCTTCAACAATAGGCACGGCAAACTGAGAAATCTGGTAACCCTTGGGCAGGTCCGGGTAGAAATAATTTTTACGATCAAATTTCGATTCCAGATTGATATGGGCATTGATGGCCAGACCCGTCAGAATGGTTTTATCAACAGCAACCGCGTTCAAAACCGGCAGTTGTCCGGGCATGCCGAGACAGACCGGGCAGGTTTGTGTGTTTGGTTCAGCGCCAAAGGTAGTGGAGCAGCCGCAAAATGCTTTGGTATCTGTATTTAGCTGACAGTGTACTTCGAGTCCGATAACGACTTCCCAACTCATGATTCACCTCCGAAAGTTGTGGGAGTTCTTGAGTTCCAATCCGTAGCTCCTTCATAAGCAGCAGCTGCAGAGAGAATGACATCTTCGCGCCATGCAGGACCGACCCATTGCAGACCAACAGGCAGATCGCTGGCAAAACCACATGGCTGTGAGAGGCCTGGAAGTCCGGCAAGATTGACCGCGATAGTGAAAATGTCGGAGAGATACATGGTCAGAGGGTCATCTGTTTTCTCACCCAGTTTAAAGGCAGGGATTGGCGATGTAGGTGTGGCAATGACATCAACCTGTTCAAATGCCTGAGTGAAATCCTGCTGGATCAGAGTGCGCACCTGCTGGGCTTTGAGATAATAAGCATCGTAATAACCCGATGAGAGTGCAAAAGCACCGGTCAGGATTCGGCGTTTAACCTCTGAACCAAAACCTTCATCACGGGAGCGGCTATACATATCAAGCAGATCTTCCGGATTATCACAGCGATGGCCGAATCGCACACTGTCATAACGCGATAAATTAGCTGAAGCTTCCGATGGCGCGATGACATAATAGACTGCAACAGCTGCTTCGGTATGTGGCAGGCTGATATCAATGATTTCAGCGCCGAGTTCTTGGCACTTGGCAAGAGCTGCTTCAACTGCGGCACGCACTTCAGCGTCCATGCCATCAACAAAATATTCTTTAGGTTTACCGATTTTCAAGCCTTTCATATCCCGTGATTCGCATGCTGCGAGCCAGTCCAATTCAGGCGCATCGGCAACGGAGGTTGCATCACGGGAATCATGGCCGGCAATGGCAGCGGTGATCATGGCTGTGTCTCTGACCGTGCGGGTCATCGGGCCTGCCTGATCCAGGGATGAAGCAAATGCGATGATACCGCGACGTGATACGCGGCCATATGTTGGTTTCAATCCTGTAATGCCAGTAAGCGCAGCAGGCTGGCGGATAGAGCCACCTGTATCTGTGCCCAGTGCCGCAGGGGTGAGTGCAGCTGCAACCGCAGCAGCTGAGCCGCCGGATGAGCCGCCTGGAATACGGTCAGTGTCCCACGGGTTGCGGCAGGGGCCGAAGGCCGAGGTTTCATTGGATGAACCCATAGCGAATTCATCCATGTTTGTTTTACCCACCAGCACGGCACCGGCTTCTTTTAGCTTGGTGATAACATGTGCGTCATAAGGCGCATGGAAATCTTTAAGAATATTGGAGCAGCACTGGGTTGGACCATCCTGAGTGCAGAAAATATCTTTCACAGCAATTGGCAGCCCTTCGAGTGGGCGCGCATTATGATTAGCGCGATAGGCATCGGATGCTTCAGCCTGAGCCAATACATGTGCCGGATCGATATGAACAAAAGCGTTTAGTGTATGATTAAAAGCAGCGATGCGGTCCAGATATAACTGGGCAACTTCAACGGCAGTGGTTTTGCCACTATTCAGGCGGTTCTGGATATCAGATAATGAAGAAAATGGCATGGTTTATTCGATCACCTTTGGCACGACGTAGAGGCCGGATTCGATTTTGGGTGCTGAAGCCTGCAGCTCCTCGCGACGGTTGGTGTTGGTTACAACATTGGCACGCAGTGGCATGGCTGCATCATGAGGATGAGCTGTTGGAGCTATGCCATCGGTATCAATTTCGCCCAGCTGTTCAACATAACCGATAATATTGGAAAGCTGGGGCCCGAGTTCGGTCGCTTCTTCGTCAGTTAAGCGAATGCGGGAGAGCATCGCCACTTTTTTTACATCAATATCCATAGTATCGCCTCTCACTAACGCGGATGAATCGTTTTCATCCAGCGATATAAAACAGACAACCACGAGGTAGAAATAATCCATCCGGGTAATTATCTTCTCATATATAAATCGCTGCGAAGCATAGCCAGATTATGCCTTCGACTCCACCGGCAGCTTAGCAGCTGAAATGCTTGTGATGGAGCCTTAGAGGAGCTTGCCCCGGAACCTGGCAAAGTATCGTTCAATATGTTTCGAGTCACAGTTTTATTTTTTCTGTTGTGTAAACTGGCACTTTTGAGGTTATACTACTTAGTGTCACCGAGGTAAAATACGATGAATGCATCAAACAAGAACGATGATGACCACAATGATCCGAACCGGAAGGCTCGCCTGAAGCAGAATCTGGACGAGTTTATCTCCGCAGAGAAAAACCTCTTGGCGGGTAGTGATGAGGCTGAGGGGCTGGAGTTGCAGGATAAGCTGGATCACTTTATGCATCGCCTGCAGCAGAGAATGGAACCCTTTACCCAAGGGGGAGAGTCCGGATCACAGAAGACACCTTCAGCTCAGGCCAAGGTGACGGAGACGGAAACCAACAGGGGCTTGCTTACAGACGAACATTTATCACACCTCGAAGAGGCGCCGGGAAATGCTGTAGCGTCCGCAGAGGTCTTACCCCAATCCGTTGATGAAGCACTATCCCATTTGTCGCACTTCGAAGAAGAGCCTGAGGCTCAGTCGGTTGATCAAGGATTGTATCCCGAAGAAAAAACGGAGAACGCGGTAGGAGATGCAGTAGAGAGTGCTGATGTGGGCGTTGAATCCACTGCGGGCGCATCCAAAGTAGTGGATGAAGAGTTTGGCGTTAACAAAAGCAAAGAACTAAATGATTCCGATTCTCCCAGCCAAAAGTCACCTTATCAACGGGCTGCGCAAGTCACAGGCGCTGTTGTTGTCGCCTTACTGATAGTTTGGGTGGTGTGGCCCTCTGGTGAAGAGCTACCTGTTGCCGAGAAGTCGAGTCCTGAGAAATCAATTGCAGCGAAATCGATTGCAGAAAAGGCGGTGGTAGTGAAATTGATTGCAGAAAAACCGGTGGTAGCGAAATCAATTGCAGAAAAACCGGTGGTGGCGCAAAAGGTAATGAAGCAGGAAAAAACAGTGCCTGCAGTCGTTAGTGAAAAAGAAGCTGTTCCTGATAAAGGTGAAAAAATGACTGTCATCATTGCGACAGGCAATGTGCGGGAGAAACCGGGTGCTTCGGCCAAAGTGCTGTTCAAGCTCAGGAAGGGTGATGTGGTCACCAGTTTGGAGTCTAAGCAGGGCTGGCATCAGATCGTCACTTCGGATGGTCGTAAGGCCTGGGCTTATGAGAGCCTGTTTATTGAGCCTAAGGCGCAAGAGAAACAACCGTTGGAAAAGGCAGCTGCACAAGCCGACAAGACTCCGGCTGAAAAACCAGCTCCGGTTGCAGAGCCAGCGCCTGCTGCACAAGCCGACAAGACTCCGGCTGAAAAACCAGCTCCGGTTGCAGAGCCAGCGCCTGCTGTACAAGCCGACAAGACTCCGGCTGAAAAACCAGCTCCGATTGCAGAGCCAGCGCCTGCTGCTACCGAAGTCGTACCGGAAGCAGTTGAGTTGCCATGAAACCGCTGTTTACTCGTCTGTGCCTGATTATGCTTCTGTTTTCTGCGTTCCCTGCAACGGCTTCTGATATCGATACTCTTGCGACGAAAGTGGGAACACTGAATTGTAAAATACTGCCTCACTCGGGCATTAACCTGTTGATCCACTCGACCAGAGATATCCGCTGTGAGTTCAGCCCCGTCGCAGGCGGATCTGTTGAACACTACAAAGGTGAAACCGGAATTGGATTTGGTCTTGATGTGGCCATAGGTAAACGTTCGAACATGATCTATTCGGTGCTTGCCAGCAGGCACTTCACACCGAAAGCGAATCAACTGGCCGGTAAATATTCCGGAGCTGCAGGCGGTGCCACTCTCGGTATATCTGTTGGCGACTCAGCTCCGATTGAAAAAGATGACGGCAGTATCGCCTTGCAGCCAATCAGTGTGCGCAATCAGGGGGCGGGCGTTGCCCTGGGCTTTAGCTATATTTATCTGGAACCCGATAATCAGAATAGCCCTGCCGATAAATAATAACCTGACCCAGCTTTCAAGTCTGATTTGACAGGCCATCGGTGGCCTGCACGGAAGCGCTGAATAAATCACGCTTCCTTAAACATCAATCCTGTTAACCAATCCGCGTCGTAAACGCGCAGGCGGGAATTCAGCCTTTTCATGCATTTTCTACCGACCGGGCAAAACAAAATATGCTTAAGTGGCAAAACAGCGGCACTGAGGCCTTTTACTCCAACCCTGTAATCAATCGGGATTCAGGAGCTGTGAACATGGGAGTTCATACACTGATCCCGTAATACTACGGATATAGTCATTTCCGCTAGCGCATTAGCATTCGTCCGGCAGTGATCAGAATCATAAAACTGCCAAGCCATGGAAATAATGGGATGAACATGAAACGACTGCGTATTATGAAGATGATTGCGATATATATGTTAACACTGGCGACTGCCTTTTTTTTTAGTATTCCGGCTTATACAAGCGTTCAGGCAGGGGATATTACCGGCGGTGCGAAAGCACCTCACATCAATATTGCTATATTTCATAAGCTGCACGGCCACGATACTTACACCTACCCGGAACATATTCAGGGTCATGACATACTTGTCTCTACCCATGGTGAGGCACAGTTAATATCACTTAATCATAGCTCCGGACTCAAAGATGGTGATGTCATCTCCCTCTCAAACGATGTGTTGCGCGATAACAGCGGTGCATTTCAGGATTTCGGAGTGGACTGCCAGCTTGGAACCCATATGGAGGAAAATGCTATGATTGTGTCAGGTATGTGCAGTATACATATGATCGATCAGGATGGGCGGAAGATCAAACATCTATGCATCGTCAAACCAGTTCAGGTGGAGTTAGGGCAGGGTTGGGTGCTGCTTTATAACGATGTTCAGGACGGCATAGCTGTATATGCATCTGGCAGCATAGGCATGGAATAAGCTGTTGCCCCAAGTCCTCGGTGACGTGGTCCACTCAGAAAACGTCAGAAAGGTCAGGGGCAGATACCGTCTTGGCGAAGCCACTGTTTGCTCCGCTGTTCAGGTGTTATGGTAAATCGGTTCATGGTGACAAACCGGGGTTCTGCCTACTGTTGTTCTGACTGCTGTAATATCCATTCACCAATATCGCATAGGTGGAGTCCATAGATAGTATCTGAGCCTGATTATTCTTATTTTTATTAAATCGGCGGAAGCTCAATATCTGTGGAGGAGGGTTCCAGAAGTTTGTTCAGGCCGCGTTCAAGTGTATCAAATTCGGACTGGCCTCCATCAAGCATTCTCTGCAACATAAATCCATAACAAAAGATCACCACGGATTCGGCGTGTTGCGTTCCGACAATATCGCGGATGGCTTCGAAGATCGTTGCATTGGAACCAGCAATTGCAGGGTCGTGGCGTGCCTGCTCGGTACTAAAGTGTCGCAGATAATCGGTGACAAGTGAGATTTCTCCCTTGAAATAGGGATCGAGTTTGCGAACCCCGTTCACGATTGCGGAAACCAATGCTTCGGCAGAGGGGTTGTTCGATGCCGGTCTGATAAACTGTGTCGCATATTGTTTGCTTACAATCTCGCCTGCAGCCATGAATAAAGCCGCTTTACTGGGGAAATAGTGATACAGAGCGCTTTTGGATAGCCCCAACTCCGCTGCCAATTCTCGCATGCCAACTCCGCTATATCCCTTTCTTATAAAGACTTCGACAGCTTTGCTGGCTATCTCATTTGACTGCATCTCCCGGTCAATAATCTTTGGCATTCTCATTCCCTCTGGCTTCTCTCATATGGTTTTGGGAAGCATAGATTGTTGACATAATATATCCACGCGCTTTAATTAGACCAGTCGGACTATAAAGGAGTCGATATGAAGCGTGTATTAGTGATTGGTGCGACCGGGTATCTGGGTCGTCATGTTGTTACCGAATTAAAACGACGCGGCCACTGGGTGCGCGTGCTTTCTCGGCACACAAACTCATTCCCTGATGATCCCTTTGCACCTGACGAAATTTTTATCGGCGAGATTACCCGACCAGAGACACTCGATGGGTTGACTGACGGGGTGGATTTTGTCTTTTCATCTCTGGGTATTACCCGGCAGCGCGATAAACTCGGATTCTGGGATGTAGATTATCAAGGTAACAAAACCGTGCTGGAGATGGCAGTGGCTGCCGGGGTCAATAAATTCGTTACGATTTCAGTGGTGCGGCCAGAGCTGGCACAGCACTTAGATATCGTTGGAGCGCGCGAGGCATTTGTTGACGAGCTTCGTGAATCGGGCCTTGCATATGCTGTTGTGCGCGCCACTGGTTTTTTCTCTGATATGATGGAATTTCTCAGCATGGCAAAATCCGGCCGGGTCTATCTTTTCGGAACGGGTCGGAATCGGATGAACCCGATTTATGGCGCTGACCTGGCTCGCGTCTGCGTTGACGCATTTGATCGTCGGGATAACGAAATTGAGGTTGGCGGACCGGATGTGTTTAGTTATAACGAGATTGCAGAACTAGCGTTTTCGACTCTGAACCGGAAGCCGAATATCGTACATTTTCCCAATTGGGTCACATCGGCTGTTATCGGCTTGTTCTATCCGTTTAATCGCAAGACTTATACTATTTTAAAGTTTTTTTCGACTCTTACACAGCACGATATTGTCGCGCCATCAGTCGAAGGAAAACATTTGATTGAGGCTTACCAGGCCGAGAGGGGAGAGCTATGAACCGTATGGCATTGTCCATTCAACGTTTGATCGGCGCTCTTTTCCTGATTGCCGGCATCGGCAAATTCAGCACAGCGATAGAAGACCCTTACCTTGTACTGGAGCAGGCCAGAATATCCAACCTGCATACCTGGCTTGCACCGTTATCGGAATTCGCCGTGGCTCAGGAACAGTGGCTTATCCCGCTTATCGGTACGACAATGATTTTAACTGGGGTTGTACTACTAGCCAATCGCGGCCCAGTTCGTCTCTCTGTTATAATTATGATCTGTATGGTTTTAATATTCGTTATGATGTTGTGGCGTGCGTATCCGCAAATATTTTTAATCGATGGGTTAATGATTGCCGCTTTAATCTACATTCTACAAAAACGTTAAAAGCCAGGTTTGTGCAAATCGACGGGACAGATTCAATTGATTTTACGTACACTGATGGGTAAAACAGCTTAATTATTTTCTCCTTATGATGTGACTATCTCCGTTCTTTTAAGGTTTCCAAAATAAGTTCACTTACTCTGTCTGGCCCCGCCCATGCAGACTGTTCCATTCAATCTGGGTGTGCGTGTATCCAACAGCGGGTATGGCGTAGCCGATAACCTGAAAAGAGTCAGAGCGCTTTTTACGTGTTACCCGCTTCACCATCAGCGAGTCCGGCGCGTTGCTTGAAATGCACCTCGGAATCACTCCGCTGATCAGGTGACAAACCGGGGTTCCGCCTACTGTTGTTCGGACTGCTGTAATATCCATTTAGCAATATCGCGGTAAACGGGTATGGGGTCGAATGATTTGCGGCGTCGCAGCGGATTCAGCCACAGGTTTTTGAATATGATTTCGTAATGATCGCAAGGCAGGGTCGTTATATGTGTTCCCCATCGGGCGGATGCAACGGAGACCTGGGCGTCGTTGTCCCCCTGCTGCTGCTGGATGTAACGGGCATAACGCCGAACAAGCCACGGTTGTTCAGCCAGCGGACGCGTGGCGCTATAACTGCGGTAAATTATTTGGGGAAGATTGGGTGTGCGTGTATTGAATTCAGCCATATTTGCTGTCGTCAGGCAGTGAACGCCGGCAAGCAGCCTGAACGCAGAGCGGTGACTGCAGACATAATCTGCGGCAGGAGAACCGCGGTGTGGGGTGAGCAGGGTGGTCAGGCTTGCCGTTTTTCCTGCGCCACCGAGATACTTGAGCCAGTAGCGAGCATCAATGCCGCCCATGGAATGAGCCAGAAGATGCAGGGGGCCCTGCTCATGCTGCAGTTGCTTTGCCAGAGAAGCGGCACGTTGCTCAATACTGCCTGCCCAGGGCAGACGGGGTGATAGCACGCGCAGCCCCATAGCTTCATAAAGTGCGCGTACGCCCCGGAAGTATTCAAACCATAACAGTTTGTCAAAGCCGAACAGGCCATGAATCAGAACGACCGTTGGCCGCTCATTCATTGTTTCTTGTTAAGAATCTTCAGCAGTGAGAGCTGTGGTGAGCGCGGCCCTTCAATTGGCACTGGATAGTTGCCCGAGAAGCAGGCATCACAATGCATTTCGCGCGGTTTGCCGACGGCCTTGTACATGCCTTCAAAGCTGACGAAGGCCAGTGAATCGGCACCGATGGCTTTGCGCATCTCTTCGAGATCCATTTTGTTGGCCATCAGTTCGGAAGCATCCGGTGTGTCCACACCGTAATAGCAAGAGTGTCTGGTTGGCGGGCTTGAGATGCGCATATGAATCTCAGCGGCACCCGCTGCACGTACCATCTCGACGATCTTGCGGCTGGTTGTGCCGCGCACTATGGAATCATCCACCAGTACAACACGTTTACCTTCAATCAGCTCACGGTTCGGATTGAGTTTCAGCTTAACGCCAAAATTGCGAATCGACTGCTTGGGCTCGATGAAGGTGCGGCCGACATAGTGGTTGCGGATCAGCCCCATCTGGAACGGAATACCGGATGCCTCTGCAAAACCCATGGCCGGCGGTACACCGGAGTCCGGCACAGGAATGACGAGATCGGCATCGGCAGGTGACTCTTTCGCCAGCTCGACACCGATCTGGTAGCGGGCTTTGTAGACATTTACACCCTCAAGGGTGGAGTCGGGACGTGCGAAATAGACATATTCAAAAACACAGAAGTGTGATTTGCAATCACCCAGCGGCTTGTAGCTCGTAAGTCCTTTATCTTCGATAACGACCATCTCGCCCGGTTCAACATCACGCACGTATTTGGCGCCGATAAGATCAAATGCGCAGGTCTCTGAAGCAAGAACCCATGAGTTATCGAGTTTACCCAGTACCAGGGGTCGAATGCCGTCACGGTCTCGTACGCCGACAAGCCTTTTTTCCACCAGTACCAGCAGTGAGAAACCACCTGACAGCTGCCTGACAGCCTCGGTAAGGCGCTCAGTCATACTCGGTGCTTTACTTCGAGCCACCAGATGAATCAGCACTTCGGTATCTGAGGTGGACTGGAAAATCGAACCCTCTTTTTCCAGCTTTTTGCGCAATTCCGGCGCATTGACGATGTTGCCATTGTGGCACATGGCGATACCGCCATGTGCATATTCAAACGAAAATGGCTGGCAATTGCGCAGGCCTGAGTCTCCGGATGTCGAGTAACGCACGTGGCCGATACCATGCCTGCCAGTGAGTTCCTTGATCTCAGACTTTTTGAAAATATCGGCGACAAGACCCAGCCCGCGATGCGAGTGAAAGCTATGACCATCGGTGCAGACGATACCAGCAGACTCCTGTCCGCGATGCTGTTGTGCATACAGACCCAGATAGGTCAGGTTTGCAGCCTCCGGGTGATCAAATACGCCAAATACGCCGCATTCATCATTGAAATGATCGTTTTTATCGTATTCGACGCTCATCATGGCCTCATTTTGTACTGTTCTCGAGAATTGCTTTCAATGCCTGTTTGTCCTCTAAAGGAATCAGGTCTTTCATACGTGTATTTGAACTTTGTGGAGACAGTTGTTTGGCATCACCCTGTCTGGAAAATGGATAGCCTTCGGGGATCATTTGTCCGAGCATATCACCAAGTTCAATAGCATACGGGCTTAGTGTACTTTGTTTCAACCAACCTGCATCAGGTTTGCTATAAGAGGTATAAACCAGAAAACAGAGGGCAATCATGAACATGCCACGGGCAGCGCCGAAAAAGATGCCCAGAGTGCGATCAGTCGCAGTCAGTGCTGCCATATCAACCAGACCACGAATCAGGGCACCAATAAGTCCGACAACAATCATGACAACAACGAATATGAGTGCAAATCCGGTAATATCAGCGACCGTTGCATTGCCTATCCATTGCCCCAGGAAGTCACCGGTCTGGCCGGAAAATCGGCTGGCGAGCAGGAATGCAGCGACAAGACCGATCAGTGAAATAATCTCACGCACAAAACCGCGCCATAGTGACAGCACCATCGACAGTCCGACAATCACAATCAGGATATAGTCAATAAAGTTCAAAGTGGTCCTCGATGATGCCAGCGCCAGATTACCATGGTCAGTTTAACAGTATCTGTGCTGCATCGGATAAGTGCTTCACCGCTGTCAGTTTCAGTGGTGATTTCGTACTGCTGCGCATGTTAGCAATGATGTTTGCCTTCTGCACCCTCTGGTGGTTTTCTTTTGGCAATAACACGTGTGTGAAGCCCAGGCTGGCAGCCTCTTTGGCTCTTGGTTCGGGTTGACCGACGGGCCGGATTTCGCCGGTTAATCCCACTTCGCCAAATACCACCACATCGTGTGGCATGGGCCTTTCCTGATAGGCGGAAACCATAGCCAGCAATACAGCGAGGTCGGCTGCCGGCTCAGCAATACGTGCGCCACCGGCAATATTGACGTACACATCATGCTGGGAAAGTGGCAGTCCGATGCGGCGCTCAAGCACGGCGGTGAGCATGGCTACGCGCCCGCTATCAAGTCCTACGGCGGAACGTTTAGGTGTGGAGTAAACAGTGGGTGCGATCAGGGCCTGTACTTCAACCAGCAGTGGGCGAGTGCCTTCCATGCAGGCGAGCACTACTGAACCGGGTGTGTCTGTGCTTCGTTCGGCCAGAAACAGGCGCGATGCATCAACAATGCCGAGTAGCCCCTGATCGGTCATTTCAAACACACCGATTTCACCTGCCGGTCCAAATCGGTTTTTGACAGCCCTGAGGATTCTATGAGCATGACCGCGATCACCTTCAAAATAGATGACTGCATCTACCATGTGCTCAAGCACGCGCGGGCCAGCCAGAGCCCCATCCTTGGTGACATGGCCGACCAGTATCATGGCGTGTCCCTTTTGTTTGGCACTCTGAACCAGAGCTGCTGCACAATCCCTGACCTGAGAGACGGTACCTGGTGCACTTGTCAGGCGTGTACTGACTGTGGTTTGGATGGAATCGACAATGACAGTGCCGGGCTTGGTTTTATCAATGGTGGCCAGAATGGATTCGAGTTCGCAGGCGGAGACCAGCATCAGGTTATCATCGAGCGCACCAATACGATCGCCGCGCATACGCACTTGCTGTACCGATTCTTCGCCGGTGACGTAGAGTACCTGTTTCGATCTGTCGGCAGCGGCCAGTTTGGCTGCTGCCTGAAGCAGCAGAGTGGATTTTCCTATGCCCGGATCACCACCGATCAATATGGCTGACCCCGGCACCAGTCCGCCACCCAGAACACGATCCAGCTCTTCTATACCTGTTGAACGGCGCGGGCTTTGTTCGCGGGAAATATCGGTGATAGATGAGGGAGTGAGCACTTTACCTTTGCCGCCAGTGCGGGCAGCGGATGTTTCAATCACCTGCTCAGTGATGCTATTCCATTCACCGCAATCCGTGCATTGGCCACTCCATTTGCGATGCTCCGCACCACATGATTGACAGACAAAAAAGGATTTAGCCATGGGCAGGGAGTGTAGCCGGAAAAGCCGTTAGCACCATGAGAAAAGTAAAGCCGTGTTGAAGCTTGGTCTCAGCGACTCGGGTTTATTTCATCTGTTCCAGCCAGCAGCCGGTAAGCCCCAGTGCCGGGCATGCATCAAACATGGTGTTTACTGCTTCGTTGTGTGTATCAAACAGACCGATGCGCACACGATGTTGTACCTGCCCGTTGTCGCTGGTGATTGTTGAGACAAATGGCTGCTTTTCGCCCGGTGGCACATTAATTTCTGCGGCCATACTATCGGCATTGCTCCTGGAGCTGAATGAGCCAAGGTTTATCGCCCACTTGCTGTTGGACGGTCTGGATTGGCCAGCTGCAGGCTGATTGGGAGCCAGCTGAGCCCTATCCAACATAGTGACTGCCTGTGTTCTGTCTCCTTCAAACAGGATTTGCCACTTACCGTTATCGTTGCTGTGTACAAGATAGAGGCGCTTGCGACTGTTTGCAGAGTAATTACTGGACTGATAGCTCTGGTCAAATTCAACAAGCATGGCTTCACCATATTGGGTTTGCTTAGGTGATCCGACCGCTTTCAGGTTGGAAATGGCAACCTGAATATAGGATTTGCGTCCATTTACGCGCCGTTTGTATGCTGACCACGTTGTGAATGTATGTTTTGGTGTTTTAAAGTCTGGATGGTAGTGAGAGAGGTAGGCATCAGCGTTAAGCGATTCCCAGTCCTTGCGCCATTGTTCAATACTGCTACGCATATCATCAAGCAACGCTTTGGATGTGTGCTTGTTTACAATGACTTCTACAGTTTTTTCGGAGAGCCGTGTTTTGACCTGCTTGGGTTTATTCAGCCTATCCGGTTTGTTCAGACTGTCAGTGAAGGCGAGCAGCCGTTGATCGGCTCGTTTCAGTGCGGAGCTGAGTTTAGCATTTTTTAGTTTATTGATATCGCCATCTGCCGAATGCGCATAGTGACCTGCGCGCGCTGCCGCATTTACCGACTGGCGGCGATAGGCTTCAGCCCTGATCAGTGCAGCCAGCGGGTCTTTTTCTAAGACAGGGTCATGGAGAATACGGATGGCTTGATCAATATTGCCAGCATCCAGTGCAAGTTTGCCGAGCAGAATTTTGCGCTCGCCACTGGCCAGCGCACGCACAGCTTCATGCTGTCCATCATGAAGCATCTTAAATAGCTGCTGCTTATCTGGTGTCTTGGATGCAGAGAAACCTTGCGGAACAGCAAACATCAGGCAGCCAAGTAGCAGCAGTGTGTATGTGATGTGAATGCGTTTAGGCATGATCTTCCATCCATCGGTCATCCATCGATCACCCATCAATCTGCTGCTCTACAAATACGTCGGAGTGTTGTAGCTCAACTGGTTTGCTCTGTTTCAGCGTGGCAGGCTTGCTTGTAGGCTGAATTTTACTGGTTTTCGATTCGACTGTGTTGCTCGGTTTTGATTGAGACAGCAGGCTTTTGGAGGTTTCATCAAAAGATGTGAGTGCTTTCAGCGTCTCACCCTTGGGGATATTATATCTCATCCAGCGGATCAGATCGTTCCACATGCGCGAAATCTGTGTCTGACTTGGCATGATGCCCGCATGCGGCAACTCCACGGTGATGACCGGAATCTGGTGTTGGACGCCTGCGCTGTTACCGAGCGAACCAGGATAGGTGCCGATTAATTTCAGGTGCAATTGCCCCAGCATGCTTGGCCCAACGGGCGGGCCATCGAAGTCCAGTACACCGAAAGGTGCATGTACCGATATAATTACATGTGGTTTAAATGTCCGTATCTCTTCATATAGCCATTGGGATTCGGGTTCGCTTAGCGGGGCTGTGCCCGGGTAACGTCTTGGATCAAACCCTGTGTGTTGCCAGTACTGTTTCGTTTTTTCATGCCAGTCAGGTGTCGGCATATTACGATTCAGATCCACGCCATTGGCATTCAGGCGTTGTGAACGTGGCTGCAGCAGGCCATCCGGATTAACCAGCGGAGCCACATGCCAGTGAAACAGGCCGGAATGGTGAACATTCAGCGTGCGCATCCATTTAAAGACGATACTGACTGAACTGTATTCATCACCATGAGTGCCACCAATCATCAATACACGGGCGATGGGTTCGCGCCCGGATAATGGTGGATACTCTTTCATCAGAATAGCCTGACCGTTGACCGAACGGACGCCGCTATCCTGCAACTGACTGTTCAGGCACTGACGGGTACTTACACTGCCTAATTTATTGCCAATGCGTTTACATTCTTCGATCACGGCAGGCGACTGCTGCCTGTCCTGGCTGGCTGGCGCACTGTCTGCATCCGTACAAAGCAGAGGTGAAAGAGAAACAAGTAGCAAAGAGGCTGTGAAAGACTGCCAAGGCAGACGTGTGAGTCTTGTCATGGTCGCAACGATAACCCTTGCTTGTGGGTGTGCCAATCTGCTTTTTCGGCACATGACTTAAGCGTACTCTGAAAAAGTCAGAGTATGCTTAGTTATTGTTGAAATGTTTTTCAGCCAGCAGAAAAAGACCGGTCAGTGTCAGGTGTGGTTTATGGTGTTCAATCTCAGGCAGATCCTGGAGCAGAAGCGAAATCAT
>JAJFLE010000072.1 GCA_021772835.1 Mariprofundus sp.
TTGGACGCGCTGCACAGCGCGCCCTAAGGGTGAGGCACATGGATGTGCCGAATCAAGAAAAAGCCCCGGTTTATTTTGATCTGATTCCTATCGCGCGGCGGGAGAGCGCCGCTTGCTCCTTCGGATACCCGATCCTGCATTTAAACAAATTAGCAGGACAGCTGATTTGGATGCCCTTCAGGGCGGATGAAACCTGAAGGCCACGGATGGCCTGAATCAAAATCGGCCGCGGCCCTGCCGCTTTTCTCCGATTTTGAATATTTGTCTCGGCAGACTGCTAGCGGGGGATCAAAAACCTGCTATCCAAATGCTATTTCCCGCTAATCCGCGATGAACCACAAAAAAGCCTCTGAATTCATGAATGATTTCAGAAATGGCAGGCCGCATGGAGATAGAGGCTTAAAGGCGGAAGTCATTGGAGCCGACTTGTAATCCACCTCACATCAATTATAGAAATCGTTGATATACTTGGTTTCAGTTAAAACTCAGGAGACTGATATGCACAAACACAGCAATAACCCAGAACCACTTGAATCTAAAGACGCTGAACTGAGCCCCATAGCCACTGTTGCCATGGTTACAGCAGTAGTAGGTGTATTCGGCCTCATCACCTCTGTTTTTTAACACTGAAAAGCTACAGGGATAGCCCGCCCCTTCGGGGTGATGTTCACCATATGCGTTTCAGTTTAGGCCCCGGCCATGCAAGGCCAGCCAATATATCTCGTTGCCTGCTCTCAATCAGAGACCCTGATGCCTAACTGGCATTCACATAAAACCCCAAACACCCGTAAATTCATGTGCTATAATCATCCATAGCATCTTCACATGAATAAAGGGGGATAAAATGAAGGGCCATTATTTACAAATCATTACAATTGCCGTCGGCGTGGGATTTATAATTTTATCGATGATCCTGATGGAAATTCTGTTTTAATAGTTACCAACTCAACAGTCATATATTCCATGGCGTTATTGAAACTCGCATGGACGCATCAATGGCATGCGTTCATGCATCCGCCCATTTGACGCATTGAGACAGAACGAGAACATTTCCGGATTCTGGCTGTGAGACTCACGCTTGAGCAAATCCAAAAATTAAGCCCCCCCAAAAAAAAGGAGCCCCGAAGGACTCCTTTCTTATTTTACTTATATGGTGGGCCGTGCTGGGCTCGAACCAGCGGCCCGCTGATTAAGAGTCAGCTGCTCTACCAACTGAGCTAACGGCCCATATAATTTTGTTATCAAACGAATGGGGTGGACGAGGGGACTCGAACCCCCAACCACCGGCATCACAAGCCGGGGCTCTACCATTGAGCTACGTCCACCATATTCTGTTCAGGTGGCGCGCCTGGCAGGGCTCGAACCTGCAACCTACAGCTTAGAAGGCTGTTGCTCTATCCTGTTGAGCTACAGGCGCTCGCCAGATCGCGTCATTCGCTTGAAATTCTTCGTAAGAGGATGGTCGGGGCGGAGAGATTCGAACTCCCGACCCTCTGGTCCCAAACCAGATGCGCTACCAAGCTGCGCTACGCCCCGAATAATCCTCTTGCTCGAAGGCGGCGGACAATATTCATCTCAAAGGCGTTCGTCAATCCCTGAATCGACACTTACGCAATTTATTTTCAACGTTAGGGTTAGCCTACAGATTGAATTGAACTGTAAGGCTTGAAAACAACAGCCTTTCAGACAAAACTCACAAGAGGTGTGGCATGGGCAAAATTGATATGCGTGGAACCACCATCTGCTGCATTCGTAAAAATGGTGAAGTAGCAATCGGCGGTGATGGTCAGGTGACGCTCGGCGATACGGTTGTAAAACATGGTGGCCGCAAAGTACGTACGATTCGCGACGGTGCCATCCTGACCGGCTTTGCAGGTTCTACCGCCGATGCGATGAACCTGTTCGAACGCTTTGAAGCAAAACTTGATGAACATGGCGGATCTCTGATGCGTGCAGCTGTTGGTCTGGCAAAAGAGTGGCGCACTGATAAATACCTGCGTCAGCTTGAAGCCATGATGATCGTTGCCGATAAAGACAATACGCTGCTTATCTCCGGCAACGGTGATGTATTGGAGCCCGATGATGGTGTCGCAGCTATAGGCTCCGGCGGTGGTTATGCCAAGGCCGCAGCTTCTGCACTTGTGAACCACAGTGAACTTTCAGCCAAAGATGCCACCAGGCAAGCCATGCTGATTGCTGCCAACATCTGCATTTACACCAACAACAATATTACCATCGAATCAATCTCCAAGGAGTCGCAACCGTGAGCCAGACCATGACCCCACGTGAAATCATTTCGGAACTGGATCGTTACATTGTCGGCCAGAACGATGCTAAACGCGCCGTGGCTATCGCCCTGCGCAACCGCTGGCGCCGCCAGCAGGTAGCCTCCCCCATGCGTGAAGAGATCACGCCAAAAAACATTCTCATGATTGGCCCCACAGGTGTCGGTAAAACCGAAATTGCGCGCAGGCTGGCAAGACTGGCGAATGCACCCTTTATCAAGATCGAAGCCACCAAGTTTACTGAGGTCGGTTATGTCGGCCGCGATGTTGAAACCATCGTTCGTGACCTGGTCGACACTGCGATTAAAATCGTTCGTGAAGAGCATCTGAGCAAAGTACAGGCCAAGGCTGAGAAAGTTGCTGAAGATCGTCTGCTGGACATCCTGATTCCGCACCCGGTCGCGCCTAACGGCCCGCACAGCAACGAAACCAGCCCTGCCGCCAGCGAATCCCGGGAAAAGATGCGCCACAAGCTGCGACTCGGTGAGCTGGACAAACGTCAGGTTGAGATTGAGGTAGAACAGGCACAGGGCGGCATGCCGAGCATGCAGCTGTTTACCGGCCAGGGTACCGAAGCGATGGATCTGCAGGATATGCTTGGCAATATGATGGGCAAACAGAGCAAACCCAAACGCATGAGTGTCTCTGATGCCATGAAAGTGATTCAACAGCAGGAGGCAGATCGCCTGCTCGATCAGGATGCCATCAAGGATGAAGCCATTAAACGGGCAGAAAATGACGGCATCGTTTTCCTTGATGAGATGGACAAGATTACGCATCGTAGTGGTTCAACATCTGGTGGCGAGGTTTCTCGGGAAGGTGTGCAGCGCGACCTTCTGCCACTGGTTGAAGGCACCATAGTCAATACGCGTTATGGCCAACTGAAAACCGATCACATTCTGTTTATTGCATCCGGCGCATTCCATCTGGCTAAACCATCAGATTTGATCCCGGAACTACAGGGTCGTTTCCCGATTCGCGTTAACCTTACTGCACTCGGTGAAGATGAATTCCGCCGTATTCTGGTGGAACCGGAAGCATCCCTCACACGCCAGTATGCCGCACTCCTGTTAGCAGAAAATGTCCGTATCGAATTCTCCGAAGATGGCATATCCGAGCTTGCCCGCATTGGCGTATCGGTGAATGAAAAAACCGAGAATATTGGTGCCCGCAGATTGCATACACTGCTTGAGCATGTGCTGGAGAAAATCAGCTTTGAAGCATCCGATCGCAGCGGTGAGAAGATAGTCATTGATGCAGCTTATGTGAAAGAGCAACTGGGCGAGATCAGCCAGGATGAGGATCTGTCCCGCTACATCCTGTAAAAGGCGACTCACCGCAGAGGGCCGCTCCAGCGCATCCATGCGCCTGCGGCATTTGATTTGGGCGTCCTGCCCATCACGCGCAGGACGCAGAGTAAAGTCGAGAAAGAATAGAGTAGCTTTAGGTGACGTGCATATCTGTTGGATGCGACTGAGCTTCATTCCATTCAAAAGTTTTGTTATTCCTTTGCGAGCCTTTGCGGTAAAAAGATCTTATAAAAGCCTGGCAATGGGTGCGAAGGTCTTGCGATGCGCATGGCATGGACCGTGTACCCTTAATGCCTCCATGTGCACCTTGGTGCCATAACCTTTGTGTTTGGCAAACTGATAGGCAGGAAACTGCGTATCAAGCATTTGCATCATTCGATCACGAATCACCTTGGCGACAATCGATGCTGCGGCAATCTCCTGAATTGAATCATCACCGCCGATAATCGCCTCAGCTGGCAGAGCCAGATCAGGAACCCGGTTGCCATCCACGAGCACCCTTGATGGCTGTATAATCAAACCTTCTACCGAGCGGCGCATGGCAAGCATGGTTGCCTGCAGGATATTGATATCATCAATCTCATCTACGGATGCCATCGCCACCGAATAAGCTACAGCATGCTTACGAATGTGATGATACAGTTTCAGCCGTTTCTTCTCGGCGACCCTCTTGGAATCACGATACTGGCCCAGATAAGGATCATCCGGTGCAAGAATCACCGCCGCTGTTACCACAGGGCCTGCCAAAGGTCCGCGCCCTACTTCATCAACCCCTGCCAGCATGATTTCTCCTCATCACAAACGATGCTGGTAAACCTATGCCTGTTGCACACGCTTACAACTGTTGGAAGCATACTTCCAGAGCATCATCGCCGGTTACTTTCAGCCCGATCTGATAACCGAGTTCCCGATAGGCTTCAAACTGTTTTTCATCGAAGAACTGGTCAGCCGTTGTTTCATCCGGAAAGTCGGGGTGGCCACGCTTATAGCCGTAAACATCTTTTGGCAAATCATCAATCATCGTCGTTTTGATATAGATCAGCGTTCCTGTTGAGCCATCATCGTAATGAATCTTCCCTTTGAGGTATCCCTGCTCTGCCGTTTCAACCGCATACGAATTCACCAGTTTGCCCTGTGCATCGTATTTCGGTTTTGGACTCATGCTGTACAGTGGTGGAATTTCAACATCCACACCGAAATCCACCCTTATCTTTTCAACGAAATTACTAAAATCCATGAAGGTGTACCCGGGATCCGCAGCACCGTCACAAACAACAATAGTCTTCACCCTGCGCCGGATCAGCTCATACAGGGCCAGGTTCTCAAAATGACCACCATCGGCCAGATGCACGAAGCGCCCCTTTTCATCCATACCGCGCCCGGTCAGCTCTCGCCACCCCTGCATGAACCAGTTAGGGAAACAGAAATCACAATCATTACGCTCAGGATTCGGGTTCACTGCCCAATAACCTAGACGAACATTAAACAGTGCCATAAGCAGGGAAATGCTCCAGTTACGTGTCAAACCCTCACCGCCCGGTGCGCCATGCGGATCTGCCGCTGCACCAGAGATCGCCATAGCCGTTGCCAGCGACATGTTGCCGCCCATGTACTGACGCGTTGCCCGCCAGCCGGTAACTGCATTGCCACAATACAGCGGAGATAGAATGAAGTTATCACCTCCCCGCGCACTCAGTTTCATGTAGGAGGATCCAAGCGTCACCATATTTGCATTGATGAGATGATATGGGCCGACAATATTAGCTACGCCATCATGGGTGAATCGACACATATCGCTGAGTTTCGCTTCATTGGCCAGATCAGCCCTGTCGATATGCTCTCTGTTGAATAGCTTTTCCGCATTGGGCATAAACAGTTCCATCAGTCGGTCGCGGTAATAACGGTGAACCGAGATATGATTGATGTTCACAAATCGGCTCAGCGCATAGGACAGCGCAACAAAGACTGCAACCGGACCGAGAACGGACCAACGCTCATCACCTGATGCCAGATAGACCTCATTCAGATATACGCCTGTCAAATAACAGAGCAGAAGCACACCATAAACAAGCAATGCCGTGGCAAGTGGAGCAACAACAGCTAACGGGATTGCCCCCTCATCTTTTTTCTGGGACTTCAGTATAGAAAACACCGCTGAGGCAAAACCTGCCAGGGTTAAAGAAGCCGCCAGCTTATCAACAAACAGATGCGTCATCTCCGCCACAACAGGAAGACTCCCGACCAAAAGCAATAAAGCAATCCAGATCAGGGAACGGCCAGCCCATTTGTCATAGGCCCGTCGGGCCGCATAGGCGTTAAATTTCTCTTTCCCAAGCCTGCTTAGCAGACCGGACATGAAACCATACAGCACATTTACCACGGCCAGACCCACAAACAATACCAGCGCAAAAGCAAGATACAGATTTAACCCGTCTGATAATGCAAACGTGTGGAACAGACTCTCTTGCGGAAAAGAACCGGCACCAACCAGCATCGCCATCAATGCGACCAACGGCACAATATAGACGAGCAGACTCAACATCATGCCGCGCAGGATGACCGCCAACAGGGAAGTCGCACCGATACCACCGCCGGGGGTCAGGTACTTTCCGTGCTGACGCAAATAACGCGTCAGCAACTTGGATTGATCCAGTCGCCTCTTGTCGGAGGCGGTCGTGGAATCTGCTTTCGGCTGGTCATTAAATCGCTGGTAAGGGAAGTTATTGCCCGCATCGAATGTCAGTTCAGGTTGATCCCCGTCGTTCCACGCTTTGTGCAACAGCCAGGTCAGCGAAGAACCAATATAACTTCCACCTGACACAGTGGAGAGATAATGAAACTTTTGCAGCCATCGCTTTTCGGCCAGGGCCTGCATGACACCCAGACTGAATGTAGCTGAACGTATACCACCACCTGAAAATGCCAGTCCAATCAGCTTTGTTTTGTCGATATCAGGATGCTGTTTGCGGATGAGAGCGAGCTCAGCAGCGAAGAGTTTTTCCTCAAATTCATCGCCTCGAATGTAGTTGTCAGGTTGTTTTTGCGTTGCTTGATCATCGGATGCATTCATCACCTTAACCTCCACACCGCCCCCAAAGCAGTTATAAGAGATATAGACCATTGCCTATCATCACGCAAATGCAAGAAACAGGGCGGGAGTTTTCCCGCCCTACTTATTATCCGCGCAAAGCAGCGCCGAAACGTTTGTCCATGGCGGCAATGATGGCAGCCGATGCAGCATCGGAATCTTGCTGCGTCAGCGTGCGGGAAGCATCCTGCAGAATAAAACGAACACCCACGCTGACTTTATCTTCAGGCACACCTTTGCCTTCATACAGATCGAATATACGTGTTTCAGTCAGCAACTTGCCGCCTGCTTTATTCACCGTCTGCACAATAGCATCGGAACCTGCATCACGAACAAATGCAGATTTATCCAACAGGAAGACCAGATCTCGTTCCACGCCCGGAAATTCAGCCAGAGGCGCAAACTTCGCCTTTTTGCCTGCATGCAAAACATCCAGATTAATATCGGCGACAAATACAGGCACATCGATATCGAAGGCTCTGGCGATATCACCATCAACCCTGCCTATGCGACCTGCTTCAGCACGACCAATCAGGATTTTCGCGCTTTGGCCTGCCTGCAGCCCCTGAATGGAATCATCGGCAATGAAACGTCCGGTAAGTCCGCGCGCAGCAAGCCAGGCTTCCACAGCACCTTTCAAGTCAAAGAAACCGGCCTGTCGTGCAGCGCCATACCATTGCTCGGTTTCGCTTTCACCCGCCATCAACCAGGCCAGAACATTTTTTTCGTCATGACCGTTTTCCGTCTTGTTATACAAACGTCCCTGTTCAGCGATCGCTATTCCCGACTGCTGACGATTCAGATTATGTCTGCTCACATTCAACAAACCTGCCCAGGCAGTTCGCCGCATCACACTCATCGCATCGGAGATCGGATTTTGCAATCGGATATCGTTACCATCTTCAGCCACAAACAGGCGCTGCTCTTTTTCCGAGATAAAAGCGTAGGTCACCACCTGCAGGAAACCACCGGCTACTGCATCATGGATAGAGCGATCCGGCCTGGGTGGAGCAATCGTTGCCAATGCAGGCAGGATTTCCGGAATGGCATCAAAACCGATGACGCGTGCATACTCTTCCGACATGTCTTCAGCAATTGAAACATCATGACGGAACGGTGGAATCACCACGTCCAGCCTGTCGGCATGGCGTAAGATGCCAAAACCCATACGACGCAATACATCATCTACAGTTTCCGGCAATGTTATACCAAGACGCTTTTCGATACGCGATATGCTGCAGTGCATCTGCTTGGCGGCATTAATTTCAGACGTATTGCCACAAAGCGTAATCTCGCCAACCACACCACCGAACAGTTCGGTAATCATTTTAGTCGCCTGCTGCAGGCCAATACTAACCATCTCAGGATCAACACCACGCTCAAAACGCATGGATGCCTCGCTCACCATGGCATAGGTACGCCGTGTTTCACTCACACGTGCGGGGCGGAAAAATGCTGATTCCAGCACAATATTTACCGTGCTTTCACTAACACCGGAAGTTTCGGACCCCATAATGCCAGCCAGTGCAATCACACTGTCCTGATCTGTTACCACCAGATCACCTGCATGCAGTTTCAGCTCGCGCCCGTCCAATGCCTTGAATAATTCGTCGGACTCAGCGGAACGTACATTGATGCCACCGTTGAGTTTATCCGCATCAAAAGCATGCATAGGCTGACCCAGGTAGAGCATAACGTAATTCAATACATCCACGATGCCGTTCACCGGCCGCATACCGGCCATAATCAGGCCTGCCTGCATCCATGCCGGTGAATCACCAAGTTTCACGCCTTCAATGCGGCGTGCAAGATAGGCAGGACAATCCGTTTCAGCGCTGACCATCACCTTTGGTGCTTGCACTGTTGCATCAATCGCAGCCTCAAAAGGAAGCATATCCACCAGGGATAAACCAGCATCGGCAGCCAAATCACGGGCCAGACCACGTGTATTCATACAATCACCACGGTTTGGTGTGATGGAAAGATCAAATACAGCCTCTTCCAGCTGCAAGTAGTCGCCAACTTCCATGCCAACAGGTGCATCAGCAGGCAGAATCAGCAGACCGGCCGACTCATCGGCCAGCCCCAACTCGACTTCCGAGCAGCACATGCCGCAACTGCTTGCCCCGCGTATCTGACCCTTCTTGATTTTCAAACCATTGGGCAATGATGTGCCAATTGTGGCCACGGGAATTTTGTCACCCTCATCCATATTGGATGCACCACAGACAATATCCAGCAATTCAGCTGCGCCAACATCTACCTTGAGCAGGCTCAGCTTGTCTGCATCAGGATGGGGTTGCTTGGATATAATTTGGCCTACGCGCACACCGGCTACGGCTGCACGCGGCATCTCAACGCCTTCCACTTCATGACCCAGACGCACCAGATCATCAGCAATCTGCGCCGGAGTTGAGGTCAGTGGCACCTGCTCTTTTAACCAGGAAAAAGGTATCTTCATGAGCCCATCCTCCTTAAGAAACGCACATCGTTTTCAAAGAACATGCGTAAATCCGGAATGCCCTGCTTAAGCATCACCAGACGTTCTACGCCGAGACCAAATGCAAACCCGGAGAATTCATCCGAGTCGATACCGACAGATTTTAATACATTCGGATGGATCATGCCTGAGCCCAGCACCTCGATCCAACCACTGTTCTTGCAAATACGGCAACCTTTACCGGCACAGAATACACAGCCTATATCCACTTCAGCTGACGGCTCGGTAAACGGGAAATAATGCGGGCGCAGACGAATCGACACCTCTTTTTCAAAATAGGTGGAGAGGAAGTGTTTTAACACGCCTTTGAGGTGTGCCATCGATACATCACGATCCACCTTGAACACCTCTACCTGATGAAACATCGGCGAATGAGTGACATCATAATCACAGCGATAAACGCGCCCCGGAGCCACGACAGCCAGCGGCGGCTCTCCTGACTCAGCCAGAAAACGTTTCATTGCACGAATTTGTACCGGAGACGTGTGGGTACGCAGCAACATCGGCTCATCACCCATCTGCTCAACAAAAAAGGTATCGTGCATCGCACGCGCCGGATGTTCAGGCGGAATATTCAACGCGTCGAAGTTATGGAATTCATTTTCAATTTCAGGGCCTTCGGCAACGGCAAAACCCATCTGTGAAAAGATGGCGGTCATCTCATCGAGCCCCCGCTGTACCGGATGCAGGGCACCGGTTGCTCCAACACGACCCGGCAATGTCACATCAATGCGTTCGGCTTCGACACGCTCAGCTTTGGCTGCTACAGCCAGTCCGGCTTCAGCAATATCAAGCGCTGCGGACAATACTGATTTGCTTTGGTTGACATACTGGCCGATCACCGGCCGCTCTTGCGGCGGCAGTTTGCCCACGCCCTTGAGCACTTCAGTCAACGCACCCTTTTTACCAAGATAATTCACACGCATTTGCTGCAGGCTGACCAGGTCGATGGCAGCGGAAAATGCAGCCAATGCCTCAGATTGCAGTGTTTCAAGCTGAGCTTTCAACGAATCGATTTCGCTCATGATCCCTACCCCTTTTTACTCACCGCAGAGGACGCAGAGTACGCAGAGGAAAAAACAGTTATTAAGGTGAATATCGTTAACAGCCAACAAAACCAACAGAAACGCCGGTTCATTTCACCCTGTATATAAACCCTGTCTTCCTCTGCGTACTCTGCGTCCTCTGCGGTAAAAGCTTTTTATGCCAAACAAAAAAAGACAGGACTGCGAACAGCCCTGCCTTCGATTTCATTAACACGGTTTGAAGCGTGCAAAACCATCCGGCCGTAACCGGATAATTATTTTTACTGAATCTGTGCGCGAGCTGCTACTGCCAGCGTCGCAAAACCTTCAGCATCACGTACTGCGATATCAGCCAGAACCTTACGATCAAGCTCGATACCAGCCTTAGCCAGACCGTGGATGAACGTTGAATAATTCATACCATTGAGTTTGGCAGCCGCGTTGATACGAACGATCCACAAGCTGCGGAACTCACGTTTCTTAACCTTACGGTCGCGGTACGCATACTGGCGCGCCTTATCAACCGCCTGGGTTGCAACGCGGAAGCAGCTCTTGCGGCGACCACGGTAGCCCTTGGCTGCCTTAATTACACTTTTGTGGCGCGCATGCGCCTGTACACCGGATTTAACGCGAGGCATATATCTCTCCTAACCTAAACTATCTTAACCGCGACCTGGAACTAAACGTTCCAGAGCTTTTGAATCAGCAGCTGAAACCAGCTCTGTACCACGCATATTGCGCTTACGCTTTGGCGACTTCTTCGTCAGAATGTGACTAGCAAAAGCTTTGTTACGCTTCCACTTACCGCTACCGGTTCTGGTAAAACGCTTAGCTGCGCCGCTGTTTGATTTCATTTTAGGCATGATTCTGTCTTCCTTTTCTTTATAACATAAAAAAGCCCCTTCGGGGCTTTCTTACACCACGAAGAGCAAATCTTTATTTATTTAGTCTTGTTCGGCGCGATGATCATGATCATCTGTCGCCCTTCCATATTCGGCATCTTTTCAGGTTTACCAAACTCTTCCACCTGTGACGCCACAAACTTCATCTGATCCAAACCACGGCTGGTATGTGCCATTTCACGGCCACGAAAACGCAGTGAAACTTTAACCTTGTTACCCTGAGACAGAAACTTAATCGCCGCCTTCAGTTTAACGTCCATGTCATGCGTGTCGGTATTGGCACCCACTTTAACTTCTTTAACCTGCATCACATGCTGACGCTTCTTGGCAAGGTTGGCTTTCTTGCTCTGCTCGTACTTGTATTTGCCGTAATCCATGATCTTGCAGACCGGCGGATTACTTTTTGCGGCCATCAGAACCAGGTCTAAACCTTTGGCTTGTGCCCTGGCGACGGCTTCAGTCTTCGACAAAACGCCGAGCTGCTCACCTGTTGTATCATCAACCACTCGTACCTCAAAGGCTTCGATTTCTAGGTTGATTGGCAAATCTTTTTTAATACAAGGCTCCTTCCATCTGCAAAAACGTCATCAGTTCTACACTTTAGTCGTGATTGACCTGCATCTTTCTCATTTCGGAAATCCAGTCATCAACACTGAACGTTCCCAAATTCTGACCGCTGCGATCACGTACACTTACGGTTCCTTCATCACATTCCCGATCTCCGGCAACAATAATGAACGGCACCCGTTCCAAAGTGTGGGCGCGCACTTTATAGCCGACCTTTTCGTTTCGCAAGTCCATATCTACACGAAATCCGGATTTGACCATCTTTTCTGTCACTTTGGCCACATATTCTGACTGTGAATCGGTGATATTACACACCACAGCCTGAACCGGAGCCAACCAGAACGGAAATTTACCTTCGTGATGTTCAATCAATATTCCGATGAATCGCTCCATCGAACCGAGAATAGCACGATGCAACATCACCGGAGTCTGGCGTGATGAGTCTTCGGCCACGTATTGAGCATCGAGTCTGCCCGGCATGGAAAAGTCGACCTGGATGGTGCCGCACTGCCAGACGCGTCCCAGACAGTCTTTCAATGAAAACTCAATCTTCGGCCCGTAGAAAGCACCTTCACCCTTGTTTTCACCGTATTCGATATTTTTCGACTGCAATGCCTGATGCAGCGCTGCTTCCGCCTTGTCCCACTGCTCATCGGTGCCCACACGATTGTCCGGACGATCAGAGAGGAAGATGATCACATCTTCAAAGCCGAAACGTTTATATACATCATAAGTCAGATCGATGAAGTTACACACCTCATCCTGAATCTGGGCTTCGGTGCAGAAGATATGTGCATCGTCCTGTACAAAGTTACGCAAACGCATCAGACCATGCAACGTGCCCGATGGTTCATTGCGATGGCAGGAACCAAACTCAGCCAGGCGCAAAGGCAGATCGCGGTAGGAATGCAGATTCTGGTTAAACACCTGAATATGGCACGGGCAGTTCATAGGCTTGACCGCATATTCGCGATTATCAGTGCTGGTGGTGAACATCTCGTCACGGAACTTGTCCCAGTGACCGGATTTTTCCCACAGCTTGCGATCCACCAGTTGCGGCGTCTTGATCTCCTGATAACCGTTGTCACGCATGACCCCGCGAATCTCGTTCTCCACCTGCTGCCAGACAGTCCAGCCTTTCGGATGCCAGAACACCATGCCCGGTGCTTCTTCCTGCAGATGGAACAGATCCAGTGACTTGGCCAATTTGCGGTGGTCACGTTTTTCAGCTTCTTCGAGCCTGGTCAGGTAATCTTTCAGGTCGCCCTTGGATGCCCAGGCCGTACCGTAGATACGATGCAGCTGTTCATTGTCGGAATTACCTTCCCAGTATGCACCGGAAACTTTCATCAATTTGAAATGTTTGAGTATGCCGGTATTGGGCACATGCGGGCCACGACAGAGATCGGACCACTCACCCTGTTTGTACAGACTGACAGTCTCACCTGCCGGAATACGGCCGATCAGTTTGGCCTTGTAGGTTTCGCCAATGCCTTCGAAATGAGCAATCGCATCATCACGATCCCACTCTTCACGGCTGACTGGTAACTTCTGATTACAGAGTTGACGCATCTTCTCTTCAATCTTCTTCAGATCGTCAGGCGTAAATGCACGTTCATATGCAAAATCATAGTAGAATCCGTCTTCAATCACCGGACCAATCGTTACCTGAGCACCGGGAAACACTTCCTGCACAGCCATAGCCATCAGATGTGACGCAGAGTGACGGATAATCTCCAGCCCTTCGTCGGACTTCTCGGTAATCAGGGAAACGGTATCCCCATCATTCAACACGTGAGAAACATCCACCTGTGTACCGTTCACGGTTGCTGCAATCGTAGCGCGCGCCAAACCTGCGCCGATATCAGCAGCAAGATCATATGCGGTTGCGCCCTCTTCCAGGGTGCGGGTTGAACCGTCAGGTAGTTGAATATTCATGGCGATGGTGTTCCTCCAAACGTGTAAGCGCTGCATCCTATCGCCCCGGCAGCGTACGCCAAGGCCTGATAAATCCAAAGGCCCTCTCTATCCTTGGAAACGACTGAGGTTGGGCGCAGTACACAGCAGCAGGAGCATTCCCGCTGCGCGATAGACCCCCATCAAAAGCCGCCCTATAGGGATGAGGGCCACGGGTAATAAAAAAAAAGGCCAGACTACAAAGTCCGGCCTTTTTAAATCCTACGCATATATAAATGGTAGGCTCGGGCGGTTTCGAACCGCCGACCCCCACCATGTCAAGGTGGTGCTCTACCCCTGAGCTACGAGCCTGTACAGGGTAAAGAA
>JAJFLE010000073.1 GCA_021772835.1 Mariprofundus sp.
CGACTGTGTCAGGTAAAGCTGTTCAGCAGCTTTGCGGAAATGACTAGTTTTAGCGACCTGGATAAAGGTTCGAATCAGATCAACATCCATACATACTCCCTGAGCCCGTTAACACGAATCACCGTGATCACGATAATTTGATTTACGCCCTGCCCGATCACACCCCACCATAGCGCCATAGAACTTATACCTATGGGCAGCAAAGCCAAAGGTAATGTGATTTCAGGAGGTCACATGAGAACTAAAAATGATCGTCAAGACAATACAAATAATGACCAGCATGATGCTGAGACGGGAAGACGAGCGATCCCTGAACTGAGTGAAGACTTTGATTTCATGGAAGCATGGGATGAAGAAGATCTATCGGATTTAATCGGCTATCACAGTAACGGCTTCGACTGAATCAATTGCATATCAACAACCAGGAGAGACTAATCATGAAAAAGTATTTAATCGCAGGCGTAATCATTTGCATGGGTGCATGGATGTTTCAGTCAGCCGCAATTGCAAATGAAAGTGCTGATGACACCGAGATCGAGGAGATGATGACTGAAGACGCGGGTGAAGCGACGGAAAATAACAGCCTTACAGAAGAAGAGATGAACAATGAGCAGGACTCCGAAGCGCAGTTAGAAGAAAGCACTAACTACTGATCCATTCGTGGGTAGATTGGTGGAAGCTCGGGGATGTGCTGACTCTGAAATGATAAAGCATGCTGATAGAGCCGAGCTTCCATCAACGCATGGGAGAGCATACATGAATGAATATGCGGAGATTGATTTGGGGAATAGCAGCAAAAGTAAGCTGCAAATCCTGCATGGAACCGAAGGGCCTTCTGCAATCGACATCCGCCCGTTATATCAGTCCAACGGCGTGCTGGCTTTTGATCCCGGCTTCAAGTCGACTGCTTCATGCAAAAGTGCCATTACTTATATCGATGGAGATCTGGGCATACTCAGGTATCGCGGCTACCCGATTGAGGAGCTGGCAGAAAAATGCACGTTTACCGAGGTTGCGCACCTGTTGATGCTGGGCGAGCTGCCTGATGCGGCAGCGCTGGGCGATTTCACCCAGACTATTCATGATCACAATCTGCTGCATGAGCAGGTATTGAGTTTTTATAACGGCTTCCGTCGCGATGCACATCCGATGGCGGTCATGGTGGGCGTAGTTGGAGCGCTTTCTGCCTTTTATCAGGACCTGCAGGATTACAGCAGACCTGAGCATCGTCACAAGGCTGCCATTCGGCTGTTTGCCAAAATGCCTGGTATTGCAGCAGCATCCTACACCTACAGCATAGGCAGGCCGCAGCGATATCCGGACAACCGTCTTGATTATTCGAGCAACTTTTTACAGATGCTGTTTGGCAGGCCCAATGAGGCCTATGAGGTTGATCCGGTGCTGGCTAAAGCGATGGATCTGCTGCTGATTCTGCATGCCGACCATGAGCAGAATGCCTCAACCTCAACCGTACGTATGGCGGCTTCATCCGGTGCCAATCCGTTCGCCTGCATCGCTTCCGGCATCGCCACGTTGTGGGGGCCTGCGCATGGGGGGGCAAATGAGGCCGTGTTGAAAATGCTCGAGGAGATTGGCACGCCAGCCAATATTCCGCTGGCCATCAAACGCGCGAAAGATCGTAATGATCCGTTCCGACTGATGGGTTTTGGTCACCGGGTATATAAAAATCTGGATCCGCGCGCGGCGATTATTCGCGATATGAGCAAAGCTGTGCTCAAACATCTGAACATGGAAAATGATCCGTTCATGGCGATGGCTCTGGAGCTGGAGCAGGCAGCCCTGTCTGATGAATACTTTATCGAGAAGAAGCTTTATCCGAATGTCGATTTCTACTCTGGCATTTTGCTGCGTGCGATGGGTTTCCCGAGTCGCATGTTTACCGCCTTGTTTGCCGTAGCCCGTACATCTGGCTGGGTGAGTCATTGGCTGGAATTGAAAAATGATGAGCATGGCATTGATCGGCCGCGCCAGATTTATGTCGGTTCAGGCCTCAGGCACCTGGACAGGTAAAAAAGCCGTCAGTCGGAGTTCTTTTCAGTCCACTCGGATTTATAGCGTCCTTCGGAGATGCCAAAGATGACATCCAGTACTCTGTGTCGCTTGGTCACTTCAAACCAGAGGATGTTTTCTTTATCGGTGGTGAACCAGATACCCTGCCTGGTTAGCTCCCGTTTCACGACTTCATGCATGGCCGGATTGATTGGCATAAGGTAATCAAGGCTGCTATCACTGGGGGACTTGGGAATGGTGATCCAGTCTTTCTGCACGATGTTGGAAGTATTCGGAAAGGCCTGCCTGAGGATTTGCTGAAAAGCATAGAGATGCTTTTCTTCGACACAGACCGTGTTATCTGCAATGTAGTGTGGCAAACCTGAATCATCGAGTGCCTGCCTCAGGGTGTCGGTCTTCTTTGCATCGATGATTCGGGTGCAGGAATCAAGCGCTGCAGCCTGAGCATAAAATGGTATAAAGCATAAGATGATTAAAACTATTCGATACACGTTTGCCCCCTTGATAAACCTCATAACAACACGACACTATTGTTTGCACGCATAACCGTAAACAATCAGTCAGTTTAATGACGGGAAATGGCTACTTTAAGTTGTATGGGCTTGGGGGCGCTAAGAGTAGAGCGACTCAAGGATGTCGCCGTACTGCTCATATACCATGCGACGTTTGACTTTCATGGTCGGTGTTAGCAGGCCCGATTCAATGGTGAAGCCTTCATGCAACAGGTGGATGCGACGCACCTGTTCAAAGGGATTGTGCGGCTTGAGTAGTTGATTGATCCTGGTTTGCAGATGCTTTTTGAGGATATCTGAATCACACAAATGATCCCAGTCGGTTTCAGGCAGCCCCTGAGCATGCGCCCAGATGGTGCATGCCTCCCTGTTCGGAACAATCAGTGATACGAGATAGGGTTTCTGATCACCAAAGACGACGGCCTGATCAATCATTTTATCGATAACCAGCATGCCTTCAATGCGTTGTGGGGCAATGTTTTCACCGCCAGAATTGACGATAATATCCTTTTTTCGATCAGTGATGCGCAAATAACCGTCAATAAACTCACCAATATCTCCGGTATGCAGCCAGCCATCAATCAGAGCCTCTTTGGTGGCTTTCCGGTTCTTCCAATAGCCCACCATGATATTGCCACCACGAGCAAGGATTTCGCCGTCCTCGGCTATTTTAATCTCCACGCCTTTGGCTGCAGGCCCAACGGTTCCGATACGCCGGTCAGCGAGCGGATTTACAGCCAACAGCGGTGCGGATTCGGAAAGCCCGTAACCTTCCATGATCGGCAGCTTGAGCGCTTCAAAGAATTCACCAACCTCGACGCTGAGCGGTGCGCCACCGGATACCAGCGCTTTAATGCGCCCGCCAAAGCGGTCGCGCACTTTTTGGCCGACAAGTTTGTCGAGAATGTTGAACAGGAAAGCAGCCAGTGGACTCGATTTATCTTTTTTGGCGAAAGCAAAATAGGCGTGAAACAGCTTCTGTTTCAGGGCGGACTGCTTGGCGACCTGTGCAAGAATGCGACTGCGCACAACTTCCAGCATGCGGGGCACAGAAATCATGATGGTTGGCCTGGCCTCGGTAAGGTTTTTTGCCACCGTGTCAGGGCGTTCGGCAAAGGCTACTGAAATACCGTAGGAGTAGGGTAGAAAATGGCTGGCGGTTCGTTCGAGAGCATGGGCCAGAGGCAGAAATGAGAGCATACGATCATCGGCACTAAACTTGAGCACCGCAGGCACAGCCCCCAGATTAGTCAGAATATTACCATGCGTGAGCATGACCCCTTTCGGATTGGCTGTGGTGCCCGAGGTGTAAACCAGTGTCGCCAGCTGATCACGCGTCAGTTTGGAAAGGCGTTTGTTTAGACGTGTTTCGTCAAACTCGGAGCTTTCCAGTGTGCTCAGGTTTTCAATCAGTTTTCCATCAGCGATTTCATCAACGGCATAGATATGCTTGATGTGCGAGCATTCGTGCACGGCGATATTGAGGTCACGCAACAGTTTGCCACCGGAAACAAAAACAGCGCAGGCTCCGGAATCATGAAGTACATAAGTCATATCCTGCGGCCGATATGAGCAGTACAGGGGAACAGTTACAGCGCCAATGGAGAGAATGGCATAGTCGATAACAGCCCATTCAGGCCTGTTTTCCATCAAAATGCCGATACGATCACCCGGCTTGATGCCTACCTGCATCAAGCCGCAGGCTACATGGCGGATACGGGTCGCCAGCTGTGCATAGGTGACTGGCAGGTACTCACCGTTTTTACGATACCATTGGGCCGGTCGGGCAGCATAGCGTTCGGCCATATTGAACAGCGCTTCAGGCAGGCTCAGTGTCGAGTCAATATCCGGCGCTTCAAAGGCTTTATGAGTCAAAGAAATTCCTGTGTATCTGTATAAAAAGACAAGGGCCTCTCCTCCCAACCTCTTCGCAGCATAGACTATCCAGCGAATGATGAAAAGTTTTTGGCAATGGGCATGCATTGACGTTGGGCCAGTGAAGTTCATACTTACCACTGGAAAATTAGTGGCGGCTGAAATGTGTTTGTATGCGCATTTCAGTAGATGCAGATAAAGATGTGACAAGAATCTGGCTAGTGAAGCCCTGACGGTGATCTCATAGGTCAAACACATAATTCATAGGGAGAGGAAAAATGGGACAGCGCATTAGTATCATTGGCGGTAGCGGCTTTGTTGGCCGTGCGATTGTGCGCCAGGCGGTAGCCGCCGGACATCAGGTAACCGTAGCTTGCAGACATCCCGAGCGTGCTCGCGAGCTGCTGGTGGATGGTGCAATCCTGAGGAAAGCCGATGTTGTAGACGGCTCTGGTTTGGCAGGGGCCATTGCGGGAGCCGATACAGTCATTTATCTGGTTGGCCTGCTGTTTGAGAAAGGACGTCAGAATTTTGCGGCGGTTCATGTGGATGGTGTGGCGCGTGTGCTTGAGACCTGCAAGCAGGCGGGTGTGAAACAGTATCTGCATATGAGTGCGCTCGGAGCTGGCTCAGTGGAAGGTAGTGCCTATGCCGAAACGAAAGCTGCGGCTGAAGCTCTGGTGGCTGACTCAGGCCTGAACTGGACGATTTTTCGTCCATCAATCATTTATGGTGCAGGCGACAATTTCTTTAATCAGTTCAAGGCGATGTCCGCATTGCTGCCGGTGATGCCGGTGATTTCCGGTGCTACACGGTTCCAGCCTGTATGGGTGGAGGATGTGGCACGGGCCTTTGTAACATCGGTTGGAGATCGCCATGTTGCCAGCCAGACTTATAATCTGGGTGGCCCGAACACATACAGCTTCCAGGATTTACTGGAGTTGCTCATGTCTGAACTGGGTCGCAATCGTTTGATGATTCCTGTGCCGGGCTTTGCCGCCAAACTGATGGCTCTGTTTACATCAGTATTGCCAACGCCGCCGATTACGCTCGACCAGCTGAAGCTGCTGGCACACGATAATGTGGTCGATGGTGAACCATTCCCTGCGATGTTCGGAAAACCTGCAGCAGTTGAAATCGTGCTTCCAAGTTATATCGCAGCGTCCAGGCCCGAATGGCGTCAGCATCAGATGGATGCATCGCGGCAGCACTATCGTAAGGGTGGGATTTGAACCTCACTCTGATAGGCGCCGTGTTTGGTGCCTATTTTCTGGGAGCTGTGCCATTCGGCTTGGTGTTAAGTCGGCTTTTGAGTGACCGGGATCCGCGTGATTTTGGTAGCGGAAATATCGGTGCTACGAACGCCATGCGTACCGGCGGGAAAACCGTAGGGATTCTGACGCTTGTCGCTGATATCGCCAAAAGCCTGATACCGGTCGGACTGGCGGTATGGGCACAATTGCCTGAAATCTGGATTGCAGCGATTGCACTGGCGACATTTGTTGGTCACCTCTATCCCGTCTATCTCAACTTCAAGGGCGGTAAAGGCGTAGCAACCATGCTCGGAGCAATGCTGCCCTGGCAGCCTTTAGCCGCAGCTATAGGTTTTGTTCTGTGGCTGGTTTTGATTGTGGCCAGCCGCTATGTCTCGCTCTCTTCCATTATTGCAGCACTTTTACTGCCACTGCTGGTCTGGTGGATGGGTGGATCTGTCCCTGCCTTGATAGTTAGCATGGTTTTTGCTTCACTGGTGACATTGAAACATGCCAACAATATCCGGCGACTGATGGATGGCACCGAAGCAAGGATTGGTAAGGATAGGCAAGCAAGCCCGGATGCCTGAGATGGTTGGCGGCAGTTTCACCGTTTTACATTGTGCGGCAGGGCCGTGGAGGCAGATATGAAATCGAACCCCTTATTGCTGGTTGCTTTGCTGCTAGGTCTGCTTATGGCTTCATCTGAAGTCCGGGCCGAAACGCTTGATATGCCACCGACAATCACGGCCAGTGATGTGAAGCCCAATCTGCCTCAGCCATACATCGTTAAAAAAGGCGATACGCTTTGGGATATCGCCGATTATTTTTTCAAAGATCCATGGAAGTGGCTGAAGATCTGGGAACGCAACCTCTACATCACCAATCCGGATTTGATTTATCCGGGCAACAAAATCTGGTTTGATGTCAGTCGTCTTAAACAGGGTGGCCTGACGAGTCTGTCTCCGCAGCCTGAAGTGGTGATTAAGCCGGTTGAACGTTTGGAAGGAGCTGTAGACTCATCTATCTTGCTGGCGGCTCTTGAGCGGCAGGATTTCATCGACGCCAACGCCGTTCAAGGCATTGGGCATGTGCTGGATTCGCGCGATGAGCGGATAAATTTTGGTGTGAATGATCGTGTCTACCTGCGTATGCAGCAACCGGCTAAAGAGGGCGACCTGCTTGATGTTTTCCGTACCGCTGAAGAGGTGCGTGATCCTGTCAGCGGTGCCGTTGCCGGGGTGCTGGTTGAACATCTGGGGCAGATCCGTGTCGATTCGGCTGCAGATGCAGTTTACCGGGGCACTGTTGTTAAGGCTTTTGAAGAGATCTCGCGCGCTGATCGCCTCAAACCTGCCAAATTCATTGATCCCAAAATTGTACCGAGCACACCGGGTCAGGTCTTGAGTGGCAGTGTTATGTATATACGTAACGGTGCCAGGGGAGCAGGTCAGAATCAGGTGATCGGCATCAGTCTGGGCGTTACCGATGGTGTGAAAGCGGGTACAGCCCTTAGCCTTTATAAAGCAGGGCGCCTGGTGAAGGATAAACTGACGGGCGAAGATGTGCGCCTGCCCATGGAAGAGATTGGTCGACTGCTGGTACTCGTGCCTCAGCAGAGAGCATCCATTGCACTGATTACCAGCTCGACTCAGGCGATCAATATCGGAGATGCTGTTCTCAGCCAGCAACCCTGAGTCCTTTCAACCTCAGTTTTTTGTTCGAGTCCTGCATGGGGCTCCCCAGTTCGGATAAATCATCAGGATAGAAGATTTACACGCGTGGCGCCCAAAGGGTGAAGGTCATTGATGGCCTGAATGACAAAACTGGGCACCATTGGAATGAGGTAGTCTTTATCGGCTCTAATGCATAACAAATAATGCAAACAACACACTGCCTAAAAAAGACAGAGTTTGATGCCAATAGGTAATCCCCCCGAAAAATAACAGGAGTTAAAAGTAGAATTTTCTATTACGATTAAAAAAGGAGATTCTACATGAAGAAATCACGTTATTCAGACAGCCAAATCATGGCGATTCTGAAGCAGGCAGAGGCTGGAGTTCCAGTCCCTGAGCTTTGTCGAGAACATGGTATGAGTTCGGCATCATTCTATAAATGGCGCAGTAAATATGGCGGCATGGATGCATCCATGATGGCCCGTCTTAAAGAACTGGAGGATGAAAACCGTCGTCTAAAACGGATGTATGCTGAAGAACGTCTCAAGTATGAAATCATTCAGGAAGCCATGGCAAAAAAGTGGTAAAGCCTTCAGAACGCCGCGATATGGCAAAGAAGGCTGTAAGCAGTAATAAAGCAAGTATCCGCCTTGCATGTTGTGCATTTACGATTAGTGAAACCTGTTACCGATATGAATCCAAGTTACAACCTGAGAATGAAATTATTGCTGATTGGTTGATGCGCCTCACTCAAAATCAGATCAACTGGGGCTTCGGGTTGTGCTTTTTGTATCTGCGTAATGTGAAAGGTTTTGGCTGGAACCATAAACGTGTTTACCGCATCTATAGGGAGCTTGAACTCAATTTGCGTATCAGACCAAGAAAGCGATTGAAACGTGATAAACCGGATGCTCTGATGGTCCTGATGCGATCAATGAATGCTGGTCGATGGATTTCATGCATGATCAACTTGGTGATGGTCGAAGCTTCCGTTTATTCAATGTCATTGATGACTTTAACCGTGAAGGATTGACCATTGAAGCTGACTTTTCTTTGCCAGCATTGCGTGTCATTCGAGCTTTGAATCAGATCATTGAATGGAGAGGTAAACCGAAGCGGATACGAAGTGATAACGGACTACCTGCGGAGTCAACCATCTTTTCACAAAAATCATCGATTACACATTTTACTGTGCATTAGCTACATAGCCCTTTTTTTGCCCAGATGCCTAGTTTATAAGAATGCTCACCATAGTTGACAGGGGTCCATCATTTGATGGCCCGACGGGACTTAACACAGCATTATTTAAAAGGTCACGGGCGTAGAGCATTATCTACAGGGTCGCTATGCGCCCTTACGGCCCGCCTGATTTACGTCCCGTGACCAAACTCATAAAACCCCCGGTAATCCGAGTTCTTTTTTACCAAGGCATGTGCAACACGTGCTATTTTTGCAGCCACAGCCACACGTGCTTTACGCCTGAGATCCGGGTTGGTCGGATCCTGGCGAATATATCGTTCATATTTGCATCGAAAGCTGTTTTCTGTTTGACGAATCGCATTCACTGCAGCTAGCCAGTAGGCATACCTTAATCTTGAGTTTCCTCGTTTTGAGAGGTGATATCGCCCCTGTGTTTTGCCACTTTGAATGGCTGAGAGGTTAAAGCCACAAAAATTGAGATACTGCCGATAATGGCGAAACCGCCTAAGGTCGCCACTCTCGGCAATGATCATTAAAGCAATGATAGGACCAACTCCAGGGACACTTTTAAGGTGCTGGTAATCATCTCGATCACTCAAGAAGACCTCAGCCTTTTGCTCTAGTTCACTTCGCTGTTGGGTTAACGTTAGATACCGCTCAAGTTGCAATTTGAAGGTGGCTTCTGCCAAGCTGTTGGCCTCTACAGGAAGACCTATTGAAAATGCAGCTGTTTCATAGAGCTCTTCGAGAAAGCGCTGCTTAGCCACTTTCCTGCCGACGATGTCCCATGCACGTTTAACAAAAGTTGCTTGTTTATAACGAGTGATGGACTTCGGGGTGGGGTATTTGAGCAACAGGCGACAGAACCATTCAGCTCGTGAACTATGTAAATACCGCTCCATCTCCGGGAAATACAGCGTCAGGTAATGATTGATAATACTGTGCTGGCATCGAGTTCTTGCTATCGCGATCTGATGGTAAGTGTTGGACAGCTCTTGGATATCCATCGTATCGGCAACCAGTGGATGATAGAATGGATGCATCATGCCCTGCTGCATCAGGTAAAGGATTACGTGTGCGTCCTTGCGGTCATGCTTGTCCCATGTTTTGAACAGCATCTCACGGGCACGTGCGCAAGCCAAAGAAGAAACCAGATAACAACAAACGCCTTGAGCTTGAAGCCAATAGGCAATGTTTCGGTGGTAGTCTGCAGTTGGTTCAAAACCAACACTAATTGATTCCGGAGACACTCCTGCCACATCGATGAGCCTCTGGTATCCAGCAAGAGAGTTGGTGATTTTAACGGCCCTCGTTTTTCCAGATGGCCAAGATATCAATGCATCATGAGATTGCTTGGCGATATCAATTGCAATTACTGTTTGTACTCGGTCATAATTATTCACATCAGTCATTTGTGCCTCCTTGATTACCATTGGGCTGGTTTCAATGATTCTGGTACAAATGACTGACTTTTTCTCATGGTTCCGATTGTACTACGGCCCGGAATTCGTCTACATTGGCATAGCAGATTGGACTGAAGAAAACGGAGTCGAACTGGAGTTTATCAAGCCGGGGAAACCAATGCAGAATGGCTACATTGAACGATTCAACCGTAGCTACCGCGAAGGTGTTCTGGATTTGTATCCGTTCAACACCTTGGCGGAAGTCCAAGGACGGACAGGCCATTGGATTCGAAACTATAACGAAGAGCGAGGACATGACTCTCTCGGCAAACTAACCCCGAAGGAGTTCCGACTCATTCAAGGATCGATGGGGTCAGACTCGATTGATACAAATAAACAACTCTATCTTGGCCTTTTTGTTCGGTTGATATGAACCTTAACCCCAGACCTGTGTTTTCACACACTCTGGGTCGGAAGCGGACATTCGATTTGTGTACTATAATCAACTTCAAAGGCAAAGGGGTCAGGGCTTGATTCGCGGATTAACGAAGATATAGTTGCGACTATGGCTAGACCCTTACGCATAGAATATGAAGGTGCAGTTTATCATGTAACCTCACGCGGTAATGCGCAATCAGATATTTATCTAGATG
>JAJFLE010000074.1 GCA_021772835.1 Mariprofundus sp.
ATCCTCGGGCTTCTTGTAGTCAGCTAACAGACCATCAATTAGGTCTGCTGGTAATTTTGAAACGGTCATACTCTCTCCTTTGAGTAAGACGGAACTATCCGTCAATTTAACCGTTTACACAAAATTCAGGACACCCCCGTGAAAGTACGTGTTATTGTTGATGATCTGCTCATTGATGCGCCGGATGAAACACTTCTGGCTCTGGCGAAACACCCCAATATCGAAATTGAAATCTATAATCCAAAACACTCTGTCGGCACGCCTTTTCACACACGCGTTATTAACATGATTACCGATTTTCGCGGCTTTAATCAGCGCATGCATGACAAGGCCATGGTCGTTGATGGCATTGTTGCGATTACCGGCGGACGAAATATGGAGGATAAATACTTCGATTATAGCCATGAATATATATACAGAGACAGGGATGTCCTGTTACTGGGCGAAGCTGCCAAAGAGATTCAAAATAGTTTTGTGCGCTTTTGGAATTCGCAAATCACAGTGCCTACTCAAGAACTCTACGATGGCCTGGGTATCATGCAAAAGCATGTTGAAGTAGATAATTCAACCGTTCAGAACATCTATCAGGAGCTGCATCAGTATGCGCAGTCTCCTGGAAATTTTGAACCGGAAGTTCAGCAGGCGATTCAGGATTTGCCAAAGAGATTCCTGGATCTGGACAAGAATTTTCTCTGGTGTGATGTGCAGGTTATCAATGATATGCCTGGCAAGAACGACAACACGTTTTCTCTCGGTGGCGGCAGCCGCACTGCCAGTGCTCTGGCAAACCTGATAAGCCAGGCGCGCAAGCAGGTAACCATTCAGTCGCCTTATCTGATCTTAACCAGCGAGGCGAAAACCCTTTTCAAAGAACTTATAAAACGTGGTATAAACATACGAATCAATACCAACTCGCTTGCATCCAGTGACAACATGCAAGCCTTTAGCGGTTACCGCAACCAGCGAAATATGCTGATGAAGATGGGTATCGAAATGTATGAGTTCAGACCGGATGCAGCGAATCAGGCAACATTGATGCGCCGATTTCAAAAGGTAGAGGATAACAAACCCACGTTTTCCCTGCATGCAAAAACAGTCGTAGTTGATTCCAATAAGCTCTTCATCGGCACATTTAATCTCGATCCGCGATCCGTAAACCTGAATACTGAAACCGGTGTCATTATTGACAATGCAATGCTTGCCAGACAAGTAGAGGCCGCCATCAACGAAGATATGCTTCCTGAAAACAGCTGGAATGTTCGTAATGGAAATCCGGACAGTCACACATCAATATTGAAACGAGGGGAAACTTTCTTCTGGCAGCTGATGCCCATCAAACCTATTTTATAAACACTCTGCTGCTGAGACTTATATCAAAAAGCCCTGCACATCCTGTGCAGGGCCTGTTGATCGTCACAATCCCGGAGTTACTGTGTGATCACTAGCTGCTCCTGAACCAGATCATATTTATTGAGGTATCCAGCTATCGTCGTATAGGTCGATGTCTCAATCCCTCTTTTCTGATCCGATGTTTTTACATCAGGCATAAAAATTGACCCTGCCAAAAGCTTGAGCGGTGAAACATGTACCTTCTGCGCATCAAAATATGCCCTGGTATTACTCTTAATCACCTTAACGTCATTCGTCTGATAGATGGCTGCGTTGATCACATCCAGTGTATGTTCAGTACAGTTCTGGAATTTGCTGTTATAAGGATTGGCAATCACAGAGTAGCTCGGATTATGCAGCTCCTTATAGGTATTCGATGCAATCACCTGCAGCAATCTCTGTTGCACTTCAGGCTTTGGAATCACGACCCCTGCTTTCAATTGAAACACACCCGCAAAAAAGTCTACGGGATAATCCACAACCAGATCACTCATATCCGGCTTATTATCACGCTGATACAGGTTATAAATTGCATAACCCGGAACATCACGACCATCAGCGGTTTTAATCATCGAATAAACACCTATCGCCGTATGGGTGAAATGAATGCCTTCCGGCAGCTCATTGGCAGGGCGCCCTACCCGGGCGAGGATAAATACCCTCGCCCCTTTTGAGGCCACTGTTTTTTCAACCTTCTTGGAAAATGAGACTATCTCTTCTGCATTGAATTGTGGTTCAGCATTAGCCGCACTTCCAGCTTCTGCAGTAGCAGCCAAGCCGAGTATCATCATTGTTACAGTCATTCCGTGAATGAATTTCAATTTCATATCTTTTCTCCTTTTATGTTGAGTTTGATTAGCGCAATGCACGGTCAGGGGATGGGCCGACGGTTAATATCTCATCCGAGACTTCCAGGGGCTCGCCAATAGGCCTGTTGGCCGCTTTGAGTAGCGACTTCCCTGCTTCCGCGCTAGCCACACCGACAGTCCCCACGACCAACAGCGGTACAGCCACGGCAGCCGACGTCAGCTTTGCAGAACCAACAGCACTGTGACCCGCAGCCAGAGCTGAGTGACCCACGGCCTGCCCTGAATGTTGAGCACTTCCCTGAGCCATGGCCTGCTGGCTAATAAACATTGAAGCCAGCATTGTACTTACGATTGCAATTTTCATTTTCATATTGATCTCCTTGTGTTGTTGTATTGCAGGCGGAATCTGTTTCCGTCTGACAGGGAGAACTGTGAAACAAGGGATATGATTGTGGAACTTATTGAGCAATTGTAGAAATATTGTTTACCAATAGTATATTATATTTATACTTTATTGCTTGGGAGATATAAATGGACAATTCAACAGCAGCAATCGGCACACTGAAACGCGCACTCAAGCTCAATGGTTTTACCTATGCTGATGCCGCAAAGCATCTTAATCTGAGTGAGGCCAGCGTGAAAAAGATGTTCTCCACACAAAACATTACGCTCAAGCGTATCAACGCTCTGTGTGAGATGATGCATCTCGATTTTATTGATCTGGTACGTCTGTTTGATGAGAGCCGTGAAAAGATTTCACACCTGCAGCCTGAACAGGAACAAGAGCTTGTCAGAGACAATAAACTACTGATTGTTGCACTCTGCGCTCGAAATCACTGGCACTTTGATGAGATTGTTGAACATTTTAACATCACGAAGCCTGAGTGCTATCGTCTCATATCAAGGCTTGAGGAGTTGAAACTGCTTGAGCTTCACCCGGGCAACCGCATAAGACTTCTTGTCGCTGAAAACTTTCGATGGCTCTCCCATGGCCCTATTGAACGAGCTTTCAAAAAGAAACTTATGAACGAATTCCTGCAATCCGAGTTTGATCAAAATGAAGACCTGCGACTCTATCTGCACGGGCCTCTGACCGTTGGCGCAAGAGAAACACTGACGCGAAGACTTACATCCCTATCCCATGAGTTCGCAGAGTTGCTAAAAGAAAGTGCTATCCGGCCAATATCCGAGCGCAAGAATGTTGGCCTTCTACTTGGTATAAGAGAATGGGAGCCTCAATTTTTAACAGCTCACAGAAAATGATCGGAAAACAGTTACCCAAAATCGTATTGATTCTTCTCTCTAACATTCCATATAGAGACATTTCACAATCAAATCACAGTGCCACGAATGGTGTTCGTGAAACGTGCGAGCTAAGCTACTGACATGCGAAGAATTGATCTGATTGAACCATTCCGGGTGATGCAGTTGCTGGAGCACGCCAAGGAACTGGAAGCCGAAGGGCGCAAAATCATCCATATGGAGATTGGTGAGCCCGACTTCGCCACACCTGCTTCGGTGATAGAGGCTGCCAAAGCCGCACTCGATAGCGGTGACAACTTCTACACCCCATCGACCGGAAACCCAGAGTTGCAGCAGGCGTTAAGCACATGGTACAAAGGTGAATATAACGTCGATGTGAAGCCGGAGCGGATATTGATCACACCGGGTACATCCGGTGCGTTCAGCCTGATTTATGCGGCACTGCTGGATGCAGGTGAATCAATCCTGCTGCCCGATCCGGGTTACCCGTGCCAGCGCAATTTTATTCGCCTTGCAGGAGGAGAGCCGATCACTATACCGGTCGGCCCTGAAACGCGTTATCACCTCTCGCGTGAACTGGTGGAAGCAAACTGGCACGAGCACACTCGTGCTGCGGTGGTGATCAATCCGTCGAACCCGACCGGCACACTGATCGATCCCTACGAACTGGCCGCCATCGCCACAGCCTGTCAAACACGCGGCGGTTATCTTATCTCCGATGAAATTTATCACGGCCTCACCTATGACGCCAAAGCCCACTGCGCGCTCGAATTTAATGAAAACGCTATTGTAGTGAATGGTTTTTCAAAACGCTGGGCCATGACCGGCTGGCGTATCGGCTGGATCGTTGTACCTGAAGCCCTGATCGATGCCTGCCGACGTGTGATGCAGAATATATTCATCGCGGCACCCACGCTCTCCCAATACGCCGCCATTGCCGCCCTGAAAGCGCATGTAAACTGCGAGCAGATGCGCAAAGCTTATGATGAACGACGCTCTTATCTGCTGACTGAGTTACCCAAACTTGGCTTCGATATCGTGGTGCAACCGCAAGGTGCATTTTACATCTATGCCAATATTGAAAACATCACAGATGATTCAAAAACATTCTGCTGGGATATGCTTGAAAAAGCAGGGGTAGCGATCACACCCGGAGAAGATTTCGGCAGTTTCAGATCCGCACAGCATGTACGTTTTTCCTACGCAACCAGCCTGGAAAATATCCGTGAAGGCTTGAAACGTCTGAAAGAGGCACTTGAATACACGAGAAAATAACCACATATCCACTTTACGGAGATGCTGATTAATGGTTTCCTGCGAAAAGCTCGGCGCGCAAAGGCATCGTGCTGCTCGTATTCGACGGCATGTCCGTCCAAACCGGTTTATCCAATCGGTTTGTGGCAACCCATCTGCAGGCTTGGGCAGCGCTGAATAAATCGGCACTGCCCAAGCCTGCAAATATTGAGAGATTCGGCCGGTTTGCAGGCTTCGTCTTTGCTGCTTACGGTGTTAGGCTGCGCAATCTTTGGCTGTGCAATCTTTGGCGGCTGTCGGCGTGGATGCCGAAAACGATAAAATCAAGATAGTTTGATTTTCAGATTACCCTAGTGGAGCCACATCATCATGTTAAAAGTCCTAACCAAGCTGTTCGGTAGCCGTAATGACCGCCTTCTCAAGGAACTCTGGCCTATGTCCAAGCTGGTCAATACATTTGAAGCCGATATTCAGGCACTCTCTGATGAAGATCTGACTGCCAAGACTGTCGAATTCCGCCAACGCCTGAATGATGGTGCCACAACAGATGAGCTGATGCCCGAAGCCTTTGCGGTCGTACGCGAAGCATCAAGCCGTGTGCTCGACATGCGTCATTTCGATGCTCAGCTGATCGGCGGTATTATTTTGCATCAGGGCAAGATTGCAGAAATGAAAACCGGTGAAGGTAAAACCCTGACCGCAACACTGGCCATTTACCTCAATGCCCTGTCTGGCAAAGGCGCGCATGTCGTTACCGTCAATGATTATCTGGCCCGCCGTGATGCTGAGCAGATGGGCAAACTATACAGTTTCCTCGGCCTCTCCACCGGAGTCATCCTGCATGGCATCAGCAATGATGAACGCCGTGAAGCTTACGCCTGCGATATTACCTACGGCACCAACAATGAGTTCGGCTTTGATTACCTGCGTGACAACATGGCCTTTGCATCAGAAGAGCTTGTACAACGTGGCCATCATTATGCCATCGTCGATGAAGTGGATTCGATCCTGATTGATGAATCACGCACACCTTTGATTATCTCCGGCCCTGCCGAACAGGCAACCGAGTTGTATGTTCAGGCCGATGGACTGATCAAGCAGCTGGCTCCTGAGGATTATGAAAAAGATGAGAAAGACCGCGCCGTCTCCTATACCGAGCTCGGTAACGACAGTGTTGAAAAACTGTTCCGTGATGCAGGCCTGCTGATCAACGGCAGCCTCTACGACCCTGAAAACGTTAACCTGATGCATGCTGCAACACAGGCACTGCGCGCCAACACCCTGTTTGCCCGGGAAAGTGATTACATCGTACGTGACGATGAAGTGATCATCATTGATGAGTTCACCGGCCGCATGATGCCGGGCCGCCGTTACTCCGATGGTCTGCATCAGGCGCTGGAAGCCAAGGAAGGGGTAACTGTACAGCCGGAAAACCAGACGCTGGCCTCGATCACATTCCAGAACTACTTCCGCATGTACGACAAACTGGCTGGCATGACCGGTACGGCCGACACTGAAGCTGAAGAGTTCCAGAATATCTACAAGCTGGAAGTTGTTATTGTCCCGACCAACAGGGACATGATCCGTAATGATATGCCTGATGTGATCTATCGCGATGGCGAAGATAAATTCGATGCCATCGTCAACGACATCGAAGTCGTACACAAAGAGGGTGCGCCGCTACTGGTTGGTACTATCTCCATCGACAAATCAGAGATGCTCTCCGACATGCTGAAGAAAAAAGGCATCAAACATGAAGTGCTCAATGCCAAACACCATGAACGCGAAGCGGAAATCGTTTCTCAGGCCGGACGCAAAGGTGCGGTAACCATAGCCACCAACATGGCCGGTCGTGGTACCGATATCATGCTCGGCGGTAATCCGGACATGCTGATTGCCCAGCTGCCGGCCAAACTTTCAGAAGCAGATCGCGAAACCAGGGCTGAAGAGATCCGTGCTACATGTGCTGCCGAACATATCGAAGTGGTAGCACTCGGTGGCTTGCATATTCTAGGCACCGAACGCCATGAATCACGCCGTATTGATAATCAGTTGCGTGGCCGTTCCGGCCGTCAGGGTGATCCGGGCACAACCCGCTTCTACCTGTCTCTGGAAGATGATCTGATGCGCATCTTCGGCGGTGAAAAAATGCAGTCCATGCTGACCAAGATGGGATTTGAGAAGGGTGAAGCAATTGAACACCCATGGGTCACCAAGGCGATTGAAAACTCGCAGAAGAAAGTTGAAGGCCGCAACTTTGATGTGCGTAAAAATCTGCTGGAATATGATGATGTGATGAACCAGCAGCGTGATGTGACCTACTCCCAGCGTCGCGAACTGCTGCAGGTCGATGATGTGCACGATGTCATCGAAGATATGCAGGCTGATTATGCCGGACGTCTGGAAGACGAATTTCTTGACGGTCATATTGAAGAGTGGCGTCTGGACGAGCTTGCTGATGCATTGAAGGAACGTATCTCTGTCGAAGCCGATCCGAAAGCCTGGCTGGAAAGCGATGAGGTCGAAACCGCTGGTGATATGACGGCCAAGCTGGCTGAGTGTCTGAAAACACACATGGAAGCCAAGGAAGCCATCACCGGAGCTGAGCAGATGCGCGGCTTTGAAAAGTACCTGGTACTGCAGATTCTCGATCACCACTGGAAAGAACATCTGCTGGCGATGGATCACCTGCGTCAGAGTGTAGGCCTGCGCGGTTATGCTCAGAAACAACCGATTCAGGAATACAAACGTGAATCCTTTGAACTGTTTGAAGCCATGCTCGACAAGGTGCGTGAAGAGACCATGGTCGCCCTGCACCGCGTGCAGGTGGAGCAACAGGCTCCGATTGTCGAAGCGACACCTGAACCACAAGAGATCGGCCCTGTGAACTACAGCCACGGTGCCGATGAACCCGAAGAAGAGTCGCACACCTACAAACGCGATCACCCAAAGGTCGGTCGTAATGAACCGTGCCCGTGCGGTTCAGGCAAGAAATACAAACAGTGCCACGGCAAACACGCATAGCTTCTGTTAACAGGGTATCAGGTGCCCGGCACCTTTTACATTCAGGCCAGGCACTAGTTTGGCTTACTATGGAATCGCTGGATGTATTCAGCGGATTCCGTGCAGCCCACGGATGGGCTGCCAATTCAGCAGCGTAAGTTACTGAATTGTAAGCAAGAGAAAAACCGCGTTTTTTCTTTTGCGAGCTGATTCTGGCGGGAAGCCGATCAATCAGCATCTCTCGAAACAGTCCATCTTTGGACGAGGAATAATCGCTTATGCCAGTCAATCCGCCTGAGCTCTCACCACCGCTTGCAGTGCCCGGCTTCAATGTCGGCACGGCGTCCTGCGGCGTCAAATCGCCCAATCTGATAGGCAAACGTCAGGATGTGACACTCATCGTTGCTGATGTTGACTGTCACGCTGCCGGTGTATTCACCAACAACCGCTTCCGCGCTGCCTGTGTGCGTCACGGCGAATCCACACTGGCCACACATGCTGAATCTGTTCGTGCCATTGTCGCCAACGCGGGCAATGCCAATGCAGGCCTTGGCAAAATGGAAACTGTCTGGGCACGTGAGCTGATTGAATGCGGCGCTAATGCTGCTGGCGTATCTGCTGATAACGTACTTTCCGCATCCACCGGTGTGATCGGCACACCATTTCCGATCGAGCGTATTCGCTCTGGCATGCACGAAGCATCTGCATCGCTGGCACCGGACAACTGGCAAGCTGCCGCCAATGCAATCCGCACCACCGACACGTTTGCCAAATGGTCTTCCGCTCAGGTCAACATCGACGGGCACAACTACACCCTCACCGGCATCTCCAAGGGCAGCGGCATGATTCACCCCAACATGGCCACCATGCTCGCCTTCGTAGCTACCGATGCGCCGATTGCTGCAACAGAGCTGCAGGCCATGCTCAAGCGCGTCGCCAACCGTTCATTCAACTGCATCAGCGTCGATGGTGACACCTCTACCAACGATACACTTTACGTCCTGTCATCAGGCATAGGACTGGGCCATGCACCGCTTGCCGATACAAGCCTGTTTGAGCAGGCGCTAACCGAACTCTGTATTGAACTCGCACAGCTGATTGTGCGCGATGGCGAAGGTGTTTCCAAGTTTGTCACGATTGAAGTAAACGGTGCAGCTAGTGAAAACGATGCCCGCACGGTAGGCCGTGCGATTGCCGTCTCCCCGCTGGTTAAAACTGCCTTTGCTGGCTCCGATGCCAACTGGGGACGTATCCTCTCGGCTGTCGGCAATTCCGGCGTGGCGATTGATACCAACAGCATCACGCTTTCTGCCGACGATGTGCTGATGTTCGAAAACGGCAACCTGCATCCGGATTACAAAGACGATCTCGGCATGGCCGTATTTGCCCAGCCTGAGTTCACCATCACGCTTGACCTCGGCATGGGTGAAGAATCCGCCACCGTCTGGACAGGTGATCTGACCTCTGAGTATATCACCATCAATGCGGAGTACCGGACCTGAGGACTCGTTCAATAGCACTGGCTGTTCCCTTTGACGAAGAAGGGAATGTTCTGCTGCTAAAAAGATCTTCTACCCAGCATTGTGCTGACTTATGGTCATTTCCCGGTGGCAAGATCGAAGCCGGTGAAACACCGAAAGCCGCTGCCATACGTGAACTTCAGGAAGAGACAGGCCTGTCCGGTTCAGACTGGAAACTGCTTGGTATGCACAACTTTGAATACCCGGACCGCAATCTGAATTTCATGCTCTTCACCTGCCTGTGCGATAGCATCACTGCCCTGACTTGCGAGTCCGACCACACTTGGGCTGCTCTCGATGACCTGCCCGACTTCCCCATGCCTGAAGCCAACGCAGAACTGATCGGCATGCTTTATACAGAGTCGCAAAACTAACGGCTAACAATCAAACCTTTTCAATCCGTGAAAGTCGAGGTTCGGCCAAACCCGGACGGTCAGGGTCACGAGGCTACAAAGTATAGTGACCCTGATTTTTCTTGGACCGATCCGTGAGAGGCGCTGTAATCCTACTCAAACTTTACGTGAGCCGTTCCCCGAGTTTCTACTATTGGAATATCGATGGGATCGTGAGCAATTTCAACCAACACATCCGTGCGCTTATCAAAGATTCCCCATACAAATCGATATTCTTGCTCAATAGCAAATTTAGGATCCTTTTGGTACACAAGGTGGTCTAGGTGATTAATGGGAATCTCAATTCTTGCATTCATACGAGTCAGATATCGTACTGGTGCTTCCCAACTTCTGAAGTAGTGCTTTTTTGGATCAAAGTAATTGCCATCAGTTGTACGAGCGCGTCGTTGTAACTCAAGAGCAATCATTTCTCGAAATCCGATAGGATTATCAAGAATGAAAAATTCTTCGGCCCTAAAGTGATTGTTTCGTTCTTTATTTGGGAATACTCCAAATTCCATTGAACAGCAAAATACGTAAATGTTAGGATGTTCTCGTCTTGATTCATCCTTGTATTTGGCACCAGCTTTAAAGTTTATTCCTCCTCGCGCAACGAGGTCTAATTGTCCATTGCTGATAGCAAGCATCTCGTGGCGCGTAAGGGATGTATCCTCTTCTGGTTCGAATAAGACTCCTTCTACACAACCGTCCATAGGATCGCCTTGGTTTGCCTCAATCCCTCGATAGTAAGTAAGGGTCCCGATTCTTATCGTGCCATATCTTTTCTTTTCATATTTAACTAGGAAGCATTTCCTGGGCATACCAGTATAAGGGTCGATAACTTCAACTGTTTGAAACTCTCTATCTGGTATCTGAATCATTTTCTAAAAGTTTATTGATGACTTGAAAACTGAATTTTGTTTAGTGGACGAAACTGCTTTACCTGAAAGTTCATATCTCCTCCGGTTGAGTTGCGAATATAGATGTGGTGTTGAATATTACAAACACAATCATCCGGAACTTTGAATCCGGCCCCATCGATCCTTTGAGCAGTTGAGGCCACCGCCGAAGAGGCAAAGGGGTCAGGGCTTGATTCGCGGATTAACGAAGATATAGTTGCGACTATGGCTAGACCCTTACGCATAGAATATGAAGGTGCAGTTTATCATGTAACCTCACGCGGTAATGCGCAATCAGATATTTATCTAGATG
>JAJFLE010000075.1 GCA_021772835.1 Mariprofundus sp.
TAAATGGGACTGACTTTAGGCAGCCCTCCGGGTGAGGGCCATGGATGGCCCGAATCACCATTTAGCAGGAAAGCTAAATTGGACTGACTTTAGGCAGCCCTTCCGGGTGAGGGCCACGGATAGCCCGAATCACCATTTAGCAGGAAAGCTAAATGGGACTGACTTTAGGCAGCCCTCCGGGTGAGGGCCATGGATGGCCCGAATCACCATTTAGCAGGAAAGCTAAATGGGACTGACTTTAGGCAGCCCTCCGGGTGAGGGCCATGGATGGCCCCAATCAGATATGCTCACGCGTTTTGTGGAAGATGATATCGGGCCACTGCTCTTCGGTATAATTCAGTTTCCAGGCGCTTGGAGCCAGATAAGCGAGGAATCCGTCTGCATCTTCTGACAATGCTGAGTCAAATAACTTACAGAATTCGGCAAGCTTTTTCTCGTCTTTACAGGTGACCCAGCGGGCAATCTGAAAATCGGTAGCTACATAATCGGCATCAACTTTGTATTCGGCATTCAAACGCGCCACTGTCACATCAAACTGCAGCACACCGACGGCACCGAGGATGTAGTCGCCGCCAAGATTGGTCTTGAATACCTGCACCGCACCCTCTTCAGAAAGCTGTACCAGTCCTTTGTGCAGTTGTTTGCGTTTCATCGGGTCTTTCAGGCGCACGCGGCGGAACAGTTCAGGGGCAAAGTTCGGAATGCCGGTGAATTTCAACTCTTCTTTTGTTGTGAACGTATCGCCGATTTTGATCGTCCCGTGATTATGTATACCGATAATGTCGCCAGCATAGGCTTCTTCGACGTGGGCGCGATCCTGAGCCATAAAGATCGTGGCATTGGGCACTTTTACATCTTTGCCTATGCGGTGATGCCGCACTGTCATGCCTTTCTCAAATTTTCCTGAACAGATACGAAAAAAGGCGATGCGGTCGCGGTGGGCCGGGTCCATGTTCGCCTGAATTTTGAAACAGAAACCGGAAAAATCCTTTTCCTCCGGATGAACAGTGCGTTGTATCGCATCACGCGGGCCAGGGTGGGGGGCCAGTTCGCAGAAGGCGTTAAGCAACTCTTTGACACCGAAATTATTGACGGCGGAGCCAAAAAAGACGGGTGTCTGGGAGCCAATGAGAAATTGTTCCAGATCAAACGGGTCGGCTGCACCTTCGAGCAGTTCAATCTCTTCTCTTAACTCATCTGCCTGAGAACCCAGCAATTCGTCGAGTCTCGAGTCAGAAAGGTCATCAATATGGATGCTATTGAAATCGGTGGTTTTCATGCCAGCGCTGAACAGGTTTAGCTCTTTTTTATACAGATTATATACACCCTTGAAGGATTTTCCCATGCCGATGGGCCAGGACATCGGCGTGCATTCGATCTGCAGTTTTTCTTCAATATCAGCAAGAATGTCCAGCGGTTCCATACCTTCACGGTCCAATTTGTTAATGAAAGTGACGATAGGTGTGTTACGCATACGGCAGACTTCCATCAATTTCTGGGTCTGCGTCTCTACACCTTTGGCCGAATCGATCACCATCATGGCTGAATCCACTGCCGTGAGAACCCTGTATGTGTCTTCGGAAAAGTCCTGATGGCCAGGCGTATCAAGCAGATTCACTTCGAAATCGCGTCCGTCAGTCTGATAGTTGAACTTCATGACCGAAGAGGCGACGGAAATACCACGCTCCTGCTCGATTTTCATCCAGTCTGAAGTTGCGTGACGACTGGCCTTGCGTGCTTTGACTGCACCGGCCATCTGAATGGCGCCACCGAACATCAACAGCTTTTCTGTCAGTGTGGTTTTACCGGCATCGGGATGAGAAATAATGCCGAAGGTGCGGCGTTTCTCTATTTCAGCATGCAAACTCATGTGGGTTACTCCTGCGTGGATGCCCGGTTAGGGCATCAATGCAGCTCATGGACGAGCTGCCAAAATCGGGTACATCGGACACGATTTTGTGAGCAAGGGGAAAATAGCATTTTTCCCTTTGCGTAGCTGTATTAATGCAGATTGCATGGATACAGCATCAATTGAATGTGGCGCAGTGTACATAAGGGGAAGCTTATTGTGGACAGTGTATAATAAGAAATGTGCCAAATGCAGTTATGACGGTGTGTAAGAAGAAGTGCAGCTTGGCGACTGATTCAGCATGAACAGGTATTTATGCTCAATAATGATAGCAGTTATGTTGCCGTACACGGCTGAGGCCGAAAGTGCAGAAGTTGTTCTACTGACGCAGACGGCATGTCAGATCATTGAGGCAGAAGTTGCAGAGCAACAGTTTACTGCCCATTCGCCGGATCAATGCAGAGAGATCAATAAACGCACTGGTGAATCCCGGCTGCGCCAGGCAAAAACACTGTATCTGAAGCCAGGTGATTACATCTTTCGTGTAAGCAATAGGGATGTTCCATATGAACTTGGATTCTGGTTGCGAGCAGCGGGTCTATCTCGACTGACACTTCCATCGGTGTCCGGCGGAGGATTGCATACAGGTAATTCAAAAGACTATAAGCTTTCCTTGCGAGCGGGGAAATACCTTTATTCATGCCCGCTAAACCCTACGCCGGATTACGTCCTGATTGTTGAATAGGATTATTCGGCGCTAAAACATTCTCCCATGGCTACTGGTCGCAGTTTTGTTGCAAGGTGAGAGATTTTGGTCTACTCTATTTCGTGTTACTTAGGGAGATTAGAGGAGGCACGCTTATGAGGAAAATTTTATTTTTATTGTTTTCGGCTTTATTCGTTTGGGGGCAAACGGCTCATGCAGGCGGCTTTATGATTGGTGAGATGGCAACCCGTTCTTCCGGTATGGCCAGTGCATTTACAGCCGTGGCTGATGATGCGTCAGCTGCATGGCACAATCCTGCGGGCGTGGCTTTTACCGATGGTAGTCAGTTGATGGTTGGTGGTGATGTTATTTTCACAAACAATAGCTATTCATCCAATGCTGCCACAAAAGGACCGGGTGGTGCACCGATTACAAATTCAACCAATGCAAATAAAAAAACATTTGTAGTGCCTCATGCTTATTATACCTATTGGGATGAAAGTTCTGAGCTGGGAGCATCCCTTAGTATCAATGCACCATTTGGTCTGGAGACCGACTGGCCTGCAACAGCAGCATTTTCGAGTAAAAATACCTTCTCTCGTATTCAGATGGTAATGGTTAATCCATCGGTTATTTTTAAACTGAGTGACAGGTTCTCGATTGCAGCGGGTCTTGATTATGGTTATGTCACGAATGTCGATCTAAACAATACCATTCAGCGTTTGAATGGTAATGGTGACGGCTGGGGTGGTAATGCATCGATCTTCTACAAGGGTGACGGCTTTAACTTCGGTGTGAACTACCGATCACGGATGAAAATAGACCTCGATGGTATTGCAACTGCCGCCGCAGGTGGCGCGTTGGCAGGCATAGGCGCAACAACCAGTTCAGCAAAGACATCGCTTACCTTGCCGGATCAGGTCAATGTTGGATTGGCAATCATGCCATCTGATCAATGGACCCTGTCTGCTGATGTGGACTGGGTGAACTGGAAAACCTACGACTCTATCGATATCTCCTATGCCAGTGCCGCATACCGTGGTGCCGTTTCAGCTATTCAGGGTGCGATTGGAGCGCCGGTAACCGGATCAACCTCCCTTCCTCAGAACTGGAAAGCGACTGTTGCATTCAGGCTAGGTGCAGAATGGAAATATAACTCTGAGATGCGTGTGCGATTGGGTTATATATTTGATCCTACACCAATCCGGGATGCCGATTTTTCACCATCGGTTCCGGGTAACGACAGGCAAATTTTCTCGCTTGGTTATGGGTACGACCTGAACCGGAATGCAACACTTGATCTGGGTTATGCCTATGTCTATTTCAAAGACAGAAATCAGACAGCTTCTCCAGGCACACCTCCCGGTTCTCCGAATAGTGTGAAAAACGGTGTGTATAAAAGTAACGTCCATATTGCGATGGCATCACTTAACTATCGTTTCTGATTGTTACAAACTTCGCACGTGGGGCTCTTCGGAGCCCCTTTTCGTTGGTGGATGAAAGAAATCACTCTATACTAGAGACAATTAAACTGCCGAGGAGGTAGATATGCTGTGGATTTTGCTTCTACTGATGTTTGTCGGAACGCTTTACCTTCTGGCTAATGCCCGACTCTCCCTGCACGTCTGGTTGGGGATACTGGCTGTTTTCGACATTGTTCTGATCATGGCTGGCATGAGCGGGATTATCGGATTTATTCTTTTGCTATTGATAACAATGTTTTTTGTATTGTTCGGTATCGATGAAGTTCGCAAAAAAACAGTTAGCTCTGTTATTCTCAATTATATCCGCAAAGCTCTGCCTCCTATGTCTCAGACTGAACGTGATGCAGTTGAGGCGGGTACTGTCTGGTGGGATGCCGAACTGTTCCAGGGTAAGCCAGACTGGAATATACTGCTGTCTAGCCCGAAACCACAATTGTCCGAGGATGAGCAGGCTTATCTCGATGGTCCGGTGGAAGTGTTATGTGGCATGCTGGATGACTGGCAGATCAATCATGAATTACGTGATCTGAGCCCTGAAACCTGGGACTTCATCAAAAAGAACGGTTTTTTTGCTATGATCATTCCCAAGTCTTACGGTGGTCTTGAATTCTCGGCTTATGCGCACTCCTGCGTAATTCAGAAAATTGCCAGCAGAAGTGGAGCTGCGGCTGTGACAGTGATGGTGCCCAACTCATTGGGGCCAGCTGAACTGCTACTGGCATACGGCACAGATGAGCAGAAAGACTATTACCTGCCGCGATTGGCTCGTGGTGAAGATATACCTTGTTTTGCTCTAACCGGACCCGATGCCGGTTCCGATGCCGGAGCTATTCCTGATACCGGCATCGTTTGCAAACAAGAGTTCAATGGGCAGGAGACTGTTGGACTGCTTCTGAATTGGGAGAAGCGCTATATCACGCTCGGACCGGTTGCTACGGTGCTGGGATTGGCATTTCATGTGTACGATCCCGATCATCTGCTGGGGGAAGAGGAGGATCTGGGCATTACCTGTGCGCTGGTTCCGGCTGGCACCCCCGGTGTCGAGCTTGGGCGACGCCATGATCCGTTGAACATTGCTTTCCAAAATGGCCCGAACTGGGGCAGGGATGTGTTTATTCCGCTTGACTGGATTATCGGAGGTCAGGCACAGATCGGTAAAGGGTGGCGTATGTTGGTAGAACGCCTTTCTATCGGGCGAGGTATTTCACTGCCAGCACTAAGCGCTGCTGCAGGCAAACTCTGCACTGATACAACCGGCACCTATGCTCGAGTGCGCAAACAGTTCAGGACTTCAATTGGTCGGTTTGAAGGGGTGGAGGAAGCTTTGGCACGAATCGGTGGCCTGACCTATATCATGGACAGCACGGTGAAGCTGACAACTACGGCCCTCGACCAGGGAGAGAAACCGGCAGTGTTAACCGCTATCGCCAAACGTTATCTGACTGAGTTCATGCGTCAGGTTGTCAATGATGCGATGGATGTGCATGGAGGCCGAGGTATCTGTTTGGGTCCATCGAATTACCTGGGCCGAACCTATCAGTCAATTCCGGTGGCAATCACCGTGGAAGGCGCAAATATTCTGACACGCAGTATGATAATCTTCGGTCAGGGTGCGATGCGCTGTCATCCCTACCTGCAAGACGAAATTGCTGCGGCATCCATGACTGATCGCAAACAGGCGATAGAAGCCTTTGATAAGGCGCTGATGTCTCATTTGGCGTATACCTATGCCAATGCCTCACGCGCTATGTTATATGGACTCACGGGCGGGTTATTGGTCGATTCGCCGGTTGAAGGTCCGACGGCGCGTTATTTCAAACAGATTAATCGATTCAGTGCTGCATTCTCTGCGATGGCGGATTTGTCACTGTTAACACTTGGCGGATCCCTTAAACGTAAAGAATCGATATCCGGACGTTTCGCCGATGCTTTGGCCTATCTATACCTGACATCAGCTGTGCTTAAACGCTATGAAGATGATAACCGTCCAGCCGGTGAACTGGCTTTGGTACACTGGTCCTGTCAATTTAGTCTGTATCAGGTTCAGCAGGCGCTCGATGGTATCATCAGAAACTTTCCGCTACGTCCTGTGGCCTGGAAGATGAGGGCTCTGGTCTTTCCTCTGGGCAGGCATCTGAAACTGCCGGATGATCGCCTTACACATCAGATGGCCGAGCTGTTGATTGAACCATCTGAAAGTAGGAGTCATTTGGTTGAGGGTATCTACCAGCCCGAAGGAGAGGCTGAAATCACCGGGCGCCTGCATCATGCAATAGCGCTTACCCTGCAAGCAGAACCGATTGAACGTAAGCTTAAAGAGCAGGGCAATGTGTACACTCCCGCTTTGCCTTATGATGAGTGGATCGCATCACTTGTTGCCAACAGCTCATTGAATGCAGAAGAGGCAGGCACGCTGCAACAGGCCAGGAAGGCGATCAGAGCCGCTGTGATGGTTGATGATTTCCCTGCCGATGAGTGGGGTTGAAGATAGCTGCAGGAAAACAAGCAGACTTCTAGAGCCCGCCGCTTATCTTCCAGCCTGAGTCTGTTCGGGTCAGCAGTATACGTTCACGTTGAAATATCTGGCGCCACTGATGATCCGCCTGAACGCGAAGCAGGTAGTTTTGCTCACACTCAGCATGTGTGGCATCAATAAAGCGGAGCACCCGATCACTCGATTGCATATGGGTAGCATCAAACTGATCGAAAAGCGTGTTCATTCTGTTGATGACATCAAATTCGCTTTGTCCCTGATATGCATAATCAGGCATCAGTAAAAGGCTGTAACTGCCCACATCATGGTTACTTACTGCCAAATCTCGGGCATCGAGAAGTGACTGGATCTCCCGCTTGTCGCTGTTACCGCAGCCTGCCAGAAGCAGTGCTGTGAGCAGAATCAACACATGGCGCATTGTATGACGAAACGGAACCATAGATTGCTAATTATTTAGCGGAAAGATGAAACTTTGTCGCTCCATGAGCTCTTGGGGTAATTATGCTGCAGTAGACGTGCAGTCTGGCTGGCATCTTTTGAGAGACCCATTTCTGCATAACTGGAAGCAAGCAGATAGAGTGCCTCTTCGATAGAAGACGTGGTTTGATATTGTTCAATAACGGTCTGGAATCGATTGGCTGCAGCAACGTAAAGTTCCTGATCAAAATAATATTTTCCAACTTCCAGTTCGTGTTTTCCCAATGTGTTATATAGTTTTTGTAGGTATTTTTTACCGTTTTGAGCGTAATCACTATTCGGATGCTCAGCCTGTAGACGGTTAAAGGCAGCAATAGCATTTTTTGTCTGTGTGGTATCGTTACGTGCGGAACCAGTCTGCTTCAAATGGCTCATTGCCAGCATATATTTAGCATAATCAACATTTTTATGTTGTGGGTGACGACTGATAAACGTACTGGCCATTGTTTCCGACAAGATGAATTCGCTGTTTTTATACGCGGCGAAAATCCGTAGCAGCTCAGCCTGAGCAGCATATTTGCTGTAAGGGTAGTTAGAACTAAACTTCTCAAGTTTAAAAGCGACAGTGCCGTATTCACCTTTGTTAACCAGGTGTTTGGCCGCCTCGTATTCTTCTTTGGCTCCAGCGCCACTGCCGAGATCATTCGAGGCGCAGGCGCTGGTCATAAGCAGCAGTGAAATGGAAGCAATACGAAGAGAGGAAAGATTCATGGTGCGGGAGTTTACGGTTTGCAGGTCAGCTCGACAACGCCCAGATGCCGGCCAGCACGGAGAGCGTCACGACGATAGGAGAAATATCGCTCTGAATTGCAGCAGGTACATTCATTGATGACTTCAATATGCTCTTCTTTTAGTCCGCATTGTAACAGCTGTAGTCGATTGATCTGCCATAAATCGGCATATTTTTTATCGCTGCCTGTAACAAATTGTGCTGCACCCTGACAGCAATTGGCCAGGGCCTGTGCGGTTTCTTCACCTATGGCAAAGCAGCATGGGCCGATGCATGGGCCCAGAGATGCTACGATATGCTTGGCTTTGCTACCTCTATGCAACATTTGAGACACTGCCTCTACTGCCACCTTAGCCACTGTGCCGCGCCAGCCTGCATGTGCCGCTACAGCGATGCCGGATTCTTTGTCGGCCAGCAACAGAGGCAGGCAATCCGCAGTTCTGATAGCCAGTGCGATGTTCGGCTGATCTGTGAGCAAAATGTCGGCATGTTGTTTATGGGCCAAACCGGTATCACTGCAGTACAGTGTATCCGATTGATGAACCTGAACCGCCTGGTGCGGCCATCCGCTGAGTCCTGCTTTTTCAACCAGCCGGTTCAGGTTCGTTGTTGTATTGCTATCCTGATCTCCCAGGCCATAAGTGAAATTCTGACTGTCATATGGCTTGGCACTGACGCCACCATTTCTGAGTGTAAACAGTCCCGTTACTCCATGTTTTGCAAGCAGGGATGAGCGGATAAAACTCTCGTCAGCCATAATTCCTGGCCAAAGCCTTGGAAAGGCGGGTCAAGTCTTCGGGAAGCGAGGCAACAAGATGCAGCTCTTCACCGGTAATCGGATGTTTAAAGCCGAGAACCTCAGCATGCAGTGCCTGTCGGTTTAGAGCGATAATCAGCGATCTGCTGGGTTCAGGTATCTCTGATCCCGGGTTATAGCTGCGTGCATAAACAGGATCGCCCAGCACAGGTACCTGTTCATGAGCCAAGTGAACACGAATCTGATGTGTGCGCCCGGTATGAAGGCATAAGCGGAGTTTGCTGAAGCCACCGTAAATATGTTCAACCGTTGCATCGGTAATCGCCATCTTGCCGTTTTCGTTAACGGCCATTTTTTGACGATGCTGTGGGTGCCTGCCAATGGGCTGCTCAATACGTTTTGCCCGCCAGCGTGGAACACCACGGCACCATGCAACGTATTGTCTGTCCAAATCGTGGCTGGCAAACATTTCGGTCAGCCTGCGGTGTGCCGCCTCGGTTTTGGCGACGACAAGGCTGCCGGAGGTGTCTTTATCGAGTCGGTGCACAATACCGGGACGCTCCATGCCATTGATGCCAGGAAGGCTGGCGCAGTGGTATAGCAGTGCATGCACCAACGTGCCTGTGTCATGACCGTGTGATGGATGTACGACCATGCCAGCAGGTTTGTTGATGACGATCAGGTGTTCATCTTCAAACAGAATATCGAGAGGAATATCTTCAGGCTCAAGATTCAGCTCCTGAGTAGGGGGGATGTGAATATGATATTGATCATCTTCACGAACTTTGAGCGAAAGTTGAGATATGACGGTGCCAGCTTTGTTGCTGACCCGGCCTTCTTTTAACAATATCTGGATGTGATTTCTGCTCATGCCGCTGGTTTGAGCCAATACTGCATCCAGGCGTTTACCATCCTGCTCATCACCAATGGTGATGAGCAGGTGATCTTCGGACTCTGTCTGGCTCACTCGCTTTGAGGGGCAGCTACAGCGACAGCTTGCTCACTTTTGGGCTCACTTTTGGACTCACCTTTCGGTGCGGCCTCTGCTTTGGCCGGTCTGTTCGATTCAGTAGCCTTGGTATCAGAAGTCTTTGTTTCAGACTGCTGTGTTTCAGACAACGTTGCATCAGGCTTTTCTGCAGGCTTGCGGCGTCTGCGAGGAGCAGTTTTTTTAGTCGCAACTTCGGGCTTGTCGTTTGTTTGACTGGCCGGGTTATCCTGCACAGCGACTTGTTTTTCTTCGCGACTCTCTACGGGCCTGTTTTCTGTGATCTGGTTTGCTTGCTCAGCTGACTGGTCCTGACTCTGTTCTGTGGCTGCTGCACCTTCTCTGTTAGCGGTAGGGCGACGCCTGCGCCTGCGCCTGCGTTTTTTTACTTCTCCACTTGCAGCTTCACCATTGTTGCTGCCGTCACTCACAGCGTCCTGCTTCTGAGGTTTCGGTTTTGCACGGGGCTCTTTTTTCTGCACTGTAGTCGCTGATTTGTTGCCTGTGTTGTCCGTTGCAGCGTTTCCTTTATTATCGGTAGGACGACGGCGGTTTCTACCACCACGAACTCTTGGTTTAGCCGCTTCTTCCAGCTTCTTACGTTGCTCTTCTTCAGCAGCCTGTTGCTGCAACTTTTCTTTGCGCGTTTTACCGGTAATGATGTTGATCAACGTTTGTAACGGCCCATCTTTCTTCTCTACCACCACTTCCGGAGGAGGTGTAGGAATACCTACTACCGGTTTCACCGGTTTGAGCTTACGGCTGGCGCGCGGTGGTTTGATGCGCTTGCTGGTATCTTCGAGCACTTCTACACGTTGCTGATTGTTTTCACTCCACTGGCGTTCAATGCGATAGTGGGGGATGTCCAGGTCAGGACGAATCTGCAGCGTGATCTGAACTTCATAGTTTTCTTCCATGCGTGCGATGTTGGCGCGTTTGTTGTTCATCAGGTATTCGCCGGTATCCGATGGTACCTGTACAATAAGAGTCGGCTGTTTACCGGCCTCAGCCCAGTCTTCCATGCGAGTGAGCATTTGTAGCGCCATTGACTCCACGGTGCGGATGGAGCCGCGACCCTGGCAACGTGGGCAGCCTTCGGTGGTAGATTCTCGTACGGATGGGTGCAGACGTTGACGTGACATTTCCAGCAGGCCAAAACGAGAGATGCGTGCAAACTGGATGCGTGCTTTGTCGCCTTTACATGCCTTGCGCAGTATCTCTTCCACCTGCTGACCATGCTTGCGGTTAGCCATGTCGATAAAGTCGATGACGATCAGGCCGCCGATATCACGGATGCGCAGCTGGCGGGCAATCTCTTCGGCTGCTTCCAGGTTAATGGCCAGTGCGGTGTCATCAATATGTTTGCCTTTGGTGGCGCGCGATGAGTTGATGTCGATTGCAGTCAGCGCTTCGGTTGGATCCAGTACGATGGAGCCGCCGGATGGCAGGCGGATTTCGCGATCATGAATCTCTTCACACTGTTGTTCGATACCAAAGTTGCGGAACAGCGGTTTCTTGCCGCGATAGAGTTTTACCAGCTTTTCCTTACCCGGCAGTACGGCATGTACAAATGCCTTGGTGCGGGTATAAATCTCGTGGTTATCCACCCAGATTTCCTGCACATCGTCGGAAAAGTGGTCGCGGATAGCACGCGTGGCCAGGTCGCCTTCAAGGTA
>JAJFLE010000076.1 GCA_021772835.1 Mariprofundus sp.
CCATGGCGCGGATATGATCGGGGCCTGTGCCACAGCATCCGCCAATGACATTCAGAAATCCGGATTCAGCCCACTCTTTAATCTCGGCAGCCATCTCTTCCGGTGTTTCATCATAACCGCCAAACGCATTCGGCAGGCCTGCATTGGGATGGGCATTGATGCCGCAGGAAGCCGTATTAGAAAGCTCTTCAATATATTGGCGTAACTCACCGGCACCTAATGCACAATTCAGTCCGATGGAGATAGGTTTTGCATGTGATAGAGAGTTGTAGAATGCGGTGGCCGTCTGGCCGGAGAGGGTGCGGCCGGAAGCGTCGGTAATCGTGCCTGAGATCATGATAGGCAGTTCTACACCGGCATCTTCGAAATATTTTTTCACTGCAAACACGGCAGCCTTGGCATTGAGCACATCAAAAATTGTCTCAATCAGGATGATATCTGCACCACCATCAATCAGACCGCGGGTCGCTTCGGTGTAGGTTTCAACCAGTTCATCAAACGTGACATTGCGGAAACCCGGATCATTGACATCGGGAGAGATCGAGCAGGTGCGAGAAGTGGGGCCAAGCACGCCGGCAACAAAACGAGGCTGTGTGTCGGTGGCAACCGCTGCGCATGCTTCGCGCGCAACCTTTGCACCGGCCACATTCAACTCATAGACCAGCGCTTCCATGCCATAGTCGGCCATAGAAGCCGAGTTGGCATTAAACGTGTTGGTTTCAAGGATGTCCGCGCCTGCCTCCAGATAGGCAGTATGAATTTCACGGATAATATGCGGCTGGGTCAGTGAGAGCAGGTCGTTGTTGCCCTTCAATTCGCTTGGCCAGTCGGCAAAACGTTCGCCGCGGTAGTCGGCTTCCTGTAACCCATAAGACTGGATCATCGTGCCCATGGCACCATCCAGAATCAGGATACGTTTTTTCATCTGTAGTTGGAAAAGCTCGGCTCTGTTCATGGCGCGGCAGGCTAGCAGCAAGCGTGGCAGGGATAAACGTTGAAAATGGCATATTATGTGAATCAGTTATTTAGATTTTTGGAGTTAGAGGTAGCTTGCTGCCAACATGGGCCTTCGCCACCATGCAATCCAATTCTGGTAGTCATGTGCTCCGGACGCCTGAATCAGAGGGTCTGCATGGGTCGCAGAACTGCTAAGCACGAAAATCATATCATAACGATGGAGTAGACATGGCCAAAATTCTTGTTACAGGCGCTGCCGGATTCATCGGGTCGCATTTAACGATTCGTTTGCTTGAGCGAGGCGATGAAGTAGTCGGACTGGATAATCTCAATGGTTATTATGATGTCAGACTGAAAGAGGCACGACTGGCTCGTTTCTCTGATCATGAAAACTTTCGCTTCGTGAAGATGGATCTGTCCGACCGTGAAGGCATGGAGGCGCTGATTGCCAAAGAGCAGTTCGATAAGGTGGTGAACCTTGCTGCTCAGGCAGGTGTGCGTTATTCGTTACAGAATCCGCGTGCCTATATCGATAGTAATATCGTTGGATTCACCAATATTCTCGAAGGCTGTCGCCATCATGGCATCAAACATCTGGTTTATGCTTCATCCTCTTCCGTTTATGGTGCCAACGAAACGATGCCATTTTCGGTGCACGATAATGTCGACCATCCCCTTTCCCTGTATGCGGCCAGTAAAAAAGCAAACGAGCTGATGGCACATACCTATTCACATCTGTATGGGATTCCAACAACAGGTTTACGCTTTTTCACAGTATATGGCCCGTGGGGCAGGCCTGATATGGCTCCTATCCTGTTTACCAAAGCGATATTGGAAGGCAAAGCCATTGATGTATTCAATTATGGAAAAATGAAGAGAGACTTCACATATATTGATGACATAGTGGAGGGTGTTCTAAGAGTGCTTGATCATGTGGCAAAAGGGAATCCTGATTGGGATGGGGAAAAACCAGATCCGGCCACGAGTAAGGCACCATGGCGACTGTACAATATTGGTAATTCGGCTCCTATTGCACTGATGGATTTTATAGCAGCTATTGAAAAGTCACTGGGAAAAGAGGCGAAGAAAAACTTTTTGCCCATGCAACCTGGTGATGTTCCGGCTACCAGTGCAGATGTGAGTGCTCTGATGCACGATGTGGGATTTAAACCCGATACACCAGTTGAGCTAGGCGTCGATGAATTTGTGCAGTGGTATCTGAAATACTATAAGTGACGAAGTGACTGATCTGGAGCTCTGCTGTGGTCTCCGAAAATGCCTTTGAATAGAAATCAATTCAAAGCATGTTTGCTCGAATTCTATTTGGATATCTTCAAGTTAGAATATTTAAATGATGTGTTACATAAATTACACACCTAGAGGGATCTGTGTTACAGCAATGGTTTGCCATACGCACCAAGTCGAAACAAGAGGTGATTGCCCGGACTCAACTGGAGAATCAGGGCTATGAAGTTTATCTGCCGCTGGTAAACACGCGCATTACCCATGCACGCAAGGTGAGCTGGCAGCCGCGGCCATTTTTTGCCGGTTACCTGTTTGTGCATCTGAGCAGGGAGCAGCAGCAGTGGACCAAAATTCGCAGCACTATTGGTGTGCTGGCTCCTGTCTCATTTGGCAGCTTTTATCCGCCGCTTCCAAACAAGTCGATTGAGATGCTTCAATCCAGCCATGATGAATATGGATATATCACGGTAGGAAAAAGTGTTGAATCTACGTTTGACGTTGGCGAAAAGATACGTTTGCAAGGTAGTTCGCTACATGGGCTGGAAGGCGTGTTTGTAGAGATGCGGGGAGAGGATAGGGCACTGGTGCTGCTAGACTGGATGCAGAAGACAATGCGCGTGGAAACCAAGCTAGTCAACCTCTCCTCGGCCAGTTGATTTGATTTAGCCGATAACCTTGCAAACCCGATTTTATGGTCTATAACCTGTACAAACTAAACTTTATGGGGGGATTGCCTTATAGGGCTCCATGGAGGGAAGTAAGTTTTGTTGCTGTTTGGCAAGAATTATTGGAACTGATTTCTCTTTATGAACTGATCAACTGCAATGCCTTAAATGCGTTGCAGTCTTTGTTTATGGATGATGGCAATGCCTTCCCGGCCGGTATTATTGATAATGGTTTTTTTATAAATTGTATCACCACCATGACATGCTCACTCGGCACAGTTGAGTATTTTTTACTCAAACCCACAACAGCTGCGAATGCACCTGTTGTGCGGTAGCGTGCCTGCTTATGAGGTGCTGCCGCCTCTGAAATACTGTGAACCAAGGACGTGGGGGTTTAACTGATGAAGATTGCCATTGCGGGAACTGGATATGTGGGGCTCTCCAACGCCATGCTGCTTGCCCAGCACAATGAAGTGGTGGCAATTGATATTGCCAGTGAGAAGGTCGAGATGCTTAATGATAAGCAGTCACCTATTGCAGACGTTGAAATCGAAAGCTTCCTGAAGAACAATACTCTCCACTTTCGTGCCACACTGGATAAACAGCAGGCCTACGCTGATGCCGATTACGTCATCATTGCCACACCAACCGATTATGATCCGGAGACAAATTGCTTTAACACCAGCTCTGTGGAATCGGTGATTCAGGATGTTCTGAGCATCAATCCGAATGCAGTGATGATTATCAAGTCCACTGTTCCCGTAGGATATACCGCCAAGACCAGGGTCAGATTCAATTGCGATAATTTGATCTTTTCGCCCGAATTTCTGCGTGAGGGCAAAGCGCTTTTCGATAACTTGCATCCTTCACGTATTGTTGTGGGGGAACGTTCTGAACGCGCGGAAACATTTGCTAATCTGCTCAAACAGGGGGCAATCAAGCAGGACATCGCAACGCTGTTTACCGATTCTACCGAGGCCGAGGCAGTTAAACTGTTCGCCAATACTTTTCTGGCGATGCGGGTTGCCTATTTCAATGAACTCGATAGCTATGCGGCTACGCACGGGCTGGACTCCAGGCAGGTGATACAGGGTGTTTGTCTTGATCCGCGTATCGGAGATTTTTACAACAACCCTTCGTTCGGATATGGTGGATACTGTCTGCCCAAAGACACCAAACAGCTGCTGGCCAACTATCAGGATGTGCCGCAGAACCTGATCAACGCCATTGTTGATGCGAATACCACGCGTAAGGATTTTATTGCCGACAGTATCCTTAAGCGTAAACCCAAAATTGTCGGCATCTATCGCCTGATTATGAAGAGCGGTTCTGACAATTTTCGTGCATCCAGCATTCAGGGCATCATGAAACGTATCAAGGCCAAAGGTGTCGAGGTGATTATTTATGAACCGACTCTCGATGAGAGTAGTTTTTTTAATTCGCGTCTGATTGCCGGGTTGGAAGAATTCAAGCAGCTGACTGATGTGATTGTTGCCAACCGCATGTCTGATGACCTTGGTGATGTTAAAGACAAGGTATATACACGTGACCTGTTTGGCAGTGATTAGGTATAGCTCGCATGATTAAATGATCTTTTGAGTGGGTTGATGAATGTATTAGGGTGGATATGGTTCCTTTATTTGAATTAATGGGTATCTTCCCAATCCAAAACAAATGATCACTTCGTATTTGAAGTGATAAAAAAAATTTAAGATCAACAGAAGAGATTAGGGGAAAGATCTGTAATGAATTGTTTTAAAATCAATCCATCATTCATGGTTATAGGGCTGTTTTTGCTACTGCTTTCGGTGGTGGCTATTGCGCCTGCTTTTGCGGTTACGCTAACTTCTGACCAGATGAAACAGGTTCAGCAGCTATCTCCTGCTGATCGTGAAGCTCTGGCCAAACAGGCCGGTGTAGACGTGCCAACTGTGAACGCTGTTACCGAGGTTCCGCAATCCCCCCCTGAGCTTATTCGTCCGATTGAATTGGGCCCGAGTGCGATTGAGGAGTCGGTTCAAAATCGCTTGAAAACTTTGGGTGCTGGTACTGAAGGGCTTTCAACTGCTGAAGGGCTTTCAACTGCTGAAGGGCTTTCAACTGCTGAAGAGCTTTCAACTGCTGAAGAGCTTTCAACTGCTGAAGAGCTTTCAACTGCTGAAGAGCTTTCAACTGCTGAAGAGCTTTCAACTGCTGAGGGGATGATCAAGGATGATAAGAGCCTTCGCAACTCATGGAAGTCACTGCTGAATATTAAACAAACGAGGAGCATTAATACAGATTTGAACCAGTACGGTTATGAACTGTTTGCCGGCTCTCCTTCAACGTTTGCCGCTGCTTCAGAAATTCCGGTTCCTCCTGAATATGTGCTTGGCCCGGGTGATGAGCTGAATATCCAATATTACGGTAGCAAAGAGGAAAGAATTCAGGTTGTCGTTGATCGTGAAGGCGTTATCGATTTGCCATCTATTGGCCCGCTGACTCTGGTTGGGCTCGACTTTCAGGAGGCTAAAGCCCTTATCGCTGAAAAAATTCATCAGCAAATGATAGGTGTCACCGGATCCGTCTCGATGGGGCGATTGCGCTCCATGCGTGTGTTTGTACTTGGTGATGTAAACAGCCCCGGCTCCTACCTTGTAAGTGGTCTCTCGACTATTTCCAACGCATTGTTTGTATCAGGCGGCATCAGCAAAAAAGGTAGCATGCGTCATGTGATGCTTAAACGCTCAGGTGTGAATGTGGCCGAGTTGGATCTGTATGACTTTCTCTTAAAAGGGGATAGCAGCAATGATATTCGACTGCAGCCGGGCGATGTCGTGTTTGTTCCGCCTATCGGTGATGTGATTGCTGTTGCTGGCGTCGTAACCAGGCCAGCAATCTACGAAGTAAAGAAGAAAGGTTCATCGAATGATGTGGCAGACGTACTGGCATTGGCCGGTGGTAAGCTTGCTGCTGCTGATACTGCACATGCACAGATAGACAGAATTACCGGCACGGGTGACAGAACATTAGTGCATGTGAATTTTGCTAAAGCAGGTCGTGCCGCACAGCTGAAAAACGGAGATATTTTGATTGTCTATCGTGTCCCCGGGGTTGAATCAGACACGGTTTCTCTGACAGGACATGTGAAGCGACCAGGTTCTTTCGGATTGAAGAAGGGCATGAAGTTATCGGACTTGATTGCCTCAAAAGATGATCTTCTTCCCTATGCCTTTATGGATTACATGATCATTCAGCGCACTGATCCTGTAACTGGAACACTTACAATTCTTCGCCCATCTTTGGGTGAAATGCTTAATGGTAATTATAAGTCGGCAAATCCTGAATTGCACACAGATGACAAGTTAATGGTCTTCTCCAACGCCATCATGAGTAAACTGGATAGTGTGACTGTAGTCGGTGCGGTAAATCACCCTGGCACGTTCCCCTTAGGTAAGGGCTTGAAAGTTTCCGACCTGATTCTGGCTGCCGGTGGACCTCTTGAAAATGCATACTTGAAGAAAGGTGAGTTGACACGTTATGAAGTGATCGACGGGGAAAAGCGCGTTGTAAACCATATCGAAGTCGATTTGGCTCAGGCTCTGTCAGGTGAGGCCTCGGCTGACACGGTACTTCAAGGCCATGATATCGTGATGGTGCGCTCGATTAGCAACTGGAATGTTCGCGCTCAGGTTGAGCTTAAAGGCGAGTTCAGGTTCCCCGGAACATATACGATTGAAGATGGTGAGACGCTTGAGCAGGTGATTGTGCGGGCTGGCGGCCTGACCGACTCTGCATTCATGCCAGCAGCATTCTTTACCAGAAAGTCCATTCGCGAAGAACAGGAAAAGAGACTGCAAAAATATGTCGATAGAATGGAAAAAGAGATTGCGCAGACCGAAACAGCTATTACATCCATCAATGACCCCAAGCTCCTTGCAGGTAAACAAAAGGGTTTGACTGCAGCCCAAGGGGTATTGGAAAAGGTTAAGGTGCTTAAGCCTGAAGGGCGCCTGCTGATTGATATGGATGACTCAGGCAAATTGAAAGAGGGTGCGACATTGAGGCTTGCAGATCAAGATGTCCTGTATGTGCCCAAGAGGCCCGATCAGGTTCTTGTTATGGGTGAAGTATATAACCAGTCGGCCATGCTCTATCGCAAAAACATGCACCGTGATGACGTGCTTGATCTGGCTGGTGGCTTGACCTCGATGGCCGATGAGTCGCGGATTTATATTGTCAGGGCAAATGGTTATATCGATTCAGGCAAAGGATGGAACCGAAAGGATGATATATACCCGGGCGATACCATCGTAGTACCACAGAAACTTGAAGTGTTCAGTCTGCTTGATAGTGCTCTCGACTGGTCGAAAGCACTGATGCAGATCGGTATAGGCGTAGCTTCAATGAAGACGCTGGGTATCTTATAGTGGACATGAGTAGCTAGTGCTGAGTAGCGAGAGATGAGCATGGGAGTTAGCAGCTTTGAGGGTCTGATTGCCTGGCAGAAGGCTAGGGAATTGAATCGGGACATTTATCGTGTGAGCAATGCCGGAGATTTTGCTAAATATTTTGGACTTCGCGATCAGATATGCAGAGCATCCGTTTCAATTTCTTCGAACATCGCCCGCCCTGTGGAATAAAAGATGTTTTATGTATATGTCCTCAAGAGTCAGAAAGATGGAAACTATTACGTGGGATATACGTCTGATCTTAAAAAACGGTTACAGGCGCATAATAGCTGTAGTGTACCATCCACAAAATACCGCACTCCATTTGATCTTGTATATTATGAGGCGAGTCAATGTCAAAGTGATGCGTTACGGCGAGAAAAATATTTGAAAACCACATATGGAAAGCGGTATATTAAAAGCAGGCTTAGAGATGATGTTGCTGTCTAACTATATTCCACGGGGCAAGAGGGATTTGATCGTTCATCACGAGCAGATTTCCACAGATTTGTCGTGATTGCCAAGGCTTCATGTGCAGAGGTTCAATCTCAACTATATCTTGCTCTCGATATTGGATACCTTAGCCAAAAAGAGTTCGATCTATTGATGGGCAAAGCTAAGGAAGTCGCAAAAATACTTGGTGGCTTAAGGTTGTCACTACAAGCGGAGAAAGAGAAATAATGCCAAAGTCCAGCAACGAGCAACAAGGCGTGAGTAATGAGTCTCCCCCTTCCTCAGTCCCCGGCACTCAGCCCTACCCCTCTGAGTCCTCGCCACACAGTCCTCAGTCCTCTTCTTCTGATTCCTATTCTTCTGTCGACCCTCGTATGCTTGCCGCCATGTATGGCATGCAGCAGGAGGATGGGATTGATCTTCTCGAATATTGGCGGCTAATATGGGGAAAGAAAACACTAATTCTCTCAGTAGTATTTGCTGCAGGTATTTTGGCTGCAGGTATTTCACTGTTGATGCCAAATATCTACCGTGCCGAGGTGTTGCTAGCGCCTGTTTCTGAAGAAGGGGGAAGGGGTGGAGGATTGGCGTCTGCCTTAGGTGGTCTAAGTGGCTTGGCCTCTCTAGCTGGTGTGGCCCTGCCTGGAGGTGGGAATGTTGAGGAGAATCTTGCAGTTCTCTCTTCGAAAGAGTTTTTGTGGAAATTCATCAAGGATGAAAAGCTCATGCCCATCCTTTTTGATGATGGCTGGGATATTGTAACCAAGACTTGGAAAGAAGCCGATCCAGAGGATCAGCCAAGCTATTGGGATGCTTATCGAATGTTCATTAATGGTAGAATTCTTTCTGTTAAGACAGATAAGGTGAGTGGCCTTGTTACTGTCGCCATTGAGTGGGAAGATGCAGAACTTGCAGCAAACTGGGCTAATTTACTGGTGAATAAGCTAAATGAATACCTGCGGCAGCAGGCAATAGCTAAGAGTAGAGAGAATTTAAAGTTCCTGAACGAAGAACTCTTGCGCACTCAGGTTGAAGATATTCGCCGAGCGCTATTTGATTTGATCAGTCAGGAGCAGAAGAGGACTATGCTCGCCAACACGCAAAAGCAGTTCGCATTTCAGGTGATTGATGCCGCAGTAGCACCGGACAGGGTGGCTAAACCAAAGCGATCAATAATCGTGGTTTTTGCGGCACTTGTAAGTGGATTTTTTGCTACTATTGGAGTGCTGGTTGCAGGAGCAGTTCGGAAGCGCAAGGAAGAAGGCTGGGTTTCGCAGTCATAAACGTTGAGTTGTCTTTAGTTTGTCTTGGCAAGTATTCCTTCATGATATTTGTTTATGGATGAGTTGAATCGAAAAGGATATAAGCATGGAACATAAGGATAAAGCAGCGCTTTGGACGTTAAGACCACACATGGAAAACCTGATATTGAACAGCGTAAAGCTTATTAGAGGTGCGCATGAGGAGTACAGTAGTAATTTAGTGTATCCCACTAGTCTTGGAATAAGTGGAAATGTGATGATTGATATGATTTGTACTTATGTGCCTGAAATAAAAATAATTACATTAGATACTGGCATGCTGCATCCAGAGACATTGCAGCTGCACCAAAAGTTGGAGGCTAAATACGGCATTGTAATAGAAAGAATAAAGCCAAGTGTTTTCGAAGTAGCTAGCATGATTGAGAATCACGGAGTTGATTTATACCGTAAATCAGTATCGCTACGAAAACTTTGCTGCGAAGTTCGTAAGGTTAATCCATTGAAGGATGAATTGCATGGCAAAGCTTGGCTTACAGGTCGTCGTAGTGATCAGTCTGATATTCGCCTTGAACTTGAGCAGGTCGAATTAAATCCCTCTATGGGGGTGGCAAAGTTCAACCCACTACTAAGTTGGTCACGGGATGACATTTGGTTTTATGTGCTTAAAATGGGCCTGCCATACAATAATCTATTCGACCAGCACTATGGCTCAATAGGCTGTGCTCCGTGTACTCGTGCTGTCACTGTTGGAGAAGATGAGCGTTCTGGTCGCTGGTGGTGGGAGAATAAGGATGCCGCTTCTGAGTGTGGTCTCCATATGAACCCGATCTCACGTCAAACGCATGAATAGAATCGATGAGACTGAAAAGTGGCTCATCCGAGATGACTTCAAATACTCATTATCGAGAAAATCAATTGAGTCGGTTGAAACCATTAGGTGAGATGGAAAAGCAAAAAACCTTTATTTGCTTGCAGAGCCCATTTAAAAGGTTTGATTAATAAATCATATAAAGCGTCAAATCATAATGATTGGTGTATTATTACTGAAGTGAGGTGAAACGTTAGTGAAAGCGGTAATTTTAGCAGGCGGCCTTGGCACGAGAATCAGTGAGGAGACGCACCTCAAGCCCAAACCAATGATTGAGATTGGTGGTAAGCCTATTCTCTGGCATATCATGAAAAGTTATTCTGCACATGGGATTAACGAGTTCATTATCTGCCTTGGTTATAAGGGTTACGTGGCCAAAGAGTATTTCGCCAACTACTTCCTCCATACGTCCGATGTTACATTCGACATGGCCGATAACTCTATGAAGGTGCACCAAAATGCAGCCGAGCCGTGGAAGGTTACGCTTGTGGATACAGGTGATCAAACGATGACTGGTGGCAGATTGAAAAGAATATCACCCTATCTGGATGAAGAAGATTTCTGTTTCACTTATGGTGACGGGGTCACCAACGCCAATATCGGGGATCTGATCGAATTTCACCGTCAACATGGTACGTTAGCAACAGTGACAGCCGTACAGCCGCCGGGTCGATTTGGCTCGCTCGATGTCAGCGGCCATAAAATCCGTGCTTTCGAGGAGAAACCTCAGGGGGACGGCTCGTGGGTCAATGGTGGTTTTTTCGTTCTCTCACCACGTGTACTGGACTACATCGAAAGCGATACAACAGTCTGGGAGAAGGCTCCCTTGCAGAAACTGGCCGAAGAAGGCGAGTTGTCAGCCTTTCGTCATGATGGGTTTTGGCAGCCGATGGACACTTTGCGGGATAAAATTCATTTGGAGGAGCTCTGGGACTCCGGCAGTGCCCCATGGAAGGTCTGGTGAGCTTGAATCTTTTTGGTGGAGCTTATCAGGGGCGCAAGGTTTTGGTGACTGGGCATACCGGTTTCAAGGGTAGCTGGCTGGTGCTGTGGCTGAAGGAGTTGGGCGCTGAGGTCACTGGCGTAGCGCTTGATCCTGATACAACTCCGAACCACTGGGATTTGTTGCAACTGCAGGTTGATGACCGCAGGTTGGACATTCGTCAGGCTGATTCCTTGCAGGCTGTTTTCACGGATACAAAGCCGGAAATTGTGTTTCACCTTGCCGCTCAACCTCTGGTGCGCCGTTCCTATGCAGATCCCCTGACCACATGGAGTACGAATGTGGTCGGTACGGCCAATGTGCTTGAGGCCTGCAGGCACTGCCCCAGTGTAAAGGCCATTGTCGTGGTTACGACTGACAAATGTTATGAGAACCTCGAGTGGGAACGCGGATACGTCGAAGGCGACCGTCTGGGTGGACATGATCCCTATTCGGCTTCGAAGGCGGCAGCCGAGCTTGTGGCAGGTAGTTTTAGGAAGTCATTTTTTACTCAACCGGGATCTCCACTGCTTGCTACCGCAAGGGCAGGTAATGTGATTGGCGGCGGAGACTGGAGTGAGGATCGTCTGATTCCTGATCTGATCCGGGCTGCAGGAGCGGGTGAATCGCTGGAGGTTCGTTCGCCGCATGCAACCAGGCCGTGGCAGCATGTGCTGGAGTCACTTTCCGGTTACCTGATGCTGGCACAGCAGCTTGTAGAGCAAAGGAGTGCTTTCGCAACGGCTTGGAACTTTGGCCCCGATGACTCTGGCAATATGCGGGTTGAGCAGGTGCTTGAATTGATGAACGATGAGTGGGCGGCGCTACAGTGGCATGTGTGTGACAGCCCGCAACCTCACGAGGCACTCCTGCTGCATCTGGACAGCACAAAGGCCCGACAGGAATTGAACTGGTTACCTGTATGGGATCTACCCAAAGGGTTGAAACAGACGGCCGACTGGTATCATCATTTTTTACAGGGTAGGTCCGCGATCAGTAGAGAGCAGCTCGCCGACTATGTTGAAGAGGCACGCCTGAGAGGGTTGAGTTGGACGAGTTGATATGCATTTGATTGAAACACCAATTTCCGGCTTGGTCATTGCCGAAACGACTCCGTTTCGGGATGCTCGTGGTGCATTTGCCAGGTTGTTTTGCGACAAGGAACTTATCTCTGCCATTGGAGAGCGCCATATTGTCCAGATCAATCATTCGCTTACCTGCTCGGTAGGGGCGGTAAGGGGCATGCATTATCAACACCCCCCCCATGCAGAGATGAAGATGGTTCGTTGCCTCAAAGGGCGTGTTTGGGATGTTGCAGTCGACCTTCGGCAGGGCTCACCGACGTTCCTGCAATGGCATGCTCAGGAGCTGACGCCGGATAAAGCTTTGATGCTCATCATTCCAGAGGGGTGTGCGCATGGGTTCCAGGTTCTGGAAGTGGACTCTGAACTGCTTTATCTACAAACTGCGGGTTACACTCCCGGATCGGAGGGTGGTGTGCGTTATGACGACCCTGCCATTGGCATAACATGGCCACTTCCCGTCACCGACCTGTCGGCGAGGGATCAGCAACATCTTTTTATTAATAATGAATTTCAAGGGTTGAATGTATGAATTGTCGTCATTGCAATGCACCTTTGCAGCATATATTTCTGGATTTGGGGTTTGCGCCGCCATCCAATGCATACCTGAATGCAGAGGAGCTAAATGCTCCTGAGCTCTATTTCCCATTGAAACTGTATGTGTGTGACAGATGCTGGCTGGTGCAGACTGAAGATTACTCACGTTCGGACGAGTTGTTTACAAAGGACTATGCCTATTTTTCATCCGTTTCAAGCGGCTGGTTAAAACATGCCCGCAAATATTGCGAAACAATAACCGAGCGCTTGAAGTTGAATGCGGAGAGCTTTGTGATTGAGGTTGCATCCAATGACGGCTACTTGCTTAAGAACTTCGTGGCGGCAGGAATTCCATGCCTCGGAGTTGAGCCCACAGACAGTACTGCAGAGGCGGCTGAAGCCTTGGGTATTCCTGTAAAACGCGAGTTTTTTGGCAAGGTATTTGCAGAGCAACACCTTGAAGGGAGAATGGCTGACCTGATTCTCGGAAACAACGTATATGCCCATGTGCCGGATATCAACGATTTTACAGCTGGACTGAAGGCGGCGCTTAATCCTACTGGAACGATCACCCTAGAATTTCCGCATCTTCTGAACCTTGTACAACTCAATCAGTTCGATACGGTTTATCATGAACATTACTCCTATCTCTCTTTGCAAACTGTTCAGAAAATTTTTGAGAAAGCAGGCTTGCGGGTTTGTGATGTTGAAGAGCTCTCCACCCACGGAGGCAGCCTGAGAGTGTATGGTTGCCATGCAGATGATGACCGGAAAATCAGCTCTAACGTGGCAAGAGTGCTTGATGCTGAGGTGGAAGGCGGCCTTCAGGATTTACAAACCTATCTGGACTTTCAGCCAAAGGCTGAGAAGGTTAAAGACGACCTGCTTGCCTTTTTGATCGAACAGAAGCGACAGGGGAAAAAGGTAGCTGCTTATGGCGCTGCAGCCAAAGGCAACACCCTGCTCAATTATGCCGGTGTGAAGCCTGATCTGCTCTCTTTTGTTTGTGATGCTGCACCATCCAAGCAGGGTAAATTCATGCCAGGGAGCCATATTCCGATTCTATCTCCCAAGGCTATAGTCGATACAAGACCCGACTTTGTTGTGATTCTACCCTGGAATATTGCCGACGAAGTGATGGAGAGTAATGACTTCATTCTCGAGTGGGGTGGAAAGTTTGTCACAGCTGTTTCACACTTGCAGGTTCGCTGATGAGAAGAGTGCTGGTCACAGGTGCCACGGGCTTTGTTGGTCGGCACGTTGTCCCCTTGTTGTTGGAGCGAGGCCACAGTGTCGTCGCACTGGCACGTGATGAAGTAAAAGCTCGCCAATTTAATTGGTTCGATCAAGTGCAGTTTATTGCTCATGATATCTACTCGGATCCTAAACTCAATCTGCGAGCTATTGGTCTGCCTGATGCTGCAATGCATTTTGCTTGGTCGGGGTTGCCTAATTACAAGTCGCTTTTTCATTATGAAAAGAATCTTCCTGCCGATTACCTGTTTATTAAGTCACTGATTGAACAGGGCATTGGCCAGGTACTTGTGACGGGCACGTGTTTCGAGTACGGCATGCAATCGGGAAGACTGAGCGAAGACCTACTGCCCAACCCAGGCAATCCTTATGCGCTGGCCAAAGACTCGTTGCGAAAATATTTGCAGAGCCTCCAGAAAGAGATGCCTTTTGTGCTACAATGGGCAAGACTTTTTTACATGTATGGCAATGGCCAGAGTCAGAACAGTATTCTGGCTCAGCTTGATAGTGCAGTTGATCAGAAAGAGCTGGTGTTCAATATGTCAGGTGGGGAACAGTTGCGTGATTACCTGCCGGTTGATGAGGTTGCTCAATGTTTGGTCGGATTGTTTGAGAGTCCTCAAACGGACGGCGTTTTCAATGTTTGTAGTGGTCGGCCTGTTTCAATACGACGTCTGGTAGAAATGCACCTGAGTAAACGCAAGACAACTATGCAGTTGAATCTGGGGTATTACCCCTATCCGGACTATGAACCCATGGCATTTTGGGGAGATAACCGCAAGTTGGCTGCTATTTTGGAGAAGCTATGAATTTTAGGGAACTTTTTAGGGCTGAGCAACTTCCTGTATTCCAGAATAAGATGTTTGAGACGGCAGAGGCAGCGCAGGCTTGCCCCAAAGGGGATGTTGTACTTGTCCAGGATATGGATACCGGATTGGTATTTAATGCTGCGTTTAATCCGGATCTGCTTGTTTACGATGCCGATTATCAGAATGAACAGGCTCACTCCGTTTTTTTTCAGAAACATCTGGAAGATGTAACCAGCATTATTGAGAGATACTTTCATGAGAAGTCACTGATAGAGGTTGGGTGCGGCAAAGGTTATTTTCTTGAGCACCTGAAAAAGAGTGGCTATCAGGTGGTCGGCATCGATCCGGCATACGAGGGAAATAATCCAGATGTAATTGTGGACTGTTTTGAGCCTGAACTAGGCATTACAGCGGATGGTGTCATTTTAAGACATGTACTGGAACATATGGTGAATCCGGTCGACTTTCTTCACAATGTTGCCGAAGCCAATGGTGGTAGTGGCTTGATTTATATCGAAGTGCCTTGTTTTGACTGGATTTGTCAGAATAGGGCTTGGTTTGATGTGTTCTATGAGCACGTTAATTATTTTCGTCTGGCAGATTTCGACCGGATATTCGAAAATGTAGTGGAATCGGGACATGTCTTCGGTGGGCAGTATCTGTATGTGATTGCAGACTTAGCCAGTTTGCGGCCACCCAGAATAGATGCAGGCGATGAACTGATTTTCCCTCATGATTTTCTCTCGGATATTGGTGTTCATTCCAAGCGTATTAACTTTGAAACCGGCAAGCAGAATGCAATATGGGGAGGGGCGTCCAAGGGTGTTATTTTTTCTCTTTATATGGAAAGGGCAGGCACTCCAGTTGATATGGTTATTGATATTAATCCAGCCAAGCAGGGTAAATATATGGCGGCAACGGGGCTTCAGATCCTGTCGCCGGAACTGGCAATGCAGAAGCTATTACCTGAAGCGAACATGTTTATTTTGAATTCTAATTATCTGGATGAGATTGTTAGGCAGTCGAAAAATTTATACACATATATTAAGGTGGATCATTATGAGCTTTGAAAAAGAAGTCGAAGAACGGGTTGAAGAGAATGGCCGGAACGAAGAGCTGAAAGCAAGTGCGTTGAATTTTATGCAGGCATCTCTGAAGCCGCAGTATTCATATAACTTCAGCTGGCTAGGCCGACCAATCATCCAGTATCCACAGGATATGGCCGCCATGCAGCAGATTATTTGGGAGGTTCAACCAGACCTGATTATAGAGACCGGGATTGCTCACGGCGGGTCGTTGATCTTCTCGGCATCTATGCTGGAGCTTAATGCTGTCTGTGGTGGCAATGCGGATGCAGAGGTACTGGGTATCGATATCGATATCCGTCCACACAATAAAGAAGCCATTGAAGCGCATCCTATGTTCAAACGTATCTCAATGATTGAAGGTTCCAGTATTGCACCAGAAATTATCTCCCAGGTTCATAAAAAGGCGCGTGGAAAAGAGAGGGTTCTAGTCTTCCTGGACTCGAATCATACCCACGATCATGTTCTGGAAGAGTTAACGGCTTATGCAGAATTAGTTACTCTAGGTAGTTATTGCGTGGTTTACGATAGTATCGTTGAAGATACTGCTGAGATGTGCCCCAGCGATCGACCATGGGGCAAGGGTAACAACCCTAAAACTGCGGTCTGGGAGTACCTAAAAGATCATTCTGAGTTCCAGATTGACAAAGGTATAGAAAATAAAATTCTTATTACTGTTGCTCCTGATGGTTATTTGAAACGGGTGCGTTGACACATTTTATCAAAAGGCCCATATGAAAGTGTCACTCAAGAAAAACTTAATTGCCAACTACTTCGGTCAGGGGTGGGTTGCCCTGATGGGGTTGGCATTCATCCCATTGTACATCGAATACTTGGGAGTTGAGGCATACGGACTAATTGGGATTTATGCCATGCTGCAAGCGTGGTTGAGCTTGCTCGATATGGGCATGCGACCGGCTCTCGGGCGGGAGATGGCGCGTTTTACCGGTGGAGTCCACGATGCGCAATCAATCTGGGATCTTCTGCGTAGTGTTGAGTTTGTCGCAATAGTAATCGCAGTCGCAATTGGTTCGGGTATTTGGTTGGCATCAGGCTGGCTGGCTTCAGACTGGGTTCAAGCAGAGAAGATGTCGGCGGAGGTGGTTGCTCAGGCGTTCACGCTGATGGGGCTGGTTACTGCTTTGCGTTTTGTAGAAAACATCTACAATAGCAGTATCGCCGGATTGCAGCGGCAGGTCTTGCAGAACATCATCGTGAGCGTGATGGCTACCATTCGGAGCGTGGGGGCGGTTGGTGTATTGCTTTGGGTCTCCCCAACGATCGAGGCTTTTTTCATCTGGCAGGGACTCATCTCGTTGCTGACTGTTGTCATCTTAATAGGCGCAGTTTACCGGATACTTCCATCTCCTCCGCACACTGCTAGTTTCTCACTAATGGCGTTGCTGGGTATCTGGCGCTTTGCGGCGGGTATGGTTGGAATTACGTTGCTATCCCTTTTGCTCATGCAGGTGGATAAAATATTGCTCTCTCGCCTGCTTACCTTGGAGGCCTTTGGCTATTACGCCTTGGCCGGCGTGGTGGCAAGTGCCCTCTATATGTTCACCAAGCCTATAGCCGCAGCCTTCTACCCGCGATTTGTTGAGCTGCTCACACGAGAGGATGACATGTCGCTGCGAAAGAGCTACCACCAAGGGGCACAACTTGTCACCGTGCTGATGGGCTCTGCCGCCGTGGTGCTGATTGTATTTGCTGACCGGGTACTTTTCCTCTGGACAGCCGATCCAGTTCTCACTCAGCAGGTTGCACCTCTTATGACTGTTCTGGCTTTGGGGACTCTGCTGAATGGGTTGATGTGGATGCCCTACCAGATGCAGCTTGCCCATGGCTGGACCTCTTTGACGGTCAAAATCAACACTATTGCGGTTGCTATTTTGATTCCTGCTATATTGTTGGTAGTGCCAGAATATGGGGCGATTAGTGCTGCCTGGATCTGGGTTGCGCTGAATGCCAGCTATATTTTGATAGGCATACACTTTATGTATCAACGTATTTTGGTGGCCGAGAAATGGATATGGTACCGGGCCGATGTTTTAATTCCATTAACGGTTGCGGGGCTTGTCGCACTACTGTGCCGGTGGGGTTTTTCTGAGCAACTCGGCCGAATGGGTGAGTTTTTCGTGGTGGCGGGTAGTTCAGTAGCTGTGCTGGTCGCCACGAGTTTATCGGCGCCTTTGGTGCGGCGGCAAATTGTTCAATATTTGCCACAGCATATTCAGAAATATTTTCAGATTGATAAGGTGTAAGATGGCAACGTTAAAGTTTACAGTGATTATTCCTACTAGAGAACGAAGCGATGTTCTAGGTGCGGCGATTAAAACCGTGCTAGCACAGGACTTTGAAAACCTTGAAATTATCGTAAGTGATAACTTTAGTTGTGACGATACTGAGAGCGTTGTCGCAAGTTTTAACAGTAATAAAATAAGGTATATTAACACAGGCAAGAGGGTAGGGATGTCGCAGAACTGGGAGTTCGCTCTCTCTCATGTGTCTGAGGGATGGGTGGCCTTAATTGGTGATGATGACGGGCTTTTACCAGGCTCTTTGACCAGGGTAGCTGAGATTATCCGATTGACAGGTACTCAAGCTATTCGGTCTGCCACCTGCTCCTATGGGTGGCCTGGCTTAAATGAGGCTGATTATGGAAGGTTGGGGGTACCGCTTCAGTCAGGCTGGGAAAAAAGAAGCTCTAAAAAATGGATAGAAAGCGTCATGATGGGCAAGTGCAGCTATACTAATCTGCCGGTCCTGTACAACGGTGGGTTTGTAGATATCGAGGTTTTGAAGAATATTAAATCAAAGTCAGGCGCTTTTTTTCATTCGATGACCCCCGATGTGTACATGGGGCTAGCAATTCCAAGCATTATTCCAGATTATATCTATATGTTTGAACCGCTGGCAATTAATGGGGCCTCCAGGCATAGCGGTGGAACTTGTGCATCATCTACAAAGTCAAACAGTAATAACTCTCCAAGTGAAAAGTATTATAGTGAGCCAAACATCCCTTTTCACGATGCACTGCCTCTTGATAAGGATGGAAGACCTGTTTTTTCAATACAAGCGATCATCTATGAGTCATATCTCCAGTCAATGTGTCTTAGAGAGTCCTCTGAGTTTGAAAATCACCAGAAACAACTGGAATTGATTTTGGCGTCTTCCGGGGTGAATAATGACACGGTAGCAAAATGGGGGGTGAATTTTGCAGAAAGGCATGGTCTGAATCTGGAAAAAGCCCAGACAATTGCAAAATATCATAGCTATTATCATAACGTTTTTAAGTGGTTGGGTAAGGTTAATAAAAACCTGGCTACTTATAGGGTGAATAGCGACTCACAATGTCCCCTAAATGATGTTTATGAAGCAAGTATTGCTGCTGCGACAGTACGTACTATAGGTTTGAGTCGGGTTAAAAACTTTTTTCACCTTATGAAGTTTGTGTGGAATAGGATTGTGCGCAGATGATTAGGCAAGTAACATGTAACAGAGGGGTAACTTCTTGATTAAAAGGATCATCAGTAAAATTGCTAAAGCCTCAGGCTACGAGCTTCATCGGTTCGGTGTTCACTCAAATCCGGCTTACCAGCTTTTCAAAGGCCTTGAGCGATTCAAGGTGGATCTTGTTCTGGATGTTGGTGCCAATGTCGGCCAGTTTGCCTCAGAACTGCGCTCAGTCGGCTATCGCGGAAATATTGTCAGTTTCGAACCTCTGGCCGATGCGTACAGAAAGCTATCGACCTCTGCAGGTAAAGACTCCAAATGGCTGGTGCATGATCGTTGTGCAGTAGGCGATCATAATGGCGAAATCCAGATCAATATCGCGGGGAAATCTGCTTCTTCATCTGTTTTGCCGATGCTCGATGCGCACACTTCAGCTGCCCCTGGGGCTGCTTATATCGGCAGTGAAGATGTTCCAATTGTGATGTTGGACAGTGTTGTCCCCCAGTACCTTGATACGCATAGTCAAATGTTTATCAAAATTGATACTCAGGGTTTTGAATGGCAGGTGCTCGATGGCGCACGAGAGACCCTAAAGAGGGCACAAGGTGTACAGTGTGAGCTGTCACTGGTTCCACTCTATGAGGGTCAGTATCTATGGATGGATATGATCGAACGGTTGAATTCTGAGGGGTTCACGCTCTGGGCGATTCAAAAAGGCTTCACTGATCCACGTGATGGGCGGACACTTCAGGTTGATGCGGTTTTTTTTAGAACGACGGAAAGGATTGAGTAACTCCCATCTCAAAACTACAAAATTTGGTTTCCAGGATGTTTGGATAATATCCTAATAGAAGTTTAATATATTATGTGAGGAGAAGAGGATGGCAAAGGTAATAGTATTGGGTGGAGATGGTTTTTGTGGCTGGCCAACAAGTTTATATCTATCGGAAAAAGGACATGATGTAATCATTGTCGATAATCTATCGAGGCGAAACATTGATAATGAGCTGGGGGTTAGCAGCCTTACTCCGATTCAGCCGATGGGGCATCGTCTGAAGGCGTGGAAGGAAATATCGGGCAGAGAGATTGGCTTTTATAATTTTGACGTTTCGAAGGACTACCATCAAATGCTCACACTGTTAAAAGAGTTTGAACCTGACGCCATTATTCATTTTGCTGAGCAGCGGGCTGCACCCTACTCAATGAAAAGCTCCTGGCATAAAAGGTATACTGTTGATAATAATTTGAATGCGACGAACAATATGTTGGCGGCAGTAGTCGAGTCTGGTCTGGATGTGCATGTTATCCATTTGGGAACAATGGGGGTGTATGGGTACGGCACAGCAGGCATGAAAATTCCAGAGGGTTACCTGACGGTTAAACTTGAAACCGATGCTGGCGAGACTGTCGAGAAAGAGATTCTCTACCCTGTGAACCCGGGCAGTATTTATCACATGACCAAAACTCAGGATCAGCTGATGTTTGCTTACTACAACAAAAATGATGGGTTGAGGGTTACAGATTTACATCAGGGCATTGTGTGGGGCACCCAGACTGAGGATACCCGAAGGGATGAACGACTGATTAACCGTTTTGACTATGATGGTGACTATGGAACTGTTCTGAATCGATTCCTTATGCAGGCCGCTGTGGGCCACCCTCTGACGGTTCATGGTACAGGTGGACAAACCAGGGCATTTATTCATATACAAGACACCGTACGCTGCATTGAAATCGCTCTGGAAACTCCACCTAAGAAGGACGCTCTTGTGGAGATATTCAATCAGATGACAGAAACGCATCGCGTCAGGGATTTAGCAGCACTCATTGCAAAGAAAACAGATGCGGAAATCACATTGATATCAAATCCACGAAAAGAAGATGATGAAAATGACCTCCATGTGGAAAATAGTAAGTTTCTTAGTCATGGGCTGAGGCCCATAACTTTAGAGGATGGGTTGATGGATGAGGTTGTGGGGATTGCGAAGCGCTATAAGGAGAGGTGTGATCTATCTAAAATACCCTGTGTATCCTACTGGAATAAAGATCAGGCGACAAAAAGTAACTCGTCGGCAGTCTGAATGTGATACTGTGTAAGCCATGCCATCCTTTGGGATGGCATGGCTTTGTTGTATCGTGAAGTATAATTAAGTGTGTTTCAGGTGAGAGAATCTAAATGAAAATAAGCGTTATAACCGTCTGTTATAATTGTATGGATGAAATATCACTAACAGTAGAAAACGTACTGCTCCAAACGTACGGTAATGTTGAGTATATCATTGTCGATGGCGCATCAACAGACGGCACTTTGGAGTATTTGAAGTTAATAGAAGATAGTGTGGATCTTTTAATCTCAGAGCCTGATTCAGGTATTTATGATGCAATGAATAAAGGGGCGGTAGCCGCTGAAGGTGATTATATTATTTTCATGAATGCTGGTGACCGTTTCAGGCATCCTGATGTGCTGAAATACTTGGTAAATGAGGGCGTTTTTTTGGAGGGGAAAGCGATTGTATCCGGAAGGATTCAATACGAATACAATGGTGAAATGCTTGATTTTTTCCGACCGAGTGTTGCTGGAAAGGAAGGTTTTGGCTTGCCGCATCAGGCTACATTCGTTCATTCATCCATACAGAGGAAACATCTATTTGATTTAAGGTATCGGTATGTTGGAGATTACGAGCTTTGGCGGCGTTTAGATAGTATGGGGCTGTACTCTGTAAGGTATATTGACTCTGTTGTCTCCATTTTTTCGCTTGGAGGGGTTTCGACAAATATAAAACATGATTCAGCACGCTATTTTGAGCGTTTCTTTGTCGATTATACTTATAGCAATAAAATGGGTTTGATGAAGATATTTAAGCTATTTATGAAAGTGTTATTGCGAAGACTTATGGCCATCGTTGTTGGTGAATATACCCTATTTAAGATGCTACGTTTGTTGAAAAAAGTGAATAAATGATTGGATGTATTAAGGTACGTGGAGTTGAAGTGGAACGAATTCAAGTTGCTATAAATAGTGGCTTAGTTGAAGTTGTTTGATGATCTTGACCATGACTAAGATTAGAGCTTTTGTTCTTTATCTTGCGCTTATCTCAGGGGTTTCCCCCTTTCATAATATTGTTCCAGGTTTTGAGCATTTTCCTTACGGGATAGTATTAATATTTCTCTTTGGTAAATATAACATCCCTTCTTTAGCTCTTGTTGCACTGATGAGCATAACCTATTTCTCATCAATAATCTATTATCAGGAATTTGATGTTGCAATGGTTAAATACTTGATCCAGGCATTAAATTTCATATCACCACTATTTTTCTTCCGAGGTAATGAGGCTCTCATTTCGCGTGTGGCCCGCAATGTGTTCTGGTTATATATTATTGTCGGAGTTATGCAGATGCTCCACTTATTAGTTCCATTGGAAGACGTGATACGAATTTTTATATCACGTTTTTATGGCGAGCCAATCGGAGGATACAGGGGTGTAACAATGTTGGAGACTGAGCCTGCGCGGGCAGGGTTCCAGTTGTTAATGCTATATATTTTATCCACTGCCATGAACAAGGTAAGGCAAAATATCATGTTGTTTGTGCTCGTATGTTCAGAAATTTTTATGGTTGGGTCAGCCACTGGAATTCTTCTGTTGGCTCTGTACATCCTCTTTAAATATGCACAGAATATTTTTACCCGTCCTGCATCCATCGGGCTTTTTTCTATATTGGTGGTCTCTATGCTCATTTATGCGCCGAGCAATCCTAAAGTTGCCCTGATTATAGAATTATATCAGAAACATTCCTACGAAGGAGTATTTACTGCGCTTGCTGCTACTTCGGGAGGTCGGTTTTTAGGAACAGTGACATCGATTCAGGAAATTGCTGAATCGCCACTTGGCCATGGCGCTGATCCAAAATTTTTTTCGGGGGAGAAAGAGGAAAATGATGAATATAAAATCGAGGGCTATATATCACGGGTGAGTGCCCGTCCTCTTTCACCCATTTTACAGTATATCTATATTTTTGGATTATTGATGTTATTGCCTCTATGGATGTGTATCCGCCGGTGCGTGCCAATACGTCATTTCAATGCAACCTCGTGTTTTCTACTTATGGTTGGTATTCTATATACTCCACCAGGTTCCGAAGTTTGGTTGATGGCGTTAATGTTTACTTTAAGAGAGGGAAAAAGAGGGGAGATGAAGTGTCTTGTATTCATTAAACCTAGAGGCATGCTAAGCCCTGTGAAAAAAAACTATTCTCAGAATAGGCATACTTAGAATATCTATGGTTAAAGGGAAGCAATATGAATGCCGTTGTGACATTACTGACCCAGCTTTACAGTAAATTATGAAACATTTACTACTATTATTCCCTCATCTTAGGAATAAAAATGAATTTGGGGGCCAACGGTCGCGCCACCTAGTTTCATGCATGTCTAAAAAGGGTTATAAAACCACCGTTATCGTTCCAGGTAAAGATTCCATGACTGGTGAGGGGAAAGCCAAGTTTAGATTTATGCAGTTCTGGAAGAGAGAGAAGGGCATTGCAAATAATGAGGTGGTTTACGCAAATTCAACTCGCAATGACAGATCTTCACTTTTTAGGCGTATCATATACTTTATTACAACAGCGATATCTGTTTTTGTTGCTAGTGTCTTTGTCAGGAGAGTTGATGCGGTTATCTGCGTTTCCTTACCTATTACATTCATGGTAATCGGATACTTTATAAGTCTAGTAAGAAGGGTACCATTTATAATTGAGGTTCGTGATATAGGCGTTGCCGTTGCTCATGAAGTAAATGTAGTAAGAGAATCCTGGTTATATAATTACATTTATCGCATTGAAAGTTATCTGTACCGATCTGCAGATATTATTATTGCTGTATCTGACGGGTTTAAAGATCGTTTGATTGAGAGAGGAGTGCATGAAGATATAGTGCACGTTGTTAAGCTGGGTTTTGATGGGTATGAGGATGACCTGATAAGCCCTGGTCTTGAAATGCCATTTACAGAAGACAAATTTGTTGTGTTGTACTCAGGGACACTCGGTCATGTTTTTAATGTTCAGCTGATTATTGATGCTGCGAGCCAACTGGTAGATTATGAAGATATTTTGTTTATTTTCCTTGGCGGTGGGCAAAAAATAAATTTTTATAAACAAATTTCAGATGAAAAGAAATTAAACACGTTTTTTCTGGGAAACCTTCCAAAATACAAAGTCACTGAGTATTGTAACAGAGCAAATTTGTGTATTTATCCAGCAAAGGAAGGGGTCAATATTAACGCTATGTTAGGTAATAAAATTTTTGATTACTTAGGTAATGGTTGCCCATGTATATATGCAGGGCCTGGTGGAGATGTGGCTAATTTTATTAATGATGCTGGTGGTGGTTTAACATGTTCTGGAATCTCAGAGCAACTTTCAGAAGCAATACTATATATGCACAATAACCCTTTAATCTGTAAACAGATGGGTGATAGCGCTAGAAACCACATTAGTAACAGCTATCAATCTAATCATATGGCTGATAAGTTCATATCAATAATAGATAGAATAGAATATGAATAGTACTAAAGTAATTATTATCGGAGCCCCTCGCTCTGGAACCAATATGCTTAGGGATGTATTGTGCGCGCTGCCTGGCGTTGATACTTGGCCTTGTGACGAAATCAATTATATCTGGCGGCATGGAAATATGCATTCTGCTTCGGATGAGTTTACAGCTGACATGGCTACTCCAAAAGTTCGTGATTTTATTAACAAGAAAATTGATGGTTTTGCATTGAATCACAAGCTCAATGTTTTGGTTGAGAAGACCTGCGCCAATTCATTGCGGGTGCCTTTTGTAGATGCTGTAGTTCCAGATGCAAAATATATTTATATTGTGCGTAACGGTTATGATGTGTTGGCATCTGCTAAACAGAGATGGCATGCTGATTTTGATCTTTCGTATATCATGAAAAAGGCGAGGTATGTGCCAATTTCAGATCTGCCATACTATGGTGGCCGATATTTGGCTAACCATATATTTCGCATGTTTTCCAAAGAAAAACGATTGGCATTTTGGGGGCCGGCTTTTAAAGATATGAATGAGTGCATGACTCATCACTCCTTAGAAGAGATGTGCGCATTGCAATGGAAACGATGTGTGGATCTTTCAGATGCCGCATTTCAGGAAATGCCAGAAGAAAAATGGCATCGTGTTTATTATGAGGACTTTGTGAATAACCCTCGGGAATGTCTTTTCAATATATTGCATTTTTTGCAGAAAGACGTTGATGAACCTCGTGTTTTGGAAGCCGTTGCCAATGTGAGAGTTACAAGCGTAGGCAAGGGTAGAAATGAGCTTGGTCATTCATTGGTTTCCAATATTTCACCGTTGATTCAAGCTACTCTTGAACGGCATGGCTACGTCTGAGATTTTGGCATACGACAAAACATTGAGGATAATAAATGAGTTCTTTTGATTTTTCTTTAGTGGTAGATGAGGTTCGAACCATTTATGGCAAGGGTTTTATCCCTTTACATCGACCCGTTTTTGTCGGAAATGAGAAGAAATATTTAATCGAATGCATTGATTCAAATTTTGTTTCATCAGTTGGTGAGAAAGTGTGTGAATTTGAGCGCCGCGTTGCTGAATTTACTGGTGTTAAATATGCAATTGCAACTGTAAATGGAACTGCTGCGTTACAGGTTTCTTTGCAGTTGGCTGGTGTTGTTCGTAATGATGAGGTAATTACCCAGGCACTTACATTTATTGCAACCTGTAATGCTGTTACCTATTGTGGTGCCTATCCGGTATTTGTTGATGTTGATATGGATACGTTAGGATTGAGCCCAGATGCATTGCAATTTTTTTTAGAAAATCATGTTGAAATGAAATCGGGAGTTGCATTTAACAAGACTACCGGACGCAGGATTTCCGCATGTGTTCCGATGCATACGTTTGGTATCCCTTGTAGGATTAACGAGATCATTCGAATTTGTCATGAGTTCAATATACCTGTTGTTGAGGATGCGGCGGAATCACTAGGCAGTTATGTGAATGGAAAGCATACTGGGTCATTCGGAATACTCAGTGCTGTTAGTTTTAATGGGAATAAAATTGTCACCACTGGTGGTGGTGGCATGATTTTAACGAACGATGAGGGGCTAGCTGTCCGAGCTAAACATATAACGACTACGTCTAAAATTGCTCATCCATATGAATTTAATCATGATGAGATAGGCTATAATTTCCGTTTGCCTAATTTGAATGCAGCTCTCGGCTGTGCTCAGATGGAGATGTTGCCAAATATACTTTTGGTAAAGAATAATGTTGCAAAACGCTATCAGGAGTTTTTCAACAATATTGGAGTCCCCTTTGCTAAGGCATTATCAGGGGACATTTCTAACCACTGGTTGAATGCGATAGTCTTAAACTCATACGAAGAGAGGCAAGCATTTTTGGAATTCTCTAATATAGAAGAAGTTATGACTCGTCCTGTCTGGCGCTTAATGACTCATTTAGAGATGTTTAAACACTGTCAACATGATGGAGTGAAGAATTCTTTATGGCTAGAAGATAGGGTTGTGAATATTCCATCCAGCGTTCCGTATGATAAAATTGATACTTTAGGGGTGTGACTTAATAGTGAGTATTCTAAAATTGATTGGGCGATCGGAGCCCCTGTTTAATGATGATATTATTCAGCATAATGACGAATTGAGTCGCTTAGTTTCTAGTGGACGCTTTCTGGTCATCGGCGGAGCCGGTTCAATCGGACAGGCGGTAACGCGAGAGATATTCAAGCGTGAGCCTAAGACACTGCATGTTGTAGATATCAGCGAGAACAATATGGTCGAATTAGTGAGGGATATTCGCAGTACACTAGGTTATATCGATGGCGATTTTCGAACCTTCGCGATTGACTGTGGAAGTCGTGAGTTTGAAGCACTTATAGTGGCAGAAGGCCCCTATGACTATGTTTTGAACCTCTCAGCCCTGAAGCACGTCCGGAGTGAGAAGGATCCATATACCTTAATGCGCATGATTGAGGTCAATATTTTTAATACCGTAAAGACTACGGGGTTGGCACGCAATGGAGGAGCTAGAAAATATTTTTGTGTTTCTACCGACAAGGCTGCTAATCCAGTCAATATGATGGGAGCCAGCAAACGCATTATGGAGATGTTCCTGATGAGGGAGAGCCTGACCCTTCCTGTATCGATGGCGCGCTTTGCCAATGTGGCATTTTCTGATGGCTCTCTATTGCATGGCTTTAACCAACGATTTGCCAAGCGCCAGCCTATTTCGGCACCGAATGATGTGCGTCGTTATTTTGTGACTCCGCAGGAGTCGGGGGAATTATGTTTGATGTCCTGTCTTCTGGGAGAGAACCGGGATATATTTTTTCCTAAACTGAGTGAAAAATTGCACCTGATTTCATTTTCCGATATTGCGGTTCGATACCTGCGGCAGCTTGGGTATGAACCTTATGAGTGTGCTAGTGAAGATGAGGCCCGTGAGAGAGCCGAAGAATTGATTTTGAAAAAGCAATGGCCCTGTTATTTCTTCAAAAGTGATACAACTGGTGAGAAGGACTTCGAAGAATTTTTTACCGACAAAGAAGATTTGAATATGAATCGATTTGAAAGCATTGGTATTATTCGGAACAAACCAGAGTTTGATGTTGATAAGCTGGATGCATTTATTCAAAGTACTACTGAAATGAAGACGCAAGATATCTGGTCTAAGGCAGATATCATTAGTTTGTTTTTCGATTTATTGCCTGATTTTGCGCACAAGGAAACAGGTAAATATTTAGACCAGAGGATGTAATAAGCATGCATAGATTTTTTGATATTTTATTTTCTTTTATTGCGGTGTCAGTGCTCTCGCCACTATTACTTACAGTTGCGGTAATACTTAAATTTACTGGAGAAGGAGAGGTGTTTTTTCTTCAAGAAAGAATTGGTAAGGATGGCAAACCTTTTAATCTCTTTAAATTTGCGACAATGCTAAAGAATAGCCCTAAAGTTGGGACTGGTACTGTAACTATACAAGGGGACCCTCGCATATTACCTGTAGGTGCTTTTTTACGTAAAAGTAAGATGAATGAGCTACCTCAGTTATTTAATATCATCCTTGGCGATATGAGTATCATTGGTCCTCGACCTCAGGCTCCTCGCTGTTTTAATGCCTTTCCTGAAGATCTTCAAAAAATCATTGTCAAGGTGAAGCCAGGCTTGTCAGGTATGGGAGCCATCGTTTTTCGGGGTGAAGAAAGGATGCTTGCCAAGCATGAGCATTCGCTAGATTTTTATGATAACGTCATTGCCCCTTACAAGGGGCAAGTTGAGGCTTGGTATGTTGAGCATTATTCTCTAAAAGAATACTTTAAGATTATTGCCATTACAAATTGGGTCATTCTTTCTCCAAAAACTGATGTGGTTTGGAGGGCTTTTGAAGACTTGCCCGTCCCTCCCGCTGAACTTCAATCCGAGATCAACTACCCTGTATCCTGAATACACTCATATCGTTGGATTGGACGATATTAGACAAGCCCACGACAGCTTGAGTTCATAAATATAGAGTGTGCTCGTCTTTTGATTTTTTAGCCGCTCAGCAGAAAATATCGGCGACTGAAACTTAAGGAAAGGGATAGAGCTGGCAAATGATTTGTCATTGTTCATGGCTTGATCAGCATGTGGTCGGAAAATTCAATTAAGGTGTTAAATATAATGCTTGGTTTGAACGAAATAACCACTCCCATTCTGTTGCCACTCTTCTCCTCCGTTTTGCTGACGATGCTGGCCATGCCTGTGGTTGTTCGATTGGCTGAGCGGCTTGGAGCGGTGGATCACCCGAATGAGCGCAAGGTCCATGTTCAGGCCGTACCGCGCATGGGTGGGCTGGCATTCCTTGTTTCGCTGTTGTTGATCCCGTTTACTATGCTCGATATCAACCATATTACGCAGGGTTTTCTTCTCGGTCTGTTCATTGTCGGTTTTACAGGTATTGCCGATGATATGTTTGATATATCTCCCAAACTCAAATTCCTGGGCATTATAAGCGGCACCGGGGTGTTTCTTGTCATGAGCGGAGCTGCGGTAGCAAATCTTGGTGATCTGTTTGCTACCGGCAATATTGAAACCGGCTGGTTAGCCATACCGATTACACTTATCGGCATGGTCGGGTTCATCAATGCGCTGAACCTGTCGGATGGCCTCGATGGGCTAGCTGCCGGCATTACGCTGATTGAATCGCTACCGTATTGCTAGACACCTAAGAGCGTGACAAATTAGCTCTATGGAGGTCACGATGAGTGGCAAGCGATATACAGAAGAATTCAAGATTGAAGCAGCGAAACAGGTGGTTGATCGAGGGCATTCGGTTTC
>JAJFLE010000077.1 GCA_021772835.1 Mariprofundus sp.
CGTTGAAAAACATCAGCAAAAAGTGGACGATGCCTATCAGAGATTGGAAAGCAGCACTAAACCGCTTTAGCATTCAATTCGACGACAGGATGCCAAGGCAGTAAACCAAAGCCGTTTACACAAAATTTCTTACACCCTCAATGTCCATTTTAAGTGCTTTCCTGCAAGTGCATTTCAAACGCCTATTTACTGGTTACTCCAGTCATCTTTTAAAGAAACCGTTGATTTTATAATTGCATTTACGAACAAAACCGTTGAGTGCTATGCACAATCACATTTCGATTATATGAAAGAGGTTTCTGTGTTCATCACTGATGATGAGATAGCAAAGCAGCAACACAGCCTTGACCTTTGGGGTATGTACAGAGGAATAGCTTCTTCAACACCGTATTTGATGCAGTCAATCCATATGGCGCTTGAAAAGATTCTTCTTGGGGTATTTGAAAAAGCAGAGTCAAAGGATATCCAGTTTTGGCTTACCTATTTGCTGCGAAACTCACGGTCATCTTCCATTTCATCTGTCGTTGCAAGTGTTGTGCTTGCCTATCCAGAGAAAACATTTGATGTCGCTGCGATTCTTTTCAAAACAAAAGAATTTATCCAAGATGATTTATCCCGATATCACCAAGAGGCTCAATCCAAGATGATGTACTCAATGGGGACTGGCCTAGGTGTAAAAAATAAAATTTTTAGCGATGAAAGAATAAAGACTTGTGACGATAAGCATAGAGGTATGGCACTAGAGCATCTGTTTTTGAACTACCAGTTTTTCAGAAGTGAGGATGTCAGTGAGGAAGAGGCTGACCGAAGGCAAGGTGTTCTATGGGGTATTTTGGATGCTTATTACGAAGAACTGCCTGATGAATCAGAGCAGTCTGAGTACGATAAAGTTTGGAGGATGTTTTTGGCTAGAATGGATCGACGGAAAATGAATCCGACGACCGAAGAGAAAGATGACAAAGTAATTGTTACCTTTAATCCAGAACTGGAACCAAACCTAAAAGAATATAGTGAAACAGCTCTGCAAGGTGTTGAAGAACGATCTAAATATTTGGCATTGCAGTTATGGGCGAACCAAAAATGGGAAAAGGATGAGCGGTATAGAACGTACGAGAAATATGAGAATGATCCACTGAGGGCACTAAGAGAGGTCGAAGAAATTATCGCCCAGCTAAGTTCGGAAGATGCAGATGGGACATTTCAGCTGTTCAATGTGTCGCTTCCAACATTGGTTTGTTCGGTCTTACTGCGAGATAATATCAACGAGCTAGATGAAGAGAAAAGAGACTTTTGTAAAACAGTCGTTCTAGAGGCGGCTTCATTATGCTTTCAAGAGGGCTACCACTACCAAATAGGCGATGGGATTAAACAGGCGTTCTCAGTATTTCCGATTATTTTGAAAGAATTCCCAGATGAAAGAGAGACGATCAAATCTGCGATTCTTATCGCATTACTTACTGGCCGTGATGAATTTGCGATTGATTCAATTCACAACGGGTTGTGGAGTTCAAGCTGGGATGACGCTAATTCTCTGCTTCTTGGTTATTTATGGATGAAGCCAATCTACGATTCGTTGCGTGGGGATATCCAAGAAGAGAACTACAAGAAAGGCAAATATGGAGTTCATGAATTTGAGGTGATTAAAGCCTTTTTAGCATCAAATGAGAATGATGTATTGAAAGTTATAGAAAACAAGTTGCCAGCAAGCTTAACGATAGACTTTGATGCCTTGAGACGCCGCACATTAACAACTGCGTTACAGGCATTGCCCGTTGAGATTAATGATCCTAGTCATAAAGAATTGGTTCAGAAGCTGGTGGCGGCCTTCGTTAGTCGACAGTTGTCCAGAGAAGCATCGAATCACAATGACTACCAACATAAGCACGAGTTTCTAGAGCGATATGTATGGACGGTCTTAAAGTCTAAAGAAGAGGATGTGCAGTATTTTTTGCAACCATTTATAGATGCATTTAGTCATTCTGAATTATTTTCGGATCTAATTTATGAATTTGTGGTAGCTGAAGATAGAGCTGAAGCGTGTGACAACTTTTGGACTGCTTGGGGCTTGTTTAGGTCCAAAGTTTTAGAGGTGGCCTCAACGCAATCATGGAGAGCCGACAAGATGATTAAATGCTTCTTGTTCGCTCAAGTTACTTGGAAAGACACCACTAAAGATTGGCATTCTCTCAAAGAGACTAACAAGCCATTTATTGAAAATATTGTGTCACCGCTTGGGCATCATCCAGCAACGCTGTATTCAATTTCAAAATTGCTGAATGATATTGGCTCACCTTTTCTTGATAGTGGCGTGGGTTGGGTTTCTAGAATGATCGCTTCAAACGAGGGTTTGGCATCCTCAGAGTTGGAGATCAATACAATATACTATCTGGAGAGTATCTGTAGGAAATACGTTTATAAAAAGCGTGAGCAGATAAAGAGATCAATGAAAATGAAGAGTGAACTGTTGGTGATACTAAATTTTCTCGTAGCGAAGGGTTCTGTCGCAGGGTATATGCTTAGAGAAAGCATTTTGTAGCGAAATAATCATTGTTGAGTATGCTTGGACTCCCCCCGAAACAGTAGACACTATTATGCTTCAATTTAGTCATATATGGTTTCAGTCTAAATACCCGCTATTGGCCATTTTACGCTGATCACCAAAGACAGAATAGACCAACTTCAGCCATTCATAGATAAGTATGATGTCACAGAAACTCTTTCGGGGATCGCTTGCAGAGGGGATGCTCGAATTGCGAGAATGATTTGATCTATTGATATTAGGCTCTTAGAGATTAAGATGCGCCGAGTTCTAACGACTTGGAGCAAGCTAACTGTGTACGCATTTGTGTACGCACCCTTGTTTTGGAAGGGTTTATCGCCCATAAAGTCGTTATGTAACAACAACTTAGGCTCGTAGCTCAGGGGTAGAGCACCACCTTGACATGGTGGAAGTGGACAACTTCCGCAAACCTTTATATAGCCCCATATTCTACCCTAAACCCTTTAGCCGCAACGCTTTAACAAAACTCAAA
>JAJFLE010000078.1 GCA_021772835.1 Mariprofundus sp.
CGTTTGGACTGGCTTTAGGTAGCCCGAAGGGTGAGGGCCACGGATGGCCCGAATCACAAAAAGGCAGGATTGCCGTTTGGACTGGCTTTAGGTAGCCCGAAGGGTGAGGGCCACGGATGGCCCGAATCACAAAAAGGCAGGATTGCCGTTTGGACTGGCTTTAGGTAGCCCGAAGGGTGAGGGCCATGGATGGCCCGAATCACTAAAACGGCCCCGCAGGGCCGTTAAGTCGTCGTGTTATAAGAGTCAGGCGCGTTCCATATATTCGCCGGATTCGGTGTTGACTCGAACCCTTGTGCCGGCTTCCAGATAGGGAGGAACCATAATTGATGCACCTGTTTCAAGTTTGCCTGGTTTGAAAGAACTGGTCGCAGTTTGACCCTTGATCGCTGCATCGCATTCCACAACCTCAAGCGTGACGGCTTGTGGAAGTTGTACATTCAATGGACGTTCATCGTGAAATTCAACTGTGACCATGGCTTCCGGTAGTAGATAAGGTAGCACATTTTCCATCATGTCTGCACCAAGCGTGATCTGGTCGTAAGTTTCCGTATCCATAAAATGATGATCATCGCCATCGGCATACAGGTACTGCATCTCGCGCTGAGAAAGAATGACACGTTCAATACGTTCGGTGGAATTGAAACGTTTGTTGGTCTTGTTGCCGGTTTCGATGTTGCGCATTTCAACCTGCATGCATGCCACACCTTTACCCGGTGTTACGTGCTGAGTTTTCATAACGCGCCAAAGGGCGTTGTTGTACTCAAGAATGTTTCCTACGCGAATGGCTGTAACATTGATCTGCATGGTTGTCCCTCTCAGCTTATTAAAGCAGTACGATCCGTTAACAAAGGCTGCGAACATAGCTATTTCGATCTTTTCGGGCAACAATTGGCCGAGATGTTCGGATTTATTTCAGGAGTATTCATGTTCTTCCCGCATGCAGTATCGCTGCCTACGTGCTCTTATGCCTAGTACGTATACACTTCAGGAGACGATGGAACTATTCATCAAACAGCTTTCAATGACGGCCAATGCGGGTGATGTGAAAAGCGAAACTGCTGAGCAGTGTCTGGAAATGCTGGCCCAATATCTCATACATTACTCGGATTTGTTTCAGGACATGGAGATGAATGATGAAGATGATTTTTCCGATTGGGAAGAGAATCTCGAGTCGCATATGGTTGACCTGCTGGAAGGCGATGTAGAACCATCCGGTGATCTGGGGAATTTGCCGCTGGAGGCACTGGATCCGGAACATGTACGTGATTTTCTCGGCTGGTTTGTTGTGCGCGAGTCCAGTGATGTCGATCTGATTCAAGGCTATGCAACTGTTTTGCAGCAGTGGCTTGAATTCGTACATAATAAACACTGGTGGAAAAAGAACGAATATATTGATTTCGTTGAGATTATGGCTGAGGTGACACCAGCGGCTGAGCGAGTAGCCCGGCTTTCACGTGTGCTGTTCCACTTTGTACGCTCCGGTGGTGCGATTGCGCCGCGTTTGCGGGGTAAACGCTTTTCCCGATTTGTTGAGGGACATGGGCGCGTCAATAGTATTGATGAGTTGAGCATCGCGCTGGATTTCGATTCGCAGAACGAAATTATTGGTCCGATACCGCTGCCCAAAGTCATTCTTGATCTCGTCGAAGTCGGTGATGTTTTCGATGTGGAGCTGGGTTTGCGCGGAGATACCTGGATGATGGTTGATATCGGTCCTGTGTATCCGGCCTGTGTTTATGTTGAAGTTGAAGAGTATCAGGGGCTGGAAAAGCTCTCTTAATTCGATTTATGATAGTTTTTCAGCGTATCCGCTTAATCCCCGGCGCGCACAATAATATTCCCTTTCTCCTGCAAACGAAGCGGTTATAGTTCTGCCATAACTGATGTGAAAGACTAAGCAGTGCTCTGAAAAAATCAGCGCTTGCTTAGGTCGCATGGAAGCACTGAGTAAATCGGTGCTTCTTGGGAGTCCTTTCATATTCAGACGGAGGCATGCATGTTCCATGGCACGATGACCGCTCTGGTTACACCATTTTCGAATGGTTCTATTGATGAAGAAGCATTTCGTGCACATCTGGACCGCCAGATTGAGGCCGGTGTCGATGGCCTTGTGCCAGCCGGAACAACGGGCGAAGCAGCAACACTCTCTTTTGATGAACACAAACAGGTGATTCGCATTGCTGTGCAGCATGTTGCAGGCCGAGTGCCGGTGATTGCCGGAACCGGCAGTAATAACACAGCGGAATCGATAGAATTGACGGCTGCGGCCAAAGCGCTGGGTGCGGATGCTGCCCTGCTTATTTCCCCCTACTACAACAAGCCTACTCAGGAAGGCATCTACCAGCATTATAAGGCTGTAGCCGATGCCGTACATCTGCCGCAGGTGATTTATAATGTGCCGGGCAGAACCAACTCCAATATCTTGCCGGAAACGGTGGGCCGCCTGTCGCATGTGTCCAATATCATTGCCATTAAAGACGCAACAGCCGACATGGAGCAGCTTGTGCATACCATCGAGGCATGTGGTAGCCGCATGGAATTCTATTCCGGTGACGATGCTACGGTGATGCCATTTATGGCTATGGGTGGCCATGGCGTGATTTCGGTAGTTGCCAATGTGGTTCCGAAAACGATGGAGGCATTAACTACTGCTATGGGTGAGGGTGACTGGAACACAGCCCGCAAGCTACAGTTTACCATGTCCAGACTGAGTCAGGTGATGTTTATGCAATCCAATCCTATTCCGGTGAAAGCGGCATGTGCGGCGCTAGGATGGATGAAAAATGAACTGCGTTTACCATTGCTGAGCATGTCGGGTGAAGATGCATCACTGCTGTTTGATGCCATGCGTGAATTTGAGGCTGAGTTGCCGACAGGCATCGAGACTATGGAGTTCGCTGATAACTGATAAAATACCTTCTTCACTGCGCCTGATGTTCAGCTTCAGGCGATTGGTGCACTCCTTTGCCTACTTTGGCGCTACCTTGGCAGCCATTGCGGTATTTGTGTTTGTACTGATGCTGGCAGAGTCCGTGGTATATGCCATGACCGGGCAGCCTGTTTCTGTCTGGGCCATGGTGATTGCGGCAATCGCGGCTGCATTTGGTTATGCACCTGTGGTTCAATCGATGCAGCGCGCACTGGATCGACTGTTTTTTCGCCATCAACTTGATACGCTGGCTGCAATTCGTCAGCTCGGTGCCGGTGATCTGGCTCAGTTGCCAGTTGAGGATGTTGAATCAGCACTGCTCGAACGCATCAGTAATGTGAGTCATCGTGCTTATGCTGCACTGGATGAACGCAATCTGCCTGATGGTGACTGTTATTATTATCCGGCCGATGCTCCGAAGCTTGAAACTACGTATCAAACTCAGGATCAAATTCAGAATCATAGGGATTTCGAATTGTGTCTGAAGCTACCCGGTGCATCGGGCGAATCTTATCTCTGGCTGGGGCCTAGGCTCGATGGATGGCCGATGGATAACGAAGAGCGGGCCAGCCTGGAAAGCCTGTCCAAATTCTCAGGTATGAGTTTGGAGCATGCACGTTTGACCCATCAGCAGTCTGAAGCGGCCAGGCTGGATTCGCTTTCTCGCGTGACCAAACAGCTGCATTCACATGATTTGAAAAACCGCCTGCATGACCTTTCCTTTCTTGCCCATCATCTGAGTTCAGGTAAACTGGATGAGGAGGATGTGCAGCGTATGCTGGCCGCGATTCGCAAGGTGACGGGCCGCATGCAGACATTGATGCAGCGGATGTCTGATCCCAATGCTCCGGTTGATCCCATCCTTGCACCGCTGGATCTGCCCATGCTGTTGAAGTCCACAATCAAAGAACGCTTGTGGCCGGAGTCGCTAACGATTGTGCAGGATTTTGATAATCTGCCTGCTGTCGCCGGTGATGCTGATCTGTTGCAGGGTGTTTTTGAAAACCTTTATGACAACGCAGTGCAGGCCATGCAGCGGCAGGGCGAATTGAGAGTTGAGGCCAGGCTGATTAATCATGAGGCGGGTCCTGAGATGGTCGAGGTGCGTGTACAGGATCAGGGTTATGGTATTACAGAATCTTTTATCCGTTACCGTCTGTTCAGGCTGTTTGCCACGAGCAAAAGTAATGGCTTGGGTATAGGGCTTTATTTAAGTCGAAGAATTGTTGAAGCGCATGGTGGAACTATTGCGGCAGAAAGTGAAGGGGCGGGGAAAGGTTCCACCTTCATCGTTTGCCTTCCGCTGTGGCAGAATATGCATGAACATGATGACAAATAATTGGTGAATGGCGAGGCGATATGGCGATGAAGCGGACCGTACTGGTTGTTGATGATAACGATATCAATCGTTTGAACCTGAAATTACTGTTAAAGGATAGCTATCAGGTTCTTGAGGCCGGTGATCTGGATGGAGCGGATACGATGTTATCCGGGAATCGGGTGGATCTGGTTGTACTGGATCTGGCGCTGCCGCCTGAGCCGGATAATCCTGAGATAGGTTTGGGTTATCTGGCTAAATTGCGCAAGGAGAGTCCGGACACGCCGGTTGTGGTGATTACCGGTCATGATGAGCGCGCCATCGCTTTGCGGGCACAGAAACTTGGCGCACAGGACTTTTTCGGCAAACCATTCGATCCTGATGAAGTGAAGGCTACGATTGATCGCAGTATGGAAGCTCGCTGGCAAGCCGTGCGTGAGCAGGAGATGCAGCGGGCTCTGGAAACTCAGGTTAACAAGGATCTGCTTGGTGAGTCCGAGCAGATGCAAGAATTGAAAGCTTTGGTGGAACAAGTGGCTGGTGCGCCGTCAACTGCTTTGATTCGTGGTGAAACCGGCACAGGAAAAGAGCTGATTGCTCGTCGTTTACACGCCGCAAGCCCACGTGCCAAGCAGCCATTTATTGCCATCAACTGTGCTGCCATGAGCGCAGAGCTACTGGAATCGGAACTGTTCGGTTATGAAAAAGGAGCTTTTGCCGGGGCGGGGGAACGTAAACTTGGTTGGTTTGAACGTGCCAGCGGCGGCACTTTGTTTCTCGATGAGGTTGCAGGTCTGCCTCTGCAGGTGCAGGGGAAACTACTCAGAGTGCTGGAGTCGGGCGAGTTTTCCCGTCTGGGCGGTGATGCGATCATTATCTCGGATGTGCGTCTGATTTGCTCAACCCGGGAAGATCTGAAAGCCAAGGTGGAGGATGGGTCATTCCGTGATGATTTCTACTACCGTATCCATGTGGTGGAAATAGAGGTGCCCCCGCTCAGGGACCATATTGAAGACTTGCCACTGTTGGCGGAGGCGATATTGATCAGGAAAGCCGCCCTTTGCGGCAAACGCATAGAGCCATTTTCTGACGAAATGCTGGAGCAGTTGGGCCGTTACAGTTGGCCGGGAAATGTGCGTGAACTGGAGAATGTGATTGAACGCGCAGTAGTTCTTGCTGCTGGCGACAGGGTGGATGCGATTCCATCTCTGGCCGGTCCACAGCCTGCCGCAGATGATCAGGACCCCTTGGCGCAATGGCTTCAGCAGTTGCCGGAAACTGGAATACGTGCGGAAAAGGCCGTTGCTTATTTTGAGCGCCGGCTGGTGGAAACTGCATTGGAGCGTAATCATCATATCAAGGCACGCGCAGGACGCTGGCTGGGATTTGGTGATCGCGCCAAAGATAAGATGCGCTATCTGTGCGACAAGTATGATATCGAGGTGCAGGAGAACCCATGAATGTATTGATTCGCAGCTTGATGCTAATGCTGTTACTGCCCTTTATGGCGAGTGTTGAGTTGCATGCGTTTGAGTTCGACAAGAATTATCTCTATTACCGGGATGCACATGTACCACCGTTTCAGAAGTCGCGTGAATTTTTTGATATGCCAGACAGGCCGGGTTTTTTCGAGGTGACCATGGTTTCTGATACGGCCGGGCCGCTGACCTTCCGAATAGTGCGGGTCAGGGATGAAGTGGAGCAAACATTGGCTCAGAAGCGCAGCTACCACGTCGGCAGTCATGAGTTTCAGGCTCATTTTGATAATGTGGAAGGAAGCGATGATCTCATTGTGGAAATCGCTAACTCCAATCCGGCGGCTGTGGCCAAAGTTGCTGTTTTTGTGGTGGAACTTCCTAAGCATTAGTCGGCTTGGAGATCCAGTAGCTTATATTGCCGTTTGCCGTCCGTGTTCGCAGAGCTTAATCTGTTTGCTATGGCACGGTTTTATTCATTTATTCTTTTATTTGTATCGTTGGGATGCGGGCCTCCAGCTTCTGCGCATGAGGGGGAGCTGGATACCATTGCCTTACACCTGAAGTGGAAACATCAGTTCCAGTTTGCAGGGTATTATGCGGCGATTGAAAAAGGTTTTTATGCTGATGAAGGACTAAATGTTAAGCTCATAGAGGGTGGGCCCGGAAAGTCCCCGGTCAGTGAACTGTTGGCTGGCCATGCTCAGTACGCTATTGGCAATTCCAGCGCACTTCTAGACAGGGCAGAGGGTAAACCTGTCGTTGTAGTGGCCTCAATTTTTCAACATACAGCTCAGGTGATCTACACACGAGAGGATATTGACTCACCCGCTCAGTTACGTGGCAAACGGATTGTGATGTTTCAAAATGGACGTCGTGAAGTCGAGGCTTTTGCACTGCTGAAAAAGTTTGATGTCACAAAGGCTGATTATGTTCTTCAATCTACCGGTAGCGCTGAAGACCTTGTTAATGGCAATATAGATGCGTGGCCCGGTTATAGCAGCAATGAGGCCTTTTTGTTTGATAAGCGTAATGTGCCATATCGAATGTTCAGGCCCCAGGATTTTGGTTTGGACTTTTATGGCGATACGCTGCTGACAACAAATGCCGAACTACAGAATTATCCAGAGCGAACCGCTGCTTTTCATCGCGCTACGATCAAGGGTTGGGAATATGCTCTGAATCATGTTGATGAAATGATTGACTTGATACGGTCAAAATATGACAGCCAGAAAAAATCTCGTGACTATTTGAAGTTTGAGGCTGATGAAATCCTTGGCCTGATGATACCGGATATTATACCTGTGGGGCTTTCAAACAGGAAACGATGGCAACGTATTGCCAGTGAGTTTGGTGAATTGGGTTATCATGTGGACGACATCAACTGGGATAGCTTTCTCTATCATAAAGAGCCGAATGTCAGAGCGGTATTCTGGTATTATCGCTACTGGCTTGCTTTTGGCTTGCTTGTGGCTCTGTTGATGCTGCTATATTCTTATAATCTACAATTGCGTGCAGGCATCCGCAAACGCACAGCCGCACTGGAACAGGTTGGCTCGGAATATAAAGATATTCTTGATGCCATGCAGGATGCTTATTACCGGGCCGATCTTCAGGGAGATATAATCTGGGTTTCTCTGGCCTGTGAACGGCAGTTGGGATATGCCCGCAGTGAGTTGATCGGAAAACCTCTGGATATGCTCTATTACGATAAGAGTGGGCGCCAAAAATTTATCACCGCGCTGGAAAAAAATGCCGGAAATCTTCAGCATTTTGAATTGTGCCTGAAACACAAGGATGGCAAACGCGTTTGGGTCGAAGTTAATTCACAGTACTGTTTTGATAAAGATGGCAGACATATCGGTGTAGAGGGCAATGTTCGAAATATCAGCGAACGCAAACAGGCCGAGCGCGAAAGTCAGGAATTGACAGGTCAGCTGCAACAGGCCCAGAAGATGGAGAGTATCGGTGTGCTGGCCGGTGGTATTGCACACGATTTTAATAACCTTCTGGTTGGCATGATGGGCAACGCGGAGCTTGCCATGCTCGATGCGCCTGAGCAGGGCGATATGCGCTATTATTTGCAGCAGATATTCAAGGCATCGCGTAAAGGGGCTGATCTGGTGCGTCAGATGCTGGCCTATTCCGGACAGGGAAGATTTGCCATGGGTGATCAGGATATCAATAAGCTGCTACAGGATGTATCCGACCTTATGGGGGCAGCGATCGGCAAACACGCCCGGCTTGAGAAACAGCTGATGGATGATTTGCCTCATGTCTATGGTGACAAGAATCAGCTGACACAATTGATTATGAATCTGATGACCAATGCTTCGGAAGCGCTAAGCGGAAAACCCGGTAATATCATACTGCGAACAGGTGTGCGCAGGCTAGCAAAACGGGATTTTACCGCCATGTATATGGCGACGGACCTGGAAGCCGGTGATTTTGTCTTTATTGAGGTTGAAGATGGTGGTTGCGGTATGGATGCGCAGACTCAGAATCGAATCTTCGATCCGTTTTTCACCACCAAGGAAACTGGTAGCGGGCTGGGTCTGGCAGCGCTGCTTGGCATTGTACGCAGCCACAACGGTACGTTGGCATTGAAGAGTCAACTTGATTCAGGCTCCTGTTTTACCGTTTATTTCCCTGCTCTTGCAAAGAAAGAGAAGGTAGAGAATCCAGACCTCACCGGAGAGTACAGAACGCCGGTGAGGTTACGCGGTACAGTGCTGGTCGTGGATGATGAGGAGGCTGTACGCAGCGTCGCATCGCGATTGCTGCAGCATGAGGGATTAAAGGTCATCACAGCCAATGACGGTGAAATGGCTGTTGAGCTGTTTCGTAAACATGCCGATGAGATTACCTTTGTATTACTTGATCTGACCATGCCAGTTATGGATGGAGAGCAGACTTTCCATGCCCTGCACTGCATCCGACCTGATATTCCTGTCATGCTCAGTAGTGGTTTTTCTGCCAAAGAGGCCGTTGGGCGATTACAGCGTTTTGGACTGGCTGGCTTTGTGCGAAAACCTTATACAAGAAAGGCTTTGCTTGAAGAGGTTGCGCGAATTGGAATTTCCTCAGAGAACTTGGATTTTACGATTTAGGACACCATGGAGTAGTCGTTGCTAGCCATGACCCGGCAGCATTCAGGTTAAGACTAGGAACCGGGAGCATGCTTGAATTGGGTGCGCAAAAAAGGGGATTCCCCCCTTGGGGGTATTCTTTTCCACTGCCCTTAATTTATGCTCGCTTTAAGGTTGACACCATGAGACGTGATGCGTAGCAAGACGACTCCAAATTCGAGAGGAGGATTTTTTTATGAAAAAAGCACTAATGATCGCAGCTGCGGCTGCATTCGTAATGGGCGGCGTAATGACCGCTGAAGCATCAGCGCTGGGTAAGTGTAAAGCGTGCCACAACTTCGATGAGTCCAAAAAAGTTGGTCCAGGCTTGAAAGGCGTTGTTGGCCGTACACAGGGCAGCATGGAAGGTTTCAGGTATGGCTCATACCTGAAAGCACAGCATGCAGCTGGAGCGGCATGGGATGAAGCATCTCTGGAAGCATGGCTCTGTGACTCCAAGGGCGTAGCCAAAGCCGCCGGCGGAAAATCCAAAATGCCAAAACAGAAAGTATGTGGCGACAAAGCGAAAGCCGCTATTGCTGAGCTGAAAGCTCTGTAATTCACGCTTTACCAAGCTTTAAATGGGCGGCCCTCGGGTCGCCTTTTTTTGTTTCATCGCGCACGAGAGGGCAAATATGAACTGCTAGCAGCTACTCATGATGATTTTGCCGCAAAGGGCGCGGTGCCAAGAGAATCAAGACCTGTGAAAAGAAGTTCAGCTACTGATTTTACGAATGAGCAAAGCAGCATTCTCATTCCCGGGGCATTTTTTGAATGTGCTTTAATTACCAGACAATTTCCATCAGTTCGAGTTCATAGATCAGCGTCTCGTTAGGGGCGATATCGTTTTTGTAACCCTTGGAGCTGTATGCCAGGTAGGAAGGTATATAAACCAACCATTTACTGCCAACCTGCATCAGGGGAAGAACTTTTCTCCAGCCAAGAATTGCATGTTTTATTTCGACAGTTTGTGGTTCAGCTGCATTGCGTGTGTTAAAAAGTTCGCTGCCATCAATATGGAAACTACGGTAATGAATTTTAACATTGTCAGCCAGTTTTGGACGTCTGGCTTGATCATTTACGGCATTGTTGAGAACCTTGTATTGAACACCACTGGCTAAGACAATGACACCCTCTTTATCCTTGTTTGCCTCCATGAAAGCCTTGCCTTTGGCCATGTTTTCAGCGGCAATGGCAGCTTCAGGGCTTTGATCTGAGTTGTTACAGGCAGTCAGGCCGAACAAGCCGATGAGTGCTGAGATGAGCAGAGCAGGTATCTGGATGCGAATGTATGTCATTGTTTAATCCCCATTAAATATTATGGAATGATAATATAATAATTTTAACTGTCAATGGCAGAAATGCCTCACTGCACATATAAGTAACATCAGGGTTGCTGGCAGTTGCCCCGTATGAAGGTTGTGTGAGAGCATTCATCGAAGCATGGTATTGAACCGGACAAGTACGTCTTTAGTGGCGAATGTCAGATCGCCGCTACTGGTAGATGCGATGTGGTTGAGGTGAGCAGTTATGCATGAGATGTCTCTTTGTGAAGGCGTATTGCAGGTTATCGAAGACAGTGCTGCTGCGCAGAAGTTTTCCCAAGTGAAAACGGTATGGCTTGAGCTTGGCAGGTTTGCCTGTGTGGAGCCTGAAGCGATGCGTTTCAGTTTTGATGTGGTGATGAAAGGGACGCTGGCGGATGGCGCAAAACTTGAGTTGATTGATCTGCCAGCCAATGTCTGGTGTCTGAGCTGTTCAAAGCATATTGATATCGAACAGCGCTATGATGCGTGCCCCAGTTGCGGTGACTATCAGTTACAGATTTCAGGTGGTGAAGAGATGCGAATCAAGCAGCTGGAGGTGGAGTGATGTGTACAGTTTGCGGTTGTGGTGAAGGCGAAACAACGATTGAAGGGCATGAACATCAGCATGACGATGGCCATAGCCATTCCCATGTCCACGATCATCATGAGCATGGTGATCACAGCCATGATTATGGTCAGGGGGCCGCACATGCGCATGCTCCGGGGCTGAGCCAGTCGCGCATGGTGCAGATTGAGCAGGATATACTCAGTAAAAACAACCAGTATGCAGATGCCAACCGCCGCTACTTCAGTGAACATGGCATTTTATGCCTGAACCTAGTTTCAAGCCCGGGCTCTGGAAAAACAACACTGCTCAGTGAAACAATCAAGGGGATGAGCGATCAGCACTCTGTCGCTGTCATCGAGGGAGATCAGCAAACGGCACTCGATGCGGATCGTATCCGCAAATCAGGTGCGAGAGCTGTGCAGATTAATACGGGCAAGGGCTGTCATCTTGATGCGCATATGGTTGCTCATGCCATGGCTGATCTGCAGCTATTACGAGGCAGCATGTTATTCATCGAGAACGTGGGTAATCTGGTCTGTCCTGCGGCCTTTGATCTGGGTGAAGTGGCGAAAGTTGTTATTCTGTCAGTCACGGAAGGCGCGGACAAACCACTGAAATATCCGGATATGTTCCACGCTGCAAGCCTGATGATCCTGAATAAAACAGATCTGCTGCCATATGTAGATTTTGATGTGGCTGCCTGCTGTGATTATGCCCGCCGCATCAATCCGGGTATCAAAATTGTACAACTTTCCGCCACAACGGGTGAAGGTATGCAGCAGTGGTATGACTGGATCAATGCCCAATGCAAAATCGCTCAAACCGGTTTGTCTGAAGCTGGGTGAAATATAATGTGCCTTGCCGTTCCTGCCCGAGTGGATTCACTCGATAGTGCTGCCTCCACAGCCATAGTCGATCTGGATGGCATTCGTAAAGAGGTCTCCACACTGCTACTCGATGAGGTCACTGTTGGTGACTACGTACTGGTACATGTCGGTTATGCGCTGGAGCGTATTGATCCGGTTGAAGCTGCGAAAACCTTGTTACTGTTTGATGAGCTTAAGGGCATAGAGCCATGAAATATGTCGATGAATTCCGCGATGGTGATAAAGCACGGCGGCTTGCCGGGCGCATTCACAACGAAATAAACCCTGATCGGCAGTATCGATTTATGGAGTTCTGCGGCGGCCATACACATGCCATCTTCCGTTTCGGGGTTCATGATCTGATGCCGGAAAACCTGAAGTTCGTACACGGACCGGGTTGCCCGGTCTGCGTATTGCCGGCTGGCCGCATCGAAACGGCGATTCAACTTGCAGAGAGCGAGGACGTTATACTCTGTACCTATGCTGATTTGATGCGCGTGCCAGCTGGCAAGGGTGATAGTCTGAACAGGGCAAAAGCGCGCGGATCAGATATTCGCATGATCTACTCGGTCACCGATGCCCTGAGTCTTGCACGGGAAAATCCCGCTCGGCAGGTGGTCTTTTTCGCCATCGGTTTTGAAACCACCACCCCGCCAACGGCTGCAGCGATCAGAATTGCCCGCAGCGAGGGGTTAAATAATTTCACAGTATTCTGTAATCACGTTCTGACACCAGCGGCTATGCATCATATTCTCGCCAGTGGTGAAGCCCGTATTGACGGGATTCTGGGCCCTTCGCATGTCAGTGCGATTATTGGCAGTTTTGCCTATGCCGATTGCTGCAGAGATTATCAAACACCGCTGGTGATTGCAGGATTTGAGCCACTGGATGTGATTCAGTCCACGCTGATGCTGGTGCGTCAGGTCAATGAAGGATGCTTCGAAGTGGAAAACCAGTACAGCAGGGCTGTCAGTGAAACCGGTAACCGGAAAGCACAGGCTTTGATGGCTGAGATTTTTGAGCCCCGCCCTACATTTGAATGGCGCGGGCTTGGCTCAGTACCTGACAGCGCTGTGCAGATCAGACCTGCTTACGCAGCTTTTGATGCTGAGCAGCGCTTTTCCATGCAAGCCGCGCAAACGGCAGATATCAAAGGCTGCATCTGTCCTGCTGTCCTGCGTGGTGTCAGTGATCCCGTTGACTGTAAATTGTTTGCAACCGCCTGCACACCTGAAGAGCCCAAAGGTGCCTGCATGGTTTCATCCGAAGGTGCCTGTGCCGCTTATTACAGCTATGGAAGACACCGTGCAGAGATGGGCAAGGCATGAGTAAGCTGAATATCAAAAGTGGCCTTGTTGAAATGGCTCATGGCAGTGGTGGCCGGGTCTCAGCAGTTCTGATTGAAGAGTTGTTCGTCCGGCATCTGGGAAATGAATTGTTAAGTCAGGGCAACGATGCCAGTGCTTTTGAAGTGCCTGCAGGACGCATGGTAATTTCGACCGATGCACATGTCGTATCTCCACTGTTTTTTCCCGGTGGCGATATAGGTTCACTCTCGGTGCATGGCACAATCAATGATGTAGTCACCAGCGGTGCCAAACCGCTCTGTCTTTCCGCCAGTTTTATTCTTGAAGAGGGGTTTCCACTGGCTGAGCTGGAAAAGATCGTCCTGTCGATGGCTGAAGCCAGCAGTTTGGCAGGTGTGCCGATTGCCACTGGCGACACCAAGGTGGTGGAACGCGGTAAAGGCGATGGCGTATTTATCAGCACCACCGGTATCGGCCTTGTCCCCGCAGGTATTCATATTTCCGGCGACCGGGCAGAGCCGGGTGATGCCATTATTAGCAGTGGTTATATCGGGGATCATGGCATCGCCATTCTCTCCAGTCGCCAGGGACTGGAATTCGGCACTCAGATTCAGTCTGATTCAGCAGCACTGCATGAACTGGTAGCCGACATGGTTGAAGCTGTTCCGGATATCCACTGCCTGCGCGATCCTACACGCGGAGGTTTAGCGACCACACTGAATGAGCTGTGCAAGCAGTCGTCGGTCGGCATGCAGATCAGGGAAGTTGATATAGCCGTGCGTGCAGAGGTGAGGGGGGCATGCGAATTGTTGGGGCTTGATCCGCTGTATATTGCCAATGAAGGCAAGATGGTTTGTATTTGTTCTCAGAAAGATGCCGATAAGCTGATCTCCGTGATGCAGGGGCATCCTCTGGGCAGAGATGCCACGATTATAGGTGAGGTGGTTGTTGATGAACGCCAGCTGGTGGTCATGCAGACAAGCTTTGGTGGACAGCGCGTTGTCGACTGGCTGGCCGGTGAACAGCTGCCACGTATCTGTTGAGCATGGAACAACCATTCGCCAACCATGTTGAATTAGCGGAGGGTTTTGAGCTAGCGCCCAACATATTGGCACTGGGCGGTGAGCTGAAGAGCACTGTCTGCCTGCTAGCCAAGGGCAAGGCAAATATTTCGGAAGTTCTCGGTGATCTCGAACAGGAACACGTTTATCGCCACTTTATCACACAGGTGGATAGGGCTTTCGAGTTCTGTTCTCCGACACACCTGGTGATCGATAAACACCCGGATTATCTCTCATCACAATGGGGCGAAAGACTGGCTCAGGAGAAAAACCTGAGGCTGCATGCCGTGCAGCATCACCATGCCCATATCGCAGCAGTTATGGCAGACAACGCTCTGCCTGCAGATACAAAGCCGGTCCTGGGGATTGCACTCGATGGACTTGGTTTTGGTGATGATGGCAGTATCTGGGGTGGTGAAATACTGCTTGCGGATTATGGCAGTTTTCAGCGGCTGGGCAGTTTCCAGCCCGCCGCCATGATCGGCGGCACGGTTGCCATCCGCGAACCATGGCGCAATACCATGGCCCATCTGTTGCCCATCTGGGATCAGGTATGTGACCGGTATTCCAATGTCGATATCGTGCAATTTCTGCAAAATCAACCAATTTCGGTGTTAAAGACTATGGTTGATCAAGGTTTGAATGCACCGCCTGCTTCCTCATGCGGTCGCCTGTTTGATGCTGTTGCCGCGAGTCTTGGTCTGCATCGCGAGCTGGTGGCGTTTGAAGCACAGGCTGCTATCAGCCTTGAGAAGCTTGCCACGACCTGTTTTGAGCAGGCAAATGAGCCATATGCATATCTCATCAAGCAAGGAGATTATTTGCAACTAAGCTGGCAACCAATGTGGCTGGAGTTGTTATCAGATATTCAGAATGGCGCTGAGCCAGCCAGCATCGCATCCCGCTTTCATCACACGTTGATCCAGGCTCTGAGCCAGTTGGCACTGGAGTTAAGAGAGCTATATGACTTTGACACTGTCGCACTCTCCGGCGGGGTTTTTCAGAATTGCCTGATTTCCACCGGCTTGCCCTTGGCACTTGAATCTCGTGGTTTCAAGGTCTTGCAGCACAAACGGGTTCCGACACACGATGGCGGCCTCTCATTGGGACAGGCGGTAATCACGGCGGCACAGCTTTCTCAGAAAAAATTTGATAGGTGAAATAGGTGAATCTGAAGTACATCATAGATCTTCCCCCGCGTTTGCACACCAACATCTGAAGTGTTGAAAGCTTATATACGCGGCACAGTGGACAAATGACGGTTTAGTGCGTAACGTATAATACCGTAACGTATGAGTGCACAATGCGATTGTGCGATGCGGATTTATGGGTGATTTACAGGGGGCAGAGATAAGGTATGGTAAAAGAGATGTTTCCACGCACCATTGCGCATGGCTATTCCTTCTGTAATCGAACAGATGAACAGGAAATTCTTCTGGGACACATCAATAGCGGTAATCATGTCGTACTCATCGCACCTCGCCGTTACGGGAAAAGTAGCTTGTCTCACCAGGTTACAGAACGCTGGATAAGTCCGCAGAGCAAGAGAATGGGGGTGGGGATTTCACTCTATTCTGCTTATGATGAATCAGCAGCGGTACAGTTGATCGTGACAGGTGCTCAAAAAGCCATCAACAAGATAATGCCATTGATGCCCGATATGGAAGCCATACAGAAGTTCCTCAAGTCATTCTCCGGATTGGGGTTTGAGGCAGGTCTTAAAACCGATGGCATAGGCTTTGGTATCAAGTTCGATCTTGAAAGGAAAAGTGCAAAACCTCTGGATATCACATCAATTGGAGCGATTCTCACTAAAATGGATGATCTGGCTCATTCTCTGGGCTGGAAAATCGTGTTTGAAATGGATGAGTTTCAGGAGATAGCATCTCTCAAACATGGTAAGTCTATCGAAGCCCAAATCAGGGATGCAGTCCAGTTCTCTGTAGCAACAAGTTATATATTTCTGGGTTCTAATCGGCACATGCTGGAACAGATGTTCACGGATAGTTCTCGCCCTTTCTTCAGTATGTGTCACAGCATTCGACTTAATCGAATCGAGGCCGTTCATTATCAGAAACACATTGGTGATGCATCGCGAGTTAATTGGAACACAGAGATGGATATTGAGTTGCTTGATTTGATCCTTTCTTTGACTGAAAGGCACCCATTCTACGTGAACAGTCTTTGCCATGAATTATGGAAACAGGAGAAAGTTCCAGTGCGATCAGATGTGTTGGATGCATGGAGGTGCGTAGTCGAAGACAGGGTTCTACCTCTTAGGTCCGAATTTTCTCATCTTTCCGCAACGCAGAAAGCTATCCTCAATAACCTTGCGGACGAACCGGAAAAGCAGATTACAAGTATAAGCTTTATTACGAAGTTACTGTTGCCGACTACGACCATCAAAGATGGATTTAGACAGTTGCAAAACAAGGATTTGGTTTATATGAATGACAATGGTGCCTGGGCCGTCATGGACCCGTGCCTTGCCTATGATTTGAGAAATCAACGCAATCCTCAGGAGTTGTGAGTCAGCTTTCTTTCAGCCATGTTATACTGCATTGTTCTGATTTGAAGACGGAGCAGTAAAGTTGGAACAACCTGTTACATTTGAGCAGCTAAAGGTGGAGGGGTAAACATTCGCGAATCAAGATCTGATCCTGACACTGTTAAACAGGAAGTGAATATGCATGGATAACTGTGACTTTGGTTTAGACAGCTGGTTTGAAGATCATGCCAGGAATCTATGTGGTTCAGCGTACAGGCTTGCCCGGGTGATTGCTGTAGATCGAGAGCGCTTTGTTGTCCATGACGGTCACAGTGAAATTTTTGCTGTGCTTGTGCGCAAGTTTGTTCAAGCCACCGAATCTCCTGCCGACTTTCCGGTTGTGGGAGACTGGGTCTGCATTGAACATCACGAAGAGGATGAGTTCACTAGCATCAATGCAGTCTTACCAAGAAAAACACTATTGCGTCGCAAGATGGCAGGAACTGAAATTGAGTTTCAGATGCTGGCGGCAAATATAGATACAGCTTTTATCGCGCAATCATGTCATCTGGACTTTAATATTCGCCGTCTTGAGCGCTATCTGGTCATGGTCAATCAAGACCGTATTGAGCCGGTTTTACTGCTGACAAAAACCGACCTGGTTAGCCCTGAAGCGTTGGCGAAGGTCATCACTAAAATTCGCAAAGCAGGTATTGATCATAAAGTTATCGAGCTAAGTAATGTGACCGAAGATGGCATAGATCTGGTTCGTGAGATGCTCATCCCAGGGAAAACCTGCTGCCTGCTTGGTTCCTCGGGTGCGGGTAAAACCACGCTGATGAATCACATTGCCAAGACCGGATTTAAAACAAAAACGGTGAGTGTTTCCGGTGAAGGTAGGCACACAACAGTTCGACGCAGGCTCATGATGCTAGCGAATGGGGCGATGTTAATTGATATGCCGGGGGTCCGGGAATTGGGCGTGATGAGTGGCAGAGAAGGTATAGATGAGCGCTTCTCCGATATCGTAAGTCTTGGCCAAAGATGTCGATTCTCTGATTGCGGTCACAGCAATGAACCCGGTTGTGAAATTATAAAGGCATTGGGCAATAAGGAACTGGATCAGGATCACTATAATAATTACCTGAAAATCAAAAAAGAATCAGAAGCCTATGAGAAGGCTTATGCAGAGAAACTGAAAAAAAGCAGAGGCTCCAGGCGAGCCGTTCCATCCAAAACAAAGCATAAAAAAAGGTATTAAGTTCGCCATTAGCTGCATGGAAACCGAGCCCGGCCTTGCATCTTTCAAGGCCAGTGCGGCTGCCTGACGGGCATCACATCTGTTTTCGATCCGCTCGGGAAATCTGAAACAACCTGCTATACTCATCAAAGCGTAAAAAGCGGGCAGGGGGTAAACATGCGCGGTGAATGTATTTGTGGCGAGATAGTATTCGAGGTTGTTGCTGATCTGCCAAAGCTCTATCAATGTCACTGCTCGATATGCCGCAAACAGGGCGGCAGCTCCTCCAATACCGGACTTATTGTTGCCGAGGCGAACTTTCGCTGGTTGACCGGGCAGGAGAACGTTTCTTCTTACGTTAAAGCCACAGGTTTTCGTTCGGACTTCTGTTCCAAGTGCGGCTCGGTAGTGCCCAACCCGGTCAGAGACAGGCCCTATGTTTGGGTTCCTGCGGTAGCGCTGGATGATACTCAGCCACTAGAGATTGTTGCGCATATCTGTGTCGCCTCAAAAGCATCGTGGGATAAGCAAATCCCCCCGAAACTCGCACAATACGAATCCATGCCGATGCTCTCTGAACTCATTGATCTCATGTACAGCAATGCTAACACCTGATCCCGTCAACCCTTCGTTTTTAGTAGCACAGTGGTAGCTTTGATCTTCGAAGTTTTGTGAGAGAATGAGAATATTCAAGACATCAAATCCTATCGATCACATCTCTGTTTCTGCGATCCCTTCTTTGAAAAGGACTTCTGCGATCAATAACAGCTGCTAGGTATGGACTTTCAATACGATTGTATATTTGGAAAATCAATCAAAGCCATTTATAAGTCCAATTTTACAATACCCATGATCATATTCAGACTATCTTTACTGACTGTAAACAAGCCAAGGAGGATCAAATGAAAAAGCCCGACACATTAACAACATCCGTAGGCATCCCTGTCGCCGATGATCAAAACTCGATCACAGCCGGATCGCGTGGCCCTATATTGATGCAGGATGTGGCACTGGTAGAAAAGCTGGCGCACTTCAACCGTGAACGAATCCCTGAGCGCGTTGTTCACGCCAAGGGAACCGGTGCTTACGGCACATTTACACTGAATAAAGATCTCTCCGATTACACCATCGCCGACTTTCTGCAGGGAGAAGGTAAACAGACAGAGGTCTTTGTTCGCTTCTCCACCGTCGGTGGCGAAAGCGGTTCAGCTGATGCCGAGCGGGACCCGCGTGGTTTTGCCATCAAGTTCTATACCTCCGAGGGCAATCACGATGTGGTGGGCAACAATACACCTGTCTTCTTTATCAGAGACCCTCAAAAGTTCCCGGACTTTATTCATACGCAGAAACGGGATCCGCATAGCAATCTGAAGTCCCCTGAAATGGTGTGGGACTACTGGTCACTGAACCCGGAAGCACTGCATCAAATCACCATTCTGATGTCAGATCGTGGCATCCCGACAGACTACCGTCATATGAATGGCTATGGATCACACACCTTTTCTCTATGGAACAACAATGGTGAGCGCTACTGGATGAAGTGGCATTTTAAAACTGCTCAGGGCATCGCATGTTTGAGAGAAGATGAAGCGGCGAAAGTGCGCAGCAGCGATCCTGATCATGCCCAGCGTGATATCGTAGAATCAATTAACAAGGGTGAATTCCCTCGCTGGAATGTCAAAGTTCAGATCATGCCGGAACTCGAGGCGGAGCAGTGTGTTTTTAATCCCTTTGATTTGACCAAGGTCTGGCCATATGCCGATTATCCGTTGATTGATATTGGCGTGATGGAACTCAATCGTAATGTTGAAAATTATTTTGCAGAAACTGAACAGGCTGCTTTTTCGCCGGGCAATCTTGTGCCGGGTACCGGCGCCTCTCCCGATCGGGTACTGCAAGCAAGATTGTTTGCCTATCCTGACACTCAGCGCTATCGCATTGGTGCCAACTACAACCAGCTGGCGGTCAACTGCCCTCATGCAACAGAGGCCCACCACTACCAGCGTGCCGGTGCCATGGCAGGAGCATCGTGCCCGTATGATCATGGGAAAAGTGAAGGAGCCAGTGGTGCGGTTCACTACGGACCAAATAGCAAAGGAGGGCCTGTAGAAGAGCCATCATTGCGCGAACCACCACTGCGCATCAACGGTGATGCTGACCGCTACGACCATCAGGAGGGCAATGACAACTATAGCCAGGCAGGTGATCTGTTCAGGATAATGACAGAGGATCAAAAACAGCAGCTGGCAGCCAATATCGCAGGAGGGTTGAAGCAGTGTTCAGTCCCCGTGCAGGAACGGATGCTTCCGCATTTTGATGCCTGTGATGCCGATTATGGAGATCGTGTTCGTCAAGCCATGAAAGTATAAGTAATAGCCGCTGTTTGACTTGCGAGGTGCAAGGGCTTATCCGGCTCTTGCGCCTCGTTTTGCTATGCAGCCCGATGCCGTTTGCGTATGCCGGTGAATAGGAAAAGGCTTTTATATCATAATAGTATCTAAGGAAAAAAAGGGGAGCTTCAACCTGACCCCGAATGTGTTGATTAAGCCTTGCGACGAACTTTGCCTGGGCTGGTTACAAACGTTTTACTAAATGCACGCGAAAATGAAGAGTCAGACTGATAGCCAACTTTTTCAGCCACTCTCGATACTAGCTCCCCTTGATTTAACAGTGACCACGCAACCTGCATTCGCCACCAGAGTAAATACTGTCCAGGTGTCCAGCCACTTACCGATTTAAATTTTTCGGCAAACAGTGTGCGTGATAACCCTGCTTCTTTCGATAAATTAATAAGTGTCCAGTGGATGTGTGGATTTTTATGAATGCATTGAATGGCTTTTACCAGTTTGGGATCACTATAGGCTCTTAGCATGCCTGAATTGTCGGGGCTGTCTTCAAGGTATTGACGGATTGCATATGTAAACAGCAATTCGGATAAATGATTGATAATGGATTTTGAGGCGGGTTGACTCAATTTATTCTCCATCACAATCAAATCCAGAATTGCGTTTAACCACTGATTGTTTGCTGCTTTTTCAATAACAAAAAATGGCGGAAACTGGTCCAATAAGGAGTTGCTACCTTGATGATGGAAAATGACTTCACCACAAAGAAGGCCTGTGCCTTGCATAGCTTGAGCATCTGCAAAGGATAGATGCTTTTGCTCCCCCTGCATGGGTTCTATGGGTAAAATATGGTGTGTAAGCTCACGTGGAAAAATCACCAGGTCACCATGTTGTAAAGAAATCACTTCTTCATTTGGGATATGCATCACGCAACCGCCAAGTGTCACAATATGAAAACATGTTGCTCCGAGTTTATGCTCATCAATACGCCAATCACCGCACACTTTTGCATTGTGGTAAATATCAACATCCATCTTTAACAATTGAAGCATATCGGACAATGCATCAAAGTCGGACGATTTAGTATGTTTTATGCCTTTAGTGTCATTCATAGTATGGAGTATGGCAGTTAATATTCGGGTTCTGCAAGAAGTTGTGGAAATCTTATTAATTAAAAGGAACTCAAAAATGACTGATTATAACTTTTATACAATGGAGAATGCACCGGAAGAAGCAAAATCTATGTTGGAAAAAATTCAACAAGGATTTGGCTTTGTACCGAATATGTTCGGCTATATGGCAGAGGCACCAACCACCATTGAGGCATATTTGTCGTTGAACGATATTATTGCTAAAACATCATTCACGCCTGCACAGCAACAAGTGGCTTTATTGGCAGCGAGCGTTGAAAATGATTGTGATTTTTGTGTTGTTGCGCATCGTGCAATTGGTAAAATGAAACAAGCAACACAACAAACCCTGGATGCCTTAAATGAAAATAGTGTGATTGAATGTAGTCAGGATGCAGCGCTTGTAAGCTTTGTGAAAGCTGTGGTGAAAGGCAGGGGGCGCTTATCGGAAAATACGATTGAGTCATTTTTAAGTGCAGGTTTTACGAAGCAGCAAATATTTGAAGTGATGATTATTGTGTCGATTAAAACGCTTTCAAATTATATCAATCATCTTACCAATACAGAGGTAAACCCCGAGTTGTTATCGTTGGTATAATGCAAGATTATGGTAGGAGTAGCCCATTAGGGCTATTTCTACCAATTGTATGATTTTAGGTAAAAAAAATGGGGCCGGCCCTTGCTTCGCGCATGTTATAGCTATTGCATAACTGGAAAATTTAAGTAATTTGCATCATGGTACGAGCGAATGAAGGGGCGTTAAATGCGCGAAACAGAACCTGCTCCCGAATGTTGCTCGATAGGGTAGCGAATACTTTCAATGAAAAATATAGATCTAAATACATTGCTTTTGATTTACAAAGAGCAGCTAGAAAAAGGTGATATAAAAATTGCCTACACTGAGCTGGTCAAACATGTTCAGAATCTGAAGACCATATTTTCAAAGGACTTGGGCCAGGAGTTTTCTTGCGGAAATGTTTTTCAAGGCTATATGGACTATACATACTTCTATTTATCAAATGATTATTTAAATAATAAAAAGTTAAAATTAGGGCTGGTGTTAAATCATAAAGACATGAGGTTTGAAATATGGCTTTTGGGCCAGACTAAAGATATCCAAGAGAAATACTGGAATTTATTGAAGGGTAGCAAGTGGGTTAAAAAAACGGAGATGCCTCAGTATTCAATTATTGAGGCCGTGTTAGCTGATAGTCCAGATTTTAATGACTTAAACTCTCTATCAGAGAGTATAAAAAATAAATTTCTACTGACCTCTGGCGAAATATTTACTTCATTAACACTCTTAGATCAAGAAAATAGAACGCCTAACAATGACAAATAAGAAGGCTAAACCAATGCGGTGTTTCAACTGTGCTGAATGGCTGTTTTTGACCTAGCTACGTCAGTCAGCAATCAACACCACAGTTTCGCTATGCTACACACCTCTCACCCTGCTTTATTATTTATAATTGATGCAACTCCTGTAGTAAATCACCGAGCAGGGTGAATTCATCACTGCGGCTGCTGCTTTTGCGCCAGGCTAGCCCAATCTCACGAAAGCTTTGTTTGGGCATGGGGTGGAGCTGCAAATCGGATTCTTTCCCTATCAAGGAATGTCGAGCCATCGCGGGAAGGAATGTAATACCAAGATCGGCCACAACCATTTGTAACAAGGTCTGCAGGCTTGTTGCGGCAAATCGACTGACCTGATCGGAATCGCGAATTTTGCAGGCTGCCAGCGCATGGTCGCGCAGGCAGTGCCCATCCTCGAGTAACAATACACTTTCATCAGGCAGTGCATCAAAATCCAGTTCATCTTTTGTGGCATTCACCCATTTGCTGCCTCGACGACAGGCAAGCAGAAACGGATCTTCAAACAGTGGCATAATCGTTACGTTTTTCATTTGAAATGGCAGCGCAACCAGAATCAGGTCGAGCTTACCATCGAGCAACTGTTCGTGAATCACGGCTGTTTTATCTTCGCGCAGATACAGTTGCAGCTTTGGGAAACGATTCAGCACTTCAGGTATGAAAGGTGGCAATAAAAACGGTGCAATCGTGGGTATAATGCCAAGTGTAAGCCGTCCACTCAAAGGCTCTTGACCGCTTGCGGCGATATGAATCAAGGTCTCTATATCACTGATACATAGTCGTGCCTGCCTGATAATCGCTCGACCAGTTTCCGTCATCATAACGCTTTTATTGCTGCGATCTACCAGTTGCACATTTAGCGTTGTTTCAAGTTCCTTGATGGCAATGCTGAATGCCGACTGTGATATGAAACAGGCCGCTGATGCCTTGCCGAAATGGAGGTGGTCATCGAGTGCGATTAAATACTTCAGCTGTTTGATTGTGGGGATCACCTGAGTACCTCCCGGGGCGTCAATGATCTAAATAATAAATCGTTGCCATTGATATATCCAATTTTATTTATGAAGGGAACTGTTCTACAATACACATGCAGGTCGTTCATCGATAAGGAGGTCATGATGAAAAAAACGTGTTCATTTGGAGCTGTCCATACGACCGTTGCCTATTTTTCACGAAAAATATTGGGCATCAAAAGAGTTCGGCCAGAACAGTCACGACTTTTCGTCCATACAGATATTATCCAGGAACCTCTCATGAATATAAGTTGCGAAAATCGCATCATGTGCTAAACAAGGATAGGAAGTGTGGAGAAACCTAGCGGACATCATTGTGTAACCAGCCAGCCAAAACGGATGTAAGAATACTGCACAAACAGCATCAATGCCAAGGAGGATTCAACCATGAAAAAACGTAACATACTAATGACCTTAACGATAGCTGGTCTGATGACCGTATCGTTATCAACAGCCACTTTAGCAAGCCCTGCATCAGGTGAAACCCAAGCGAAGTCAAATCAGTTCTGGTGGCCTGAGCAACTTAACCTCAGTCCTCTTCGTGCCCATGGTATGAAGTCAAACCCTTTTGGCGAAACCTTTGATTATGCAGAAGCATTCAAAAGTCTGGATCTTCGGGCTGTGAAGAAAGACATTGATGTTTTATTGACCACTTCACAAGACTGGTGGCCTTCGGACTATGGGAATTATGGGCCATTCTTCATTCGTATGGCCTGGCACAGTGCGGGCACATACCGCATACATGATGGGCGTGGTGGTGCTGATGGAGGCCAACAACGTTTTGATCCCCTCAATAGCTGGCCTGACAATGGAAATCTTGATAAAGCGCGACGGTTGCTCTGGCCGGTCAAACAGAAATATGGAGAGAATATTTCCTGGGCTGATCTGATGGTGCTGACGGGCAATGTTGCGATGGAAAATATGGGCTTCAAGACGCTTGGTTTTGCCGGTGGTCGTGAAGATGATTGGGAGCCTGATTTGGTCTACTGGGGCCCTGAAACCAAGTTCCTTGATAATAAACGCCATGACAAAGACGGCAAATTGATGGAACCTCTGGGCGCAGTGCAGATGGGTCTGATCTACGTCAATCCCGAAGGCCCAAACGGGAACCTGGATCCTTTGCTGGCCGCAAAGGATATTCGTGAATCCTTTTCTCGTATGGCGATGAACGATGAAGAAATTGTAGCATTGATAGCAGGCGGACATGCGTTTGGTAAAGCTCATGGTGCTCACGATGCATCCAAGTGCGTTGGCGTTGAACCGGGTGGTGCTGCCATTGAAGAGCAGGGCTTCGGTTGGAAAAACAAATGTGGCAAGGGCAATGCTGAAGATACAGTGACCAGTGGTTTGGAAGGCGCATGGACATCGTCTCCGGCTCAGTGGACTACGATGTTTCTGGATAATTTATTCAATTTCGATTGGAAGAAAAGCAAGAGTCCTGCAGGAGCCACACAGTGGATACCAACAGATGAATCTGCCTCCAGGATGGTACCGGATGCCCATATTGAAGGTAAGCTTCATGCACCTATCATGCTGACCACAGATTTGGCTCTCAAGGTTGATCCAGGCTTTAAAAAGATAGCGAAGCGTTTCCAGAATAATCCAGAAGTCTTTGAAAACGCCTTCGCCAAAGCCTGGTTCAAGTTAACACACCGGGATATGGGCCCGCGTGCACGTTATATCGGGGCTGATGCACCAGATTTGACACTTATTTGGCAAGACCCCATTCCAGCAGTTGATCACAAACTGATTAATGCGGGAAACATTAAGGCCCTTAAAGGAAAGATACTGGAATCCGGTTTGACCGTTTCCGATCTGGTCAGGACAGCCTGGGCATCCGCATCAACCTTCCGTAGCAGCGATATGCGTGGTGGTGCAAATGGCGCGCGCATTCGCCTTGAGCCTCAAAACAATTGGCAGGTGAATAATCCGGCTGAGTTAAAGACTGTGCTTCGGAGCTTGGAGAAGATCCAAAAAGAGTTCAATAAGTCGCAGAGAGGTGGAGCTAGGGTTTCACTTGCCGACCTGATTGTTCTGGGTGGAGCTGCTGGGCTAGAGAAAGCGGCAAAGGATGCAGGACACAAAATAGAGGTCCCATTCAGGCCAGGCCGTGCAGATGCATCGCAGAAGCAGACCGATACAATGTCGTTTGCGGTACTGGAGCCTAAAGCAGATGGATTCCGCAATTACTTCGCTAGTGGTAATTACAGATCGCCAGCGGAAATGTTAGTAGACAAGGCAAGCCTGTTGAGTCTGTCCGTTCCTGAGATGACGGTTCTGGTGGGTGGCATGCGAGCTCTAAACGCCAATTCCGGACAATCTAAACATGGTGTATTTACAGATAAACCGGGAACGTTGAATAATGATTTCTTCGTAAACCTGCTTGATATGTCTACGATATGGACGAAATCATCCAGCTCCAAGGGTGTGTATGCAGGGCATGATCGCAAGACAGGCAAGCTTAAATGGACAGCAACTCCTGTAGATCTTGTGTTCGGCTCAAACTCAGAACTACGTGCTATTACAGAGGTCTATGCATTTGATAGCTCGAAAAAGAAGTTTGTACGTGACTTTGTCGATGCCTGGATCAAGGTAATGAACCTTGACCGCTTTGATAACGGGCAAAAGAATTAGACTATGGCTAACTGGTGCTGTGGTGGCTGATCGCCACCACAGCACTCTGCCCATATGCTGATTCGATTGTTTCTGATTTTGATCCGTCTGAAAATCGTCCACATTCAGCTCTAGCGTTTAAACGATAACAGGAGTTGTGCGGATTAGAGCGTGATTTCAAAACGTAAAAGCCCAACTCTTATTGTAGTATTGGCTGGGTCTGCTCCAGGATTCTGAATGAACTGAAAGGAAGGCTGAATTACCAACCAAGGCAAAAGGACTGCTCGGTATGTGAATTCGTACACTGTTTCATTTCCAATGTGGGTGTTAGCTCTAGTATATGCGATACCAAAATCATCTTCGTCGCGTGTAGGAATCAGGCCATGCATATGCAAGCCAAATTGAAGATTACTGATGATTTCATTTCTGTTTGAAGGAACTGCACCCCAGCGGACGAAAGCTCCAACTTCACCACCATGTTCCCCTATATCAAAAAGTTTTTGATCAACAATACCGAAATAACCGTAATCACCATTGAAGGTATTGCCATTAAAAGCGATGTTAGCCGTGTGCATCCAGTAACCAGCTTTAAATGTACCAGTTTCAGTTCTAATTCCACTCTCGATGATATACATTTTTCCTTCACTGGATTTCAGAGAACGGGTTGCCGGATCTCCATCATATGCTGCTGTCTGAATATACCAATTATCAGTAGGGGAAAAATCCAGACGTATTGCCAACCCGGTTTTTGCAAAAATTGAGACGGGCACATTACCTGACATTTCGACCCCAATTCCAAACGATGAATTTAGAAACAGGCTGCTATATTTTGAGATATAAAACTCTGAGTTTAGATCATGAAAGCCAAACAGGATCGAAGCACGGCTGGATAATTTCTGTTCATACCATGCTTCATAGAGAAGGAATGTGTTAGCAGCTTCAATATTGCTGGTCGTTTGTAAGTCACCAATCACATCTTCTGATGGATTTCTACCGTTATTCGCTAAGCCATAAATGAATAAAGTGCCACCTGACCAGAGCTCAGCTTTTTCTGTATCAATGGTTAATGTTAAATCGATATTATCGAGATATATGTTGTGCTTTTTGTTGCTGACTAAGCCGGGGTCAAAGTTTGATGCAATTTCTCCAATATAAGTGGCTCCAAAACTAATGCCATTGTTTTCCAGTAAATCCCGAACACCACCCCAGTTGCCAGTAAACTCGGGTGCATCCATATCATCATTGTGCCCATGAATTGAGGCCTCCCTTTCGGTAGTACCTGGATGCCCAAGAAATCCAGAATCATCAGCAACTGTAGGGATAGGTGACGCTAATACCCCCATGGAGAGTATAATCACTTTGAATAATAATGATTTCATCTTTTTTTGACTCAATGCATGAAACCTCGTCATGTTTATCTTAAACAACCCAAGGCAATGATAGGAATAGCGCTAGGAGTGAAGTCACTAATAGCTACACCTAGAAAGGAGTGTGCCAATTTCAGGAAACCGGACTAGCTACATTTCAGTAGATGTTTGTTATCTTCCAAAAATCCTATTCAAATAGTCCTCTTTTTTACTTTTTTTGTAAATATAAAAGGGGAGGTTCATAGTGCCCCCCTTATTGCCCAATTCAGATTAATAATGGCAAATTACGGTGCAAATTACGGTGACAGTTTACTAAATACACTATTTAGACTAAGCCAAATACATGTCCAGATTGGCTCGCCTTGTTATTCCCGGTTATCCGCACCATGTGACTCAGCGTGGGAACCGTCGAAGTCAGATATTTTTTGAAGATG
>JAJFLE010000079.1 GCA_021772835.1 Mariprofundus sp.
TTGTTTTTTTGGATCTTGTTTTTGTTGATTTCTCCTATGTTGGCTTTGATTTTCTCGACTATGTACGTTCGGTCTATGCTGATTGTGGAATTATTATCATGACCAGCTACCCCGGAACTGATTCAGCAGTGCAGGCCATACGAATCAAGGCTTCCGATTACCTGACCAAGCCGGTGAACCAGAAAAACCTGATTGCCACGGTACGCAAGGTGCTCAGTGAGACGATGCTGTCAGCAGAAGCGGATAAGTATGTGTCAGATACCAATGGCATCTATCTCTCCTCCAGAGAGATGGATGTGTTGAAAATGTTATATAAGGGTTACAGCTATACGGAAATTTCAGGCATGTTGGGTTGCGGTGAGTCCACAGCCCGTACCTACGGAAAACGTGTGTATAAAAAACTTGGCGTGAAATCGCGATCAGAAGCGGTTTATGAAGCGCTGCAGCTGAAGCTGATCACGCGCTGATAAAAAGACGTTTACCGCAGAGGAAAGTCATAGTCCTCAGATTCACCTCATGCGGTGAAATAGCGATTATATGCACCAGCGAATGCCTTGTGGTGAAATACCTTTAACAGATTTGTTTGCTTTTTGAATGCTTTTCAAAATACCAGCACAGGTCCTGCCTGGTGGTTACGGTTTAACTCTGCGCCCGCTGCGTAGAGTTTTTTTCGGTTTTATTCGATGCGTTTGTATAGGGCGCCGCGCAGCAGGCCCGCCAGATCGTAAAGCTCTTTTTCCAGATGCAGTTGATCAGGCCTTTCGGGCAAGCCGCAGGGGCCGGTTTCTACAATAATATATCCCTGGGGTAGCAGATGTTGCATACCTTTATGCAAAATGGTGGATAAAAAAGACAGTCCATCTGATTCATCGGTCAGAGCGTTGCGCGGCTCATGACTTAACTCTTGTTCCAGCGCGTCCATCTCATGCAGGGCCACATAGGGCGGGTTGGAGATGATGGCATGATAGGGGCCATCGCCCATGCTCAGCGCGTTCAGCATATCACCGGTCCGGAATATCATACGCTCCGAAATACCAAGCGCTTCGGCATTTTGTGTGGCGACTTCAATAGCAGCCTCGGAAATATCAGTTGCCGTTATCTGTGCATGGGGATATTCACAGGCCAGTGTCGCGGCAATGCAACCTGAACCGGTGCCAATGTCGCAGAAGTGGTAGGGGGCTTGCTGATCAGGGAAAGTCTCGAGCACGGCTTCAATCAGGTGTTCGGTTTCAGGTCTGGGGATTAATACATCCGGTGTGACATGAAAGGAACGTGACCAGAACTCCTTTTCGCCGGTGATATACGCCAGTGGCTGGCGCTGCTCGCGACGCTCAAGCACGCTTTCAAAGATTTTTGCAACAGATTCCGGAACCTCATCGCTGGCACGGATAATCAGATCGGTACGGCCGACCTGCCAGGCGAACATAAGCAGCAGTTCTGCATCAAGTCTGGAGGATTCACAGCCTGCCTGTTTCAGCTGGTTTGTCGCAGCCAGCAGCAATTGACGTGTGTTCATCGTGTTACTTGGACTGGGCGGCCAGCAGCTCTGCCTGATGGTAGGTGATGATTGCATCGATCAACTCGCCCATTTCACCACCCAGAATCTGATCCAGTTTATACAGCGTCAGATTGATGCGATGGTCGGTCACGCGTCCCTGTGGATAGTTGTAGGTGCGGATGCGCTCGGAGCGATCACCTGAGCCCACCATGCCTTTGCGTGCTTCGGCACGTTCCGCATTGGCTTCGGACTGCTCTTTATCAAACAGACGTGCTTGCAATACTTTCATGGCCTGTGCTTTGTTTTTATGCTGGCTAGCCTGATCCTGGCAGGTCACCACGATACCACTTGGAGCATGTGTGATGCGCACGGCGGACTCGGTTTTATTCACATGCTGGCCGCCAGCACCTGAGGCGCGGTAAACATCGATACGGATGTCATCAGGGTGAATGGTAACATCCACCTCTTCAGCCAGTGGCAGAACGGCCACCGTACATGCCGATGTGTGAATACGACCGCCGGATTCGGTTTCAGGCACGCGTTGCACGCGGTGTACGCCGGATTCAAATTTGAACTTTGAGAATACGCCCAGGCCGGAAATTTGAGCGATAACTTCTTTGTAGCCGCCGATGCCAGTATCATTGGAGGAAAGGATCTCGACTTTAAAACCCTGCGATTCACTATAACGGCAGTACATGCGAAACAGATTGGCTGCGAACAGGGCTGCCTCATCACCGCCAGTACCTGCACGGATTTCCAGAATAATGTCGCGGGTATCGTTCGGATCTTTGGGCAGCAACAACAGCGAGAGCTTTTCGTCGCTCGCAGCAATCGCTGATTTAAGCTCAGGAACCTCTGATTCTGCCAGCTCCTTGAGTTCTGCGTCACAATCGGGATCAGCCATCATCTCCTGATTGTCCTTGAGCTGGCCGCTTAACCGCAGATAATGTTCAGCCTCTACTGCAACCGGTTCAATCTCGGAAAATTCACGGGAGAGTTGGGTGAAACGCTGGTTGTTGGAAGTGGCATCGGGATCGGAAAGCAGGATGGCGATCTCTTCGCGTCGCCTGAGAATGTTATCCAGACGATTGTTCATCATTCTCCTTGGTGTTTGATACAATCGTGAGTCGTGTGGGTTGTGCATCAAGGTCAAACAGACGGGTTGCAGCACCCATCAGCAAATCACCTTCGATATCGTCAGGCAGGCTTTTCAGTGTTTGCAGTGATGAATGCATGTAACGCTTCATCATGGCTTTGCTGAAACGTTCAACCGCCTCAATCTGGTCAGCATCAAAGTCTTTCATATAGCGCATAGCCTTTTCCAGCTCTTCCACACGCCGCTGTTCCATCTGCTGCTGGATATTGCGAATCAGTGGTACGGATTCGAGTGATTTTAGCCAGCTCAGGAAGGATAATGCTTCTTCTTTGAGGATCTCGCGTGCGAGTTCTGCTTCTTCCTGACGATGTTCCACATTGCCTTGCACGACCTGCTGCAGATCATCAATATCATACAGATAAGCACCGTCAATCTCACCAATGCGGGGGTCAATGTCGCGCGGAACGGCGATATCAACGAGAAACATCGGATTGCCTTTACGCTTCTTCATCGCAGCCTTCACGACATCGGGCAGTAGTACGAACGTGCTGGCACCGGTACTGGAAACTACAATGTCGGCTGCATCCAGGTATTCGGGCAGCTGTTCCATGGTCAGTGCATGCCCTTCATATTCCATCGCCAGATTCTGGGCGCGTTTGAGGGTGCGGTTAGCCACCAGAATATCCGTGCAGCCATTGGCACGGAAGTGGGTCGCGGCAAGTTCGGCCATTTCGCCGGCACCCATCAGTAATACGGTTTTTCCGGACAGGTCACCGAAAATCTGTTTGGCCAGCTCAACAGCACAGGAAGAAATGTTGACGGCCTGTTTACCGATCGCGGTTTCAGTCCTGGCCCGTTTGGCGGCAGAAAAAGTGGATTGATAGAGCCTGTGCAGCACATGACCCGCAGTATTGGCAGTCAGGGCGTATTCATAGGATGATTTGACCTGTCCGAGAATCTGCGGTTCCCCGAGTACCAGGGAATCAAGTCCTGATGCAACGGCAAACAGGTGCTGGATTGATCTGTCTGTGGTGTAGGAATAGAGATGTTCGCACACTTTGTCCAAGCTCATGCCTGACTTTTCGGCAAACCATTCATGCACTGCAGCAATGGCAGCATCCGGATCGTGGGTGACAACAGTCATTTCAACGCGGTTACACGTGGACAGCAGAGCGGCTTCGCGAATAGCCGGATGTTTAATGCGTTGCTGCAGAATGCCTGTGATATCCGCTTCGGCAACGGCGAGACGCTCGCGCAATTCAACGGGTGCTGTTTTATGATTCAGTCCAATATGACAGATTCGCATGTGCTAAACCCTAGCGGCTGCTTGAGGCTGGGTACAGATCACCATCTTCAAGCATGTCCAGTTCGAGGGGGTGGCTTAATTCAACATCGCTAAACAGCAAGGCATCAGTCCTGCCCTTATGGCCGCATTGCAGAATCAGATAAAAGTCAGGTTGACGGGCAGTGACATTGGCAAACTGTTGTTGCAACAGTGCAGACTGTTTGTGATCGACCCGTCCTTGCTCATCTGTCCTCAGATATATACCCATTAATGAGGACAAATCTGTGGTCTGAGCTGTACGGCTGCTGGATTCAATCAATACCCCTGAGCCACTCAGAAAACCATGACAGTTCGCCTGATCAAAGATCAGCGATTCATGGATGAGTTGCTGCATACAGTGGCGATGGATAGATAGTTCTTGCGTGGGCGCGGTGGCAGTTTGCATCGCCTAAGCATAAAAACTTTGAGAAATCAGTCAATTAAGTTAGTTTGCCCGCCGTTCGATGTGCCCCTGACACAGAGTCAGGCAACAGAATATGGATAATTTCTGTTATAAACTAGTGGCTTGGAGGCCTTTTTTGCTGAAGCTGAAAAAACCATTGATGGTGTCTGCATCCTCTTCCGGACAGATTTTTGGCATTATCATGGGCCGCAAGATGCTGTTGACAGGCCTGTTTCTGCTCTCGGCAACGATGGGTTTTGGCGTTTGGGGTGTTTACAGCATTTACCAGACCCAGCAGATGTCGGTGGCTTTGCAGCATACGCAACGCGCGCTCGATAACGCCCAGATACGAAAAGATGTCAAAATAGCTGAATTACAGCAGCAGATGCTGGCCGATGAGAAGAAACTGGCGGTTTATGCCCGTGCATTGGGTCAGATGCAGGCGCGTATTTCCCGACTCGATATGCTGGGTGCCAAGCTCGTGAACGTGGCATCTCTTGATAAGGCCGAATTCGACTTTGGTCTTGAACCCGCCTTTGGTGGCCCGCGCCAGCAGCAACTGACACATAGCTCCGGTACTGATATTGAAGACCGTATGAAAAGCCTGGATGGCCGTTTGAAACAGCTGGGCACACAATTGACCGCCGTAGACTTTATGCTGGAAAGCAAACGTGATGCTCAGGCTGCAAGGCCACATGCATGGCCAACCGAAGGTGGCTGGGTCAGCTCGCGCTTCGGTCCTCGTCTTGACCCGTTTAACGGCACGCCATCACAGCACTACGGTGTTGATATTGCCAACCGCCATGGCGCTCCGATTCTGGCTTCCAGCCGTGGCGTCGTAACTTTTGCAGGCAAGATGGAAGATTTCGGTTATGTCGTGGATGTTGAACATGGCCATGGTTATAAAACCCGTTATGCTCATATGGGCAGCATGGTAGCGAATATCGGTGATGTGGTTGAAGCCAATCAGCTGTTGGGTCGCATCGGTTCAACCGGCCACTCAACCGGCCCGCACCTGCACTACGAAGTCCGCCGTTACGGCGAGTTGATCAACCCCCGCTCATTCATGCCTCGCGGCTGATTTACTACCCTACAATTCATTTTTCCCGATTGGTGCTTTGCGACCAAGTCTGGTCGTTCTATTCTGTGCTTCGGGTACATTGTTTGTGAGGCAATGCGCCGATGATTGGCTACCTTGACACTGAATGAAACTATGCTTTACTCAGAAAGAACAAAATTTGTAGACTAAGACAAGGCATGCATTACCACACACCGTTGGGTCGGAATTTGTTCGCTAATCACAAAACTACTATTATGGAGATTATCTATTATGCAGAAAAAAAGATTTCTGATGGGTGCTGGTATACTGCTAGCCAGCATGTCTACGACCGTTCCCGCTAGTGCTGCTGGTACGGGAACTTGGGCAGGTCTATACGCTGGTATCAACGCTGGTTACGGATGGGGTGGTGCGGATACGACCGTCAGCTCCCTGCCAGCAGGAAATCCAGGTGGTATGAAGACGACCAACGTAGGTGTGAAACCGGCGGGTGGTGTTGCTGGTGCGCAAGTTGGTTATAACTGGCAGAGCGGTAATACTGTCTATGGCCTGGAGACGGATGGCTCGTGGTCCGGGATGAAAAAAACGACGGTGTTGTCGCCCGTACTTGCTCCCAACGGCGCGCCTATCCCAGGTGGTTCTATCAGCGTACAACAAAAGATCACCTCGTTAGGCACGCTACGCGCTCGCCTTGGGCAGGATCTTGGTAACAACGTGCTCATTTTTGGCACAGGTGGCTTTGCTTGGGGGAATGTGAAGACCAACGCAAATGTTATTTTCCCGGCTGTTCGATATCCCGTCTCTCAGAGCAAAATTAAGGTAGGATGGACTGTTGGCGCTGGTGTTGAGTGGGCCTTTAACGCGACGACGTCCTTCAAGGTTGAGTACCTGCATGTGAATCTCGGTAAAGAGACTGCCGTTGGGAACCCTGTCCCGGCCAACCCGCCTTGGCAGACCCGGTACGACTGGAAAACTTCGGCAAATATCGTTCGTGGCGGACTGAATTTCTATTTCTAAGCCACGCACTCGTGTGAAATAATTCGTTAACTTAACTGATCAATAACCGTGAAGGAAAAGGCCCGCTTCGTTCGAAGCGGGCTTTTGTATGCCTAATTTATTGAGTGGGATACTCCAGTTTCAAGATTCATTTTCCATTCTGTCTTTGGTCTAGGGGGGGGCTTGACGTAAAGCTGCATGCAGCACGACGGGCATGCATCTGCACTATGAAATACGCCGTTATGTGTCGGCAGCTCTTGCTGCAGCGATGGCAGCGATGTTGATGATATCATCAACACTGGCACCGGTTTGCAGGACGTGTGCCTGATGTGGCAGACCCAGCAGGATAGGGCCAATGGCAGTACCACCACCGAGTTCACGCAGCAGTTTGTAGGAGATATTGCCAGCCTGCATGGTCGGGAAGATCAATACATTGGCTGGCTCTTTCAGTTTGCTGAACGGATACTGTTTGAGAATGGCATTGTTCACAGCAGTGTCAGCCTGCATTTCTCCTTCTACAATCAGGTCAGGATTACGCTCGTGTAACATCTGCGTGGCTTCAGCCACCTTGCAGGTTTCCGGATGATCGACGCTGCCGAAGTTGGAGAATGAGAGCATGCCAACGCGCGGTTCAACACCGAGTGAGGCGGCGGTGCTGGCAGCAAGCTCGGCAAGCCTGGCCAGCTCTGTTGCATTCATTTCCACATTCACTGTGCAGTCGGCCAGGAAATAAGCGGCATTTTCCATGATCATAATATACATGCCAAAAACATGATGATGTTTGCCACTGGCATTGTGACCGAGCACCTGCAGTAGAGGTCTCAGCACATTGGGATAGTGAGCAGTACGGCCCGAGAGCATACCGTCGGCAAAACCCTGACGTACCAACATGGCACCGAGAATGTTGACGTCAGCACGCAGGGTCTTCACCGCATCCTCGCGCAACACACCATGACGTTTGCGATCAAAATAATAGGCATCGGCAAGACTGGAGAATCGAGAGTTCTCAACCATTGGATCAATAACTTCGATACCATCCAGATCAAGCTGAGCATATTTGCACAGTGCATCAACCTGTTCTTTGCGGCCGACAAGAATCGGCGTGGCTATGCCTGTCTCTTTCATTTCGATAGCTGCACGCAGTACCGTTTCATCTTCGCCTTCTGGTAGCACAAGGCGCAGCGGGTTAGCGCGAGCTTTGTCCATGATCATGCGCATGAAGTGACGCGAACTGTCGATACGTCCGGCCAGGTCGTGGGCATAGGATTCCGTGTCGATTATCGGTTTGCGGGCAACCCCTGTTTCGGTAGCTGCCCTGGCTACGGCAACAGGAACCACTTCGATCAGACGCGGGTCAAAGGGTTTGGGCAGAATATATTCAGGGCCGAAACGCAGCTCTTTCACACCATATGCCTTGAGTACGGAGGCTGGCACATCTTCACGTGCAAGCTCAGCCAGCGCATAGACAGCCGCCATCTTCATCTCTTCATTGAAGGTGGTGGCGCGGGCATCGAGCGCGCCACGGAACAGGAAGGGGAAGCCCAATACGTTATTCACCTGATTCGGATGATCGGAGCGGCCGGTGGCCATGATCAGGTCACTGCGTGATGCCATGGCGACATCATAGGCGATTTCCGGGTCCGGGTTGGCCATGGCAAAAACTATAGGTCTGTCAGCCATGGACTGGAGCATCTCCGGTGTAACCATGTTGCCCTGAGAGAGGCCAACAAATACATCAGCGCCTTTCATGGCTTCTTCGAGCGAGCAGGCTGGTCGGTCACTGGCAAAATAGGCTTTATGCGGTGGCATATCCTCATCGCGGTCTTTGGTGATCACACCTTTACGATCCAGAAACAGGATGTTTTCGCGTTTGGCACCGAGTTGTTCGATGAGCTTCATGCAGGCGAAACCGGCAGCACCTGCACCGAGACAGACTATGGTGACATCTTCAATTTTTTTGTTCTGCAGGATCAGGGCATTGATGAAGGCCGCCGCTGTAATCACGGCAGTACCGTGCTGGTCATCGTGCAGAACCGGGATGTTCATGCGTTTTTTCAGCTCTTCTTCAATGATAAAACATTCCGGTGCCTTGATGTCTTCAAGGTTGATGCCGCCGAAGGTCGGCTCCATACGTGCAACGGTTTCAACAAATTTCATTGGATCGGTTTCATCGAGCTCAATATCGAACACATCGATATCGGCAAAACGTTTGAACAGTACGCCTTTGCCCTCCATCACAGGTTTGCCAGCCAGCGCTCCGATATTGCCCAGCCCCAGAACGGCAGTGCCGTTACTGATAACACCCACCAGATTGGCGCGTGAGGTGTACTCATCGGCCAGCTCAGGGTTTTCGGCGATGGCAAGGCAGGGTTCAGCCACACCCGGACTATAAGCCAGGGCCAGATCACGCTGGGTCAGACACGGTTTGGTCGGTTTGATACTGATCTTGCCCGGTGTCGGATAACGGTGATACTCAAATGCATCTTTGCGTAAGGTATCTTTTGGCATGGTGGGCTCCTGAGGTGTAAAGTAATCGCAGAACGGCATTATAGCGGCTGAATGGGAGCCGGTCATGGAGGTAAATTTTGAGAATTGCTTTTGCAGGGGCTGGCGCGGTCGGTTGTCACTATGGCAGCAAACTCAAACAGGCCGGATACGATGTATGTCTGCTGGCCAGAGGGGCGCATTTGAAGGCCATGCAGGAGTTTGGTCTTCTGCATGAGTCCGAAGGAAAGCAGGTGTTTGTGCAGGTTGAAGCAGGTCACGATGTACACAATTTGTCTGATTGTCAGGTCATTGTATTCAGTTGCAAAATGATCGGGCTTGCAACCATGATCGAGATGCTTAAACCGGTTGTGACCCCTGAGATGTTGCTGATAACGCTGCAGAACGGGGTTGAAGCGCCGGAAGTGGTTGCGAGCGCATTCCCCGGCGTGGCTGTTGTGGCTGGCACGGCTTTTATCGGTGCACGTGTAGAGCGCCCCGGTGTTGTCATTCATTCTGCTGCCGGTGGCCTTCGCCTTGGGCATTGGCAACAGGGGAAGGGAGACCAGTTTTTAAGCCCGCTGCTGGATGCCTTCAATGATGCAGGAGTGCCTGCCCGAGAGGATGACAATGCTGCAAGCATGCTCTGGCGCAAGCTGTTGTGGAACTGTGGTTTTAACGCCATGACGGCGATTAGCCGACGCTTTGCCAAAGATATGGCTGCGAGTCATGAAACCCTGCTTGTCGTTCGCCAGGCGATGAGTGAGGCAGTTGCAGTTGCTCGGGCACTTGGCGTGGTGATTGATGAGTCTGATGTCGAGAAGCACATTGAAGTCACACTGGCTATGGGGCCGGTAAAAACCAGCATGTGGCAGGATCTGGAAGCAGGGCATAAAACCGAAGTGGATTATATCAATGGATATGTGGTCCGGAAGGGGGCTGAGCTGGATGTGTCGGCAGACACCAACCGCCTGTTAACCACCCTGATTCATGCCATTGAAGAGCAGTGAGTCTGTTTGTATCAAAAAAAGTCATTTGAAATGAGTGCGACTCAGATGATTTAAATACCTTTTTTTCTAGGCTCAAGATCGGATCATCCCTCAGAAACAGGAGGGCGATGATGCAAGGGATTTGCCTGCTTTGTATATGGATCACGCTGCTGATCATGCTCGGTCAGGGCATGTAGACGGATTCAACGGGATTTGTGTACATCTCCGGTTTGAATATACCTACTTATCGGATTGGCTGAGGCTCTGCAAAATAATAACCCTGCATGGCATTGATGCCCAGCGCCTGCAACGCCAGATAATCCTGCTCACACTCGACATGTTCAGCAATGACCTGGATGTCCAGGCCGTGGGCAATATCGGTGACCGTCTGCAGGAAAAATCGGTTATCACTGTTGTCGGCGATATGACGAATATAGCTGCCATCAAGCTTGATATAATCGAGTTTGAGCTCCCGAAGCGTTTGAAATGAGCTCAAGCGCGTACCGAAATGCTCCAGCACAACTCTGGCACCATGTGCGTGTGCGATCGCAACAAAACGATGGGCCTCAGCATGGCTTTGCAGAATACCGTGTTCGGTGATTTCAAACAGCAGTTGGCCAGCGATTTTTTCATGCGCCTGCAGGTGCTTCTCCAGCCAGCTGGAGAAAGCGAAAGACTTGATGGAGCCGGTCGAGATGTTAATGCCCAGAGCCATGCTGCGATCGCATGCTGTTTCGAGCATGTCGGTAGCCTGTTCAATGGCAAAATGATCCAGCTGTTCATGCAGCTCCAGCCGTTCGGCCATGGCGGTAAAGGAGCCGGGCGAAATATCCTTGCCGGCTGCATCGTGCACGCGCATGAGCAGTTCGCTGTAGAGCAGATGTGACTTTTTACCCATGACCGGCTGGGTGATAAAATGTATGCTGTTGTGTGCAAGCGCATGCTCGATGAGCTCTCGCCAGGCTTGATTACCCATCGCATCGCTGCGCTTGTTGAGCAGGTTATACTCATTGTCTCCCTGACGCTGGGCTGTGGCCAGCGCAGTATCCGCATCGGCCAGTATATCCCCGAAACGGCTCTCCTGATCAAATGAAGCCAGTCCGATATGCGCGATACCGGACACACCAAGGTTTGAGCTCAGTCCGTCCAGCGAGTGGGAGAGTTCGCGGGCAAAAGCATGGGCCGTATCGCTTTCAGCCAGCGGTAGAATTACGGCGAAATCGACACCACCGATACGTGCGGCTATTGAGTCATGGTAGTTCTCGCACAGCTTGTCTAGCTGTTTCGACAGCACCCTGAGCACGTCATCACCGGCCTGATGTCCGTGTATTTTGTTATAATCGGCGAAACCGGCGAGCCGGATCACGGCCACAAAACCTGTACCACCATGCTCGTGGTCTTTGATGGTGTTTTCCGCGATAGCCTTGAAACCGGTGCGGTTCATCAGATGTGTCATCTCATCGTAATGGGCCTGCTTGCGATATTTCTCTGCGCGCTCTGTCAATATGGAGACAAAGCGTTGTAATTTGATGGCCATTTTGTTCATGGCCTCAACCACCTGTCGTAACTCACGGGTTTTGGGGATGTCAGTGAGCACGGGGAAATCACGATCGCAGATGGCAAGGGCTTGCGCCTCAACCGCATGCAGCGGCTTGAGGATGGTTTTGAGAATGAACAGGGCGGCAATGAATGAGATGAAAAATGCCAGTATTGACCACCACAAAATTTCAATGCTGGTCTGCCACAACTTTTTATAGGCGAAGCCCGGGTGGGCAGTGAGTCTCAGGGTGCCCGACTGTGTCCAACCCGTGGTGATGACAGAATCCGCATGGGCTGTCTGCAGTGACAGTGCCTGGATGAACCACTGCGGAACGCCTTCAATACTGGTGGTATTTTCACGCTCTATGATTGACTCGCCGCTCATGCTCTTCAGCGACAGCGATTTGTAATAACCACTGTCGAATACGGCATTGACCATGGTGTCCATGATAACGACATCATGGTTTTTGATGTGTGGAACCAGTGACAGGCCAAGCGAATCAACAGCGTTCTGAGTCTGGCTGGCCAATTGCAGCACCAGATAGGAGCGCGTGTTGTCTATACTGATGAGCAGGGAGCCTGTACCCATCGCTGCCGAGATGAAAAATATGAGTGCGTAAAGTTGCCTGGATAGTGTCATAAGCCTTTCCTCTACCTTGCCATGTCTTTTGCAGTATAGCTATGTCCGAGCTCTCTTTCCTGTTTCAAACGAATATTCAGATCGCGCCATAGATTGATGCGCTGGGAACCGCCGGCAATTTTACGCCCCTGGCCGCGTTCTTTGGACATCCACAAATTATTACCATTAAAGCTGTACACCGGCAGCAGGTCGGTGCGCCGTGAGGCCGGTTTAATTCTGTTGATCAGGTTATCGAGAATCAGTGGTTCGCTATCGGGAGTTTCATAATAGGCCAGCACCATATGGGCCTGATTTAATCTCAGTGCTTTTACATAGGTGATACGTAATCGTGCATCGGGAACACCGAGCTCCATCAGGGTGAAATATTTGGCGATGGCAAAGTCTTCGCAATCGCCACCATTGGTGGAAAGCAGTTCAGTGGGTGTGGCCCAGTAGTCGGCCCGGCCCCAGTGGCTGTCATCGGAAATAAAGTCTACCCGGTTAAAAAAATCATTTACTGCATGAATGCTTTGCCATTCACTGCCACCTTTGCTGTCTTCAATAAGCTCCTGCCAATCGACAATACGTTGTTTGGCCTTGTAACCAAACTCTTTGGCGATGTTGTCGAGGAATTCGGGAGAAAAACCACCATTACCTGCTGTTGTGATCGACACAGCAAGGATCAGCCAGACAAAAAATAACTGCTTGATAATTTTGCTGCTCAGCATGGTCTCCTCAATGAACTATTGAGCCATACAGACTCAATGTGCCTCTAGCACAAAAGAGGCCATCCGGTTGCCCGGGAGAGGACTTGCTGGAAAAGAAAAAGGCAGGAGATCCTCTCCTGCCTGCCTCTTAAGCGTGAGTAAAACCCTGAAGAAGTCAGCGTTTTACTTACGCTACCTTAACGTTTGACCTGCATCAGTGAAGATAGCATCTGGTCGGTAGTCAGAATGGTTTTGGAGTTGGCTTCATAACCACGCTGGATAATGATCAGTTTCACGAATTCAGCAGCCAGATCCACATTGGACTGCTCCAGTGCGAAGGGTGAGATGGTACCCATGCCACCGGCGCCAGGCAGGCCCAGTACAGGCGTGCCTGATGCGATACTTTCTTGCAGCAGGTTGTTGCCGATATGGTTGAGCACGGCATCGTTGGGGAAGTTAGCGAGCGCAACCTGGAACAGGCCACGGCGCTGACCATTGGTAAATACACCGAAGATCTTACCGGATGAGTCGGTTTCCAGTTTATCCAGGAAGCCGGATGCAAAACCGTCACGGGTCATCTGACGAGTAGCGAATGAACCCGCCACCTGTACCGTGGCTTCGAGACCTGTACCTGTGATGCCCTGTCCGCCATCAGCTGCGAGCACGGGATAGAGCGTGCCCTGGCCTGCTGCATTACCGAAATCGAGGGAAACGGTGCTTGGCGCGGCACCAGACCATGCGAATGTCAGCGGTGGCGAATTTTCTTTCACCAGTTCACCGTTAGGCCCGAAAACAATGGATTGTGGACCGACCGTCGCAACAACAGCTGCCGTTGCAGCGGTACCGCCGGTTGTTGCCACCATGCTGCCCGCTGCACCACCTGCGTTGGCTGCAGCATAGGTAACAGCAATGACAGTGCCATCGCTCAAGGTGATGTTTTCATTGCCTCCTGCTGCGAAGGTGCCTGTGCCGCTCACTCCTGCCACACTGGATGTTACGGTAACAACACCGGCGACATTGGTGGCGAATGAGTACGTTGCTCCCACAGCGCTGGCTACAAAGGTTGTGACAGCGGCGGCTGTAATATCGCCACTGGCACCGACGGTAAATGCACCTGTTGTGGTATCAGCTACTGCAGCCACTGCGGGTGTCACTGTTGAAGCTGCTGCTGCACCGCCACCGATTGGGGTTGCTACACCGGCTACGCCACCCGTGAGATCGCCGCCATCAACAGAGGCGTGCCAGTCCCAGACGATATTGCCTGCTGCATCCTGACCTACTTTGGTGAATTGCAGGCTTGTGGGATGGGTCTGACCGAGGGAGTCAAATACATTCACTTCAGTTTTATAGTGGAAGGAGCTTGGGTTGTTGGGGTCAAAGACCGTACCGGTTGCCAGCTCTGTGGCATTCGAGTCCAGTGTGACCGCAGCGGTGACCGAAGAGGTGGCCTGTGCCTGTGCTGCCAGGTTGGCAAAGGTGACATCCCCGACATTACCGGTGGCCTTGTTGGTCACCTGATCCACGGGAAAGCCCTGAACCACGTTGCCCTGAGCATCAATCAGGTTGAAGTCCTTATCCAGAATAAATGCACCGGCTCTGGTGTAGGATAACTGGCCGGTAGCCGGATCGCGCATGGCAAACAGGCCGTTGCCGTTAATTGCCATGTCGGTCGGGCTGGTGGTGTTCTGCAGTGAACCCTGCGCCGAGTCACGGGTAATTGAACCAATACGTACACCGTTACCTACCTGATTGGCGATATTGGATCGTGATACACCCACCGTTTGCGAGAGCACATCCGAAAAGTTTACATTCTGGCTTTTAAAGCCCAGAGAGTTGACGTTGGCGATGTTATCACCAACTACGCGCACAGCCTCACCGAATGATGATAGACCGGAAGCGCCGATGTAGAGTGCATTATAAATACCCATGATTTACTCCTTTGTTTGTTGCCGCTTACAAGCGGATTTCTGTAATTTCATTCGGTGAAGCGGCTACACCGCCCACCATTAACTCCGTGCCGTTTGGTGTGAAGCGAACGGCGTCAACAACACCTGAGCGCTGGACTGTCGCAGGCACAGTGCCGCCATTGATATTGAGGGCGCTGATTTCAACGGTGTAATAATCCTGAGGGGCTGGCGCGCCCGAATCGGTTGTGCCATCCCAGACGATCTGGTTCGCTCCTGCCGACAGGTTGCTCATCGGTATACTTTTTACCGGGTCGCCATTGCTGTTGAAAATGTAAACCAGTGCACTCGTTGCAGGTTCGCTCAGTGTTGCTGAGAATGCTTGATTGCTGCCGTTGTAATAGAGTTGGTTCTGATCCACGGTGACATTGCGTCCAAGGTAGTCAGCGCCGCTGGTGACCGGGGCTGCACTGTTGCCACCGCCTGCGGCGACCAGTTGTTGCAACAGCTTGTTGCTTTCGGTCTGCTGCTCAACCATGTTGAATTGAGCAAGTTGGGATGACATCTGGGTGGCATCCTGCGGCTTCAGCGGGTCCTGATTCTCCATCTGTGCTACGAGCAGCTTCAGGAAAATATCCTTTTGACCCAGATCATTCTTCTTGGTGTTATCCAGATTAGCCGTATTGGCTGCGGGCGAGATAGTTGACGTTAACATAGTGATCTCCTAAACACGGATACTCAGGCCGCCATCAGCAGTGCGTGTTGACTGCTGTTGTACAGCATTGCTGCTGTTGCCTGTCGAAAGATTGTCGCCGTTACCAGCGAGTGTTCCTGAACCGTTGCGGTTACCCTCAGCGGATGCTCCCTGCTGTCCGTTTGAACCCATGGAGAAGCCGGAAAGATCAAAGCCCTGTTGTGAAAGTGCCGCCCTTAAAGCGGGTAGCTGTTGCTCAAGTGCCGCCCTGGTGGTGCCCTGATCCACAATCATATGAACCTGCAGGTTTTTAGCCGCATCGGTTTGCAAGGAGATCTGGATTTTGCCCAGGTTTGCCGGATCAAGTTGAATCTCCAGTTTATTCTGGCCGTTGGCGGCTGAATGAGCGATATGCTTCATGCTGTCAAATACCGACATGGTGGGGGCCGTTTTACCGGTCAGGTAGCTCTGGAAGTTTGCGTTGTTTGTCGAAGCAGAGCCTGTTGATTTCGCATCGCCAGCCAGTGCGGAGATGGTACGTCCTTCCTGATTACCCTTGTCCGAAGATCCGGAGCCTGAATCTTTCAGTGAGCCATCAGAGATGTTGGCCTGCACGGTCGCTGAGGTCACTACTGGTGCCGCATTGTTCTGCCCCGGGGCAGCATGTATGGGTTGTTTGCCCTGTTGCAGCTGAGCCCCTGCCGCCACATTGATGGTTTCAGCTTTGGCTTGCACATCTGTTTTTTCACCGCGCAATTTATTTGCCTGCGCTGATGTTGCGATTTTCTGCCCTTTACCCGGCTGGTCTGCCTCAACACTTTGCCCTGCTGTAGTAATCGAGGTCTGCGCGCTTACAGAGACCTGCCCTTGTGCCGTGGTTTTTTGCATATGGGAGCCAGGCTCAGCTATTTTGGCGCTCATAGTTGAGGCCTGTGACTTGTCGGTCTTCATCGGCACCGGATCAGAATCAACAACAGCTCTGGCTGATGTGAAGGCCTTGCTTTCTGCGCCTGCAGCCAGTGCCGTGTTGCCTGATTGTAACGTTGGCTCAGCTGCAACGGCTTGAACAGTTTTTCCAGCGGAAACTGTGGTTTCAGCTTGCCGGGCCAGTTTTAGAGCAGGATCTGTCTGTTCACCTTTGACATTGCCTTGCCCGCCTTTGAGGTCAGCCTCTCCGCCCTTGAGGCCACCCTTTTGTGCTGTAATCAGCACAGTGGCCTTGCCAGTGAGATCAGTTTTTTTACTGTGTGATATCTGATCCATGATGACATTGGCCGTGACCAGAGGTGTCGCAGTTTCTTCTGCCAATGTTTCACTGCCAAGCTTACCTTTGGCTGCCAGTGCTACCAGCTGTTTTCCTTTTGCCGTAGCGAGAGGGTCGCTTTTTTCAGCCATGAGTAAATCGCCTTTGCCTGAGGTGGCGATTATAGTTTTGCCTTTGGCGAGACCTGTAGCATTAAGCTGCAACTCTTTGCCCTTGCCAGAGACGTCTGCATGTTTGTCGAGCATGGCGAACAATTTAGCGAACAAACTGTTTTTGCCTTGCTTGCCTGATTTTCCTGTGTTGCCGGTTAGGCCGGGTCCATTTATTTGTTCGATCATGTAAACACCAGAGCAGGAATTGGGCCATCTGTAAAGTACTTTAAAAACAGATAGTTACGACACTTACCCCTGGATTGAACAGGAAATGTTTTCCGGTTGTGTGGAAAATATTTCCCCGGACAAACGGGTAATATTTTCCATCATGCCTGAATGCTTGTGACAGGGCTGCTTAGAGAGTGCCCAAAACAGAGAAGCAGGCCATAAGGCCTGCTTCTCTCAGTCTGGTCTGTATTAACTTATCAGTCGCTTTCGCCGATCAGAATTAATTCGGCAATATTTTCCCGGAAGTTGGTCCATGAATAACGGGAGACCGGATTTCCGAACGGGTTAAGGATGATCTGGTGCTGGCGCATGCATGAATAATCTTCCTCTCTCGGGAAGAGTGTGCGGATGGCGTTTTGCAGAGGGTCACTCCAGACAAAACTCTCTTTCAGGCGATAGCCAATCCAGATATAACCATGAGCCAACAGATCCGCAAATAGTGCTTCTGCATCTTCGGGAAGAGAGCCAGTCACAGCAAGCGTTTGAATATCCATTTCATCGGCATCACCGACATCACCCATCAAATCATCAATGGCATGGCGCAGCGTGCGTTGAAGTTCGTAGGCTCCCTCGTTTTCTGAGCTGTACATATGATAACTCGTGTGCGCCACATAGGTACCATAAAATGCATCCGGTACAGTAATGTGAATCTCATGTGGCAGATTAAAACGGTACAGCTCTTCTTGCAAAAGCAGTGCCTGTTCGCGGTTATCAAGCACAGGGAAGATTTCCGGTGTGCCGCCCTGTTCATTAACGATGGTGACCAGGTGTGACAGCACTGTTGCAATGCTGGCATAGGCATGTGCTTTTAAATGCGGGGCACGCGAAAGGAGAATTTTATCGGCATCTTTCACATAGGGACGAAGGAAATTCATGTCGGCAAAATCCCAGCGAACCATATCCACCTGAATGCGTGCAGTGGCACCGGGGGAGCTATCAAGGCGATTGCGCAGGTAGTCCATCTGCTCAGTGCATTGCTCTTCAGTGAGGTCATCAATTAACGTGACGTGGATGCTTTCAAAATCATCCAGCAAACGCTTGAGCAACAGTGGCAGACTTCCGACCCAGCCGGTGACAAGCAGCCGGAGTTGCTTTTTATTTTTAACGCTTGTTAGTCCTGTCGGTAGCGTCGTGGTTTGCTTATGTGGTATATCATGCAGACGTTTGATGACGAAGAGTGCTTCTGACTGCATTGCATTTGCGCCTATGGCAACACCCAGGAGAGAGGGGATCTTCATGGGTAGTTTGAAATTGCCCACTTTATACAATGGGTGGGCGCGACCATGCTCATCGGCCAGTGCGACCAAAGTGACACCACGAACCATCAAGCGTGCGGCCAGCGTGTTCAACGGCATGGAACGGCTGCCATCCGGCAGACTCAGGGTGATTTGATCACCTTCACGTTGCAACAGACCACCCCACTCAGAGACTTGCAAAGAAGAGTCTTCGGTGCGGTCGGGGATCATCAAACGTTCCATGACCTGATCGAAATCCTTGTAGATAAGAATATTGCGAAACAGGTTGGCGCGCACATCAGCCTGCGACAGTACAACCGTAGGTTTGTTATAAAAATCGGTTGTATCCCAGCCTACCTGTAGCATATGATGATGAGAATCCAGATGTGGCGTGGCCATGCCCGGTGTTGCAACATTCACATAGATCTCAGGGTTTACCCTGCGTACAGCAATCAGTGCAAAGGTTGCATGAGCCAGATCATCTGCACCGGAGTGTCCATCCGGAATATTGATAATTGCCTGTCTGGCATGATTAAGATTGACGCGCTGCAGTGATTTGGTTTCTTCCACCTGGCCCCAGCGGTAAGAGACCCAGCTGTGCTCAATCAATGTTTCAGGCATTTTCTCGCAGTTGTTCAAAACAACCAGTTTCAGCTTGGAAAAGCTGCGTTCAGAAATGGTTTTCAGCTGTGTGACAATAAATGGTGCGACCGTTGACCATCCCAGTATGACCATGTGATTGGTGATATTCAGACGTTCATTGCGCAGCTTGGCCATCAGGCCGGAGACAATATGGGCACCGATACCGATGAAGAAGGCGAAGATGAATACGCCGATAATAACGGCGATAACAGAAAATACGGCAATGGGTGTCGAATCCGGGAATGCAACGGTATTACCCGGATCAGTGAACATGCGAAAAGCAAACCAGATAGGGGCAAACATACCCTGATCCTGCTGATTGATCTGACCATCCTGCGTATAATCGAATGCAGACATGGTGTAATGACCGATAACACCGCCACCAATGGAGAGTACGGCCAGAAGCAATACAATCAGGTTGATTTCCTGCATGAACTGGCCTTCACGCATCACCTCTTTGAGGTTGCGGATAATGACCATCCATGGACGCAGCAGGCGAACCAGGCGCAACATGCGCAGTGCGGCACCATATGGGATAAAGGCAAAAGCAGGAATCATGACGAGGGTGCCGATGGTATCCACCCACCAGTAGCCCCATTCAGCAATTTTATCCTTTCGTGATTCATAGTTCATGTTGCGCATGATCAGCAATCTAATAGCCAGCTCGACAGCGAAGAAAATAATAATGATCCACATCAATGTGTCTTCGGCAAAGAACGAGAGCATAATGATTAATGAAATCAGCATGCCGTAGGTGGGTGAATACATCGCGCTCTGAAGGTCCAGGTAACGGAACATGCGCAGCGTACGCAGCAGATAGAAGGCTCGAATCAGACGGGCGGCAGCGGCATTTTCGGCATCAATAGGAATATCTAATACGGTGATCAGCAGAGAGATAATGCCGATAACGTCCAGCACCAGAAAGAGCACATCAATCTTTTGATTCAGCGAAGAGCGATAGGGGTTGGTGCGACGTTTGTTCACCATGATGGTCACACGCATGGCGAGTTCGGCAGCAAAGAAGATGAACAGGACTGCGGCCAGTATCTGATTGTGAGTGAACGAGAGCGCAATCAGCCCCATCATCAGGAAGCCGAAGCGTGGATGCATCAGAATCCACTCCATATGATGATAGAAAAGCGGTCTGTCACTTAACACAGAAATGATGTCACTCTTTTTCATGTTGCTGCCTCGTGTGTCTTGAATTCAAGTAATTTTCTTGCGTGATCAGGGTGTCACCGGCTTTTGAATGAAACTCATTTGACGGAACTGATCTGGCGGGTAAGTGCCTGACTGATGGCAACGGCTTTTTCAGGTGGCAGGAATGAGAGGATCTTACCCACCTTTTTTTCATCCATAATCAGAAATATTTTCACCACAGTGACAAGTTCCATCTTTGCGATCACCGGCGCTGCCCGTTCGGGTTTCATGCCTTCGTAAACAGCGGTTAAACGTTTGATCTTTTTACTTTTAACTTTGGATTCATCCGATAGTCGTTGCTGAATGCTGGCCTCAAGTTGTTCGAGTTCAGTAATACGTTGTTTGAGCAGATCTTCAGCTTGCTGAATCTCTTCCTCACGTTGATCGAGCAAGCTCTTGCGTGAATCAAGCTCACCTTTGTACTGCCTTAATTTGGTCAACGTTTCATCTTCGTAATCGAGTGAGCTCGATGCAGCTTCACTGCCTGCAGCCACGGCTTCGGGGAAGATATAATTTTCAAGCAAAGACAGGGATTGATCCACTGACAGCTCTGCGGGTTGCAAAAGCTCAGCTTTAGCCTGTATGGCTGCGGCATCAATGGTTGAGGGCATTGGCCCCATGACGATGGCCTGGCCATGATCAGTATGGGGAATCAAAAAGTGCATGCCAACTTTGCCGCCCAGCAACAGGCCGATCATGGCGAAAAGCAGAATGGAGATCTTACGGTATGACATGATTACACTGAAGCCGCTGATTTGCGTGAGGCAACGATGTCATCGAGTTGACGCTGCGATTTGATATCGTCCGCCCTTGATTGCTTACGGATCTCTTTCTTATGCAAACCGTCATAGGTGTGATGCGTTCGCTGCGCTTCAGCCAGACGGCTTAAAATGTTCTCTTTCTGCTCCTCCAGGGAGTTAATGGCGGTAAGGGTAGCAAGTTGAATGTTTTGTTGTTCACGAAACGCAGTGTCAAAAACCTGAAGCAGCGATGCAGCGTTGCGGTTGCGCATGACCTGGTCACGCTGTTGATTGAGTTGGCGAATTCTCTCCACGGATGACTGCTGTTTTTGTTCAAAAAGTTGTTTGCGTCCATTGAGCTCAGCAAGCTCCGCTTCTACCTTACTGCGTTCTTGCTCGCTGAGTTGTGTTAATATCCTGGACGTTTCGAGTTTCATGGAAGCTCTCCTCATTACTCATCGTGCTAACCAGTTCTAGCAATCCCTGTGCCGTTTCTGCAAGGCTGCTGGAGGAATGAAGCTCCTGTTGTAAAAATTTCCGGATTTCAGGCATGGTCGAGATGATTTGATCCAGCTCAGGGTTGGTCCCGCGCTCGTATGCGCCAAGCGAAATCATGTCTTCCATTCGCTCGTACAATGACAGTTTTTTACGGAATTTGCGCACCGCCTGCATGTGATGAGAAGACAATAACTGGTTGTCCAGTCGACTCACGCTTCTAAGCAGGTTGATGGCAGGATAATGTCCCTGTTCAGCCAGTTTTCGATCAAGGATGATATGGCCGTCGAGAATCGACATGGCAGAATCAGCTACCGGATCAGCCTGCAGATCATCGCCTTCAACCAGTACGGTATACAATCCACTGATATCTCCGGGTTTGACGCCGGGTCCGGAGCGTTCAAGTAATTCCGCCATAATGGAGAAACACGATGGTGTGTATCCTTTACTGGCTGGAGGTTCACCAAGCATCAGGCCGATTTCGCGCTGCGACTGGGCGATACGCGTCAGGCTGTCTACCATCAGCAGCACATTTTTTCCTTCGTCACGGAATGCTTCGGCAATCGTGGTGGCAATATAGGCTGCTCGCACACGCAGAACTGGCGGCATGTCGGATGTGGCCACAATCACCACGCTGTTTTTCAGCGCCTCCTCCCCGAGTGCCTCATCGAGAAACTCGCGGACTTCCCGGCTTCGCTCGCCGATCAGGGCAATAACATTCACTTCGGCATCAGAGTTTCGTGCCAGCATGCCCAGAAGTGAACTTTTGCCGATACCTGCACCGGCAAAAAGCCCGAGACGTTGGCCGCGACCCATGGGCAGGCAGGAATCCATGACCCGAACGCCCAGCTGCATGGGTTTGTCGATGATATGGCGGTCAAACGGATTCAGTTTTGTTCCCCGTATATTGGTCTCTCTGCCGGTTGCTGGCATAGGGCGGTTATCCATGGGTTTGCCCAGCGCGTCGAGAACACGCCCAAGCAGATGATCACCGGTACGGATGGTGGGCAGGCTGTAAAGTGGGCGAATCGGGTCGCCTGGAGCGATACCAGTGGTGCTGCCTACAGGCATTAACAGCGTATAATCACCGCGGAAACCGACGACTTCGGCTTCAATGGCCAGACTTGAGTTGCAGCTTATTTCGCACACATGGCCAATGCTGGATTTCAGCCCTGTTGCTTCAAGCATTGGCCCCAGAACTTTGTATACCTTGCCGCGAACAGGGAATGGGTTGTGGTAATGTTGTTGCTCTAACAGGGATTTTCTAAGTGTTTTATCCCACAGGGGCAGTTTAGTCCTGGTCAGATTGCTCATCGTTAGGGCGCTCACTGTTTGTTTCATCGTTGTCAGTTATTTCTTTCAACATGGCCGGACTGAGTTGATCCAGATAGCTGGCAACGGCTGCTATTGGATCAATCAGGATGTCCTGCTGTGCAGAGACAATGCGGCAGGTGCCGCTTGCTGTCGTGCTATCGGAAGTCAGAATTGCGATTCTATCGCTATCATCGAGAAGGCGTTTGAATGATACGAAGTCGTCGCTTGAAACAGCGATCTTCAACTCACTTGTATCAGGCAGCTGCGCAGCCGCCTGATACGCAATTTTTAGCAGTTTACTGTGATCTTGTTCAATCACGTGACCGACAATCTGCTCTGCAATGTGCCGGCCAATGTCCATGGCTGCTTCTGAAAAGGCATGTTGAATCGTCAATAATGAACCTTCTACGCCCTTAAGCGACTCTTCAAGTGTTTCCAGAATCTGTTCGGCACGCTTTTTGCCGAGTGCCATACCTGCTTTTTCACCGGCCAGATATGCCTTGTCATAGGCCTCTTTTTCAACGATTTCAGCGCGACCCTGAACTTCCTGTAACATCTGCTCGAGTTGTTTCATGCGCGTAGCACTGTCTACGGGTCTTGGAGCAGAAGGTTGTTGCTCCACGGTCAGGGCTGAAGAAAAAGGGAAGGTGCCCTTATTCTCTTTAGCGATAGTTGGTCCTTGCGGAAAAGAGAGTGGTTTCATGCCTGTCATGATGAGCAGGGCCTATACCATATCATCTGTGGCGCTTAAGGTGATTGCACCTTCATCATCGAGTTTACGAATCACTTTCAGGGTTATCAGTTGCGCTTCATCAACATCGGAGAGTTTCATGGGCCCCATGACTTCCATATCTTCACGCATGATTTCAGCGGCTCGCTGTGACATATTAGTAAAGAATCGCTCGGCAATCTCTTCGGAGGCGCCTTTTAGCGATTTCACCAGATCATCGGAAGAGATGTGTTTGAGAATGGTCTGGATGTCACGGTCGGAAAGTTCCTTCAAATCTTCGAATACGAGCAGCAGACGATCCACCTGAGCAAACAGCTTTTCATCCTTGTCTCTAAGCTGATCAAGAATGGGTCGTGCCACATCCTTTTCGAGGCCTTTAAGGATATCCACCACGCTAACCATACCGTCAAAGCTGATGCCGGAATCGCCCTGCATATCCGCAAGTTCTTTCTCCAGTGTCTCTTCGATATCTCTCACCAGTTCGCGAGGCACCGATTCGATTTTAGACATGCGCATCACCACAGACAGCTGCATATCCTCTGGCAGCAGTGCAATCACGCGGCTGGCGATGGAGGAGTCGATGTTGCCAAGAATCAAAGCAATCGTTTGCGGATGTTCATCGGAAATTGATGAAGCGATCATATCAGGTTTCAGGCGGGACAGCTTTTCCCAGATGGTCAGAGTCTTGGGGGCGGAGAGCTCACTTAGCAGACGATCAGCTCGATCACTTTCGATGGCGTACTTGAACAGGGAAACCACATCCTTATGACCTGAGCGTAGCATAGGATCTTCGGAGCGATGAAGCTCCAGATATTCTTCGGTGACACTGTTCAGGATATCCGCATCCACCTTGCCCAACTCTGCCATACGGCGACCAAGCCTGCTGAGCATTCTGTCATCCATGCCTTGCACCAGTGGTGCCGAGGCTTCCGGGCCAAGGGCGAACAACAGGATTGCGGCCTTATCTTCACCGGTCAGCTGAGCCAGAGCCTTCATGCAGGATCCACCCATTCACGTAGTACCTTATTGGCGCGATCAGGATCCGATGTCACGTTGTGCCTGACTTGCTCCATATTGGCCAGGCGTGCGTATGCTTCATTGGATAGTTGGTGCGAGCCACTTTGCCCCAGTGCATGACCTGTATTTTTCTGGGCTTCAGTTGACTCCTGGATGCGCTGCGCCAATGGGCGAAGTACAAACCAGCCGAGAAGCAACAGAGCCAAGCCAGCGAGGCTGTAGCGTGCAATCAGCATATAGAATGCCTGATTTTCAGCGGCAGCTAACGCTTCGCTATCGACAGTGCTGGAAATATCCACCAGTGGCATGCTTTGCACATCAACCGAATCTCCACGGTCTTCATTAAAGCCCATGGCGCGTTCAACAAGCTTCTGGATGTTGGCCAACTCCTCCTTGCTTTTGGGCGTGAAACTTTGCTCACCATTTTCACTGGTCTGGCTTGCGCCACCTACAATGACTGCCACCGACAGTTTGTTAATGCTGCCAAAAGGCACAATGCGGTGTTCGCTGGTGCTGCTTATTTCATAGTTATTCACATCTTCAATACGACTTGCCTGATCCTGTGGCTGGGCTGGTTGGGCTGGCTGGGTTGCATTGGCGGTAGCCTGGTTGGCACCGGGTGTGTTGGAGGCAAGGCCTGGTACACCGAGGGCGACATTGGTGTTGGAGCTGCGTTTTTCTTCAATGGATTTGCGGCTGCGCAGAACCTGTTCGTCCGGGTTATAGCGGGTGTTTTTCTGGTCGATAAATTCGCGGTTAATATCTGCTGATGCACGAACCACGGCCTGGCCTTCACCGACAATCTGTTCGAGCATGCCGGTCAAACGCTCTTCAAGACGTTGCTCCATGCGGCTCTGGTATTCCTGAATTGTTTGTCCTTCAGACATCGGGGCTGCTTTGTCATTGCTGGAGAGCAGCGTTCCTGCAGCATCGACCACGGTGACATCGCTCTGGTCCATTTGCGCTACACTGGCAGCCACCAGATTCTGAATGGCAATGACGGATTTCTTCGGCAGGCGCTGACCACCTGAAATTTGCAGCATCACAGAAGCCGTGGCTTTGCGGTCACGCTCTGCAAATGCTGATTCTTTTGGTAGCACCAGATGTACACGAGCCGCACTGATTTGTGGCATGACTTCAATCGTGCGTGCAAGTTCACCTTGTAGCGCACGTTGCAGGTTAATTTTTCTGGTGAAGTCACTCAGGCCGAATTCATTGCTCTGGTCGAAAATTTCAAAGCCGGTCGAGCCACTTGGTGTGACACCCTGGCCAGCCAGTTTCAGGCGAACCTGATATACCTGATCTTCAGGCACCATAATGGTGCCTCCGCCTTCTAGGCGGTAGGGGATGTGTTCCTTCTGAAGCATTTCAACAACGCTGGCGGCATCTTTTTCGGCCATGCCAGCATAAACCGAGCGATACGGTTTTTCTGAAGACCAGAGCACGAGGCTGATGAAACCGGTGAGCATAAGGCAGGCAGCAGCAAACAGGAGTATTCTCCGGTACTTGGCCAGTACCAGCGGCACCTGAATCGTTGCCCCTTCTGTTGCACCTGAGGCATGGGCTTCGATGGTATTCGGGTTCATCGGGTTGTGTGGCGTTAATGAGTCAGCCATGATTTATTCCTCTATACCTGCATCCGAATGACTTCGCGGTATGCATCAACAAGCTTGTTACGTACGCCAAGCATCATTTCAAATGACAGGCTGGCTTTCTGTATCGCCAGCAGGGTTTCTGATGTGTTTACGCTTTCACCGGCGGCAAGTGCGACACCTGCTGACGCGGCGGCTTTCTGATCATGGTTAACCTGTTCAGTATAAGCTTTCAACATGGATGCAAAATTCTCAGCGCCGTTTGTTGAAGCTTTTGCCTCATCAACAGGCATGCTGTTGGTGGAATCAAGACCTGATGCAGGCTGGTATCCCTGAATATTCATGGTGATCTCCTATCGCAATAGCTCAAGTGATTTAAGGAACATCCGTTTGGATGCTTCCATCGTGGTCACGTTGGCTTCAAAGCTTCGTGCTGCTGAGTTCATATCTACCATCTCTTCAACCGAGTTGACGTTGGGCAGGTTTACGATGCCCTGTGCATTGGCATCCGGATGCGATGGGTCAAACACCTGACGGAATGGTGTGGGATCCTGGGCCACATACGCGGCTTTGACTGATTGATGACGGTCTTTCATGAAAGTGCTGTTGAAAACATTGGCAAACTGCTGCTGCTCAGGAGACGCTTGAAAGACAACCTGCCTGCGGCGATATGGGCCGCCTTCAGATGTACGTGTGGATTCAGCATTGGCAATATTTTCCGCCACGATGTCCATACGTGTCCGTTGGGCAGACATGCCTGAGGCACTGATATGCATGGACGTTAAAAGATCATTAGCCATGGGCGATTACTTTCCTTCCCTGATGGCGTTGCTCAGGCCGGACAGTTTCCCTTTGACCAGTCGCATAGCCAACTCATGCATCAGTTGATTTTCGGACATACGAGCCATCTCTTTCTGCATATCAACAGTGTTGCCATCCATTCTGCGCGACGGTTGTGAATCAAACACACTGCCGCTTGCAAGGTGCCCATTACTGGTGCCATTCATGTGTGCAGCATGTGTTGTGGCAACGGGGCCGGAATTTTTTCCAGTTTGCTGTTCAGCCAAAAAATCAGAAAAGGTGCGACTATCGGCTCTGTAGTTGGGGGTATCAGCATTGGCAACGTTACTGGAGTGCACACCTTGAGCCTGCTCTCTGGCCACAAGGGCAGATTCAAGTCGCTGGAATCCACTTCCAAACATATCAATCATGATGTTTGCCTCCTGTCTTTATCTGTTGCTGATCCTCAGTCTTATAAGGTCTATCCAGCAAGTGACATGCCAGACTCATAACCGTGCAGTTTGTTTCTCAGTGTCCGGATGCTGATGCCGAGCAATTCTGCAGCTTCGGTGCGGTTGCCCTGCACATGTACCAGAGTCTTTTCGATCAGGGTGCGTTCCATATCCCGGATTGAAACACCGGCCTGCACGGCACCCGAAGATTGATCGTTTTCTGTGGCGAAGTTTTCCGGCACAAAATCAAGCGCCAGATGTTCAGCCTCGATTTTACCGTCCATGGCCATCAGGTATGCCCGGTGCATGCAGTTTTCCAGTTCTCGAGCATTGCCTGGCCAGGGGTGTGCAACAAGGTGGTTGATGGCCTGTTGGCTTAATGCAGGTGCCTGGCGATGATACATCTGGGCAAAACGGTCAAGGAAATGCCTGGATAAGGGAAGAATATCTTCCTTTCTCTCGCGCAGAGGTGGCAATTGGATGGTGACGACGTTAAGTCTGTAATAGAGATCCTGGCGGAACTCGCCATTCTGAACGGCTTTGGTGATATTCCGGTTGCTAGTAGCAATGACTCGCACATCAATTTTTACCGGTTTGCTGCCTCCGAGACGATCCACCTCACCTTCCTGCAATACGCGCAATAATTTGGCCTGCAGGTGCACGGGCATTTCGGTGATTTCATCAAGTAACAAGGTGCCTTCGTGTGCCAGCTCAAACTTGCCCGGGCGTGCTGCAGTAGCGCCGGTAAATGCACCTTTTTCATGCCCGAATAATTCCGCTTCCAGCACGCCTTCAGGAATAGCCGCGCAGTTGATAGCAATAAAATTCTGAGCCTTGCGGTTCGAGCAGGCGTGAACGTAGCGGGAAAGGCGTTCTTTGCCTGTGCCGGATTCACCGATTACCAGTACAGAGGCACGACTGGGGGCGATCAGGGCAACACGGTCCAACAGGCGACGTGTGTCAACATCTTCGGTGACGAACACATCCTGCGTGCCTTTGGCGCTGACCTGCTGCTCGCTGGCTTGCTGGGCCAGTGCGCTCTGGTGGCCACTTTTGCGAATGTAGATTTCAAGCACATCATCAGGGACAGGCAACATGCGGTAGTCTATGGCTCCCAGGTGCATCAGATCAGCAGCACGTTCGCTCTGCCCGTTATGGGCCAGAACAACAATATTAGCCTGCGGCTTATGCTCGAACAGGCGCCTGACCATAGATGGAGAGGTGACTGAATCCCAGATGAAAACCAGGGCATCATTGCTGCATTCCAGCTCGAATGTTTCGGCAGGTGGAGATTCGATAAAGGTATCTGGTAGTAGCCTGCCAAGCTGTACGCGCAGCTCACTATCCTCATGCTGAGGAAACCCAATCAAAACAATATTGGATAAGCTCATGGTTTTACTCCCAGTAAGGTGTTTGCTTGCTGATCGGCCAGCGCCAACTTGGCCAGTGAGCCGTAAGTGCCGGCACCTTTTTGGGATGCGAGCTTTTGCAGCCGCTCCATACCCTGTTTGGTTTCGCCGGTTTTCAACTCGCAAATGGCAATATGATAAAACCACGATGCATCACGCTGTGATTCATCAATGGCGATATACAGTTTGTGAGCGGCAATAAACTCCTGCGCTTCAAAGTGATTTCTTGCCTGGTTTTTCAGACCTGCTCCCACATCAGCATCCTTGCTGCCTCTATATTCACCCCATGCGGCGGCAGCAGCGTGCCAGAGTTTGAGCGCTTCTGATATTTCCGCGTTTGTTTTCCAGTAGTTGGCCCGGGACTCCACAGCGATGTCAGTGGCACGCACTGTATTTATTGTTTGGCGAGCGGCTTCAAGGTTCTTTTGTGTGAACTGAATGCGGGCTACAGTGATCAGCATTTCAGGCCTGTAAATGGTAAACTCGTTGCGATTTAACCAGCGTATGATTTTTTCGACGCCATCCTTGTCCTGCCGGTCCATCCACAGTTTTGCCAGCTCCATCATCGCGCGCTGTCCGTGGATGTTTGAGCCGCTTTCACGATACAGCTCATTAAGCAGCTCTTCGGAACCGGCAAACAACATCAACATGCGCATGGCATGGGCGACACCCAGTCGCAATTCCTGAGAGCCAAAGCTCTCAGGGCGCAGTTGCGGGTACTGCTGCCAGATGCTTACGGCCTTCAACCACATGTCCCGATTCAGCATCTCCTGCAGGCTTTTTTGTAACCAATGTGCCCCTTCCTTGGATGCTGACTGAGCAATTTTGGCATCATTTGATATGGCTGCACGTGCATAGGCCTGCAAGGCCGGTGAGTTCAGTTTGTCGGCTGAAGGTTCATCGATACGAGTCCAGAGCCTGGCCAGTGCAAGCATGGCTTCATCTTCGATCAGTGACAGCTGATTGGTGTCGGCTACCTTTTTCAGTGCAACCATGGCAGGCAAGAGTTTCTCTCTTTCCTGTTCATCGCGTGTGTCCAGCATCAGCTTACGAATAAAAGCCTTTCGTCCGATCGCTGTTTCAGCTTTGCTGCTGGCGAGGATGCCATACTCTTTGGTCGCTTCAGGTATTGTTGCTTTACGGGTGCTCAGGATGTCGGCTCGAATCAACCGTACGGATGCAGCTTCCGGCTTGCTGATATGTTGATCAAGAAAATCCTCAGCCTGTTCAAATGCCTGTTTTTGTTCGGCGAATTCGTATAACAAATGGATGTATGCGGAAAATAGAATCGGTTCATCGGTGATGATGTCAGGCCATTTGCGGTAAACCATTTGCAGGCTTTTGAATGAAACATCAATGCGTGATTCACCCTGATCGACTATAGCCAGCCATGCCATACCTGTAGCTTGCTCGCGGCTGTTTCTGTCAACCTGCAATCCGTATTGAAGCAAGTCACTGCGCGCATAGGCATAGTTGTTCTGCTGCAGGTGGATGCGGGCCATCAATAGCCATGCACGACGAAGATTGACAGGCTGTTGGTCTTTGGAAATGATTTCCCGGGCCGACGTGACGGCCTGTTTTTTGTCGCCTGATTTCCATTGTAACCAGGCCCGTTTCCATCTGAACTCTGCAGCCTTGGGATTATCCGGAAATTCACGATTCACCGTTTCAATGGCGCGAATGGCCGGTTTGATGTTTTCGAAATGTTTGTGTGTTGCCCGCATATCTTCAGCTTCGGCAATCAGGCTGAGTAGACCCAGTCTTTCAGAAGGCAGGGTGCTGGCATTTTTCAAGTGTCTTTCTGCAGTCCGAATAGCTTGCTCAGGGTTACCGCTATTGAGATATATTCTAGCCCCTCTGATGCGATCGCTCTCATCGGCATGGCTGACTACAGGAGGCAGCAAAGTCAGGGCGAGACATGTCAATAAAATGCGAATCATGCCTGCTCTTCGCAAGTTTCGTGCCGAAGGTTCCGCCGCTGTTTTTTGAGCGATTGGGCACTTTGCGCAAGCAAGGTATAGCGCAGGGCTATTCCTTTGTTATCGGTTGTTTATACGAGGCATGTCAATGTTTGAACCGGGAGTGACTGTCAAAAAACAGCCTTATTATGGAATGTGTTTGTGTTGTGGCAGAGCCAGAATGGAAGGGGTGATGAGTTTAGGCGACTTCTGAAGGCTGCAGGCCCTTCTTTTTGATTTTTTCCACCAAGGTTGTTCGGTTCATCGCCAAAAAAATGGCTGCACGGTTTTTGTTCCAGTCAAAGCGCTTCAGTGCTGAAAGGATGAGGTGGCTTTCAAATTCATCTACAGTTGCTTTCAGATCAATGCTGTCTGCTGATTGCACATCCATCTGGAAGCTTTGCAGGACACGCTCCTTGTCGCTGATCATGCGAGATGGCAGATCTTCAATCTCGACTTCACCTTCACGTTTCAGTGTGGTGACACGTTCAATCAGGTTCTGCAGTTCACGAACATTGCCGGGCCAGGCATAACTTAGAATGGCGCGCCTGGCCTCTTCACTGAAGTTTGTGATTTTAGCCCCTTTCTCTTCGTTAAAACGGCTGATGAAATGCTCGGCCAGTAGCAGAACATCGTCGCCGCGCTCTTTTAGTGGGGCCAGTCGCAGTGGGATGACATTCAGGCGATAATAAAGATCCTCACGAAAGCGACCTGCCTGAATCTCCTCTTCAAGATCACGATGCGTGGCAGCGATGACTCGCACATCAACCTGAATGCTTTGTTGGCTCCCGACAGGTTCAAAACAACGCTCCTGCAGAACTCGCAACAGCTTCACCTGTAGCTTGGGGCTCATGTCACCGATTTCATCGAGAAAAATTGTGCCGCCATTGGCGATCTCAAAGCGGCCCGGGCGAGCGCGGATGGCGCCGGTAAAAGCTCCTTTCACATGACCAAAGAGCTCCGATTCAAGGAGTTCTTCCGGGATGGCGCCGCAGTTGATGGAAACCATCGGTTTGCCCGAGCGCGTGCCCGACTTATGCAGGGATTTGGCTAGAACTTCTTTTCCGCAACCGGACTCGCCGGAGATAAGCACGGTACTGTCGGAGTTGGCAAGTAGCTGTATGGTCTCTTGTAGTTTGCGAATGGAATCGCACTGGCCGATCAATCCGACTGCGCTGTCTTTGCTGCGAATTTGCTCGCGCAGGGATTGATTGTCTTTTTTGAGCTGCCGCGTCTTCATCAGCTCGGAGATGCGAACCAGCATTTCGTCAATATCAAACGGTTTTTTCAGGAAATCATTGGCACCGAGTCGAACGGCATCTACAGCCGTATCCACTTCTGCATAGCCAGTCATGATTATAATGCCCATGTCAGGGTCACTTTGGCGGAATTCGCGCATCAATTCGATGCCGTTGCCATCTGGAAGGCGCACATCAAGTATGGTCAGATCAAATTTCCCATGCAGCATTGCTTCACGTGCGCGGGTGGCATTGGCGGCGCTTGTCACATGGTATCCGGCCGCCTCTAAAGACTCCTGCAGGATCAGACGGAAGTCGTCATTGTCTTCAACAAGCAGTATGAATGCAGACTGTTTCACTGTGTATTTCTCCCTTCCCAACGCGCTTGGAGCAATCTCAAGTCAAAATAATGACGCCTGTGCCAGGAAATGCAAGCCAATCATTCTTGGGATACGAAAAGGAGGGTCTGCGGCTAAATGTTTATAGTGGGTCAAGTTATGTTTGAAGCCTCGAGATTTTTTTGGTGTAACCGTCTGGTTTGAAAAAGAATATTCTGAACAGCATGTGAGTGGAAAGATTTTGACGCGGAAATGACTAAAGTTGTCCTGTTTTTGACCGATAAGCTTTATTAGTATGAAATCACTTCATGCTGCGTAGCTCGGCGGCTAATGGAGGCAATTGACATGGCGATCAGTGTTCAACCGGTGGATGGTTTGATTCATCGGCTACTTCAACAGAATGCCAAAACTCCTTCTATATCAAATGGTCAGGGGGCTTTCTCACAGCCTGCCAATGACCGTGTCAGTATTTCATCTGATGCACAGGAGAGCATGTCTTCACTTGTTGTTGAGGGACAGTCACATCCACATCAAAAACCTGGTGAGAAGGCGTTGGAATCACACTTGCTTAACCTTTATAGATCGAATGACAGATTTGGAGGTTAGTAGTGAATCGACCCAGGTTGTTGTTGGCCGAAGACGACGAAGCTTTGGCCTCACTATTAGAGGAATATTTACTTGAAGCTGAATACGATGTTGTCGTGTGCAGTCGTGGAGACACCGCGCTTGAAACGCTGAAGCAGGAACATTTTGACTTGGTATTAAGTGATATCGTTATGCCCGGAGCAGATGGCTTGTCGCTACTTCGATATGTCCATGAGACTCCGGGCGATACGTTAATTATTCTGATGACCGGTTACTCAGGCATTGAAAATGCCCTGCATGCAGTGGAACAGGGCGCATATGATTTTGTCAGCAAACCTTTCCAGCTGCCTGAGATTCGCGTCAGGGTGGATAATGCTATCCGCTACCAACAGTTGCTTCGCAAGTGGAATGAGATCACAGGAGGAGCACAGTTTGTTGGCGAAGCGATTCAGAAGTCGGGAGCGGCGGCAGTCAAGGCATATGGTCAAAGCGTTGGCGGCGGTGATTATTAATGCTTAAGTTACTGATAGTCGAAGACCAGCCTGCTGTTCGCGAAGTTGTTGCTGAGATTGCAGGTGAATTAAGTGAAAGTGTCCAGGTCACTCAGGTTGGCAGCCTGGGAGAAGCTCGGACAGTGCTTGTTTCTGATGAGTGGAGCGGCTTGATTACCGATATGAGTCTTGGCGATGGTAATGTGCTTGAGCTGATCGCAAACCTGAAGGAAGAAGGTGTGAGTATACCGCCGACCATTCTCATGAGTGGTTTTTTAACCTCAGCTAGAATGGCGCAGGCCTTGCAACTGGGTATTGAGCACGTTCTGGCCAAGCCTTTTGCGCCGGATGTTCTGCTTGAATGCCTGGAAAAAATGCTCAGCAAACATCCTGAAGCCGTTAAGCCTTCAGAGAAGCCAAAGCGTCCAATACGCTCTGCAGATCGCCTGCTGCCGGAAATGTTTGAAATGGATCGCAGGATGGGGCTGGTCTACCGCATGTTTGATGAAATCCCATCGCACCATGATGTCTCTTCGGTTTGTGCGAGTGCGCTGAATCTGGCGGTAGAGGTTGTGCATGCCAGGGGTGGTTTTCTGGCCTTTTTCGAGCGTAATCAGCATAAGCTGGTTCTGGTTGCCAATCAGGGTATGGGTGAAGTTGATGCATCGTGCAGCTTGGATGCAACACATTTTCATCCACTTATTGCAGGCGAAGAAGAGCTGATTCAGTCCTCTCGGCTTGAACCCAAGGGTATATGCTGGCCGGGCTTAAATGAGCCGCATCACATTGCTATTCCAGTGCGCCTTCAGGGTGTAGCTATGGGGGTGCTCTGTCTGCTTGAACCTGCATCCGGTGAAGCCTTAAAGGGTGAAACCAGGCAAATACTTGGCCTGTTGGTGAAAGAGCTTGATACGTTGCTTGATAATCGGGCCGTGCATGCAGCGCTGGCAGATAATATGCGTGAAACATTGATTGCGCTGGTGCGTTCTTTAGAAGCGCGAGATCGTTATACAAGGGATCACTCGGGCAGAGTTGGCGCTTTGTCAGCTATTTTTGCTGAGGATCTAGGCCTGGATCAGGACCATGTCGATCTGATTCGAACCGGCGGCTTGCTGCACGATATTGGCAAGTGCGGCATTCCTGATGCTGTACTGCTTAAACCCGGGCGTTATACGGAAAATGAATTTGCCATCATGAAGGCGCATCCCGCCATCGGTGATAACATTCTTAAGAACATGGATACCATGGTGAGAGAGCGATTGATGCTTCGTCATCACCATGAACGGTATGATGGGTTGGGCTATCCGGATCGATTGGCTGGAGAAGATATTCCACTGGATGCGCGCATTGTCTGTGTGGCCGATGCCATTGATGCAATGACCACGCACCGCGTATATCGTATGGCAAGGCCCCTGTCATTTTGTCTGGAACAGTTGAAAGCCGGTTCTGGCACACAATTTGATCCCAGGGTTGTAGAAGTAGCTATTGCCGCGATAGAACGTGGCGTGGTGCAGACTCAGGCTGAGGAACAGCAAACGCTGGATGGAGTAATGCCAATATCAGCCTTGATAACAGTAAAGACTGAGGTACGAACGTATGGTTAGAGCTACAGAGGAACATGGACGCCAGGATTTTCGCGTTGACGACATTATCCCTATTTGCGACGAAAAGTTGACGCGGGAAATGTTTGATATTAATAAAAGCAAGGTTGGCATCAAATCAAGACAGAACAGCATGCTTCAGAATATGGTAGGCAGGGATATTTTTTCCGGTGATCGTGACGATGTGAAGCCTGAAGTCTCAGGGGCACTGGAGGCGCTTGATGCCAAATTAAATTATCTGATCGGTGTGAATATACTCAATGAGGCCAGTCACAGCGACATGCAGGAAAAGGCTGTGAATCTCAGTGTGACAGGCGTGAGCTTTGTTTCGGAGAATGATTATTCGGCAGGCGATTTAAGCAAAGTCACGCTCATGTTGCCATCGTTTCCTCCCTCGACACTCGAGCTGTTGGCAGTGATCAGGCGAGTAGATCCTGCTGGAGATGGCCGCATGCGAATTGGCGCGCAATTCTATTATCGTTGTGATGAAGAGGAAGATACGGTGGCAAAATATGTGTATCGTCGTCACCGCGAAACGATTCGAGCCAGCAGCAGGAATGCGGAGCTCGATTCAGAGCTTAATGATTTATAGATTGGTGCTGAAACACACAAATATCTTCACTATAGGATGTTGAGGGTAATGTCCGGACGCACAAATATTTAAGATTGGGCGCAGGTCACTTGATTGCGCCCGTTCTTTTTTGACTGATACAGTGCTTCATCAGCAGCTTTGAAAGCCAGGGCGTGTTCCTTTCCGGGTCTATGCTCAGCAATGCCGATGCTGACGGTAATCTCGACGATGCCAGCGGAAGTTCTGAACGGTTTCATTTCAATGGATTGGCGCAGTGCTTCTGCAAGTTTAGTGCTGGTGGTCTGATCGGTTTCCGGGAACACAACACAAAATTCTTCACCACCTACGCGGGCTGCCAGATCGGTTTTGCGGGTGCAGTCGGAGAGGATGGTGCCGACCTCTTGCAGAATTTCATCACCGACATCATGACCATAGGTGTCGTTAATGTTTTTGAAGTGGTCAATATCAACAATCAGAAAACAAAAACTGGCCTGTCCAAGCGTTTTTAAGAACTCTGCCAGTCGCCTGCGATTTGCCAGTCCTGTAAGTGGATCGTTGCGTGCTTCTGATTCGGCTTGTTCAAGCTGTTGCGACAGATTTGAAAGCTGTGCCATGTTGTTTTGCAGTGTTGTGTGCAGTTTTGCGCTGGCTGTCGTGAGCTTATTGCCGGCTTTAAGTATGCCTTCACGAGCAGTTTGCAGTATCTCTCTGGCTTGGCCAATATCGTCGGGTAAGTCCTGTTCCAGTAATAGCTTGGCCTGTTTGAGTTCAGGGGACTCTTCTCCAGCGTCTTCCAGAACCTTGACGATGGCGTCAAACGAGGGGCTGAATGCATCCATCAGTTGCTGTAGCTCTGATCGAAGGGCTGCATCCTGTTTCAGGTGTTCCTGAATCAGGGTTTCCAGGTGTCTGGCACGTTTTTGTAGGGAATCATTTTTCCTGGCGCGCGTGCCAATCAGGTTGCTGCTTCTATCCAGAATGCTGTGGGTGGCAGGGATATCCTGTTGAGCCTCCATCAGTAGGTTCTTTTTTTGCTCAATGTATAGCTCAAGCATAGCCCTGCTCTCGGCTGGGATGGTTCCACTGTGAGTGGGGCGTAGCAGCGCGCCATGTTCAGCATCAAGGAATTTCGCAAACAGCTTGCTGACCCAGATGTACGTATCATTGGGGATCCCGGGTGATTGTCTGATCTGTTCAAGCGCAGAAATCATGCGTCGTGTTGTTGAACGTAGTTCAAGGTCATCGGGCATGGCGGCAATCACGATTGGCCGGATCGTATCCATGTCGTCGAGCAGCTGATTAAGGGATTCCATCTGACTCATGCAAGTTGCCGGATTATGATTGCAGCGAGCGCATGCGTTCGGCCTCTACTGCAAGCAGTGTGTCTGCATCCCTGAGTTCGCTGGAGCCGGTGTTGGAAGCAAGTTGCTGGCGAAGTTGTGAGCGCAGGAGGTCGATATTGTCGATAATTTTCGTAGTAGGCATGTCTCCGGATTCCAGGCACTGCATGGCCTGATCCAACAGGGAAATGCTCTCTTGCAGGGTCTGCCATGTTTGCTCTCCATGGTGTTGTGTATCCTGCTGTGGCTGGTTATTAACCTGCTGAACCGCTGTCATTTCAGAATCAAGCATGTTTTTGAAAACGCCGTTTGAGCGAGTTTGTTTTGTCTTTTGGGCTGTCTGTCCGGTTACCGGAAGATTGTTGTTCACCTTCATAAGCTGGCCTCTGTTATTCTTGTGTTTTGTTGATTCGCCGTCTTTGAAAAAGAAACTCGCAAGAAACGGGCCAGAGGCTCTTAAGTTATGGGGTTAGCTTATGCTGCTGTAGTCGCTTCAGCCTGAATGCTTAATGCATGAATATGTGTTGGGAATAGCGATTGCAAGCAGTTGTATATTAAGCGGTGGCATTGCATGCGACTTAAGTTGTTGAAATGGTGAGATTTAATCTCAACAACAAAATGTCCACCACCCGATTCCTGTACACCGGCATGGCCTGCATGTTTCCATGATTCATCGGTAACATTGAGCGATTCAGGATTGAACTCTGCTTCAAGTAGTTGCTGTATTTTTTCCGATGTATTCACGAATCGGCTGGTTTTTGCCGGTAAAGAACACATGTTTTGCCAATCTTGGTGACCAGTTCGGCTTTGCATTGTGTGGCAAGGCTGCCGACCGAGTGATTGCGCGCCTCACGATCATCATTTGCGATATGGATTTTGATCAACTCATGAATATCCAGTGCATTGTTGATTTCCATGATGACATTTTCAGTAATGCCTTTTTGCCCAATTCTGACAACCGGATTGAGATGGTGGGCTTTGGTCTTCAGGGCTTTGATCTGCTTGTTGGATAATGGCATGCTTTTCTCCGAGGGTGCGCATATTAGAGAGATGCTGATGAATTGCATCCTGCAGTTCATCAGGGCGCGTCCGTGGTCTGCGGGCACACTCTGACTATTTCAGAGTGTGTTTGGCAACAGTGTCTGACAATGGTACGAAGTTTGCTATGTAAATCATGTTAATTCCAATGGGTGGGGTGAATCAATGGCAACATTACGAGAAGATCCTCATCGGGCAGTCATACTTGGCGCGGGACAGGGTGGCACTGCAGTTCTGGAAATGTTGCTCGAAGAAGACCTAGTGACTGTGTTGGCTGTTGTAGATCGGGATCCATCTGCGCCCGGCTTGAAGCTGGCTGAAGAGCATGGCGTGGTTGTCTATGCCGATGTTGAACAGGCACTGAAAAAATGTGCACCCTGTGTGGCGTTCAATATGACTGGCAACGAGATGGTTGAAGCTGTCGTTGCTGAAGCGCTAGGTAGTGGAGGCGTGATCGGCGGCATGGAAGCAAACCTGATACTTAAGATGATTAATAACCTGAAAAAAGCCAAGGAAGAGCTGAAATTTCAGGCCAGCCATGATCCGCTGACCGGCTTGCGTAATCGCAGATATATGATGGAACAGCTCAATCAGGGCGTGTCGCAGGCGCTACGTTACAGGCATCCGTTCACGGTTGTGATGCTTGATCTGGATCACTTTAAAAATGTTAACGATAAACACGGGCATGCAGCAGGAGACAAGGTGCTTTCACATATGGCGCGCGTATTGCGTGGCGGCATGCGAGAGTCCGATGTGCCCGGTCGCTGGGGTGGTGAAGAGTTTATCGTTCTGTTGCCTCATACTGATATCAAAGGTGCGCAACAGGCGACTGAGCAATGGCTGGGGCACCTCACTGCGGCTCCACTGGTTCTTGCCAGCGGAGTGCCGGTGTCTGTCAGTTTCTCTGCCGGAGTTGCATCGCTTGATGTGATGAAAAAAGGCGCTGATGTCAAAGTGGTTGTTGATCAGTTGCTGCATATGGCCGATGTGCGCATGTACCTTGCTAAAGAGCAGGGGCGTAACAGGGTCTGTGCAGCCGGTGCCCCCTCTGAATCGTTCATCGGCGTCCAGTCTTAATAGCACTGCCATAGTGTCCTCAATGATGAGCAATCCCATGATTGCCCGAACAGGCGGTTTGGATAGAGTGTAGCTGTGCATGATATCAATACAGAACCTGAAGACATTCAATCGTTAGAGAGTAATACGATGGGGCAACACGAGAAAAAGTTTGCCCCCCGTTTCCCTATTCGCTGGCGTTGGATTATGCTGGTAGGCATTACTGTGACGGCAGCAATAGGCGTGCTGTTTTTTATTATTCTTGATATTGAAAGAAGCGCCTGGCTGGAAAGTCAGGCCGCACAGGCAGAGTTGCAGGTGGATAGGCTCACTGATGAGTTGAAACTGCCCATGTTGTCCGGCAGCAGCACGGAAACCGATTTGGTTGTTCAGAGTTTTTTAGAAAAGGTGCCTTCTGTGATGGGGGTGCTGTTGAAATATTCGGACGGTAGAACCAAGGTCTATGAAGATGTGGCCGATGAAAGCAAGATGGCACCCATGCTTACAGCCAGCAAGGACGTCAAACGACTGCCGCTGAAACAACTGTGGTATTCCAAGACCGTTATTTATGCACAAACCTCGATGGGTACGATTGGTGTGCGTTTTTCGGAGCAGGCCTGGGAGAAAATTGCTGGCCAGTTGGTGAAAAAGATTTTGTCAGCGGCTCTGATTGTGGTGCTGTTATCGACAGTGATGGTGTATTGGGTGGCAGGACGTATGAGCCAACGATTGGAAATGTTGGCTGATGGTGCACGTCATGTGGCCAAAGGTGACTTTCACGTACAGTTGCCGGTGCGCGGCAATGATGAGATTTCCGATGCCATCTCCCAGTTCAATGTGATGGTCAGGGAGTTGGCGCATAAACAGGAATTGCGTGATGTGTTTGGTCGTTACCTGAACCCGAAGCTGGTCTCGGATGTATTTGAGAGTGGTGACGTAAAGGTTGAAAACCACAGGCAGGAAGTGAGTGTATTGTTTGCTGACATGGTGCAGTTCACCTCTTTTTCCGAGTCTACGGAGACAGAAGCCGTCGTGGCTGTGTTAAATAGCCATTTCGAGGTGTTTCACCGTGTGATTGCCTATTATGGTGGCCATGTGGATAAATATATTGGCGATGCCGTGATGGCAGTATTCAATCACCCGGTCGGCGATGAGGATCATGTTCGGCATGCCGCCAAAGCGGGTCTGGCTATTGCTCAGGCCTGTGAAAAACTGGGTTTTATACGAGAAGATGGCCAAGCTATTTCATTCAGAATCGGGCTGAACTGCGGGCAGGCCATTGCCGGTAATATAGGCGCGGCTAAACGCATGGAATATACGGTCATTGGTGATGCTGTGAATGTTGCTTCACGCATGGGTGGTCTGGGTGAAGGCGGCGATGTTGTGATGTCCCGTGAGACGTTCAATAAACTGGGTGATGGCTTCGTGTTTCATGCTATAGGTCAGTCTGAAATGAAGGGCGTGAGCCAGCAGGTGGAAGTTGGTACTGTTGAGGTTTCCAGTAAACATGTTCGCAGAAATATTGAACATGTGGTTGAGTTTGCCTTTAATCTTGATCTGCCTACCGATGTGCGTCAGATCGCAGGAGATGCTTGAGTTGAAATTACGTCATGTGATGACCATATTTGTTTCAGTGTTCTTGCTGGCTGCGTGTAGCGTAGGCACAGGCAGCAAAATGGACGTTGGGAGCCTGATTGCGCGTGGGGGTAATACCTATGCTATGGCGAAATATGACCTTGAAAACGGGCGCATTATGCAGGCTCGGACAAGGGTATTGGCGTTGGCTAAATCACACGATGATTATGAACGTGCACATAAGCTCCTGGATGAGAAAATTGAGCCTGCTCGCCGACGTATTTTTGTACATTATCTTCGTCTGGCAAAAGATTATGAGAAAAACAAGCGATGGTCGGATGCAATACTGGCCTATGAACAAGCCAAAGCGGTTACGATCAAGCCGGATAAGATGGAGAAAAAGCGCACTGAGATGGAGCAGAATATGCGTCAGTTTCGCCTGGAAAAGCTCATTGAACAGCGCCGTAAGGAAGACCATAACCTGTTGAGTTATGCACATTCGTATGTGCCGGTGAGTGGTATAAGCCCGAAGGATGAGGTCTATGTACGCCAGCAGGCGCTATATAATGAGGCCCTCGATGACAGGGCCGCTATCGCATACAAGGAATCCAAACGTTATTTGCGCGCCAAGCAGTATGGGCCAGCTTATGTTGAGATCGAGTCTCATCTGCGTCTGCAGCCGGACTCAAGCCAGGGGGCCAAACAGCTGGAGGTCATTCAACAGGAAATGCCCGCTTGGTTAATCGTGCCACCCTTGCAGACCGCTTCAACAACAACTGCAAAAACAGCAAGAACCGCAAAAATAGTAAGAGCTGCAAAACGCATGACGGCACCGAAAGAGGTGACGATCAAGCAGGTGATGACTGCAATGAAAAAAGATGATTTACCTGCCGCCAAATACCTTGCCCAGATCTATCGGCGTAATGGTGGCAAAGGTGTAGATAAAATTCTGGCTCAGATTCAGAAAAGACTGGATGTCAGATCCGATGCACTGTTTGCCAAGGGTAGTAAGGCTTTTCGTGAGGAACATCTGGACACGGCTATCCAGTATTGGAGTGAGTCGGTCGCACTTACACCGGAAAAGACAGAATATGTTGAAGCTTTGAATCGCGCTAAACAGCTGAAAGAGCGTTTGAATCTATTGCGCACTCAGAAAGACAACGACCCGATACCGGAAGAGGAATAATATGCAGGATCAGATTGTTATGCCACGTCGAAAAACGCGACAGGTATTTGTCGGAGATGTCGCAATCGGTGGTGATGCTCCGATTGCCGTGCAGTCCATGACCAATACGCTTACCACCGATATCGATGCGACAGTGGCCCAGATCCAGGCCTTGCAAGATGCAGGTGCAGATATTGTGCGTGTGTCGGTTCCCGATCCTGAATCGGCTGCAGCCATGCCTGAAATTCTCGCTCAGACAGATGTGCCGCTGATTGCAGATATACATTTCAGCTACAAAATGGCTTTAGCCTCGCTGGATGCCGGTGTGCATGGCCTGCGTTTGAATCCGGGCAATATCGGTTCGCGTGATCGTGTCGAGCGGGTGGTGAAAGCGGCAGCTGAACGCGGCGTTTCTATTCGTATCGGTGTCAATGCAGGTTCATTGGAAAAAGAGCTGAATGAAAAATATGGAGAACCGTGCGCGGATGCCATGGTGGAGTCGGCATTAAGTCATATCCGTATCCTTGAAGATATGGACTTTCAGGATATCAAGGTATCCCTGAAGGCGAGTAATATTCCGATGACTGTGGTGGCATACCGTAAACTTGCAGGGCTTGTGGATTATCCGCTGCATATGGGCATTACCGAATCAGGCAGTTTGTTTGGCGGCACTGTGAAGTCATCGGTTGGGCTGGGGCTGTTATTGGCCGATGGTATTGGTGATACGATTCGTGTGTCGCTGGCGGCTGAACCTGTAGAAGAGATTCGTGTTGGTTTTGAAATTCTCAAATCACTGGGTCTGCGTCACAGAGGCGTAAATCTGATTGCATGCCCGAGCTGTGCCCGTCAGAAATTCAATGTCATTGATATGGTGCAGCAACTGGAACAGCGCGTTGCCCATATTCACGAGAATATTGATGTGGCAGTGATTGGTTGTGTCGTGAACGGGCCGGGTGAAGCCCGCGAAGCCGATATTGGTATTACCGGCGGTTATCCTGTGCATATGCTCTATCGTGATGGCGAGAAGGCTGAGAAACTGAAGCAGGCTGTGATGCTCGATCAGCTGGTCGAAGAGATTGAACAGCGCGCGGCGGTTATTCGCGCAAAGCAGGAGAAGGAATAAATCATGGCAGGAAAAAGTCTGCAGAGTATACGCGGTATCCATGATGGATTGCCGGCAGAGGTTAGAGTTTGGCAGCGGGTTGAAACTGCTGCACGCAAGGTGTTTGCTACCTATGCCTTTTCAGAAGTGAGACTGCCAATCCTGGAGCCGACCGAGCTGTTTGTGCGCTCAATCGGAGAAGCTACCGATATTGTTTCCAAAGAGATGTACAGCTTCACCGATCAGGGTAAAGATAATATCTGTTTAAGGCCGGAAGGCACGGCGGGTTCAGTGCGCGCTTATCTGCAGGGTGGGTTGACCCGATCGGGCACGCAGCGCTGGTTTTATATCGGTCCGATGTTCCGCCGCGAACGTCCGCAGAAAGGTCGCTTGCGCCAGTTCCAGCAGATTGGTGTGGAGATGTTTGGTGCTGCCGGTCCGCTTGAAGATGCCGAGATGCTGGCTATGGCGCATGCGTTTTTATGCGAACTGGGCATTTCGGGGCTGACGATTGAAGTGAATTCCCTGGGCTGTTCGCTTTGCCGTCCCGGTTACCGGGACAAACTGGTGGATTATCTGAATGCACGTGCGGATAAGTTATGTGAAACCTGTAACGAGCGCATTGAAAAGAACCCCATGCGTGTGCTCGATTGCAAGGTAGCTTCGTGTCAGGCCCAGTTGGGAGATGCACCGGAGATGGTGGATCATCTCTGTGAAGGTTGTGAAGATCATTTTTCTGGTGTGAAGCAGGGGCTGGATGCATTGGCTATTCCGTATCGCATCAATGCGCGCATCGTGCGCGGACTCGACTATTACAACCGAACTGCCTTCGAGATTGTAACCGATCAGCTGGGAGCACAGGGCACTGTACTGGCAGGTGGTCGCTACGACGGACTGGTCGAAGAGCTGGGGGGCCCTGCAACGCAGGCGATTGGATTTGCCGCAGGCCTTGAGCGGTTGTCGATGTTGCTCGGTGAAACTGAAGCTGCTGGTGTTGATGTGGCTGTCGTGGCTCTTGGCGAGGCTGTACTTACCTATTCCCTGAAGCAGGCTGCACTGCTGCGCAGCGAAGGCTTAAGTGTGGTGCATTGCGGTGGTGGCAACCCCAAACGCCAATTCAAGGTGGCTGATCGTGAGGCCGCACGCTGTGTTGTGGTGATCGGTGAAAATGAAATGAAAACCGGTCTTGTTACACTCAAGGATATGGCGACAGGTAACCAACATGAGCTTTCCATCGCGGAAGTTGCGCAGGCCATCTCCGGCTAGGTTTCCCGGGAAGGGGAAAAACTACGGGCCGCTTTCGCGGCCCGTTTTTTTTTTGAGTTCCAATTTTCTGCCAAATCCGGATGTTTTATATTTCTTTTAGTTCGAGTTTGACCGACTTCTGCCGATCACGACAGGCGACTCACGGACAAACCCGGGCAGTCAGTGATTGAGCAAATAGTTGTGCATTGTGCCCCTGGAACTTAGGGTCTAAAAGGAAAGACTATGGGTAATAGTTAAGTGTATTTAGTAAACTGTCACCGTATTTTCACCGTATTTTTTTGTTCGGTTGATATGAACCTTAACCCCAGACCTGTGTTTTCACACACTCTGGACCCAAAACGGACATTTGAAACCAATTATTGTTACCATAATTTGAGCTCAGATAGAGGGGAGTAACATGGAAGGAGCGATGTCAAAGGATAGGAAAATTCACATTTTACTCTCACCGTGGTTTCTTATTTCTTTATTTATTCTACTTCTTAATGACTATGTATTGAAAGCAGGCTTTCCAAGCTGGATCACTGGAAAGCTGTCAGATTTTTCAGGCATATTCGTGCTTATTCTTTTTTTGGTGGGAACAACATCAGTTTCACCTAAGCTTATCGGGTGGATTACTGCAATAGGTTTTACGTTGTGGAAGTCCTCATATTCAAGTCCTGTGATAGATTTATGGAATACTTACTTTCCTAATATTTCCCGTGTAGTTGATTACACCGATTTATTGGCATTGTCGGTAATCCCTATGGCTATCTCTTATGCGAAGAGCAGTACGCCTGTATCAATCAAGAAGATTTTGCTTCTACCTGTTATTTTAGTTTCTGCCTTTGCAATCATGGGAACGTCACGTGCCATGTATAATACACCTATTGAAGTCATCAAACCTGCAATAGAAATTAAACAGAATGATATATCATTGCTAAAAAAATTAGATGATTTTGCAGAAGAAAAAGGCTGGCAAAACAAACATGATCCAAGCAAGACAAGTCGGAGGTATGTAACTAAGAGTGCCAGTGTTTCTGTGTATGCAAATTATGACAATGACACCCAGAAATTATATTTGCGCGTTTCTGGTCTTCAAGAAGAAACCGATGTCATCAATAAAATTAGAGGAGAAGTTCTTTCTCAACTTGAATCTGAAGGAAATATTGAGATTATGGAGGCCCCGGTTATAGATACATGGACTGAGGATCCATATTTCAAATGGCATGTCCGCATGCATGGATACAGTGCAGGTGGCCCCGTTACTAAGTTATCAGACTTTGTGATGGAAACTGGGGAGAATGTCGCACTAAACAATTTATACCAAGTCATCGCAACAAGCCTTGAAGATAGAGGTTATAATTACCGCGTCTGTAGATCAGGTGTAGATCAGTATACATGCAGAGAATATTTGATAGGATCTGTGCTTGGGCCATATGAATACAGTAAATCAACAAGAGTATTGCTATCGTTGTCAGGTCGGTGGCTAAAGAGCACTCTTAATTTGTCCGTTGTACAATATGTGCAGGAAGATTCAATACCTGCGGAAAAACTGGCAGCTGAGCTCAATCAAGAATTAATGGATATTCTTCCAGAAGAGATTGAATTCGAAACCTTAGACTAAATGTCTCTCAAGATTGTAATTCCGGGGACGCAATACATATTGTTGAAAAAGGCTGTTGATGCAACCTTTTAATATTGGTCTTAGCCGAGGAAGAATGTGACCAGCAGGGTCACGGCCATGAGGGCCATCAACGCAATGAAGATGCCGTTCTGATATTTGGTTTTTTTGATTTCATCCTGCTGATCCATGATATCTCCTGTTTGAGGCTGCCCGTGTCTGGAGCAGGATTAACGTCGTTAAATGCCTTCGGCGTAGCTTACTCGATCACTTCCGGCGAAGACAGGGGTGGAGAGGTATTTCTCACCGCCATCCGGGAAAATGGCTACGATTTCAGCAGATTTTCCTTCATCAGCCAGCCGTTCTGCCACTTTCATGGCTGTGGCCAGAGCGCAGCCACACGACTGGCCGCAGAGGATACCCTCTTCGGAAGCCAGACGCTGGGTGAAGGTGTAGGCCACGTCGGTATCGATACCGATCTTCTCATCGTGGACCGTGGCGTCATAAACGCCGGGTACGATGCTTGATTCGATATGTTTCAAGCCCTCAATGCCGTGGAATGGGGAATCGGGTTCGGCAGCAATGATCTGAATCTTTCTGTTCATGCGCTTCAGGTAGCGGCCGGTGCCAACCAGCGTGCCGGACGTGCCCAAAGAGGCAATGAAATGGGTGACGTTGCCATCTGTGTCGCGCCAGATTTCTGGTCCCGTTGATTCCTCATGCGCACGCGGGTTGGCAGGGTTGTTGTACTGGTCCGGCTTGAAATAGATATCAGGGTTATCCTCGTAAATCTTGCGTGCATCCACAATCGCGCCATCGGAGCCTTCCAGAGGATCGGAGAATATCAATTCGGCGCCAAAGGCGCGACAGATGCGCTTGCGCTCATCCGAGACATTGCCCGGCATGACCAGGCGTACACGAAAGCCCATGCTTGCGCCGATCATGGCCAATGCGATGCCGGTGTTACCAGAGGTTGAATCGAGAATGATTTTATCTTTGCTCAACAGGCCTTGTTTGAGACCATCACGAATCATCCACAGCGCAGGGCGATCCTTGACCGAACCGCCGGGATTAAAGCGCTCCAGCTTTGCGTGGATTCGGATATTGTCAGGCAGATGGCTGGTCATATTTTGGATCTGTACCAGAGGAGTGTTGCCGATCAAATCGAGAATTGCTGTCACATCAACCACCTGAATAATATTAATGGAGCCTTAGTCATGCCAGCTTTCGGATGATTGGATCATGATCTTCAGGGCCAAAAGGCCAGATCATATCTGTGTTCTCAATCAGCAACTGCCTAAGCTTTTCAGGCTTAACACCCATGGCTCTTAAGCTGCGAAGTGTGGTTGAGCTGTGGCGTTTGGCAAGCCTTTCCCCGTTAGGTGTATGAAGCAATCCATGATGGCAATAGGTCGGCTCGGGCAGATCAAGCAGATTTTGCAGCAGTCGCTGGACGCCTGTGCTTGCTTCCAGATCCTCTCCGCGAACGATATGCGTGATGCCCTGTATGGCATCATCAACAACTACGGAAAGATGATAACTAAATGAAATGTCCTTGCGCCCGATAACCACATCGTGATCGATTTTCGCCCGGTGTGTGTTGCCTTTGTCATCGTGCCACTGCAGTGGTTGCCGGGCTATGGACATGGCCTTTTCAATGTCGAGCCGCCATGCAAACGGGCCCTGCTCCATGCGCAGTTCCTGTTCGACAAGGTTTCTGGCTCGGCAGATGCCAGGGTACAACACAGCAGTATCTTCCGCATGTGGTGCAAGCCCCATGCTTTCCACCTCCTGCTGGATACTCTTGCGGGTGCAGAAACAGGGATAAATAACACCACGTTTGCGTAAATGGTGAATGGCTCTACGGTAGTCATCAAAATGTTCGCTTTGCAGGCGTACAGGCTTTTGCCAGTTCAGCCCCAGCCAGTTCAGATCTTCATAAATATTGGCGATGAACTCAGGCCTGCAGCGTGTGAAATCGATGTCCTCAATGCGCAGCAGCAGTTCACCCTGATTGGCCTCTGCCCAGCCCTGGCATGCCAGGGCTGAATAGGCGTTCCCGACATGCAACAAGCCGGTAGGACTGGGGGCGAATCGGGTTCTTGGTTGCACGATTCCGGTGCTCAGCTGGAAATCTTTTTTTCCGAAGATGCAGGCAGGATCAGAGGCTGTTCGTCTTGAATGCGCTCTGGCCGCATCAGCATCTTGATTTCATCACCGGCCTTGAATATCACATTATCATATGGAATCAGAGTCAAACCATCACGAATAATCGTGATCGGCTGAATGCCATGTGGGATGCGTGTATCGGCCATGCGCTGGCCAATGAGTGGCGAATTATGCTCGATTATGCGTGATTCAAAGATCAGGCGCTTGCGATGAGCCTGATCATTCCAGTAGGTGAAATTGTAGGGTTTGGCGAACAGTCGGCGCGTCTGCAACTGATGAATCACGCTGGCATGCTTTTTGAAATCATCGTCCTGCATGGCCACATAAATTTCAGGGGTGTGATAGTTGTCGTGTGCAAGCCGGGCAATCAGCAGGTTGTGGTCGGATGATCCGGTCATGACCAGAACACAGCCTATCTCTTCAGCATGGACAATTTCCCAGTATAGTGGGTCCAGTGCATTGCCGCAGGTGGCGTCGTAACCCGAATGTTTCAGGCCGCTGATAACTTCGGAATTCAGGTCAAGAAAGCGCACTTCACGGTCTTCACCGAGCGCACGCCCGACTTCAGCACCTATCTGACCACCGCCGACGATCAATACGGAGCGATCATCACCACCATCAATGGCCAATAGTTTTTTTAAGGGGCGGGCAAATAGGCTGTAGCTGAGTACCGATACGATAATAATAATATACACCAGCGCTACCAGCATGTCGCTTTGCACATTGCCGCTTTCTTTCAGAATCAGGGCGAACAGCGATGTGATACCTGCAGCAACCACACCACGCGGAGCCATGCCTGCCAGATACATGCTTTCATTGAACGAGAGGCGGCTACCAACGGTGGCGAATAGTACGCTCAGGGGGCGAGCATAAAATGCCAGGATCGAGAAGATGAGCAATCCGGGATAGAGATACTCAATGAGAACATTCAGGTTCATGTTGGCCGCAAGCAGAACAAACAATACCGAGATCAGCAGCATGGAAAGGCTGCCCTTGAAATGTTTGAGGCGTTGGATGTCATGCACTTCCATGCGCTGCAGTGTCGCACCCATCATGAGAACGGCGAGCAGGCCTGCCTGAGAGCTGATGGTGTCAGATAACAGGAATACACCCCAAGCTGATGACAGGGTGAGAATGGTGCGGATTTCAACATCTTTGCACCAGCTGCTGGAAAGCAGCTTGGCCAACAGATATCCACCGGCAAGTCCGAACAAGGAGCCGGAGATAATTTTCAGGACAATGTCCTGAGTAATGAGTAGACCGGATATGTCGGGCGTGAGTGCTACCTGAAGGAAAACAATGGCCAATATCGCCCCGACCACATCGATGAGCATGGCTTCAGCTGTTAAGACATGGCTGATATTACGCCCCAGACGCATCTGACGGATAATCGGCAGAATCACGGTTGGCCCGCCTACCGACACAATTGCTCCGAACAGCAGCGCCAGAGGCCAGTCGATATCGGCAATCATATGGGCGGTAGTGGCCCCAATCAGGATCGTTACGAGCGGGCCGAAGATTATCAAACGGCCCACGACCCAGCCATTGGCTCTCAGCTCCTTCAGATTCAGGCTCAGGCCGCCTTCAAACAGAATGATGGCAAGCCCCAGTTCAATCAGCGTATGTAGTGCAGGTTCGATAGTTTTCACGTGCAAGATATGCAGACCAAACGGGCCCAGCGCCATGCCAGCCAGCAACCAGAGCAGAATTGGCGGAAAACGCAGGCGATTGGCTATCATCTGGGCGGTCGTTGCAATGAGGACTGCAACAACAAAAGTCGTGGTTGGGGTAACTACTTCCGGAAACATTGCCATAGAAGCTGCCGCCAAGTTTATGGTGCGGCAAGCGCTTTGATGTAATAACCCCGTTATGTAAATGGTTGTGGATAAAGCTCTGCGCATGCGCAGAGGTCCATCTGGTGCTACTATGCGCCGCCAGATTGGCAGCCCAGGACGGTGTTGATGAGTCCGGGTAAATGTTTTTTGTTGTTGAAGGTGTGATAAAGTCATGAACAGTGCAGAAAAAAATAGTGTTTTTTCCATCGCCGGCATCTATGGCCTGCGCATGCTTGGTCTGTTTCTTATTCTGCCCGTGTTTGCTTTGTATGCAGAGGGTTTGGAAGGTGTAACGCCTACGTTGATCGGACTGGCGCTGGGGATCTATGGTTTTACCATGGCTATGCTGCAGATTCCGTTCGGCTGGCTCTCCGACCGCATCGGTCGTAAACCTGTCATTGCTGCAGGTTTGCTGATCTTTGCTATTGGCAGTGTCGTGGCAGCTATGGCTGACACCATATGGATGGTGATCATCGGTCGCGCGCTCCAGGGTTCAGGTGCGATTGCTGCTGCCATGATGGCATTGCTGGCTGATCTGACCCGTGAAGAAGTGCGTACCAAGGCGATGGCTACTGTTGGCGTGACTATTGGCATGTCCTTTACCGTGGCTCTGATTGCCGGCCCGCTATTAAGCTCCTGGATTGGGGTGAATGGCATTTTCTGGCTGACTGCCGTACTCGCACTGCTCAGCATTGCAGTATTGTATCTGCTGGTTCCAAATCCGGAGCATCTCACTATGCACCGCGATGTGGAGGCGGTACCCGGTGAATTCGGCAGAATCCTGCGCAACGGCCAGCTGCTGCGACTTGATATCGGTATCTTTCTGCTGCACGGCATTATCATGTCGCTGTTTGTGGCGCTGCCGTTTGTGTTGCGTGACCATCTGGCCATTGATGCTCATGACCATCCCTGGGTCTATTTGCCTGTGCTGCTGGTCGCTATCCTGTTTATGGTTCCATTGATTATTGTGGCGGAGAAGAAGGGCAGAATGAAGCAGGTGTTTCTGCTCTCCATTGCTTTGATAGCACTGGCGTGTGTGTTGCTCGCATTGTGGCATGATTCCATGGTTTCAGTCGTGGCTGCCCTGGTGCTGTTCTTTATCGCCTATAATGTGCTGGAAGCAACGTTGCCGTCATTAATTTCCCGCATGGCACCCATTGATGCCAAGGGAACTGCGATGGGGGTCTATTCCACCTCACAATTTTTCGGTGCATTTGTTGGTGGTGCCGCAGGCGGCTGGTGTTATGGGCAGTTTGATGTGCAAGGCATCTTTTTCAGTGCTGCGGTCTTTGCACTGCTCTGGTTGTTTGTGGCTATGGGCATGCAGATGCCGGTGATGCGTACCTCAATCATGGCGCATGTGGAGTCAGATGTGGATGCAGAGGCTCTCGAACGTAGTATTCTGGCGCTTGTCGGGGTGTTTGAAGCCAAGGTTGTGCCAGAAGAAAATACGATTTTCCTGCGTGTGGATAAACAGATATATGATGGCGAAGCTTTGAACGCACTGCTCAAGCCACAACTCGCTGAAAGCTGAGGACGATTGATGAATAATGTGAATAAACCTGTACTACTTATCGTGATGGATGGATGGGGCATTGGCACTGGCGGTCCTGAGGATGCAATAGCCCAGGCCAATACACCTGTGTTTGATCGTTTGTGGTCGAACTATCCGCATACTCGCCTGTTTACACACGGGCCTTATGTAGGGTTGTCCGCCGCCAAAGATATGGGTGGCTCCGAGGTTGGGCATCTGACCATGGGCGCAGGCCAGATTCTTGATCAGGGCCCGACGCGTATTAACAATGCCATTGCTGATAAAACATTTTTTGAATCTGATGCCTTGCAACAGGTGATGGCGGCGCTTGCACATGGCACCACGCTGCATCTGATGGGGTTGCTCTCTGATGGTAACATCCATTCGCATCTGACCCATTTTGATGCGCTGATTAATTATGCTTTTGAACATGGCGTGAAACGGCTGCGTGTGCATGCTCTGCTCGATGGGCGTGATGTAGGTATACAGACCGCTCAGAAATATGTCTGTGAACTGGAAGAGGGTTTCGCTTTTATCAACGGCAACGAAGGCTTTGATTATGGGTTTGCCAGTGGCGGCGGTCGCGAACGCATCGTGATGGATCGCGATTATGACTGGCCCAAGATTGAGCAGGGCTGGAGTCTGATGGTGCATGGTGAGTGTGATAATCGGTTCCCGTCCATGATGGCCGCGATTACCCATTTCCGTGACGTGCAGCCTGATCTGGTGGATCAGGATATGCCGGGTTTTGTGATTGTTGACGATCAGGACAGGCCCGTTGGTAACATGGCCGATGGCGATGCCGTGGTTATGGTCAATTTCAGAGGTGATCGCGCTGTAGAAATCACCGAGGCCTTTGAGCTGGATGATTTCGACGGTTTTGACCGTGGTGATAAACCTGATGTGACTTATGCAGGCATGATGGTTTACGATGAAGATCGCAATTTGCCCAAGCTGCAACTGATGGGGCCGACCAAGGTGGATAACCCGTTTGGCAGGCGTATTCTTGGCCTGGGTATCAAACAGTTCCGCTTGACAGAAACTCAGAAATACCCGCATGTTACATTTTTCTTTAACGGCGGTTATCGCAAGCCTCTGAATGAGAATATGGAAGATTATATTCTTATTCCATCCGACAAAGGTGTCTCTTTTGCCGATGCGCCGCAGATGAAGTCGTCAGAGATTGCCGCTAAGGCTGTGGAGCTGATTGAGTCGGGTCAATATGGTTTCGGCCTGATCAACTTTGCCAATGCTGATATGGTTGGTCATTGCGGCAAGATAGAGTCGGCAATTGCCGCTGTAGAAGCCGTAGATACAGCCGTAGGGCGCATTGTTGAGGCGCTTGAGAAAGCGGGCGGAGCCGCTCTGATTACTGCGGATCACGGCAATGCTGAAGAGATGCTGGTGGCGACCAAGTCAGGACATGAACCTTCCACCAAACATTCGATCAACCCGGTTCCATGCATACTGTTTGATGCAGACTACGATGGTTCCTGGCAGCTGCGTCAGCCGGACGATTCTGATGCGCCTCTTGCTGCTCCGGGACTATCCCACCTGGCAGCAACACTGTTTGAGATGATGGGCCAGCCTGTTCCGGGTGACCTGAATCCGTCACTGATCGAGAAACCCTGATTCTTATATTGCGGCGCAATCTTTGCGCTGTCTGTGAAGAATTAACGGTTGCGAGCGATCAACAATGCATGGATGATGTCTTACTAGACAATTCTGTGCAGGAGTAAGTTATGGAAAATCTGGATCAGATTGCATCGATACTTGCGCTGACCATGGGTGCGGCATGGGCCAGTGGCATCAACCTTTACGCCGCGATCCTGGTGCTCGGCATGATGGGCGCTACGGGCAATGTTGATCTGCCGCCGGGGCTGGAAATACTCAGTAATCCACTGGTTTTGTTTGCCGCAGGTATCATGTACTGCGTTGAATTTTTCGCTGACAAGATTCCCGGCGTTGATACCGGCTGGGATCTGATGCATACCTTTGTACGTATTCCGGCCGGAGCCATGATGGCTATGGGCGCTGTGGGTGAAGTTGATCCTGTGGTCGGCCTTGCAGCCGCGATTCTTGGTGGCGGGCTGGCGGCCACATCTCATGCTGCCAAGGCAGGTTCGCGTGCTATTATCAATACATCGCCTGAACCGATTACCAACTGGACTGCTTCGGTTGCAGAGGATGTGGCAGTGGTTGCCGGTTTGTGGACAGCGCTGAACTATCCAATTCTGTTTATTGTGCTGATGATTCTGTTTGTCATTCTGGTGATCTGGTTGTTGCCGAAGATATGGCGTGGCATCAAAGCGATATTTAGCAAGCTGCGCCAGTTCCTTGGCGGCAAACCGCCGCAGGAAGAGAAGGCCACAGCGGTTGATCCGGTGCTTGAGCAGGGGCACATAGAACCACCTGATAAATGATCAGGGATACCTGGGGTTAATACAACGCAGCGGTTTCGACAACCTGTGTCCAATGGTTATTGATTAAAGTTGATGACTCTGAAGTTGCCGTCCCCGGTTTCCTGGAGGTGATTGATTCTGGCATTCTTTAATTTGTAACGGCCTACAGGTTCGAGCCCCTGCAGCAGTTCAAATATGCGTGATCCCGCATGGTAGTGTCCTACGATGAGAATGTTTTCACCGGATCCGGCAAAACGACGTTTGATCAGATCGGTGGCTTTAAGCAGCTGGAAAATGCCGTCACCATAATTGCGGGTTTTGTACTCGTATTCAGAATGGGGAAATATGAAATAGGCTTTCATATACGCATCCAGCGATATTCTGTCTCCGCGACCAGGTCTGGATGCTGAGGAGCTTTGCCTGCTTTTCTGCCAGCAACATTCATCCAGCTCCGGCCATATTTCAGCCACAAGCCCATATTTTTTGAGGTAGGGCATGATGGTTTTCAATGCCCGATGTTTCGGACTGACGATAATATGGTCAAATTGATAAGCATCCAGTTTTCGGGTCAGTGCTGCGGCTTGCTGATTACCTTTGTCAGACAGTGTGTTGTCATTGTATGAGGAGTGAACGTGGGTCACATTACCGAGTGATTCGGCATGACGTACGTAAAAGAGGTTTACTGCTGCCTGGCTTTGTGCGGCTGAAATGGCAGGTCCGGAACACAGGATGGCTGTCAGGAATGAGAAATATAAAATGGATCTGAACATCTAAACCTCCGTTGCATCAGACTGATGGCAGATGCTTATCGTAGCAACTCTGCCGCGTTAGAGAAGAAGCATCTTTACACTTCAAGGTGTAAAGAACAGCGCCAGCCATAGTGTTTGCTGCTCTGGGTCAGTCCAGCTTACTCTGTGCTTGCAGTGAGCAGGGATATGCAGGTAATCCCCTGCATGAAGGGAAGTCTCATTTTCCTGATCATGCAACTGCAGCCTGGCGGCTCCCCGCAATACGATAAGCCACTCATCCTGTGCCTGGTCATACCATTCACCCTCAGGTGTGATCTGACCGTTGGATAAGATGCGCTCAATGCGAGTCTGACCACTCTGCAGGAGGATTTCGATCAACTCACCGGAGAGCCCGGCAGGCATGCCTGAAAATATATTCTGCGCTTTCATCTGTTTTCGCTATAGAGCTCGACACCAGAGCATTCGGGATAATCTTTGCAAACCCAGAAAAGCATGCCTTTGTGTGGTCCACCACTGGCCCGCTTCAGCTCCATCTGGGCATGGCATTTTTTACACTGAAGGAATGCCGTCATGGAAATTGTGGCGACCATTTCATCTGGTGTTGGCACGGGCCTCTCCAGGTGTGAACTAAGGAGCTGCTGAATGTCGGCAGTAGAATAGCTGCTTTTACGAGCTAGTCGGTAGAGGGATATACCAGCCTGTTCGAGAACCTGTTCTATCGGACTGTCATCAATATCGGTGGGTGAGTGCAGCTGCACAACACAGGCTGGTTTGAGGTTTCTTTTGTTGAACAGCACAAAATCCAGTACCAGTTGTGGATCAGATTGATGTTTGTTTGAGGCATTTGAATCAGCAAACTCGGCAAACATGATTTTGTTGCGAATGTTATATTCGCTCCCTGCCACCTGCTGCAGGGTTTGCAGACAGCACTGCTCCACGATACTGAGCTGTGGCACGGCCGCCTGCATCATAGGCTGAGTGGAATGTGATACGGGTTCTGCTTTATGTTGTTTGCCCCGCAGTGCTTTGAACAGGACGATGACCACAATCAGAGCAAGAGTGGTGGCGATCCACGCCGACAGGTTCAACATAGGTTATTTCCTATAATTGATGGGCATCAAACCAGCTATTGCCCATGCCGATATCAACCGTCAAAGGTACACTCAATTCGACGGCAGATTCCATGCATTCTTTCATGATTGCTGTAACCAGATCTGCCTGAGCAGTCGGTGCTTCCACAATCAGCTCATCATGCACCTGCAGGGTAATGTGCGCATCCGGCGCCTGCTCTTTCAGGCGCTGATGCAGGTGAATCATGGCGATCTTGATGATGTCGGCAGCCGAGCCCTGCAATGGTGCATTGATTGCGGTGCGTTCGGCATAAGCGCGTTGCATGCCGTTTTTGCCGTTGATCTCGGGCACATAAACGCGGTGGCCAAGTAGTGTTTCGACATAACCCTGCTCGCGAGCCTTCTCCAGCGTTTTATCCATGAAGGCACGAACAGTAGGATAACGGTTAAAATAGGTTTCGATAAAGGCTTGCGATTCACCCCGACTGATGCCCAGCTGTTTGGCCAGGCCAAACGCGCTCATGCCGTAGAGGATACCAAAATTAATGACCTTGGCGCGCCTGCGCATCTCACCGCTCACATCATCCAGATCAATATCGTTAACAGCAGCAGCCGTGGCGGCATGAATATCTTCACCGTTTTCAAATGCGCGGCACAGGGCAGCATCTGCAGAGAAATGGGCCATAAGCCTGAGCTCGATCTGCGAATAGTCAGCGGCAATCAATACATTGCCATCTTCGGCAACAAAGGCTTTGCGAATCTCGCGTCCCTCAGTGCTGCGGATGGGGATGTTTTGCAGGTTGGGGTCGGAGGAGGAGAGGCGTCCTGTGGTGGTGATGGCCTGATTAAATGAGGTATGTACACGGCCCGTATCGCGGTGGATCAGTTTCGGCAATGCATCCGTATAGGTAGATTTGAGTTTGGAGAGCTGACGCACTTCCAGAATCAGGCGTGGAATTTCATATTCGTCCGCGAGTTTTTCCAACACCTCCTGACCTGTAGCCCACTGCCCTGACTTGGTTTTTTTGCCGCCGGGGATTTCCAGCTTGTCGAACAGCAGTTCTCCCAGCTGTTTGGGTGACTGGATGTTGAACGCTTCTCCTGCGGCTGCGTGAATCTCTGTTTGCAACTGTTGAATACGCTCGCCAAAACGGGTGGAAAGCTCAGCGAGTTTGCTGCTGTCGATGCGTGTGCCGTGCCACTCCATATCCGCCAGCACTAGCGAGAGCGGTAGCTCGATCTCATCGTGACGATCCAGCCGGGATTCTGCCTTGAGCTTTTCGGCCAACAGTGCGCTCAGGCGCAGGGCGATGTCGGCATCTTCACAGGCATACGGGATGGCCGCCTCCAGCGGCACCAAATCAAAGCCGATCTGTTTAGCGCCTTTGCCGGCCACCTCTTCGTACGATATGCAGGCATGGCCCAGATAATCTTCAGACACCGTATCCATCTTGGGCGGGTATTTGCCGGGATACAGGCAGTAGGCAAGCAGCATCGAGTCGGCTTTGATGCCTGCCAGCTCAATACCAGCCCGGCGCAACACCTGTGCATCATATTTCAAATTGTGGCCGCATTTGGCTTTGTTCGGATTTTCGAAAATCGGTTTTAATGTGCTCAGCACGGTTGCCAGCGGCAACTGTTTCGGCTTTGCCTCCAGCAGATCGCCAGACCGATGGCCAACAGGCAGATAATAAGCTTCGCCTTCGTTTACCGAAAAGGAGAGTCCCACCAGCTCTGCATCGTGCGTACGAAGCGATGTGGTCTCTGTATCCATAGCAATCAGTTCAGCAGCATTGAGCGCCTGCACGAGCTGATGCAGCGTCTGCTCATCATCCACGATAGTGTCGGTGCGGGAGATTTCAATGCTTTTGGCTTCCGGCAGTGTGGCTACATCAACGGTTCTGTCTGTAACTGTGATTGCCGGTTCTGCATCACCATCGCTGAATTCAGCCAGCAGGCGGCGGAACTCAAGGCGGGTGAACAGCACTTCGAGTTTGGGGCGGTCGGGTTCACGGACAGCCAGCGAATCCAGCTCAATGCCGACCGGCGTCTGCATATCGAGCGCGACCAGCCGGTAGGAGAGGCGCGCATCTTCGGCAAACGCAATCAGGTTTTCGCGGCGTTTGTTCTGTTTGATTTCATGGGCGTGTGTGAGCACACCCTCCAGATCACCGTAGGCTTCCAGCAGTTGCACGGCAGTTTTTGGCCCGATGCCCGGTACGCCAGGGATGTTGTCGGCCGAGTCTCCGGCAAGGGCCAACAGATCCTGAATGCGGTCGGGCCCTACACCCCATTTTTCTTTCACCTCTTCAGCGCCGTATTCGATGCGCTTCATGGTATCGAGCATCCAGACCTTGTCGCTGACCAGTTGCATCAGATCTTTATCGGTTGAAACGATGGTGACATCCCAACCCTTTGCTTCGGCCTGCTTGGCCAGCGTGGCAATCACATCGTCTGCCTCAAAATCCTGAATGCAGATGCGGTTGAGCCTGAAGGCATCGGTAATCTCATGCACCCATGTCCACTGCGGAACCAGCTCTTCGGGCATCGGCGGGCGATGCGCCTTGTACTCGGCATACATCCTGTTGCGGAAGTTGCCGCCCTTGGGGTCGAATGCAACGGCCACATGCGTGGGACCGATATCTTTCAAAATGCTGCGCAGCATCTGCACATAGCCGAATACGGCATTGGTCGGCTCACCGTTTGAATTGGTGAGGTTGTGGCGTACAGCATGAAAAGCGCGGAATACGTAGTTGGGTCCGTCGATCAGAACTAAATGGGGCATAGCCCTAGCCTGCCGTACAATCGCTCTCCCGGTCAAATGTGTTTTGCGTGTGAGATGCACAATGCTCATCTCAAGCGGGTAAATAAGCAGGGTATATGAATGGCTATTTGGGCGTTTGCATCTCAAGTTCCGGACGCCGTTTTCTCATTGATCACGCCACTGAGTGGAACATGCTCAACGATGCAGGGTATTATCACGGTCAAACCGCCATGTTTTCGTCGTGGCAAACACTGCAGGCAGGCAAGCCATTCTTTTTGGCCTGAGCCCGTTTTCTTGTTATGGTGTTTTGAATCGTGCAATAAATCTATAACGAGGGGTCATGATTGGTGGGGCCAAATGAACAACGAACACAGCATAGTCTCTTTTCTGGCACTGCCCTGTCCCCATCTATGTATGGCAGAATTCCGATGACAAACAGCAGCTCCGGGTTTGATGGCGTGCTTGCCTGCCACGATTGCGATCTTCTGCACCATGTCAGGGATGTGCCCGCAGGCGGCAAAGCGCTGTGCAGCCGTTGCGGTGCGCTTTTGTATCGCAACCATCCCGATGGCCTGAATCGGGTGCTGTCACTGAATCTTGCGGCGCTGATCTGTATGATACTGGTCAACGTATTTCCCTTTCTCTCCATGGAGATTGCCGGACGCGTCGAAGAAACCGTATTTATTTCCGGTGTGTTGTCACTCTATCAGTTGGGTATGGGTGAGCTGGGATTACTCGTGTTGCTGACCAGCCTGCTGTTTCCACTGCTGGGTATTCTCGGCATGTTGTACGTTTTGTTACCAGTTCGTTTCGGTTTTCGCTTGCCGGGTTTGGTTCCTGTTTACCGTCTGGTTCGTATCGTGGCACCGTGGTGCATGCTGGACGTGTTATTGCTCAGTGTGCTGCTCGCTGCAGTGAAGTTATTGGATATTGCCAATGTCGTTCCCGGCATTGCGCTTTATGCCTTTGTCGCACTGGTTGTGCTGGAGGCGGCGGCCTATGCCAGTTTTGATCGCGCACTGTTATGGCCTGCAACATCCACTGATGCTGCAGGCAGGGGCGGCACGGCGGCAGATGCCGAGCTGATTAACTGCCATACCTGCGCCCTGCTGGTTCCCGCATCCATGCTCAGCCACGCAGGCAAGGGCAACTGCCCCCGCTGCAGTTCCCCGTTGCACAGGCGCAAGGCCAACAGTATCAAACGCACGTGGGCGCTGATTATCTCAGCACTGCTGTTATTGATTCCGGCCAATATCTATCCGGTGATGACCGTCATCCGTTTCGGGCACGGTGAGCCGAGCACCATTGCAGCTGGCATCGAACATCTCATAGAAGCAGGGATGTGGCCGCTGGGCATGATTGTGTTTGTCGCCAGTATCATTGTGCCGTTCATGAAACTGGCGGCGCTTTCTCTGCTACAGGTTTCAGTGCAGAAGAGATCCGGCTGGCGCTTGCGTGATCGGACGGTGCTCTATCGTCTGACTGAACTGGTAGGCTCCTGGTCTATGGTTGATATTTTCCTGATTGCACTGCTGACAGGCCTGGTTAAGCTGGATGCATTGACCACGATTACGCCGGATATCGGTGCGCTGTTTTTTGCCGGAGTCGTGGTCACGACGATCTTTGCCGCCAATAGTTTTGATCCAAGACTGATCTGGGATCACAGGAAATAACCGGCCATGACAGGAGAAGGTGTCCCATTGGAAACTGAAAAACTCGCGACTGCCGAGATCAAGGCTGGTTCCCCTTTTTCATTGATTTGGCTGATCCCGCTGATTACCGCCATAATCGGTGGCTGGCTTATCATCAAGACGCAGATGGAGAAGGGGCCGGAGATTATTATCAGCTTCAAAACTGCAGAAGGGGTCGAGGCTGGTAAAACCCGTGTTAAATTCAAGGATGTGGATGTGGGTGTCGTTAAGGGAGTGCAATTCAGCGACGATTTTGGCCATGTGATCGTCACGGCAGAATTGAGCCAGGGAACCGAAGCCCTGCTGCATAAAGAGACACGGTTCTGGGTGGTTCGGCCGCGTTTGAGTCTGAGTGGCGTTTCCGGATTGAATACACTGGTTTCCGGTGCCTATATAGAATTTGCTCAGGGCTCAGGTGAAAAAAGCCGGAAATTTATCGGACTGGAGTACCCGCCGATTATCAGTCCGGGGCAGTCCGGGCTTGAGGTGGTGTTAAAGAGCGACAAGCTAGGCTCTCTGGATATCGGTTCACCGCTCTATTATCAAGGCTTGCAGGCTGGCGAAGTGCTGGGATATGAGCTGGCCAAAGACAACAAGAGCGTATTCATTCATGCTTTTGTTAAAGAGCCGTTCAGTAAACTGGTCACCAGTAATTCCCGTTTCTGGAATATCAGCGGTATCGATATTTCGGTTGGCGCTGATGGGCTCAATGCCCACATGGAGTCTGTGAAGAGTCTGCTGCTTGGCGGTATTGCATTCGGGACGCCGGATACGTTGGAGCCTGCAACCGGTGATGTGAAGACACTCGTATTTACCCTGTTTAAAAGTCAGACGGATATTCGGGAAAGCACGCTGTTCACCAGAAAGGAGAACATCATTGCCTTCTTTGACGGTTCGGTACGCGGGCTTGAGGTGGGGGCACCGGTCGAGTTCAATGGCATCAAGGTTGGATCAGTTGCCGACCTGAGTCTGGAGTTTGATAAAAGCAACGCAAGTTTCCGTATTCCGGTGCTGCTGAGCATAGAGCTCGACCGATTCAAGCTGCGTGGCGGTGAGCCATTTATTGTGGATACCAAGGCGCTGTTTTATCAAATGGTAAAAAAAGGTCTGCGCGCACGACTGCGTACAGGCAGCCTGTTAACCGGCAAGTTATTTATTGAACTGAATATTCATCCGGGTACACCGATTCGGCTACTGGCAGATAAAAGTTATGCTTACGCGGAAATACCCACCATTCCCGGCGGGCTGGATCAGATCACGTCAGCCGTGCAGAGCATTCTCGTCAAACTGGAGAGGATCAACATTGAAAAAATCGGGTTGAATCTGGAGCAGACGCTGCAGGGTACCAACAATCTGGTGAACGGGCCGGAATTGAAAGGCTCCATGCAGGCTTTGCAGCAAACCCTGAGCAAGATCGACCGGCATGCCGGGCCTGTTGCGGAAAACCTGGATGCGGTTTTGTCACAGGCGGAGGTAACGCTGAAGCTGTTGAACAGACAGCTGAAATCAGGTTCGTCGATCATGCAGATGTCCGAAGAGTTGACCGATACTGCCCGCTCCATCCGTGCGCTGGTGGAACTGCTCGAGCAAAACCCGAATTCACTGCTGTTCGGCAAACCTGAACCCGGAGAGTGATCATCATGCGAAACTGTTTTATCCGAACCTGTGTTGTATCGCTGCTGGCCGCAATGCTGCTTGCTGCCTGTGCATCATCGACGGCCTCTCGTCTTTATGTACTCAATCCGATCACATCGGTTGCTCCTCTGGCTCAAAGCAATGCAGAGGCAGTGTCGGTTGGGGTCACATTGAAACTGCCTGCGTATCTGGAACGATCCCAAATCGTCACCCGTAGCGGTGGTAACCAGTTAAAGCTGGCTGAGTCAGACCGCTGGGGTGGTAACCTGAGAAAAAACCTGACGCAGGTACTGGTTAAAAACATGACTGTGCTGCTAGATGCCTCCCACATCACCGTTGTGCCTGCGGATTCGGATGCCTTGCCTGCATTGATACTTGAGCTGGAGTTGTTCGGCTTTGAACGGTATTCCGATGGCAAGGTATACCTCTCCTCTGCATGGCGCATCGTTGATGATTCAGGTCTAATGATGGCCAGCACTACGTTTGAATCGAGTCGCGCTGTCGGTAATTCAAGCTATAAGGCGACTGTGGAAGTGATGAGTGATCTGCTCGGAGAGCTAAGCCGTGTTATGGCAGAATCCGTACTTAAGCACCTGGAAATGCAGCCTGAAATTTAGCAGTTAGACCTTGCTTCTGGCTTTGAGGGGTTCACCACAGACAGGTCTCACCCAGAAGCAGGCATATGATTTACAATGGAGTTTCACTGGCGCAGCCAAAGGAGTGGTGCCATGTTTTACAGCAATCCTTTGTGGCCAAGTCACAACCGGTGACGCTATAAGCGGGTTATTTGAGTAAGTTTATAGCCTGCATCAGATTATTTTCTGCCTTGTTGGTAGAGTGGCAGGTTTTTGTCTCTATGATTCCGGTTTCTGCCTGTTCTTTTGATACAGATATCGTTGCCGAATAGCCGGAATCAAACGTCAACAGTGCCGGTTCGGTGAGTTTCGATGCAAATTCATATTTGCCATTGATTCTGATGCCGGTCTTTTTTGGCAGGAGTTCTGTTATGACTATACTCATCTTTCCCCGTAATTTTGCTCCTGCGTATTGTTCAAGGAAGCTGGTGTATGGGCCTTTATATTTAAGCTCAGCTGAGTTTTTATTCATTCTGCCGCAATCAATATATTGGTGGGCATTCGAAGCACCAAATGAAAGGATGATTAATCCGGATGACTTGTCGAAGTCTTCAAGCACAAAAAATGATGCGCTTGCATGTCGGAACATGGCTTCCCATGTTGTGTCATAAGACTTGTTTACAGTGGCGGAAAGGTGCTTTTTATTATGCTCTTTGGCAGGTGAGGCGTGGCTTTCAGTAGCAAGCCCTCCCAGTGCCAATAGCACCAGGTTTGTTAACACCAGTTTACTAAACGAGTTCACGAATTGCTCCCTGTATTTCCTGATCGGAATGACACATTACATTTTAGCGGCGGCGTATATTATTTTTCACCACTAGTTGAGCAAGAATACTTTCCAGCTGCGGTTAACGTTCAGTTGCACCAGTAGGCTCAGAAAATGTAATAATATCGATTTTTATTATGTTATAGACTAAGAATTGAGAGACAGCAAACCCCTAGTATAGAAATAAGCTTTCAGGTGGCGAAAGACGAAACAGATAGAGCGGAGGGTTGATCTATGGCTACTCTCAACTGACTGTCCGTTGCTTTCCATCGCGTGAAAAAAAATCTAGCGTGTCACTAGCTTACGCTTTGCGCGGAAGCTGTTGAAGGAGGGGCATACATTCATGCCACTGGTTGCGCATACATCACTGCCAGCATTTGAGAAGCTGCGTCAGCGCGGCGAGAAGGTGCTGACATTGAAGCAGGCGCTGCATCAGGATATCCGCGAGCTGCATGTGGGCCTGTTGAACATGATGCCGGATGCGGCGCTGATCGCCACTGAAATACAGTTCATGCGTCTGGTGGGTAGTTGTAATCAGATTGCACAGTTTTATGTTTACCCATTCACGGTTGAGGGGCTTGCACGAAGTGAAGAGAGCCATGACTATATTGACCACTACTACAATAGTTTTGCCGAGATCAAGGAGATGGGGCTGGATGCATTGATTGTCACCGGCGCCAATGTCTCCAATCCATCACTGGATCAGGAATCATTCTGGGAGCCGCTCAAAGAGGTGATAGCCTGGGCACAGGAGAATGTTACCTCGGTGCTCTGCTCCTGCCTTGCCACACATGCACTGGTCAAACAACTGTATCATATCGATCGAGAACCCATGCCTGCCAAGCTGTGGGGTGTTTATCCTCATCGTGTGATTCACAATGAACATCCGCTACTGCGCGATATCAATACACGTTTTGATGTGCCGCATTCGCGATTTAACGCGATCCACAGAGAGCCGCTGGAGCGTGCAGGACTAACTATCTTGATTGAGAGCGAGGTTGCCGGTGTACATATGGCGGTCAGTCCTGATCAGTACAGCCTTGTCTATTTTCAGGGACATCCAGAATACGATACCAATAGCCTGCTTAAGGAATACAAACGCGAAGTGGACCGTTTTATCAAGGGTGAACGCAGTGATTATCCACTCGAGCCGCAGCACTACTTTTGCGACGATGCCATGGTCATAGCCGAACATCACCGGCAGGCGGTACTTAAAGCGTTAGAGCAGGGCATAGAAGCTCCCGCTTTCCCGGATGCACATATCGAGCCGCTGCTGGATAACACCTGGCGCGATACGGCCAAGTCCATTGTTAACAACTGGCTGGGGCTGGTTTACGAAAAAACGAATTTCGAGCGGCTACGCTCGCAAAACAGATCCGCCTGATTCAGGCACACATGCCAAGGAGATCACGATGAAAACAGAAACCATTGCCATTCATGCCGGTTACGAAACCGATCCAACAACCAAAGCGGTTGCCGTGCCGATATATCAGACCGTGGCCTACGAATTCGATAATGCCCAGCATGGTGCCGACCTGTTCAATCTGGCTGTGCCCGGCAATATCTATACCCGTATTATGAATCCTACCTCCGATGTGCTGGAGCAGCGCTGTGCTGCACTCGAAGGCGGCATTGCAGGACTTGCGGTCAGCTCGGGCAGTGCGGCCATCACCTACGCCATTCAAACCATTGCCAAGATGGGCAATAACATTGTCACCATCCCGATGCTTTACGGCGGCACCTACACACTGTTTGCGCATATGCTGCCCAGTCAGGGTATTGATGTGCGCTTTGCAGCCGATGACAGCCCGGCAGCACTCGAAGCGCTGATTGATGACAAAACCTCGGCGATTTTCTGCGAATCGATTGGTAATCCGGCAGGCAACATTGTTGATCTCGATGGCATCTGTGCCATGGCCGCGCGTCACGGAATCCCGGTGATTGTCGATAATACCGTGGCACCATCACTGATCCGCCCGATTGATCACGGGGCATCCATTGTTGTCTACTCACTGACCAAATATATGGGCGGTCACGGCAATTCTCTGGGCGGCATGATTGTCGATTCCGGTAAATTCCCATGGGCTGAACATGCAGATCGCTTCCCTATGCTGAATACGCCTGAAGCTGCTTATCACGGCGTTGTGTATACCGAGGCGCTGGGTGAGGCGGCATTTATTGGTCGTGCCCGCACAGTACCGCTGCGTAATACAGGCTCAGCGATCAGTCCGTTTAACTCATTCCTGATTTTGCAGGGCATTGAGACGCTGACGCTGCGTATGGAGCGTCACTGCGATAACGCGATTGCTGTGGCCAAACATCTGCAGGCACACCCGGATGTGGCATGGATACAGTACGGCGGTCTGTCGGATTCTCCTTATTATGAGCTGGCAAAGAAATACTGTAACGGTCGCCCGTCCGGACTACTGACCTTCGCTGTGAAAGGTGGTTTCGAGGTGGCGGAGAAGTTCTATGATGCACTCGGACTGTTCAAACGGCTGGTGAATATCGGTGATACCAAATCGCTGGCAGCACACCCGGCCTCAACCACGCACCGCCAGCTCAATGAAGAAGAGCTGGTCACGGCTGGTGTAACGCCGGATATGCTCCGCTTGTGCATCGGTATCGAACACATCGACGATATCCTTGCCGATATCGATCAGGCACTGGCAGCCGCGACTGCTTAAACGGCGGGTCGTTTCATACAACACAGGGCGTGGCGAAAGCTGCGCTCTTTTTTTGTTCAGTAGCTTGTTTGGATGTGACTCTCGCCAGCCCGATTACCGATGCTTTTGACAAGAATCAGTCCAAAATGACGCCCGCAGGAGGATGTAATTTGTATGTTAGAGCCATTTGATTGCCTGCAGTTCCCATGCTAAGAACTTCAAACCGGTTTCCATAAAATTTCTCAGGGACCTTGACCTGACTGGAAAACACTTCTCCCGAAGCAAGGTTGAGGTCAAATGTCAGTATCTGGGTTCGGCTTGGGTAGGTAAACTGATAAACCTTCCCGACGAATTACAATTACGAAATTACGGTGACAGTTTACTAAATACACTATTTAGACTAAGCCAAATACATGTCCAGATTGGCTCGCCTTGTTATTCCCGGTTATCCGCACCATGTGACTCAGCGTGGGAACCGTCGAAGTCAGATATTTTTTGAAGATG
>JAJFLE010000080.1 GCA_021772835.1 Mariprofundus sp.
ATGTTACGAGGAAACGCCGCCGCAGCTACTGCTTCCTGATAACAAATGGATCGGCTGCGCCGTCGCCTTTGTGCTGGCATCAGGTCAAACAGATCGTGAAAATGCGGCGTGCATAAGCATGCCCTGCTGCGATCATGAAAAGTGCCCCACTCCGAATTACAGTGGACAATCGCCTGCTTTGGCCGCCTTACCGCTGCTCAATGCCGTTAAGCAAAACACTTCAGGCAGGATACAAATTTCGCCTGCAGGTGATAGCACATGGTTCATCGAACTCAATCAGCCGCATGGATAAACTTAATCGGGATATGAACACGATGTTGCCGCACCACAAGCCGATGCTGATGGTGTCAAAGATACTGGCATATGATGATCATAGCCTGACCGCATTGGCTATCATTGATGATGACAACCCTCTACTTGAGCAGGGAGCGTTTCCCGGTCACGCTGCTCTGGAATTACTGGCACAGGCATCCGGCCTGTTTCTGGGTTTGAATTTTGCTGGCGAAGCACGCCCCGCTGCCATTGTCAGCGTTCGTAACATGCAAGTGAGCATAGCATGGATATCTGCGGGTGAATCGCTGCAGATCGAAACCGACTTTCTCGGTGGCAACGAAAGCACTGCCATGTTTCAGGGGCGAGTTAAACACGCAGGCGCAGTGGTGATGGAAGCCACACTGACCGTCAGCAGTTTTCCCAAAGGAGTCATGCCATGACAAAACATGTACTGGTAACAGGAGCCAGCCGTGGCATAGGAGCTGCGATTGCACGCACACTTGCCGCAGCTGATCGCCATATCTGGATTAACTACCGGAGCAGCACAGTTGAAGCCGAGGCGGTAGCAGAAAGCATTCAAAAGCGGGGCTGGGAAGCATCAACGATGCAGTTTGATGTTTCCGACAGGGAGGCATGCGCCGCAATCCTCACCGACTTTATCGAGAAGTACGGCGGCTTCGATATCGTGGTCAACAATGCGGGCATTACAGCAGATGCGCCCTTTCCCGGGATGGAGGATGAGCAGTGGGATTCGGTTATACAGACTAGCCTGGGCGGATTCTACAATGTCTGCAGGCCCCTGGTGATGCCCATGATCAGAAAACGCTGGGGCAGAATTGTGAACATGACCTCCATAGCCGCCCTGCATGGCAATCGCGGCCAGAGCAATTATGCCGCTGCCAAGGCGGGTGTTATAGGCGCAACGAAATCACTGGCCCGGGAGCTGGCCTCGCGCGGCATCTGTGTCAACGCGGTTGCTCCAGGTTTTATCGATACGGAAATGACAGAACAGATCTCCCGGGATCTTATCCGCCAGAGCGTGCCTATGGGTAGGGCAGGAACTGTGCAAGAGGTTGCAAACGTAGTCGAGTTCTTATGCTCGGATGGAGCATCTTATGTCACCGGAGAGGTGATCAATGTCAGTGGCGGGATTATCTAGCCATGAGAGGGAACAAATGACTGCCAAATTTGATTACGATGTCATCATAGTCGGTGGTGGCCCTGCAGGCTCGACTGCAAGCACTCTGCTGGCACAAAAGGGGCATAAGGTTCTTTTGATTGATCGCGATCTTCATCCCCGCTTTCATATCGGCGAATCAATGTTGCCAATGAGTGAACCGGTATTTAAGCGGCTTGGTATCCACTGGGATGCGCAGGAATACTTAGCCAAGAATGGCGCCGAGTTTATCGATGAGGTTTCTGGCAGCAGCATTCGTTTTCCTTTTGCCGGTCAACATCAACCCTATCAGGTGGAACGCGCCAAGTTCGACCACATGATGATCAGCAATGCAGAGAAACATGGTGTCTCTGTGCATCAGCAGGAAGTGGTAAAAGATGTGAATTGCGATAAAGAGAAGGTCACTGTGCGCACCGACCAATCAACCTATTCTGCCAAATATCTGATTGATGCCTCCGGCCGTAGCACCCTGATGGGCCGCCGCAACAACTCCATTCGCAGGATCGAAAACCTGGGCAAGTTCTCGCTGTATACGCACTACAAAGAGGTTAATGCCGAAGCGGCCGACATGCTGTTTGAAACTGGCGATGTGAAAATCATCATTGTCGATATCGGCTGGTTCTGGGTCATTCCGATGAGTGGACGCCGTCTCAGTGTTGGCCTGGTCGTACAAAAAGAGACAGAGGGACAGGCGCGCGGGCCATCACTGTTCGAGCGCTACTTCGAAGCCTCACCGCTGTTGACTGCCGCCCTTCAGGGAGCCGAACGTGAGTTTGGCATCAGGGCGGAAGCGGATTTCAGTTTCACCAATGAAGCGCGTCACGGCTTGCGTTATGCATGCTGCGGCGATTCAGCCGGTTTCCTCGATCCTGTTTTTTCATCGGGTGTCTTTCTGGCCGTCAAAACTGCAGAAGCCGTTGCCGATCGACTGCATATAGCCCTAGTAGACGGATGCGAAGCAGAGGTGGGGCTTCACTCCGCTGGTGATGATGACTACCTGATCGGCTTTAACTCCATGCGTCTGTTTGTCGAGCGATTCTACCATGCCGGATTGGTGCGCAATCTTTTTTTTGTTGCAGAGCGCAGCAAGGAATTGAAGGAGGATATCCTGGGCCTGCTTGCCGGAGATTTGTGGACAGGAACAAATGATTTCCAGCACAAGTTGCTCAGAAGCAGACAGGCCAGGCAGTTGATGATCAAGCAGTCGAAGGAGAGCTAACGCATCACCTTCTCTTGTGAAGACCAGAAGCTCCAGGCGAAACCAATGCCGGTGGAAAGATAAAAGTTCTTACGTACCAGTGGGCTGTCAGCATTTACACCCGGGGCAAGCGTTCGCATGCGAACCACCACACCTATACTCAGATCTTCATCGTATTTATAGCGCAGTATTGTATCCAGGTAATAGCTGTGCAAACCTTTTTTCGCCACATATGCCGGACGGGTAGCCGTCGCATAGATCGGGTCGACACCGTAGTAGTTACGGTTAAATCGCTGCGAGGCGTAAAGCAGTCCACCCTCAAGTCTAAGCATTACCTTCTCAAGCTCCGGAAGAATGTCATAACGTTCATATCGCAGAGCTGGCTCTGTGACCCAACCGAGAAATGTCTGGCTGGTATCAACGGCTATACGGTATGGCAAATGCAGGCTTAATTTATCTTCGTCACGATCTGTGATTACCCAGTTTAACTGCGGGCCTACCTGTCCGGTCAGGTGCAATGCCGGCATACCCTGGCGAGCATTATTGTTATTTTTTACCGGCAGGCCGAACGAAAAATCGAGATCCAGCGAAAGCCCGTTTGTCTCCAGCAAACGACCGCGAACACCGTCCCGATCTGCACGCAGAAATTCGCCGCGGTAAATCAAATAGGGCACAGCTAGTGGCAACGTATATCGCTGATCGCTGCCCACATAATGAGGCGTGGAGATAACAGCGCCAGCAAGGCCAATCTCCCAGAGCGGTTTCACTGTTTTTTCTCCGGCAATTACCGGATGAGTAAATCCCAGCAACAAGAGCATCAGTAATATGCGCATATTCATGCCATCGTCTCCCGTAAACGTGTCAGTCCAGGGCCTGGCTCCACCTCATAAATCCTGCCTGCAAATATTTCCAGAAACTCCTCGGGATAACGTTGATGCGCCATGTTGGCAAAACCCCACGGGTAAGCCCAGAAATAAGAGAGTAGATCCTGAATGACATCCTGAGCCTGTGAAGTCACCTGCATATAATGATCATGGATTGGCTGCCAACCCTCATGCTGCTGTTGCGCGCATGCCGAGATGGCTTTAGCCACATATTCAGCCTCGACAACGGCAAACTGAACACCAAAGGAAAAAATCGGGTCGATAAACCGGTGACTGTCACCGACGCAGAAGAGCCCATCCCGACAATACTCGTCAATGGAGAAGGAGTAGTTTGAAGCTGCACGTACATCTCCAACCCGCTTTATTGCATGTGCCCGCTGCTTCAGCGGTTCACTGAAGCAGCTTATGCTCTGCTCCAGAAACGCCTCCATACCAAGGCCGCTCTTTTTGTAATCTTCAACAGGCACCACCAGTCCTATACTGCTAAGCGTATCACTTAGCGGAATCATCCAAATCCATTCATGGCGCTGGCGATGAAAAATCAGCGTATCATGGGCATCACTTTCACCGCGTGTCACCCCCTCGAACTGACTGAAAAATGAGATCTGGCGCGCGTAATCACCCTCGACAGCCTCACCAAACAATCCACGTTTCTGGCTGAATCGCTGCTGGCCGCTGCCATCCACCACAAAGCGTGTGGCCAAGATTCTTTCTCCTTCATCGGTGCGCACCGTCACCTGCCAGCCGGTCCCATCACGGCAAAGTGATGTGGCCCTTCCGCACAGGTGTTTAGCCCCGCGTTCAAGCGCCTGATCGAGCATCATCTTGTCGAAACCGGAGCGTTCGACTTGCCAGGCATCCCCCGCTCCGACAAAAAAACTGTTTTCCGGGTTTTTGGAAAATATACGAACCCCTTGTTTGCGTGGCGCAGCGAGTTCACGAAGCTGAGAGTCGAGCCCAAGTCTGTTGAGTGCATCTACACATTCTGTGGTTAATGATTCCCCGATATGAAATCGCGGAAAGCTTTCTTGCTCGACAATGATAGGTTGGAACCCTTCTCTAAGCAGATTCATGGCACTGGCTGTTCCGGCAGGGCCGCCACCTATAACTAACACGTTTTCTTTCAACTTAGCCAACCCCAAATCCCTGTCAGCTACCCATACCAAGCATGGCAGCAATAATGTTTTTCTGGATTTCGGTACTGCCTGAGAAGAGACGACCGGCCATGGCATCCTGAACCAGGGCGACATGTTCACCTTCAAGGCCACGTGTGCCGAAAACCTGTACAGTATCAAGGCTTGAGCTGAGAAATGCCTCGCTCGCATACCACTTGGTCGCCGCACTCTCAACGGTAATGCGCTTATTTCTATCGCAGTGATCGGCGCATTTGGCCACCCACAAACGCACTGTTTCCACTCTTAACTTCATCTCGGCAATACGGTGGCTGATTGCCTGATAATCCGACAGGGCACTGCCCTTCACCTGACGTGTTCGTGCAAAGCTGACTGCCTCATCAAGTTGCCACTGCATGACACCCGCAATACCTGAAAAGATGAAAGCGCGCTCAAGCTCCAGTGCCAGATGAATCATGATATTGCCCATGCCAGCTTTCCCGAGCAGACGATCTGATGGTATCAGGCAATCTGACAGATCGATGTCACCCATGGTCGCAGTCGCACAGCCCTGCACGGTCGGGCCGTCTGCAAAGCTCACCCCTAAATCATCATGAAACACAAGAAATGCGGAGATCGCACCCTCATATTTTGCATAGACCACCAGCAGGTCGGCAATCGGTGTATTGGTGATGTAACGTTTGCATCCGTTGAGCACAAAACCATCACCTACGGCCACCGCACTTGCCTGCATGGCCTGCGTGTCGGAACCCGCTTGCGGCTCGGTGATAGCATGACCACCTATCCATTCGCCACTTACAAGCTTGGGTAGAAAATCCCTCTTCTGACTTTCGCTTCCGAAGCGGAGAAGCGGAAAAACAGCCCCCCAGATATGCGCGTTGGCCGCCAGAACCAGGCCGGGATCTCGTGTCTGTTTTCCAAGCAACTCATGATCACGGCAAAGCTCTTCGAAGCTATCGCCCAGGCCTCCGAATTCTTTAGCAACGGCATGCCTGAACAGGCCAGCTTCGCCGCACTGTTTCAGCCGCCGTCTTGCCTCATCTGTGCTTTGACCCCTGGCAGGGCCTATCTCCGGAATATAATGACTACTCAACGTGTCTCTCCTGAATCATCCCTGCAACTGCCCGGTGATCCACCTTGCCATTCGACAACAGTGGCAATGCGTCCAGCTGCACAAACCTGTAGGGCTGCATATAGGTAGCAAGATTCTGTTTCAGGTAAATCCGCAAGCCATCCAGCTCCACTCCCTGCCCCACCACTACTGCAACCAGTCGTTGCCCACTGATAGGATCGCTCTCACCGATGACCACCGAGCACTGGACCTGTTCGAAGCGATTGATCACGACCTCGATTTCGGCTGGTTCGATACGGTAGCCTGAAGACTTGATCATACGATCCATACGTCCGAGGTAAAGTAACTCTCCCAGCTCATTGTACGAAACCCGGTCACCGGTGTGATACCATGGGAAATCTACTGCCCGGACATCACCATTCTGCCAGTAGCCGCTCATCAGACATGGGCCACTGACCAGCAGTTCACCATCATCATTTATCATAAGTTCAGCGTTGCAGGCTGCACCGCCAATCGGGATAGTCTCCAGATCAGCGAGCCTGTGCCGCATCACTGGCCAGTAAGTGCACACATTGCTCTCGGTCGGGCCAAAAAGGTTATACAGCTCCACATCAGGCAGCGCATCGGCCAGTTTCATTAAACCTGGAAGTGGAAACACTTCGCCTGCGAACAGGATGCGTTTCATCCTCGGCAAGCGATCGGGGCCAAGCCTTCCGCGCATCGCCAGGAAAGCAAGCATAGCTGGTACAGTGTACCAGCTTGTAACGGCCATCTCTTCGAGCCAGGCAACCAGTTTGGCAGGAGATAATGTTAATGACTGCGGCACGAAACAGGTGTGTGCAGCACAGTGAACAGAGGTAAACAGATCAAACAGGGAGAGGTCAAAATGAAAAGGGGCCAGTGCTGCAATGCGATCAGTATCGGTGATACCGAAAGTTGTGGATGACCAGACGACAAATGCATCGATGGCGCGACAGCTGATGGCAACGCCCTTCGGATTCCCTGTCGAGCCCGAAGTATAGAGAATGGCTGCCAACTCTTCAGGGCCGGGGCGGTAGATTACATCGACATCCCCCTCTGGCTCATCTTCGAAAAATTCCGGATCATTGATATCGATCCACTCAACGGCACTGCTGCACCATTGGGGCCGCTCGCCATGACCTATCATACAGCGTGGCTGCACATCGCCAATGATGAATGACAGCCGTAAGGCAGGGTTTTGCACATCCAGCGGCACATAACAGGCACCGGCGAAAAGCGTGCCGTAGATGCAGCATGCGGCATCAATGCCCCGGGCAAGCAACAGCGCTACCCGATCACCCGGCCTCACGCCATGATGCAACAATACATTTCTGATGCGCTCGGCATGTTCAAAAAGGCTGCGATAACTGACTTCCCTGCCATTTTCGCTGAAGGCAGTACGGCCAGGTTCGTAGAACTGATGCCTTAGCAGGCTGTCGATTACTAACATGCTAAGCGGCTTCTTCGCCCTTCAACTCGGAAGCCATCAGGGTCGTCAGTGAATCGAGCCATTGTTGATCAATCTGACTCGCTACATAATTGAAACTCAATGTAATGGCACCGTTGTACTGGCTGACCAGCATACCAAGCGAAGGTGCTGCCGTGACCTGACTGAGCTGGAACATCGTGCTCACTTTCGCACCGGCAATCTCCGTCACCTTAGGGTCGGGTTCACCGGTATACGAAAACCAGAACGAGCTGCGCTCCTGACCCTTGGGTGTATTGCGGATAATACGCCCGTACTTCTCCAGCGGCAGCCAGCTGCCCGCTTCCATCAACGGCACCAGAGCATGATCGAGGCCTGAACGCACCGTTGCCTTGTACTGCTCGCGAAGGGCAGGGAAGAGCTGCTTGCGATCACGCACCTGTTCGAGCCGGGCTTGTGCAAAGAGGAAACTGACCTGATTGCCCAGCAGCGGGAACAGTGCTTTACGTTTGCGCATATTCATGGCGTAAGGAACACAGAAGCCCTGCTTCTGCTCACATCCGGCGCGCTGCAGCGCACGCATCAGACAGCCGATAAAGTAGAGCGCAGTCCCCATCATACCTGCTTCTTTCATGGCGCATGCCATAATCTGCTTTGAAACGTCGGCATCAAAGTGCACAACTTGAAATTTCAATCTGTCTGCAGCGACAGCTTTGGCCTGCGGTAATGAGCTCGAGATCTTGTCCATGTTATCGATATGGCGTTTGGCTCTGTACATCATACCTATCTTTTTCCAGAACCCCCACTTTGCCGTAAGCAGGGCGAAGGCATTTTCACCTTCTGCCGCTTCTTCATCGCTAAGCAGGTGATGAACAATGAGCTCAGCCCCCTTGGCATCGCAGATCGGATGAAACCAACGCAACAGAAAGAAAGAACCCTCGGGCATATCGACCAAATGAAATACCACCGGTGCAACACTGTCGACAGGCATTGCGGCATTGATAATCTCACCGACAATCTCAAGCCCGCTCTCCCTGTTCCCGGCAGTATGCCGAAAGAATAACGTTGTTTTTATTTCGCTATTGGCCTGCCAGTAGTAGCGCCGTCCTTTCTGCTTCAGCCTGACATTAATCTCAGGAAAGCGGGTGACAAATGTCCTGGCACGGCGCGCGAGCAACTCAGCATCAGGATTGCTGTCCAGCTCAAAAACCAGAGCGCAGAAGTTGCCGGACAGGCCTGATCCCCGGATCTCATGATCCATCATCAGGGTGAAATGATCCGCCGTATTTAGCGGTCGCTGCATGGTTTTATGTCCTGTATTCAGCGATGCCGCTCAATCCAGCTGCTGATCCTGTTCAGCGTCTGGATATTATCCGGCTCAATCTCCTCATCGGGCAATGTAACGCCAAATTTCTCCTCAATGAATAATACCAACCGCATGATTCCCATACTGTCCAGCCCCGCCTCAAGCAGATCACCGTCTCCGGAGAATAACTCTGCATCAGGTATGTGAACCAGTTCCTGGAAAATAAAAATTTTGAGTTCATCGTTCATGATGATTACTCCGCCTGTAATTGAATTGGGTTATGATTTTGGACAGTAGCAACTCTATTGTCTATGCTCAATGAAGTGTAGGGACTTTTTATGAAAACAGAGGAATAGGAGAGCGCAGAATGGTTAAAAGACTGGGTTTGTTTGCGCTGCTGTGCGCTATTTTCATCGGAAATGCTCAAGTACCACTGGCTGCAGGCCTGAAAGGGAAAACGCTTTTCACACAGGTTAATATCTACAGCCTGAAGGGGAAATCAGTAACATGGGTGAATTACCAGGTCGATTCGCTCATTCCGGTAAATACCGAAGTTACGATCAACTATGCAGGAAAATCGGGTGTAGGCTTCACTATAAAGGCGACCGACCAAAAGCTGGAGTTAAATAACAAGAAGCGTCATTCCGGCTTGGATGGCAATGCATGGGCTGCTAAACACTTCGGCGAGCAGAAGGTCGACCTGAGTAGATTCACGAAAGCTGAACGTGATGCAATCCATGCGGCAAAGGTGGAGGCAGGCATGAGCAAGGATGCAGTTCTTGTCTCCCGCGGCTATCCACCTGCGCATAAAACACCAGACCTGAATGCATCGGAGTGGCTCTACTGGCACAATCGCTGGAATAAAAAAGCGGTCACCTTTGATGCCAATGGCAAAGTTTCAGCCATAAGAGAGTGATGCTGTTTGCACGCATGTATCATATTCATCCATTGGACTGCCTGGGTGGACAACAGAGTCATAATGCCAATAATTAAATTTGAAGGTGAATTAAGTAGTCGTAAGGGGTAAGCAATGAATGTATGGACTAAAATGGTGCTGGTGCTGATAGCACTGGGCACGTTTGCCAGCGTGGCGGAAGCAAGAAAAGATATTGGTGACTACGCGATCAAGGATGCCCTTTCACGCAGTGACGGGCAGGAAAGGCTGAGAGATGACATTGCGCTCTATTTCGGATCACAAAAACACCCGAAAGCCATAAAGTCATTCGGCGAGTTTTCTACAAACAAAAAGACCAATGCATTTAACAAATCCGATAAAATGGCATGTGAGTGGGTATTCCTGTCTGCCATTATCCAGCTACAAAAAAAAGCAAGCGACTTAGGTGGCAACGCCGTGATTAACATCAAGTCTAACTATGGCCGGATCGAAACATCCGACACCAAAACGTTCAAGTGTGCGGCTGGCAACATTGTTGCCGGAGTTGCCCTGAAAGGGACTGTAGTAAAAACAGAGTAAGGCACCGGCATCTATGGCATTGCCTTTATACGTTGCAACGTTATGGTTTTGTTATACTGTGGTAAAAAAACTATAGGGGAGAATTAATTTGTTACGATTATCGTTTGTTAGCTTCATAGTGTTGTCATTTTTCATGGTCGGTTGTTCAGGAAAACAATCATCAAATTCAGTTGAAAAACCAGGTGCTTTGCCATCCGGGTATCTCGTAAATAATGTGCTGGTCAATATCGATGAGTTAAAGCTTGCCGAGGATCGCATTACATCAGCCAAAAAGTATGAGATCAATAGTCGCTTAGAAAGCGGTGTCACTACCTTGCTCCAGGAAGGTTCACATTTCGATGCTGCTAAAGGTGATATTACGCTTCACATTACACTGACTGACTTTCGTCTTCGTTCAGGTGCTAGCGCACTCTGGCTGGGTGTGATGGCGGGCGCAGATAGACTTGCTGTTGATGTATCTGTTTCACAGCAAGGAAAAATAGTGAAAACATTCCAGACAGACACTTCAACAGTTTTGGGCGGACTAGCTCTGCCTGCTCCTAGCCAGCGCATTAACCGAATGGCTAAAACATTATCAACGCGTATCGTTTCAGGTTTATAATCGGACAAACTCCCGAGATCTTCTGCGCGTCTCCTGCCCCAAGGGTGAGAGGCGCGCGCTTTTTTTTGCAGAGGATCTAGAGTATTCACGCCCATGTGCCGATTGAATAATAACGGAGACAAAAGCATTAAATCATGATGCCGGTCGCTAAAATCCAGATAGCGCAAAAAAGTTTAATCCGAGATGCTCCAAGCAACAGCGCAAAATAACGGCCTAGAATGCCACCGGCTACAGCTGCAGGGGCTGCAAAAGCAACAATATCCCACACCACAGTCTGCTCTGCGATCATCTGATACGGCGCACAGCAAATCACAGTGATTGCAGACACACACACCGCAACACATATTGAGACATGCACCGGGTATTTACAAAGGAATAGAAGAATCAGAAGGATTTCCCCTACACCTATGGAAATAACCGAGGTAATCACCCCTCCCACAAAGCAAAGAGGAATCATGAGAAAATAGTAGGGCGCTGTCATCACTGCCTTGGGAAAAGTCTTTGCCCCCGGATAAAGATTCGAGAATAACAGAATCAGGCCGAAAAGGATGGAGAGCACGGAAAAGACGGTCAGCATTGATACGGTGATTTCGGAGCGCAACCAGAGTTGCGAAACCACCACGCCAGTTACTGAAGACAGACCTGCAGTCAAAATGGCTCTGACAAGGAAGTGTCGATAACGTTGGTAAATTGTTACTCTGCTTTTGAGGCTGATAAACCATGATATCGTTCCAGCAGTCATGCCGAAGCACTGAATCATAATGCTGGTGCTTAGTGCCTCTGATTGCGACAGACCCAATGTTGAGAATGCCGGGATAAAAACGATCCCGCCCCCCGCACCCGTAGCGTTCGCAACAATGGCACCACCAATACCCAGCAGAAAAAAGTGTCCGAATTCAACGGCCTTGCTTAGGACCCACTGGCCTCCGTTGATCTGCAGGAACAGTGCCCCAGAAACCATAAAGTAACTTGCAACCGCGATCAAAAGAAGTACGCGGCTACGACTGCTCATTTCAGCGCCCTTCTTACAAGCGAATTCTCCCAAGCCCAACTACTGCCAATCATCTGTTCAATGGAAGCATATTCAGGGATCCAGTCGAGTTTTTCACCAAGCATAGAGATATCGGCTATTAAGGATGCGGGATCACCATCGCGCCGCAAAACATAGCCAACAGGAAATACTGTATTCGTTAGTTTTTGAAAAGCTTTGATAAACGTTAGTGCGGAGTAACAGTTGCCATAACCGGCATTCAGCAACAGTGATTCCCCACCATAGTCGAGATGCCTCATGGCATGGAGATGCAGCGATGCCAAATCCTGCACATGGATGAAATCCCGTTCGGGAGTTCCGTCAGCAGTATCGTAATCGTACCCAAATATATTCAGGGCACTGTTTTTACGGGCACTATCCAGGCATTTCTGCAACAAGTGCTCTGAGTCAGGGCTATATTGACCTACTATTCCTTCAGGGTGCGCACCGATCACATTGAAAAAGCGAAACGTGACGTATCGGATGCCATAACGCGCACAGCTGTTCGCCACCACCTTTTCAGCCTCGACCTTTGACTGGCCATAGGGGCTAATCGGCTTTAGCGGCGCATCTTCTTTCACCAGTCCGTGTGTACCATTGCCGTAAACGGCAGCTGTAGAAGAAAAAAGAAGTTGCCGCACACCAGCTTTGGCGCAGGCACCCACAACGCTCTGCGTTCCTTTCACATTGGTCTCAAAGTAGTCGTCCGGTTTAATAATAGATTCGGCAACGCAGCTTTTTGCCGCCAGATGAATAACAGTCTTCACCTGATATTCTCTCATGGTCGCAACAAGTGCCGGGCTGTCGAGAATATCCGTGACGATCAGGGATGATGATTCAGGTGCCGCCCATGTATTCCCTGTACTCAGATCATCAACAATAACGACCCGATAACCCTGTTTTTGCAGTAATAATGCAAGGTGTGAACCGATGTAACCAGCGCCACCGGTGATAAGTACGCAATGCCGCTCTCCCATGATAGCCGTCATGAGTATTTCGAGCTGCAGTGCAGCGTTGATGGGTGGCAAAAAAAACTCATTGGCGCTTGAACAAATCCCTTTATCTTTAATCATTGCATCACCACAATGGTGAACGGAAATCTCCCCGAAGGCTAAAGTAATCAATCGCTTATTCAAATGGGGCATCTGTATTTTAAACATATATGCTTTGCTCTGAGTTGACTGCACTGAGAGCTGACATGGGGAGAGCATGAAATTTATCGAAATCGCATTCCGAATGACCCTGACGGCCTATGCCTTCGTCCAGTTCGCCGTTCAGGTTCTCTGGCTAGGAAAATGGGTCATGCCGCGCATCATGAAAAGTCGTGGAAAAAGCTCCGAGAAAAGCCGACAGGCGCTGTTTCATGCCCACAGTCATGCTTCCATCTATCTCAACTCATTAAGCCGCCTTGGCCTGGTCTCTTTTGAGTTCATCGGTACCCCGGTAAAAGAACCAGCAGTCGTTGTTGCCAACCATCCCGGACTGCTTGATTTTATTGTATTACTTCGCGATTTCCCCAATGCAGTTTGCCTCTATAAGTCGCAGACAAATAATAACCCGGTACTCTCGGACTTTGTCAACGTCGCTGGATATATTGAAGGCATGGATGGAACGCGTGAAGCCAGCAGGCGGATTATTGATGAGTGCTGCCAACGTTTGCAAGAGGGCCATCACGTCGCTTTTTTTCCAGAAGGGACACGATCCAAATCGAACATTTCTGTCAGTCGTTTTCGATCTACGGGTTTCCATGCAGCGATCAAATCCGGTGTTCCCGTACAGCCTGTTGTCATTTACTGCGATCCCCTGTTTCTGGGCAAAAGGCAATCGTGGCCGGAGTTTTCCAAAACATGCAATCGAATGGTCGTAGAATTTCTTTCTCCTATAAAAATTGAAGACCTTAAGGAAGAAGAGCGCTCAGCAAAAGGCATGGCTGGCCACGTCCGAAAACTGATAAAAAATCGACTTCTCGAATTAGAGGAAAAGCAACATTGAGTGGTTCACCCGGAACCATAAAAACAATAGATAACCGGCTGCAGCTCAGATGATACATAGACCTTTTGATTCATGGCCTGTTAAGGCCTGCTATTCTAGCATGCAAGCATGACTACGATTCGTTTAGCCGTAGATGGCATGAACTGCGCAGCGTGCGTTGGCAAAGTTGAAGCCGCGCTGTTGGCTGTTCCCGGAGTTACCCAGGCCATGGTGAATCTGGCTGAACGCAGTGCTTTTATAGAGGGTGAAGTCGATGTCGCATCTCTGATTGCGGCTGTGCAGGCCACCGGGCGCGAGGCCAGAGAGATGCGCAATTTGGCCGATGAACAGGAAAAAGAGGCTGCCGAGCAGCAACGATTCAAATTGCAAATCAGGAAATTTGTCATTGCGGCCACGGTTGGCGCACCCATGTTCATCGCAGGCATGCCAGGTTTGTTACCAACACTTGCTGAGCAGAACGGGCAGCTGATCTGGATCATATTGGGTCTGATTACGCTGGCAGTAATGACCTATTCCGGTCGCCAGTTTTATATCGGCGCTTTCAACGGCCTGAAACGGCTGCAATTTGATATGGACAGCCTGATTGCCATGGGTACGGGCTCAGCCTGGCTTTATTCCATGCTGATCTCAATATGGCCGACCATCGTGCCTGCCATGGGCCGACATCTCTATTTTGAAGCTGCTCTCATCATTATTGCTCTGATCAATCTCGGCCACGCCCTGGAGTTGCGCGCGCGCGGCAAAACCTCGGAAGCGATCAGGCGGTTGATGGGTTTGGTAGCCAAAACGGCACGTATAATACGCGGCGGTGTTGAAACGGATCTGCCCATCGAAGCTGTGCTGATCGGTGATATCATTCGTGTGCGACCGGGTGAAAAGATTCCTGTCGATGGTGTCATCTCTGAGGGGCATTCGACGATTGATGAGTCGATGCTGACCGGTGAACCGATGCCGGTTGAAAAAGCAGCTGGTGACAAGGTGGTCGGTGGCACCATCAATGGTCGCGGCAGCTTTCTGTTTCAGGCAACCCATGTCGGAGTCGATACGGTACTAGCTCATATCGTGGCTATGGTGCGTCAGGCCCAGAGCAGCAAACCGCGCATCGGACGCCTGGTAGATAAAATCGCCTCAGTATTTGTGCCGGTAGTCATGGCTATTGCGACGCTCACTTTCCTGATTTGGTTTTATTTCGGGCCTGAACCACAAATAAGCTTCGCTCTACTGACCATGATGACGGTGCTGATCATCGCCTGTCCTTGCGCGCTGGGTCTGGCTACACCGATGTCGATCATGGTCGGTGTCGGCAAGGCTGCGGAGTATGGCGTACTGATTAAAAACGGAGAGGCATTGGAGAGGGCCGGACAACTCACCACCGTGGTGCTCGATAAAACCGGCACGCTGACAACTGGAAAACCGGCACTGACTGAAATCGTCGCATTAGAGGTCAGCGAGCATGAACTGCTGACACTGGCGGCAAGCCTTGAAACCGGCAGTGAACATCCGCTGGCTGCAGCCATTCTTGCCGCTGCAACACGTAGAGACATTGCTGTCGAAGTGATCGAAGGTTTCAAGGCCCACAGTGGTCGCGGCGTAGAAGGAAACGTCAATGGTTCACGCCTGCTGATGGGCAATCAACAACTGATGTCTGATCACGACATCAAAATCAGCATAGATGTTCAAAAACAGATGCATGCATTGGCAGAGCTTGCACGCACGCCAATACTGCTTGCTCGAGATCAGCACCTGCTTGGCTTGTTGGCTGTTTCCGACCCCCTGCGTGCCGATGCCAGAGAAGCCGTACAACAGTTGCAGGCGGCAGGGTTGAAAGTGGTTATGCTCACCGGAGACAACAAGCAAACTGCAGCAGCTGTGGCCAAGCAAGTGGGCATCGTGGAAGTGATGGCAGAAGTACTGCCAGCTGATAAAAATACATGCATTGCAAACTTGCAAATCAAAGGTGAAGTTGTTGGCATGGTGGGTGACGGCATCAATGATGCGGCGGCTCTGGCACGTGCCGACGTTGGTTTTGCTATTGCTGCAGGCACTGATATTGCGATGGAAAGCGCTGATGTGACATTGATGAGTTCAAGCCCTGCCGCTGTACTGGCGGCCATAGAAATATCGAAAGCAACGATGGGCAATATTCGGCAGAATCTGTTCGGTGCATTTATCTATAATTCGCTCGGTATTCCGATTGCAGCGGGATTACTCTATCCCACCTTCGGTTTATTACTTAGCCCCATCATCGCCGGTGCCGCGATGGCCATGTCGTCGGTGACTGTGGTGAGCAATGCCAATCGTTTGCGTCTGTTCAAACCGACAACACGTTGATCAGAACCGTTTTTTAAGACCGGAAAACATCATGGCCAGAGGAATGCCTGACAGGGCAATAGCTGCACAGATATAAAAAGCCACCGAATATCCCATGCTTTCGGCAATCAGGCCGCAACCCATAATTCCGACGGCACTGCCGAGACCGAAGCCTGCGGCAGAAAATAGCCCCTGTGCAGCAGCATGCCTGTTATCCGGCGCGATGCGTTTGACCCAGGCAACCGCTGCTACATGAAATGCGGCAAAGGTAGCTGCATGCAGGAGTTGCAGCAGCACAAGCCAAACGACATCGGTGGTCAGTCCCGTACCCAGCCAGCGCAGGGCCGCAATAGCCAGGCAGATCGAGAACACCAACGCCGGTGCCGCATCTTGTAGCGATTTCGACCAGAGCCACATCAATACTATCTCGGCAATCACACCGATGACCCAGTAGATACCAATCTGCAGACCTGAAAAGCCATTGTCAGCGAGATAAAGGCTGAAAAATCCGTAATAGGCACCGTGAGACACCTGCATGATAAAAGCGATGGCCAGCAAAACGTAAAACAGCCTGGAGAATGGTTGTTGGCCATGTTCGTGTTCAGGCGGACGTTCCAGCGTTGGAAAACCATGTGATGCCGTGGCCAGTACAACCATGAGACCTGCCAGCACAAGCGGGAAGCTATTGATGTTTGTCTCGCTCAACCACAAACCACCTGCCAGTGAGGTGATAACGAAACCGACAGAACCCCATGCCCGCAGACGACCATAATCAGCACCGTCAGCCTCGGATACCGATACCGAAAGGCCATCGGTCAAGGGTAATACGGCAGCCCAGAACATGCCGAACAAAAGAGTGGTGATGGCCAATATGTATGGCTGCTCGGACACACCGATCAACGCGGCAGAAACGGCCGCCAGCCATGATGCGATAATGATAAATTGATGTCCCCAGGCCTGAGGTCGCCTATCCAGCACGTGGCCTATCCATGGCGGAGCCACAACTTTGGCCAGAGCAAGAAGACCTGTCATAAATCCAACCATGACAGCATTAAGCCCAAGGCCATCGAGGTAAACCGGGAAAAAGGGCAATACAAGGCCCATCGCCGCAAAATAAGCAGCGTAAAACAGACGAATGCGATTCAGTGATGTATGGCTAACCACGGGATGCTCTAGCATGCTACAATGCTGGATTTGTGCTGTTTAAACACCCTCAACCGTGAACAAAAATGCAAGTACGGCAAACTTGGCATAAGTGATGGTGATGAAGATGGAAGTCATAGAGGTCACCAGAATACTGTTGACCTTTTTACTCGAGAAAAGAATTTTGGGTAAAAACGATAACCCGGAAAGGAAACCTGCCACGCCGAAAATAATATTCATTTCAGTGCTGCTCACCTCAAGTTCAACCATGGCATGATTCAGGTCGTCAAATACTGAGCCCACCAGCAGTACAAACACCATCCAGTTGATATAAAGCGCCAGATACTCGACCGGGTGACAGCGAAGGCCGAACTTTCTGCCCAGCAGAATCAGCGGCAGCGCTACAATATTGCCAGCAATGGCAAAAATAATCAGTGAGTGAAGGTAAGCATCCATTTACGAAACCTAGCGCAGGAGAAAATAAAAGCACCGGTGAGAACTGCATCACAATGCTTGCGTCGGTTATCGTACTGCATCACATTGCAATGATGCAATATATTGACCTGCGGGTTGGAATCTAAGTGGAAGAGTGGCTGAGCATAGTAATCAGGCAGCTGGTGTTATACAGCCTGCCTGTTCTGGTATCGCTGTCACTGGTGACCGTGCTGGAAGCGCGTTTAACTCGCACACAGGTACCACATCCTTTTTATGCGATAGCATGGCGTGGCACCTGGATCCCCTTGCTGGCAGGGCTGTTTTTTCATCGCGGCGTCATTGTTGCACTGCCAAACTATCTACAGTTCGGTGTCAAAAATTCCGCAATCCGCTTTTTGACACATTTGTTTCTGTTCGGACTTGGTTTCCTGCTGTTTAGCTGGAGCCTGTCCTATCGGGCCCCAACAGGACTTCCGCCACTGCATCACTGGTGGAGCAAGGTATTCATGTTTTTCAACCTATGCATGATGGCGTTGCATGTCCTGCCTTTGCCGCTGTTGCTGCTTGGCGAATGCCTTCAAAAGCTTGCAGGAGAAGCATTTCCGCACAGGAATGTGTTGAAAGAAAATTATGTATGGTTCCTGCTCGCGGCCTTGGCTGCCTCGCCTCTGCTCGATGTGCTTCTGGGGGCATATATTATATTCCCTGTTTATGAGGCCGTGAGCAGTTATGCCGCTCAGATGGCGCGGTAATACATTCAGGCTGCCTGTTGGCCTGCAAGTTGCTCAAACTTTGAAATTATGAGTGAAAGTGGATTTGATCGTCAATCAACACTGGAATTACTGGCCTTCAGCGATGACCTGCCGTCATTGCCTGATCGCTTTGTGAAAATTCAGAAAGTTGCTCAGGATCCGGATTCCGGTGCGGATGATTTGGCTGCTGTGATCAAGAGTGATCAGGCCACTTCCGCCATGATTCTCAAATTTGCCAATTCCACCGCCTATAACCCGGCGAACACATCAATTGGAGAGCTATCCAAGGCAATAGCACGCCTTGGTTCAAGAGAAACTGTGCATATCGCAACAGCTATGTCATTGATGTATGGCATGATTTTACCAACTGGCATGGCCAATATTCGTGTCTTCTGGGCACATGCATTTGCTGTCGCTGTAGCCTGTGAACATATTGCGCGCGAGATAGACCCTGCTGAACAACAGTGTAACCATGAACGTGCTTTCATGACGGGGCTGCTACATGATATCGGCAGAGCAGCACTCGGCATGCGTGTTGATTTCTCCTATTTTGAGCGGGATATGGGCCACCTTTGTGATAAGACACTGGTTCAGGCTGAAGAAGAATTTTATGGTGTAAGTCACGCTGAGGCAGGCCAGAAACTCTTGCAGTTATGGCTATTCCCTGACGATCTGAGTGAAGCTGTTGCAGAACACCATAACCCGGGTGCTCCACAGTTCCTGGCCAGAATATGTTATATTGCTGACAAATATATTCACCAGCATTTACCGGAAAGAACGCCATTTGATTCCGTCCATGAACTGGTTACAGAAGCGATAAAAACCTCGCCGCCTGATTATTCTACCATACTGGCCTGACACATATAAACGTTCCCTTTAATCGGTTCGGCAAGATGAACTGTCGAGCTTGTTACGATTTGTTGTTAATGTTGCCTTCTTTATTAGCAAGGATTCCGGACACCGATGATATTTAGGGACAAACTGCTGAGCGAGCACAGGCACCTGCGCAACTGGATGCGGGAGCAGGATACGATTTATGTCGTACTGCTTTCCATTGTTGTAGGCGTGGTCGCCGGTTATGCGGCGCTGTTGCTCCACTTTGCTATTGAGTGGGTTAGTCTGTTCTGGACTGGTGAGCGCACCTGGCAGGAGGCGATGCATGACCTGCCTTGGTATATCTATCTGATCGCGCCGACAGTAGGTGGCTTTCTGGTTGGCTGGATTACCGTTCGATTTCTTCCTGGTGGTGAGTTGCGCGGGGTATCAGGCGTGCTTGCAGATATGGTGCAGCGCAAAGGTCATGTACATCCACGCCAAATGGCAACGGAAACTGCGGGAGCTGCGATTGCCATAGGTAGTGGTGCCAGCCTTGGCCGAGAAGGGCCTACTGTTGCGCTGGGCGCACTGATTGCTTCCGAGATTGGTCTGAGGGCTGGTCTGACTGAACAACAACTGCGAACCCTGATCGGCTGCGGTGTTGCAGCCGGCATCGCCGCATCATTTAATACGCCCATTGCCGGTGTCCTGTTCGCGCTGGAAGTTATCCTTGCTGATTACGCCATTGCTACATTCAGTCCTATCGTCATTGCCTCGGTTCTGGCTACGGTAGTCGCCCGTTCAGAAGTAGGTAACTTTCCCGCCTTTACCGTCCCTGAATACCATCTGATCAGCGCCTGGGAAATTCCGGCCTATATGGCGATGGGTGCACTCTGTGGTGTCGTAGCCGCCGGATTTATCAAGTCGTTGTCACCGACCAGAAAGTGGCTGGAACGCATATTGCCAAACCGCAAACTCAGACCTGCCGCAGTAGGCTTTGTTATCGGCTTGATGGGCATGGCACTGCCGCAGGTGATGTCGATCGGTTACGGTTTTGTTGAGGATATGATGCTGGAGCGTATCGATCCTGTTCTGTTTGGGGCCACCGTTCCGCTGGCTGCTTTTCTCGCATTGATCCTCATTGGTAAGTTAGTCGCCACGGTGCTCAGCTCCGCAGGTGGTTTTCCGGGCGGCCTGTTCGGGCCGACGCTGTTTCTGGGCGCAACCGTGGGTGCACTGTTCGGTGACATTGTACATAGCTTGTCGCCAGCTTATTCAGAGAGTTATGGTGCTTATGCGCTGGTTGCCTGTGGTGCTTTGACTGCTGCTGCGCTGCAGGCGCCGTTGACCGTAATGCTGATCGTATTCGAGATGACTGCCGATTATCACATCATGCTGCCACTGATGATCGCCTGCAGTGTGGCTACTTTGGTGACCCGCTCTTTCGGTCGCACGTCAGTATTTACTGAAGCGCTTGAAGAACGCGGTATTGATACCAATTGGGGACGAGAGCAATCATGGATGCGTTCGGTCCCCATCAGCCGTATTCCCTGGCGCAGCATCCCACGCGTATCAGAACATGCCAGGCTTGAAGAGCTCAAACAGGTTTACACCGGCTCCGGCAAAGGTTGTGTGCAAGTCGTCGATGATGAGGGCCTGATGGTTGGCATCGTCACCTTTGGCGATTTGCAGCAGTGGTTATTGGACCCGGCTCTGGATCATGTGGTCGTGGCTGCTGAAGTTGCCAACCGCAATGTACTGGTGGTCGCGGAATCGGACAGCCTGCTCGATGCAATTCATATTCTGGATCGCGCTGAGTTTGAGCAGATGCCGGTGGTAGCCGATGATAATCCCCGCAAGGTACTCGGCATGCTTTCGCGCAACGCTATCTTTTCCACCTATCACAAGCTGATCGTCAAACACGGGGAGGGTGATCATGGCTGAGCTGAATCAGGCCCAGCAACTGGCGGCAGAAGCAGAGGGTGGTCCACAACTTATTCTTGCCGGTGCCGGAACGGGTAAAACCCGGACTATCGTGCACCGTATCGGTCACCTGATCGCAGCATGCGGTATTGCACCACACCGTATTCTGGCCGTAACCTTCACCAACAAGGCGGCCGCAGAATTAAGGGCGCGCCTGAGCCTGCTGATCGGTGACGATGGTGGTGGTGTCGTATCTGGCACCTTCCATGCCATTTCACTCAAGTTCCTTCGTCGTTATGCCGATGTGCTGGGCTACCCACGCTCTTTTCAGGTGGTCGATGCCGATGACCAGAAAGCGCTGATTAAGCGCATATTAAAAAACAGAAACATTGCTACCGATCGCCTGCACCCGTCTTATCTGTCCGGCTGGATTGAGCACTGTAAACACGCAGGCCTAACACCTGAACAGGCACCGGAAAGCGACTGGAATGGCCTCCGCTTGCACGAGTTATATGCGCAATATCAGCAGGAACTCATGCAGCATGAACGCATGGATTTCTCTGACCTTATTCTTAATGCCGCCATACTCATGCGCGATCATGTGGCCATAGCTACTGCGTTGCGAGCACGTTTTGATCACGTACTGGTCGATGAGTATCAGGATACCAACCCGATTCAGCATGAATGGCTGCTTTTGTTATGCGGGGAGCATCGCAACATTACTGTCGTCGGCGATGATGATCAGAGTATCTACGGCTGGCGCGGTGCAGATGTATCGCACATCCTCGACTTCGAACAATCCTGGGCCGGTGCAGGCACACACCGACTCGAAGAGAACTACCGCTCCACCGGTGCAATCCTGGAGCTTGCCAATGCTGTAATTTGTGAAAACACTGGTCGCCATGAAAAGGCATTAAAACCCACCCGGGAAGATGGTGATAAACCGGAATGGAAAGTGTGCAACGATGAATATGACGAAGCCCGTCAGGTATTAAGCCGTATCGAACGGTGGCGCTCAAGCGCTTACCCATGGTCTGAGATGGCCATACTCTATCGCTCCAATCGCCAGTCACTACCGCTGGAACAGTTATTTCGCGAATCGAATATCCCCTATCGTATCATTGGCGGGGTTGGATTCTTTGAGCGCATGGAGATCAAGGATACCTTGGCTTACTGGGCCCTGCTGAATTGCTGTGGTGATGGTTTACAACTGCTCAGAATCTGCAACAAACCGAAACGAGGTCTTGGTGCCAAGGGGCAGGAACAGCTAGCTGCAGCGCTTGCATCATCAGGCCTGCGAGCTTTTGAATGGCTGGATCTGATTGCATCGGGACAGGTTGAAGGGATCGCAAAAAAATTGGTGCCGCTAGCTGAGTTACTTGCCTCTGTGCGTCAGGATATCGAATCACATGCTGACCGTGGCCTGAATATGATTCTGGAAGCCAGTGGTTATCTGCAGAGTTTGACCGCCATGGGTGAGTTGGAAGCCGCTTCACGCATAGAAAACATCAGAACCCTGCAAGATTACATTGAACTCTCTATGGCTCAGGGGCTGACACCGATTGAATTTATGGATCGCGCATCCCTGCTGCAGAGCAGCGCAGAGATGCAGGACAACGAGCAGGACAGCGATAATGCAGTTTCCATGATGAGCCTGCACCGCGCCAAAGGCCTGGAATTTGATTGTGTCGTACTGCCCGGTATTGAAGAGGGGTTGCTGCCTCATCAGCGTGCACTTGATGAGGGTGAAGAGGGTATTTCAGAGGAGCGGCGCCTGTTGTATGTCGGTGTAACACGAGCAAGAGAGCAGCTGTTGCTGACTTCTGCACGCCTGCGCCGATTTTTTGGTGAAATACACTATCCTTTGCCTAGCCGTTTCATCAAGAAGTTACCAACCAACATTCTACAGCAGGATAGTTTTGCGCAGGTGGCGGTCAGCGAGCAACAGATTGCGGGAGGCATAGGTATCGGAGCCCGGGTCTCTCACCCAACCTTTGGTGAGGGCATGATTCTGGGACTGGAAGGCGCTGGCGAAGCCATGCGTGTCACCGTGCAGTTCAAGCGCTCAGGCACCAAACAATTGATGTTGAAATATGCGGCCCTACAGGTACTCTGATTATTTCAGAACATCCTTAACCGATTGAAAAAGGAGCCCCCTACATGTCCGTAATAATTTACCATAACCCGCGCTGTTCAAAATCAAGACAGACGTTGGCACTGTTACAAGCACAGGGAATAGAGCCGCTTATTATTGAATATTTGCAAACGCCTCCAAGCGAAGCTGAGCTGGATGGCGTGCTGACAATGCTGGGCAAAGGGCCCGCTGACTTAATGCGCAAAGGTGAAGTCGAATTCAAAGAGCACTTTTTGGGTAAAGACTTGAGTCGCAGTGAAACGATTGCGCTAATGGTTGCTTATCCGAAAGTGATTGAGCGGCCAATTGTAGTCAATGGGGATCAGGCCGCAGTGGGCCGTCCTCCGGAAAGTGTGCTGGATATTCTGTAACACACAATTGACTAAGCATGCCCTGAAAAAGTCAGCCTATCCCTAACAAAAAATAGCCCGGGGTAACCCCGGGCTATTGCTATTTAGCAGATCATGCCACGCCGATGGCTTCGCGCCAGGCCAGTATCAAGCGAAACTCTTCATTGCTCAGCTCTACAGTGAGGTCGCGTTTGATTTCGGTCAGGGATGCATAAGGATCCGCTTCCTGCAGTTCTGCCATCACCGTGTCGAAATTTTCTCCGATAAAGGCGGGCACATCAATGTACTGACCGGCACGAATAATTGCGACATAACTCTTAAGCACAGTTGCTTCGCTCACACCTTGCTGAGCTGCAATGTCGCTAAGGCTCGCACCTTTGCGCTGCAGGGCAAGCGTATAGGTCTGGGTTTCATTCAATCCCGGGCCCTTGGCAATCAGCTTGGGAATATCTTTGCCTCCCACCAGCTCAGCCTTATCGCCGGTTTTCTTGGCATGCTCTTGAATCACATGGATAAAGGCAGTTCCGTAGGCCTCCAGCTTGCGTTGTCCGACACCGGATATGCTGTTCAGCGAAGATTCGTCTAACGGTTTGCGCTGTGCCAGTTCAGTTAGCGTAACATCACTGAAAACTACGTGCGGCGGCACATCCTCTTTCTCAGCAATTTTTTCACGCAGCGTTACCAACTTCTTGAACAGCGGCTCATCTCGAGGGGTACCCAGGCGTTTAAATTGACGGCGGATACCAGGCTGATACTTGGCCAATATGATTGGATCACCGATACCGATGTGCTCTGCTTTTTTAGTAGCCAGCATGGCTGCACGCTTGGAAACATCCTGAATAAAATATCCATGATGAACCAGCTGGCGGAGGATCGAAGTCCATTCATCGGCATTCAAATCAGATCCGGCGCCATGGGTCTTGAGCTTGTCATGTTTGTTTTCGCGAATACGCGCATTGGTGGAGCCGCGCAACACATCAACGATATAACCCATGCCGAAATGCCCCTTCACTTCGCGCACGCATTGCAGTGCGACCTGAGCAAATTCAGTTGCGTCATAAGTCGCTGGCGGATCAAGGCAGATATCGCAGTTGCCGCAAGCCTGATCCATGGCTTCCCCGAAATACCCGAGCAGAACACGGCGACGGCAAGTCAAAGCTTCTGAGAATGCCACCATGCTGTTCAGCTTATGCACCTCAACTCGGCGTAGGTAGATGTTTTCAACATTATCAATCAGGCGGCGAACCAGATTCACATCTCCCGAGCCGTAAAGCATGAGTGCTTCGGATTCAAGTCCATCACGACCGGCACGACCTGTTTCCTGATAGTAGGATTCAATACTTTTCGGAAGATCGTGGTGAATAACAAAACGAACATTGGGTTTATCCACGCCCATGCCAAACGCGATAGTCGCCACAATTACTTTTACACGGTCACGCAGGAAATCATCCTGAACTTTTTCACGTGAACGGCCTGGAATACCGGCGTGGTAAGCGGCTGCCCGAATACCGTGGCGCTGCAGGTTAACTGCCAAATCCTCCACTCGCTTGCGTGACAGGCAGTAGATAACGCCTGAGGCATTGGGCCAACCTTCCAGAAACTGCAGAATTTGTGTTAATGGCTGGCGCTTTTCTGCTACCAGATAACGAATATTCGGTCGATCAAAGCTGGAAACAAAACGCGGAGCTTTTTCCAGCTGCAGGCGTTCACTGATATCTTCACGGGTGTGTTCATCGGCTGTGGCCGTCAAAGCCAACATCGGCACATCAGGGAAAATTTCGCGCAGCTCTCCAAGACGCACATACTCAGGACGGAAGTCGTGCCCCCATTGAGAAACACAATGCGCTTCATCAATAGCAAAGATAGACAGCTTTATTTTTTCTAATTTTTGCAGAAAGCTTTTCGAAAGCAGGCGCTCGGGCGCGACATAAAGCAGATCGAGAAGACCACCTTCAAAACGCTCCAGTACATCCTTGGCATCCGCGGCTTTCAACGAAGAGTTGTAGTAGGCAGCCTTCACACCGCAGGCAGTCAATGCATCAACCTGATCTTTCATCAAAGAGATCAACGGCGACACGACAATACCTGTGCCCTCGCGCATTATGCCCGGAATCTGGTAACAGATGGATTTACCACCGCCAGTAGGCATCAGGACAAATGCATCTTTGCCGTCAATCAGTGAGGTGATGATTTCTTCCTGCATCGGACGGAATTGATCATAGCCGAATACATCTTTGAGCACCTTGCGTGCTTGTTCTTTAACTTTTTTCGTTGCCATTTTTTTCCTCTAACAACGGGCCTTGGCCCGATTGCATGTTGTGACCGAAAACAATGGTTTTCAGCCCTATATAAATCATATTAATCAGGTTGATTTACAAACCCATCCATGGGCGTAATGACGATTAAAACCCGGTTTCTAGTATATTTCACCACGTTTTTTTCACCTTGGCAACTGTTTTAAATGAAACAATGTCTATTGCCGGTAGAATGGTATGCCGTTTCAACATGTGGGGATGGCCCTTGCAGCAAAGTTGTAGCATGATTGCTGTATGCAAGTCTCTATACTTAAAGGAAAACACATACTGCTGACTCGCACGGTTCATCAGAATGCTGAGCTTGATGAGCTGGTGCGCAGCTATGAGGCTGAACCTGTGTTGTTTCCATGCCTGGAGATGGAACCAATGTCTGATGCAGCCATGTCTGGCCTGACAATGCTGGATGAATGCAGTGATGTCGTATTCAGCAGCAGCAATTCAATACATATTCTTGCGCAATTGCTAAACAAACAAAACCTGACCTTGGCGGCTGTTTTGAAAGATAAGCGTGTTGCCGTGGTTGGCAATAAAACTGCCAAAGCGCTTAAACAGTACGATGTTTGTGTTGACCTGGTGCCCCGAATATCGTCCCAGGATGGGCTCATTGAAGCCTATTTACAGCGTGGTTTGCCGCGTTCTTCCCTTATGTTTTTTCGCGCTGACGAAGGGCGAGAAGCGCTTGCCAGAGCCCTGACTTCCAGAGGCGTGAAAGTCGTGATGGTGCCAGTATACCGCATGACCTTCCCCAAAGCAGATAGCCACCAGGTCAGATCCAGCATGGCGGCAGGCAACATTGATGCCGTGCTGCTTGGAAGTGCCAAGGCTGCCCACAACTATCTGCGCCGTATCGATAATAAAGCATTAGCCAATCAACCGGTGGTTGTGGTGATCAGTAAAAAACTGGCCACAGCTGCAGAACGTGAAGGGCTAGACGTGCAGGTTGTGGCAAAAGACGCTAGTTTTGAGTCCATGCTAGATACTTTGGCTGATTATTTCGAATCAATTCCTTCCTGAAGAGGTGTCACCTTATGTCCCTGCCTGATCTGATTGTCCGTCCCCGTCGCCTGCGTCGAAACGCTACGATTCGACAGATGGTGCGCGAGACAACATTGTCTGCAAGCGATTTTATTTATCCCCTGTTTGTCGATGAAACGATCGATTCACCACGTGAGGTGAAAAGCATGCCGGGCGTTTCCCGCATTCCTCTCTCCATGGTTGGTGAGATGACACAGCAGGTCGCATCCCTCGGTATACCAGGCATTATCCTGTTCGGTATTCCCGTTGAAAAGGATGCAATCGGCTCCGGTGGCTGGGATGACAACGGCATCGTGCAGCAAGCCATTCGCGCGGCAAAAGCCGCCAGCCCTGAAACCTGTGTGATTGCCGACACCTGCTTCTGCGAATACACCGACCACGGTCATTGCGGCGTATTGCACGGCGAGGATGTTAATAACGACGAAACACTACTCAACCTGCAAAAGGAAGCGGTTTCCTATGCCAGAGCCGGTGTCGATATCGTGGCCCCTTCAGGCATGATGGACGGCATGATTGCCGCCATTCGTGAAGGCCTGGATGAAGCCGGGTTCAAGGATATTCCGATCATGTCCTATGCAGTGAAGTTTGCTTCCGGTTACTTCGGGCCATTCCGTGATGCGGCCGATTCCACGCCAACATTCGGTGACCGTTCCACCTATCAGATGGATCCGGCAAATCGTCGCGAGGCGCTCAAGGAAGCATGGCTCGATGTTGAAGAGGGTGCGGACATGCTCATGGTTAAGCCAGGCCTTGCCTATATGGATATTATCCGGGAAGTGAAGGATGCCACCAATCTGCCGCTGGCTGTGTACAATGTTTCAGGCGAATATGCCATGGTAAAAGCGGCCGCTGAAAAAGGCTGGATTGATGAGAAGCGCGTCGTATTGGAAACCATGCTTAGCTTTAAACGTGCAGGTGCCGACCTGATTCTTTCCTATCATGCACTGGACGTGGCTCGCTGGTTGCGAGAAGATAAGGGATAAGATGAGCGAGAAAGAAGATAAACCTGAATTTCAGGGTGGCAATTCAGGTCCCCGTCTAACCGAGGCTGTTATTGCAGCGGCTGAATCCGAGCCATCTGGAAACGATGAGAAGAGTTCATCCGGCATATTGAAGTTCTTTATTTTTCTACTCATCGTTATAGCCATTGTTGCTGGCGGTCTGGCGAGCAACGGTCAACTCATCCCGATGCTCGAATCAGCCAAAACAACAATCAACGAAAAGCTGGCCATCCTGAATGCCAGCACTGAATCGGATGGATTCACACTTGGCGAGCAGACGGCAGATGACCCCGCATCAACCGCTTCACCCACACCTGAATTCGAAGCCTTGCAAAATGAACTGGATGCAGAAGCGACTGCGGAGCAAACGCCTGAATTTGAGCAGACAGACACTCTTATCGAGCCAGTGAATCCTTCTTCCGAGCGGGTGAGCGAGCTACTGGCTACGATTGATGGCCTGCGTAACGAAATAGGTACGATGGAATCCTCCCATCGCGCATTGCGAAAACAAATGCATGAACAGCAGCAGGAAAACCTGCAGGCTCGCCTGCGCTGGATCACTGACCCGGCCAACCGTCTACCTCAACTGGAGTTAGCCTGGAGTGAAATCTCCAAGCTGCCTGACCTGAGTGATAACCAGCGTAAAACCGCCTCACAGATGCACAGTATGGCACTTAAAAGTACGCATGCAGTGCAGTCATGGCAGGTTGAGTTAAATAACTGGGCTGACAAATTCGCACTGCCTGAAGAAAAAGAAATTACAGTGAAACCGGAATACCCGTGGCTGGCCTGGCTGGCCGGACAGTTTCACCTGCGCAGGGCACCAACTGCCGAGGCGCTCAAACTGGCAAAATTGCGTGATCGTTTGCTTGAATCCGGTCGCCTGCTTTCGCTTGAGAAATGGCCAAACCAGGCTGACTGGCTGATATTACGCAATGATCTTCTGCTGGCTGCGAGCAAACTGAACAATGCTCAACCGGTCGAGCTTGGCCTGCCGGAAGACTTCAGTGCCATGCAGCGCGATATTGAAAGCATTCGTTCAACCGCCGCCAAGTGGGCAGAAGGCAAGAAGGGAGAGATCTGATGCGATTGGTATTTTTGCTGGTTCTGGCCCTACTCATCACAATTGCACTGATAGTATTTCCGGACATTGCCGATCAGGAATTACGTCTGGAAGCATTCGGCTGGATATTCGAAACACGTCAGGGTGCATTTATTGTTGCTTTGCTGGCGATTTTATTTGCAGCCGCTCTGTTGCGCCTGTTTGTGCGTGCACTGTTTGCCGGCCCGGGCACTGTCTGGCGCTCGCTCAGAGGCGGTAGCAACAAACGCCGGGATGCTCGACTTCGCGAAGGCCTGGCTCAGTGGCTGGATAATCGCGGTGATTTTGGCGCCAGGGCAATGAAACGCTCGAAGGGTGTTCTGCCTGACTGGGCCATGGATATGTTGAAAACACTTGGCATCCCTGCCAAAGATCAGGCGGTTGCAACGGACAAAGAGGATACACTGGTAGTCGCTCTGGCCGCACGCATTGCTACTGATCCAAGTGTTCACAGCAAACCGGATCTGGTGGCGCGCAAAGCTCATCTTGAGGCATGGTTGAATGTACATCCCAATGCACCTCTGGCGCTGTCACGCCTGGCCGATGTGGCGGAAGAGGAGGGCGACTGGCCAAAGGTAGTTGAGTTACTTGAATCCGAATGGAAACAAGGCCATCGCTCAGCGCATTCGGTAAAGCCGCAGCTGACGAATGCATATCTCAAACTGGCTGCCGATCAGCCTGAACAAGCGATGGGGCATTTGCGCAAAGCCTATCGTTTGCTGCCAGACAATGATGATGTTCAGCTTGCTTACGGTGATGCTCTGCTCCTCAGTGGAGAAAGGGCAACGGCTCAGCGCCTGTGGACTGGCTACCTGGATCAGCACAACGCCCTTGACGTTGCGCATGCCTTGCTAGAGTTGCAGAGGCAAGATCCTATTCGCGCCTATCGAAAACTTGAGGGCCTGAAAGATGCTGAAATGAACGTGGCGCAGCGTTGGTTGCGTGCTGAACTTGCCCATGCTGCCAAGTTAGAAGGCCTGGCTTTTGAGCAAATGCAGGCATTGGCAGAGGATGCTCCATGCCTTGCAGCATGGAACAGCCTTGCAAATTGGTTTCATGAAAAAAGTGACTTTGAACAGGCTGCTGCATGTTATCGTCGCGCATTGGAAATCACGACCTCCGCAAACCAATAGCGGGTTTCATTAGCTTGACAAAAACGGAATTATTTTCTACTAATAAAGCATAAGAAGTATAGCGGCTCTCTTGAGCCGCTGGCGGTCACCGACGGGTGGCCGCCTTTGTTTTAAGTGTTGGATGCGGATTCCTGGACATCCATTTTATCACTGCCGGGGTTATCCAAATGACTGGAAAAAATGAAGAAAAGACTGTGTGGCAGTGCATCGAACGTCCGAAAGAGGGACAGGCAACCTGTTTCGACCTGAAATCAACACTGCTTCTTTCAACCGGTCAATACGTTGAAATCTCTGAGCAGGGCTTTCTGATCTGTTTTCAAGGCAAGTTGCGGGCATGGCGCAACCACTGCCCGCATGCAGGCTCCCCGTTGGACTGGAATCCCGGCCAGTTTTTTACTGAGGAGGGCGACCTTCTCGTCTGTCATACCCACGGAGCCTTGTTTAATCCCCTTTCCGGCGACTGCCTCTCCGGCCCCTGCCCGCGCGGCCTGTTTCCCCTTGCATTTAAAGAAGATGATCACGAAGTTTATGTCCCCGTATCCGCAGAGCACCCGAGTTGATCCAAACGTTTTCACCAAATCCAGATTAATGTATCCCTAAGGTTTGAATCCATGGCAGGCGCGCGCCAGAAAATCCATGTGATCAAGACCGAAGAAAAGTTCGCTGCGGCCTTTGGGCGGATGCAGGACAAATGTAGGCACACCAAAGGCGCCAGCTTTTAGAGCGGCATGGGTATTGGGTTCAAAATCGTCGTTCTGCTGACTTAACCATGTGCGTGGCAACCGTTTGGCTTCAAATATTTGCGCCATCCAGCTTTCATCTTTTGGGTTAACAGCTCCCGACCATAAGGTTTCAAATATGGCCAGACAGAATGCCACCCGTTGTTCACCTTGTAGTGCGCCTGCAATACGCATCGCGGGCCTGCTATCGAATGTACCGGGGCGAATCATTTTGAACGGCACGTCCAGATAAGCCGCCCAACGCTTGAGGTCACGTAAGGAATACAACGCTTTGTTTTTAATCAGGCTCGGCGGTGTATTGCCTGACAGTTTGATCAGACGAGGAAGGTTCACCGGCAACCAGTTGAACGACGCCTCATACTGCTGTTCAAACGAAATAATCTGAGTTGCAGCCAGATAACTGTAGGGACTGATAAAATCAAAATAGAAATCAATGGCTGGCTTACTCATGATGGCCGACATAGCCCTTGGGCCGAATGGCAACGGTATTTTTGATGCGCGTACACACTTTGCCATCTTCCCTAACATAGTGCATTTCAAAACATGGGGTTGATTTTCCGGACTCGGCCAGTTCGTTGGTTATCTTATCTGCCAATGATTCGTCAAAATCAAAATGCAAAACCAGATTGGAGTTGCCGACACGAATAAACTCGATCTCCAGCTTTTTGGTGGCAACACGATATCCGGGAAAGCGCTTCAGGCAGGCAAGGGCTGGCACCGGATCGGCAAGACTGGCCTGAAAACCACCAAACATGTTACCGGCAGCATTGGCAGATACCCAGTTAAGCGGCAGAAGTATGCGCGCGCTGCTCCAGTCTGCTTTTAGCGCCAGCACTTTCACTCGCATCAAGAAATAGGGTGGAAACAGCTCAAAGCGGCGCTTGGCAGATATAAAACGCAGCGCACGCATAGAGTGGATACTACTGCGCATGCGCAGGAAATACACAGCAACTATATTGTAACATATAGATTTTAATATAAGTCTCCTTAGGGAACTAAATCATACCCGCAGTGGTCTCTATAGTAAACTAACAATCAAAAATGTAGGTTTCCTTTGGATACTCGCTATAGTTCACGCATGACTTTCGACTTTCAACGCGAAGCGCCATGTCCAATCTCCCAACTCCTTGAGTTGGTAGGTGACCGTTGGTCACTGTTGATTATAAGGGATGCTTTCTACGGTGTCAGGCGTTTTGATGGTTTTCAGAAGCACCTTGGTATTTCCAAGAAGGTGCTGACCATGCGTTTAAATATGCTGGTGCAAGCTGAAATTTTCAAAAAAGAGCTCTATCAGCAGCAGCCGGATCGATATGAATATCGGCTTACAAGCAAGGGCCGCGAACTGTTTCCGGTCTTGCTAACCATGATGCGCTGGGGAAATCGCTGGTTGACTCCGGCAGGACAAGAAACCGTGCAGTTGCTTCATGCTAGTTGTGGAGAAAAGATAGAGCCCAAACTGGTCTGCAGTCATTGTGAGCAGCCTGTTACACCGGCTCGTGTGCAAGCCATGCCTGGCCCGGGGGCAAGCCGTGAAGCCGTACAGCTTTTGCGTCAGATTGTCAGCAAATCCGGGAAAAAATCTGTTTTGTGAGCAGGCACAAGGATTGAGTCGAAGCGCTCTGCAATAGTCGACACTGTTGAAGTAGCGTATAGTTCAATAATAATCATTATCGCTTTGCGAGAGAGGGGTAGGCGTTGGAGCAACAGGAACTGCAAAAACAGAATGAGCGGCTGCTAAAGGCGCTGGAGATTAACCAGCTTATTGCTGGTGAATTGCAACTGGGTCCGTTGCTTAAGAAGGTAATGAAGCTGACTCAGTCGATCATGAGCTCAGAAAGCTGCTCGCTGTTTCTTTACGATGAGAAAACAGATGAGTTGGTATTCAATGTCTGTTCAGGTGAAAAAGAGGATAAACTGCGGGAGATATGTCGCCTGCCTATGGGTAGCGGCATCGTCGGATGGTGTGCAGAACATGGCGAAACGGTTCGCATTGCCGATGTATATGATGACTCTCGATTTGTTGTTGAGTTTGACAGGCAGACCAAGTTCACCACGCGCAATATGATCTCAGCCCCTTTGTTTGTGCATAACAAGCTTATTGGCGTTTGTCAGGTCATCAATCACCAGCATGGTGAATTCTCGAAATCCGATGAAAAGCTGTTGGAATCGTTAGTTCCGATGGTCGCCATTGCCATTGATAATGCGCGAGCACATCAGCGCCTGCTTGATCGCGAATTGTTTCAACATGACCTTGTTCTGGCCAAATCGATTCAGGATTCATTTCTGCCTGCGACACCACCTGAAGTGGCCGGTTACCATGCCGATTTTCATATGCGCTCAGCATTCGAGGTAGGTGGCGATTTCTATGATGCAATACGGATGCCCGATCAGCGTATCGCCTACATTATCGGTGATATTTCCGGCAAAGGCGTTTCGGCGGCTATGATCATGTCTTCAATTCTCAGTGATATGCGCATGGAGCTTTCGTATGGCGGCAATGCCGGTGAAATCCTCAGTCGATTCAACCAGACGCTGTGCAAGAAGGCCCAGAGTGGCATGTTTGTCACTCTCGTCCTGATGGTCCTGGATCCAGTGCTACATCGCCTGGAAGTCGCCAATGCAGGTCATTTGCCCCCTATCCATATACTTCAGGAGAGAATCTGGCAGCACGGTGAAGCATCAGGCCCACCTGGCGGAATCGTTTCAGATATCAACTACGATTGCGATGTGTTGAATCTGCAGGCAGGTGAAATGGTGTTGTTGTACACCGACGGCATTACAGAGGCGCGCAATGAAAGCGATGAGATGCTCGGAGCTGGCAGGCTGATGAGCTGGCTGGATGATGCACCGGCATCTCCCGATGCATGCATCGAATACCTGACTGACTGCCTCAGCCAATATGCCGGAAATGCCCAGCAGAGTGATGATATTACGTTGTTGATGCTTGGGCGCGACTAATCCTGAGCTATTCGCTAAAGGGGAGCTTGCCCGTTTCATAAACAGCCTTCAGTGCTGCGACGGTCTCCGGATCAGCCCAGGGTAGTGTGCCTGGAATCCTCTCAACCACGACCCCATCACGGTTAATAATGAATGTTTCAGGAAAGCGGAACGATTTGAAAATCGGCGCAGCAATTTTTTCTCCGCCCTGATCCCAGAACATAGGGAAACTCACCTGAGTCTCGGTTACAAAGGCTTTCACATCGTCCAGATTGTTGTCTACTGAAATCCCCGCTACCAGGAACTTGTCTGCTGGCAGCAGCTGGGACAGACGGACGAGATCGGGCATTTCCTTGCGGCATGGCGGGCACCACGTCGCCCATGCATTAAGAATGACAACTTTACCTGCAAAGAGTTTCTGATTGTCGACCATCTCACCGACCAAGGGTTGCATCTGAAAAGCGGGCATTTTAGCGCCTTTTTTGACGAAGGCTTGCTCGGTTTCGGTTCCGCAGCCAGCGAGCAGTGCCGCGGTTAGAAATACAGTTGCAATAGAGAGAATTATCCGCTTCATTCTTAAATCCTTTGCTCGTCAGTTTCGATTATTTATAGCTATGGTATACGTGACTGTTGCCTTGTTTGTCGAAGCTTAACACATCATAACCTTTCGGTGGTAATCCCTCCGGTTGCATGCCGGGAGATTTCATCGGCATGCCGGGCGCAGTCAAACCCGTTATGGCCGGGCGCTCCTTGAGCAGGCGTTTGATGTCATCTGCTGGTACGTGCCCTTCAATAATATAACCATCAACAATGGCCGTATGACAGGAGGCAAGAGCTGCAGGTACGCCGTACTCAGATTTCACGCTACCCATGTCATGGCTGAGTTTTTCGGTAACCGTAAAACCTTCCGCCTTGAGGTGTTTGGCCCAGTCACCGCAACAACCGCAGTTCGGGTCTTTGTACATGACTACTTCAGTCGCTGAAACTTGCTCAACTGCATTACAGGCAAGCAGGAGAGCTGCAAAACTTGTCAGGAGCAGCCTTGACCATTTGGATTTTGATGTTTTGGGGTAATGCATATCTCTCTCCTTATATTTTTGTTCGCTTCAGACGCAAAGCATTGCTAATCACTGACACGGAACTAAAGCTCATTGCAGCCGCAGCAATGATCGGTGAAAGCAGCATTCCGGTGAAGGGGTAAATAATGCCTGCCGCTACAGGAACTCCCGCCGAATTATACATAAAGGCAAAGAACAGATTCTGACGAATATTTCGCATCGTTGCCCGTGAAAGTCGTACTGCGCTGACGATACCACGAAGATCGCCCTTCACCAGTGTTATGCCAGCCGATTCCATCGCCACATCGGTACCTGTTCCCATCGCAATGCCAACATGAGCCTGAGCCAGTGCAGGTGCATCATTGATGCCATCACCGGCCATCGCCACGATTTTTCCTTCATCCTGTAGTGCTTTGACTACGCGGGCTTTCTGATCAGGAAGTACATCCGCTTCAAAGCGCTGGATGCCGAGTTTGGCTGCGACAGCCGATGCCGTATGATGATTATCTCCAGTGAGCATTACCACTTCAATGCCTTCGTCATGCAGCGCCTGGATGGCATCCGGTGTTGAAGCCTTAATCGGGTCTGAAACGCCGATCAGACCGGCAAAACTCCCATCAACAGCGAGATACATCACGGTTTCACCACCACGCTGATGTTCCTCAACTAACGAAGCGGCAGATTCACTATCGACATTGTTATCCTGCAGGAGCTTGATATTCCCCAGCAGCACAGACTTCCCGGCAACGCTGGCGCTAACCCCTTTGCCTGTAATGGCAGTAAATCCCTCTACAAATTCCGGTTCCAGTCCCCGGCTCGTTGCTGCAGCCACAATCGCTTCAGCCAGCGGATGTTCACTGGCCCGCTCCAGACTTGCCGCTACACGTAACACCTGATCTTCATCCATATCCCCCATGGAGAGAACCGTAGTCAGGCTGGGCTTACCTTCGGTCAGGGTTCCGGTTTTATCCACCACAACGGCGTTTACTTTCTCCATGATCTCCAGGGCTTCGGCATTTTTGATCAATACCCCGGCAGTTGCACCACGACCGATTCCAACCATGATTGAGATCGGTGTGGCCAATCCGAGTGCGCAAGGACAGGCGATGATTAAAACTGCAACAGCATTCACAACTGCATGTGCCAAACGCGGCTCAGGGCCAAAGCTCGCCCAGACGATAAAGGCTATGATCGCAATCAGGACCACGACCGGAACAAAGTATCCGGCTACAGTATCAGCCATTTTCTGAATCGGAGCGCGAGAACGCTGAGCTTCAGCAACCATGTTCACGATCTGCGAGAGAAGCATATCTGCGCCGACCTTTTCTGCGCGCATCAGCAGTGAGCCGTTGGCGTTCACTGTTGCACCGATCATTTTTTCTCCTGTGAATTTCTCTACAGGAACAGGTTCGCCAGTCACCATTGATTCGTCGACATTACTTTCGCCCTTGGTGACGACACCATCCACAGGCACTTTCTCTCCGGGGCGTATGCGCAGTACATCACCGGGATGTACATCCTCCAAAGGCACATCTGCCTCGCTTCCATCTGCAGCTACCCGCCGTGCTGTTTTCGGAGCCATGCCGAGTAACAGTTTGATTGCTTCATTGGTGCGGGAGCGAGCCCTGAGTTCGAGCACTTGGCCCAATAAAACCAGAGCTATGATGACTGCTGCTGCCTCGAAATAAACATCGACGAAACCACCGTCCATCTGCATCACCGGTGGGAAAATATCCGGCATCAATAGCGCAACCATGCTGTAAATCCACGCCACGCCGACACCAAGGCCAATCAATGTAAACATATTCAAATTCCAGGTTTTCAGCGACAGGACAAAGCGTTCGAAGAACGGCCAGCCACCCCACAGTACTACAGGTGTGGCCAAGGCAAATTCAATCCATTGTACTGCACCCATAGCCAGTCCATCAGGTAACCAGCCAGGTGCCAGATCCGCAATCATCGCCAATACGAAGACCGGGGCAGCCAGCACGGCACTAACCTTGAAGCGGCGGAACATGTCATCGAGTTCGGCATGATCTTCTTCGGCAGATATGGTACGCGGCTCCAGTGCCATGCCGCATTTAGGGCAAGAGCCGGGTTTGTCGCTGACTATCTCCGGATGCATAGGGCAGACATATTCAGTTTTCTCTTTTAATGCAGGTGTGGCCATCGGCTCCAGTGCCATGCCGCACGACCTGCAGATACCCGGCCCTTTCTGCTCCTGGCCAGGACACATGGGACAGAAGTACGTTGCTTCCGGATCTGTCGCTACTGCAAGTTTGGAGGCATGCTCACATGCATGAGCCTTGTCTTCATAAGCTACCGGATCAGCCTCAAATTTGTGCAAACACTTCTCACTGCAGAAGCGGTAACTGTTGTCGGCATGTTTCGTCCAGTGGGGAGCTTCAGGTTTAACGTGCATGCCGCAAACCGGATCTATGGTGTATTGATCAGGGTCAGCATCAAATTTTTCATGGCAGTGGCTGCTGCAGAAAAACCACTGGTGAGCATCATATTCAGCACTGTGAAGAGTATCTGTTTTGACTTCCATTCCACATACAGGATCGATATTCATAGCGTGTCTCCTTAGGGAAATGCTGATTTTTTGGCCTCCTGCCAAAAATCAGCCCGCAAGAACAAAAGCGCGGTTTTGCTCTTACTTACAAATCAATAACTTACGTTACCGATTTGACAGCCCCTCCATGGGCTGTACGGACCCCGCTGAATCAATCAGTAATTCCTTGGGGGGCCCTATGACTTCTGGAAGAATAGCTGTAACAACGGTTTGTTCTGAAATCCGGTCCACTCAATCAGCAGAGTGACCAGCAGTGCCCCCATTGAAGCGAACAGCAGAGCAATAGCAGGGCCGAACAGCCACATGATGCTGACTTCTGCCGCTTGCGGCCCCATTTCTACGGTACGAAAACCCATGACTATCCACGCCGGGGGATAAGCCAATGCACCGAGTCCGAAGGTCCATCCCAACATTTTCTTCCAGCAAGCCTTCAGTGAAGTGAATGCGGTGAGCAACAACAAGACAGCGGCCAGCACACCAACCCCCATGAAATGGATATGTCCACGCAGTAAACGCTGCATGGCATCCTGCGCCAGAGAACCGGAATGAATGTGCCGGGCGGCGTCTGCTAAGTTCGGTTCCATATTGTGGTGAGCAGCAGCCTGGGCTGAAGAATCATGTTGGTGAGCAGCCGAAGCTGTCATGGTCATGTTATCCATATTCATCGCGTTTGCCTGTTGCTGCTGGGCGACCTGTGCTAATTTAGCCTGCTGCACTTCGAAGGCGGAATGCAGCTGCTCGTGATGGGTCGCCATGTAAGCAGCCCACAAAGCACCACTGATCAGAGCAATGACCGCCATGATCAGGCCATGGCGTACAGGTTCAATGGTGTTGTTCATGGTCTGCAGCCTGTTCTTTCTGAACGTCTTTCTGTTCCGCTGCATTCTCAGGGAAATAAACACCAGCAAAGTGTTTGGCACCATCGGCAGTCTTGAACAGTACCATCAACTGGTGCTGGCCCTCATGGCCAAGGTCATAACCGGCCATATACCAGTCACCCATCTTCATCATCATTTTTGATTCCGATTTATTGTTCGGATGGGTAACTTTCGAGTTCACCACCAGATCAGTCAGCGCCTTGCCATCCTTTTCAATTTTCGCCATGAAAGTATGCGTACCCCTATGTTGCATACCTTCTTTGGCTTTCATGGCATGGAAACTAACCGTATAACCATCAATCTCTTTTTTTACGAGGAACGCCCCCTTCTTCTGGTTCATATCACCCTTCATGGACGCATGGCCCTGCATGGATTCGTGCATATGATGTCCGTCTCCAGCTGCCAAGGCTGGTTGTGCGGCCGTCATTGTCACAATAGCTGCCATAATGATCATTGATTTTTTCATCTGCTTTCTCCTTGTCTCTTCTCTTTACTCTGTAAAATCAGCCCGTAAATGACCGGCAATACGATCAGGCAAAGGATCGTCGTGGTGACCATGCCGCCGATCATGGGGGCAGCGATGCGCTGCATAACATCTGAGCCTGTGCCGGAACCCCACATGATAGGCAACAGACCCGCGATTACCGCCGTAGCGGTCATGGCAATCGGGCGCACACGCCTGGATACACCTTCCTGTACTGCCTCCCACAACTGCTCACGGTTTAGCCAGCTGCCGTGCTCAGTCCGTTTAAGTGCCACGGCCTGATTGATGAAGGTGAGTACCAGCACACCAATTTCGGCGGCCACACCGGCCAGCGCGATAAAGCCGACACCTACTGCAACGGACATGTTGAATCCAAGCAGCCATACCAGCCAGAAACCGCCGACCAGAGCAAACGGAATGGAGAGCATGACCACGATTGGCGCGGTCAGATTGCGGAAGTTAAACCAGAGCAGCATGAAGATGATTGCAAGTGTTGCAGGCACCACCAGCTTCAGTCTGGCCGAAGCACGCTCCATGTATTCAAACTGCCCGGACCAGCCTATGGTGTAACCGGCTGGAACTTGTACCTGCTCATCGACCATCTGTTTTGCCTGCCGCACAAAACCACCGATATCGCTTGTTTTAATGTCGACATAAACCCAGGAATTCGGACGCGCATTCTCGGTTTTGATCGACGGCGGCCCCCGCCGCATCTGCAGGTCGGCGACAAGCGATAGCGGCACCTGTGCGCCGGTAGGTGTCGGTACCAGCACACGATTGAGTGACTGCAAATTGTCGCGCAACTCGCGCGGATAACGCACATTAACCGGATAGCGCTCCAGCCCCTCGATGGTGGTTGTCACATTCATGCCGCCAATGGCGCTGGAAATCACATCCTGCACATCGCCAACGGTCAGGCCGTAACGGGCTGCTTCTTCGCGTTTGATATCGAAATCGAGGTAATAACCACCGGCCGCCTTGTCGGCAAAAGCCGAGAGCGTATCCGGGTGGTTTTTCATTACCTGTTCGATATTGCCAGCCACCTGCTCCAGCACATTCAAATCCGGCCCGGACACCTTGATGCCGATCGGTGTTTTGATGCCGGTAGAGAGCATGTCAATGCGTGTCTTGATCGGATATGTCCATGCATTGGCCAGCCCAGGGAATTTGATTGCTGCATCCATTTCATCCATCAGCTGGCGCGTTGTTTTGTCAGGGTTCGGCCAAGCATCTTTCGGCTTTAGTCGAATCGTGGTTTCCAGCATGGCCAAAGGCGCCGGGTCTGTTGCTGTTTGTGCGCGCCCTGCCTTACCGAATACCGACTCAACCTCGGGGAAGGTTTTCAGGATGCGATCCGTCTGCTGCAGCAGCTCGCGCGCCTTGGTGATGGAGATGCCGGGGTATGTCGTCGGCATATAAAGTATATCACCCTCATCCAGCGGCGGCATAAATTCCGAACCGATCTTCATGACTGGATAAGCACTGACTGCAAGCAGAATAACCGCCAGAGCAATAGTAAGTGCTCGAGCACGTACTGCCAGATCAAGTAACGGTCCATGCAATTTCCGCAGGATGCGATTCAGTGGATTGCGCTCTTCGGGTGGGATGCGACCACGAATGAACAAACCCATCAATACCGGCACCAGTGTCACAGCAAGCAGTGCAGCTGCAGCCATAGCATAGGTCTTGGTAAAAGCCAGTGGTGAAAACAGTCGCCCCTCCTGAGCCTCCAGCGTGAATACCGGCAGGAAAGATACGGTGATAATCAAAAGACTGAAAAACAGTGCAGGGCCGACCTCCTTGGTCGATGCGAGCACGGCATCCCAGCGCTCTGAATCGGAGAGATTGTCCCCTGCACGTTCCAGATGTTTGTGAGCATTCTCGATCATGACAATAGCACCATCAATCATTGCTCCAATGGCAATGGCGATACCGCCAAGACTCATGATGTTGGCCGAGATGCCTTGCCACTGCATGATCAGGAATGCCATCAGGATACCAATGGGCAGCGAGATAATAGCCACCAGCGCGCTGCGGGCATGCATGAGGAAGAGCAGGCAGATCAGAGCCACGACGATGGATTCCTCAATCAGCTTTTCGGCCAGATTATCAACAGCGCGCTCAATCAATGCACCACGATCATAAACCGGTACGATCTCCACGCCTTGGGGTAACCCTTTGGCCAGTTCATCCAGTTTTTCACGAACGTTCTCAATTGTGGTCAGGGCATTTTCACCATAGCGCATGACCACCACACCAGCGGCAACATCGCCCTCGCCGTTGAGATCGGCAACACCCCGCCTCAACTCCGGCCCCAGATGAACATGCGCCACCTGTTTGAGGAAGATAGGTGTGCCGTGCGCATCGACGCCAATTGGTGTTATCTCCAGATCAGCAATGGATTTGATATAACCCAGGCCCCGAACCATGTATTCGGTTTCGCCCATCTCAATCAATCGACCACCGACATCATTATTGCTGCGAGATATTGCATGTTTTACTTTGGATAACGGAATATTGAATGCAGCCAGTGCATCCGGGTCGACTTCAACCTGATACTGCTTTACGAAACCACCGATGGAGGCGACTTCAGCTACGCCATCCACGGTCTGAAGCGGGTACCGCATGTACCAGTCTTGCAACGAACGCAGCTGGGCCAGATCGAGATTGCCGGTTTTATCGACCAGCGCGTACTCATAGATCCAGCCGACGCCTGTAGCATCAGGGCCCAGGCGAGGGTTTACCGTGTCAGGCAAGCGATCACGCGCATAGTTCAGATATTCCAGCACACGTGTGCGTGCCCAGTACATATCTGTTTTGTCTTCGAAAATGACATAGACCATCGAATAGCCAAAGAATGAATACCCGCGTACCACCTTGGTATTGGGTACGGAGAGCATGGCCGTGGTCAGCGGATAGGTGACCTGATCTTCTACCACCTGCGGTGCCTGGCCAGCATAATCGGTGAAGACAATGACCTGCACATCGGAGAGATCGGGAATGGCATCCAGCGGTGTCGCACGCATCGCCTGTATGCCTGCGACAACAACAATGGCAGTCACAACCAATACCAGAAAGCGATTATGAACCGAGTATTCAATCAGTTTACGAATCATAATGGGGCCACCCTCGCATCATCGTGCGACAGCTCTAAATTAGTGATCATGTTGAAGCTCCATGTTCATCTGCTGCTGAACCGGCTGATTGGCAGGCATCTGATTTGGGGCGTCCTGCCCCTCACCCTGCGGGCGGCCTGTAGCCGTCCCATTCGGCGCTCCTGCCGAATGGTGCATGGAATCCATCTGCATCGAATCCATCTGCATATCTATTTCCGGCGTTGGCGTTTGTTTTTCATTCATCACATCAAGCATCTTGGCTGTAGCTTCTTTAAGCTTGGATTCAGAATCGATCAGGAACTGGCTGCTGGTCACCACCAGTTCACCAGCCTTGAGGCCCGAAATAATCTGCACCTCGCCACCGGACTGTAGACCTAGCCTTACTTCACGCGGCTCAAACTTGCCGGGGGCGCGCTGTACAAACACCTGATCGCGGGTGCCGGTGCGTACAATGGCCTCTGAAGGAATCACCACAGCATCTACCGTGCGCGAAGCCTTGAGCCTGATATTGGCGAACATCTCCGGTTTTAGTACCAAATCGGGATTGGCAAACTCGATGCGCACCTTGTTGGTGCGTGTATTGGCATCCAGATAGGGATAAAGGTAGCTCAGTTTACCTTTGAAGATGCGCCCGGGCGCTGCGGGCAGCTCCATCTCCGCTTCATCACCGAGGCGCACCCATGGCAGTTCATCCTCATAGATATCCACCTGTACCCAGACTCGTGACAGGTCGGCAACCATGTACAGTTCGGTTTCAGGTGTGATGCGCTGTCCCTCGCGGGCACCGATATTCATTACGATACCGTCAAACGGCGAATGGATATGCAGCGCTTTGGGCACGTGGCCGGTGTTGCGGATCTCCTTTAACTGATGCTCGGGCACATCCAGCAGCTGCAATCGTTCCAGCGAAGAGGAAAGCAGTCGTTTGGCCCCCTCCCTGATATCGGCAAAGGGGCTGTTTTTCAGTATCTGCCAGTTTTTCAGTGCCAGCAGATATTCCTCGCCGCTGGCCACCAGCTGCGGCGAATAGATCGCCAGCAGCATGGTGTCCTTGTCGACATGCTCGCCGGTTCTGTCGATAAAGAGTTTCTCCACCCAGCCCTCGACCTTGGGATGCAGGCGCGCCACGCGTTGTTCATCCATGGTGACACGACCGACCGTGCGTATATCGCGCGAAATGGTTTTCTGCAGGGCGGCGGTCGTACGTACACCGATGTTTTGCACCACCGTTGGATCGATACTTACCGTTCCCGCCGGGCCGCTCTGGGCACCATCGTTATAAACGGGGATGTAATCCATGCCCATTTCATCTTTGGCGGCTACAGGCGAGGTAATGGCCGGGTTCATCGGGTTGCGATAGAAAATAATCTTGTTTGCCTGTCGGGTTTCAGCACAGATAGGCAGATAGTCCATGCCCATGTCATCTTTGGCGGCTACAGGTGAGGTGATGGCCGGATTCATCGGGTTGCGCCAACGGATGGCTTTGGCTCCATCGGGGCAAGGGCCATCGCCTTTGGCCGTTTCAGGCAGTGTAATCTGCTTGTCAGCATATTGTGAGAGCAGAAAGCCAAGGCTCATCCCTGCGATCAGCATGCCGCCAGCTATCAGTAAAAAAGGTGTTTTTGCTTTTTCTGTATTATTCATCTGTTGCTCCGTAGAGGTATGCTTTTCCTGCTGCTGCAGCCAGGCGCGCCTCGCTCTGATGAACGCGGGCATAAATCTGCCATTGCTGCATATCGTTATTGAATTCACTGAGCTGGGCGCGAACCAGGTTAAGGAAATCAACCTTGTTCACCTGATACCCGGCAAGCATCGAAGCTGTGGTCTGGCGCGCCTGCGGGATGATGCCCTGCCTGAATAGTGAGAGTTGTTCACGAGTAATGCGCAGATCGGAAGCGGCGGCATCGATTTCGGCGTAGACACGGTATAAACCGTCCTGTCTGGAATACTCTGCTTTTGCCTTTTCTGCCCTTCGCTGATCGACAGCGCGATCCTGTTTGCTGCCGGTGTAGATAGGCAATGTCATCGACAACATGATGCTGGCCATATCGCTGCGCGCCTGACCATTGGGATTGGCACCTGAGCGGAAACCGTAGGCCGCCCCTAGCGTGAAGTCGGGGTAATACTCTTTTTCGGCCAGTGTGATCATGGTCTCGGCAGCCCCTACGGAGCGCGACAAAGCGTTTAGCGCTGGCCGGTTCTCTTTCGCCCACAGTTTCAGCGCCACGACATCAATTTCGCTTGCAGCCACTTCGGGCAGCTTGCCCGGCATCTCAATCGGTGTGGCCGAGTCGCGGCCCAGCAGGGCGTTCAGGTTTGCCCGCTGATTGGCGGACTCGCCTTTCAGGGTGAGTTCTTTCTCCAGCAGTTTGGACAATTCCAGTTGCGCCAGCAGTACATCCTGTTGCAATCCTGTGCCGGTTTTGTATTTGGCTTCGGAGACGCGCACCAGATTACGCAGCAGCTGCTGATTGTTTTCTACGATCTGCAGTGCCTTGTCCAGATAAGCCAGATTCCACCAGTAGATGCGCACATTGCGCAGCAGCAGCATTCGGAGCTCATCGCGATTGCTGGCGGCGGCGAGGGCTACTTCTGAGGCGGCCTGTTGTTTCAGTCCCAACTTGCCCGGAAATGGCAGCTTCTGGGAGATGCCCAGCTGCAACTGGGTCATGGCTTCCTGACTGGTTGAGAACGAATCCACCGGCAGATTCAATGCATTCAGTGAAAGCGTGGGGTCGGGCAGACTGCCTGCCTGCAGAGGCATGGCAGCCATGGCGGTGGCGTTGCTGTCGGCGGCGTGCAGTGCTGGATTCTGCTCGACCGCAAGCTTTTCAGCCTGCCTGAGCGTTAGTGGTTCGGCGATGCAGATAGTGGATAAAGATAGTAGTGCCGACAGCAGCCAGCCTGTTTTGAATAAGCGCGATCTTAAAAGATACATGGACGCCTCCTGCGAAAGATGCGCATGCCTGTCTGGATACAACGCGGCATGCACCCCGATTCAGTTGAATCGTGGTATCAGCAGAAAACGGGTTTTAAATGCGAATGCGTTGTGTGGTTGTGTAGATAAGGGAGGAGCTTCGCGGCGGCCCGGTGGGCGTTCGCACAGTCATATCGAGGCTGACCGGAACGGGCAGTTCACTGGCAACCGATACCACCTGCAATACAGGCAGATCAAAATCGCTGTTGAATGTGGAAGCTTTACTCTGGAGCAATTCATCCGGCTGATCGCAATGGGCGCAAGCGCCATCGTGTCCGGCATGCTCGGTTTCAGTTTTAGCAGCCTTATCACAATGAGCCATCATGTCACCGGACATAGCCATCTGCATACCTGCAGCTTGCGCATTGGCAGCATGGGTATCAGGCGTAAGCAAACAGAAACCAGCCGCCAGAACCTGCACGGCAAATAACCCGATCATCAGTCGGGAAAGGCCACGAAGGTTCAATTTACGATTCAACATGCCGCCAATTTACGCCGAAAAAGATGAAGACACAATGAAATGGATGCTGGTGGGATTAAGGACCACTGAGTATTTCACCATGGCAGAATGTGAAACCACGCTATTGTGAGGGCACCCGATTCAAATAACTCATGCCGGGCATCAGTTATAATCAACCCCTGAGAGGGGGAAGTCTGTTGTTTTGATCTTCAGCTACAATCTGTCCGATTGTCTGCTACACTCGCTTGCAGGGACAGGAGAGGGGTTATTTCTAACAAAGCTAAAACGATCCAGATTTTTCTGCCGGATGGCAATCCGCGCGGTGTGCGTATCGCTGAGATTACCAGCCGTACAGTGCAGATATGTCTGCTTCCACGCGCTAGCCTTGATCTAACGCTAAAGCGTGATGAATTGGCAGCACCCGGTCATTATCTGCTCTTTAGCAGTAGTGAGGATAATGGAAACCAACGGCTTATATTAGGCAAGTCAAAGTGATGTTACCAGCAGCGTTTCCGACATAGGTTGCAGGTGCCATATTTGCAGGGCTAAATAAATGTGCAGATGAGATTCAACGCGCCATCGAAACAAAAGAACGTGAAGTTTCGGTGCCAGCTCTTGAATCTGGCCGGTGAGATCTAACCCGGCCAAATGGCGCCGGGTCTGTCATGGCAACATTCCCCCGGCCTGCCCTGATGATGTACCCCCCGATCAGGAAACCTCAACGCTTAATTACGGTGTCACTTCAACATTGCAGATGGTAAACACACTCGGAGCCCGGTCGGAAAGGCCGACCATTTCAGCCAGTTTCGCGGCATGTTGTATCGATTGCGCTGGCAACGAAATGCCGGTGAGTGCCAAGAGTTTGCTCTCCATCGCATAAAAAATTCCGGAGAAGTAGCTGTCGGCATTGCCGAATATTTCCACCAACAGCAGCTCACGCAGCCCCATCGGCTGCTGAATCCACTCTTTGCTGTAGGTCTCCAGATTGGCTCTTTTGGCAGCAGAGGCGACTGCATCATCGAAACTTCCCAGTGAATCAACCAGGCCAAGACGATGGGCATCTAGACCGGTCCATACGCGCCCTTCAGCCAGTTCCGCCACTTTAGCTTTTGGAATATTCCTGCCTTCTGAAACAATAGTCAGAAAGCGCTGATAGATAAAATCGATGGAGAGTTGCATGACCTTACCCAATTCATCAGGCAGCGGGCGATCACCCCGGATACCCGCGGCAACAGCGGTCGTTCCCAATCCATCGGAGTGAATGCCCAGCTTGCTCAAGCCCTTGCCAGCATTGGCCAGCACACCGAAGGCTCCGATGGAGCCGGTAATGGTTGTTGGCAATGCCCAGATCTCATCAGCCGGTGCTGCCAGCCAGTAGCCGCCGGATGCCGCAACACTACCCATGGAAACCACAACAGGTTTACCACTGGCTTTCAGGCGTTTGACTGCTGCACGGATCACTTCAGATGCCTGAGCGCTGCCACCGGGACTGTCCACGCGAATAACAACGGCTTTAATATTGGTATCCTTGCGCGCCTGCTCCAGCATGGCTTGCATAGATTCGCCGCCTACCGTCCCCGGTGGCTGTTTGCCATCAAGTATCATGCCGCTGGCAGTAATAATACCGATACGATCTTTGTGCTCGATAACACCTTCGCCGTTTACCGCGCTCATATAGCCTTTGAAATCAATAGACGGATAGTCGCCCGATGGATAACCCATGGCACCGGAAATGTAGCTCTCGATATTGCCATCATCGGCCAGCGTATCGACAAGCCCTTCGGCTTTCGCCAGGTCGGCGAGACTGTTGCCATGCTGGGCAAGGTATTTGGATGGTTGATCCAGAACGGTTTGCATTCGCTCAGGCTTGATAGCACGCATTTTCGCCAGATCATCTTTGTATTCGGCCCATAGCACTTCGAGCATTTGTTTGTTGGACTTTTGATCGGCATCCGACATGGAATTGCGCACCAAGGGCTCTGCAGCAGATTTATATTCGCCAGCTTTAAACAGCTGGATGTCGATATGCAGCAGTGACAGCAGATCTTTAAAATAATTACGGTAAACAGCAAAACCTGAAATCGCTACAGCCCCGAGAGGGTTGAGGAAAATCTGGTCGGCCGTTGCAGCCAGATAGTATTGTGACTGGCTGTAGTTCGGGCCAACAGCGATGACCATTTTTTCACTCTTTTTAAAATCTTCTATGGCGAGCCTGATCTCCTGCAACTTGGGCAGCGATGTCGCATCCATCTGATCCAGTTTGAGTACAATCAGGCGAATGCGCGAGTCATTGGCGGCATAACGAATAGTGGCTATCAGATCATGCAGACGAGTCTGATTGGGTGCAGAAACATTCAATCCTGAAGGCACTAGTGCAGATGATGGCAATTCCAACTCTTCAACAATTTTTCCAACCGGGTTGATCACCAGCGCTGCATCATCGGGCACTGAAGTTTGATCTGCAGTGATCACGACTCTGACGCTCCGCAGTAAAAGCACAAAAAATCCATTGATCAGAATACGGCGCAAGCGGTCCAGCCAGGTCATCAATGTGCTGAAGAATTTTTTCATGGGTGTCGTTCCTTTTCTGGCTGAAGATTAATTCGGCTTAGCGTAGCAGTGTTGTTTCGAAAAAACATCACGTAGGGTGTCGCAGCTTCTACTGCGCTGACAAACTGTGAGGATTGCTAACGATGGATATAATACAGGCGACTATTCTGGGGCTGATTGAAGGCGCCACAGAATTTCTGCCCATCTCATCGACAGGCCACATGATCGTCGCCAGCCACTGGCTGGGCATATCGCAGAGCGCGGAAAACAAAGCCTTTGAAGTCATTATCCAGTTGGCGGCCATCCTTGCCGTGGTGGCGAATTACAGTGAAAAATTCACTCTCAACCATCTGGATTTGTGGAAGAAAGTGATCCTGGCTTTCATTCCGATCGGCCTTGTTGGCCTGCTCTTTCACAAGCAGATCAAGGCTCTGTTTACGGTTGAGACCGTGGCAGTCATGTTTGTCGTTGGTGGCATCATATTCCTGATTGTGGAGTATCTGCACCGGGACAAGGGTTATCCGGTAAAGCGCGTTGAAGACATGAGTTACAGACAGGCATTGTGGATCGGCATAGCCCAAGTCTTCGCACTGATTCCCGGCACCAGCCGGGCAGGTGCTTCCATTATCGGTGCCCTGATCGTTGGTCTGGATCGTAAGGCCAGTGCCGAATTTTCCTTTTTACTTGCCCTGCCGGTGATGCTGGCGGCCAGCGGGTTTGATCTGCTTAAACATTATCAGGACTTCGCCGGAGCCCAACTTTCACCATTGCTTGCAGGTTTTATCATCGCCTTTGTTTCGGCGTGGCTGGTGATGCGCTTGTTCATCCGCTTTCTCGAGCACTTTACCTTTGTCGCCTTCGGCATTTACCGTATCCTTTTCGGTGGGTTGCTACTCTGGATGATCTACTGATGGTCTGGTCAGGTATAAATCCGGTAGCGCTGCAGTTAGGCCCTGTGGCCATTCACTGGTATGGCCTGATGTATGTGGCGGGCTTTTTTGCCACCTGGTATCTGGTGCGCCAACAGCTTAAAACTGCAGGCCTGTGGGAAACCAGGGTTTCCAGAGATGCTTACGAAGGACTGTTCACCACCCTCATTCTTGGCGTGATTATCGGTGGACGTATCTGGTACACATTGTTCTATAACTTTGATTATTACAGTAGCCATCCCATCGAAGTTTTATATGTCTGGCAGGGCGGCATGTCCTTCCATGGCGGCATGGTGGGGCCGATCGTGGCTGGCTGGTTCTATTGCCGCAAACATGATCTGCCATTTCTGAAATTGTTCGATTACTTTTCCACCGTGGCACCGCTTGGTCTGATGTTCGGCCGTTTGGGCAACTTCATCAATGGAGAGCTGTGGGGACGTATTGTTGAAAATCCGGCCGATGTACCGTGGGCAATGGTATTTCCACATGCAGGCCCTGAAGCCAGACACCCGAGCCAGCTGTATGAGATGGCCCTGGAAGGAATAGCGTTGTTTTTACTGTTGTGGTTTGTGCGCAAGAAGGTCTGGCCTGCTGGGGCACGCGTGGCGATATTTTTCACTGGATATGCTGTAGCGCGTATCATCTGCGAAAACTTCCGTCAGCCGGATGCCCAGCTGGGCTTCCTCTTTGGTCCGGTCACCATGGGTATGCTGCAATCCTTACCCATGCTTCTGCTTGGCATAGGCTGGCTGTTTTATATATTTAAGTGGCAGAAAAAGGAATGATCAGCAGTTCAATTTTGTTTCAATTTCGGCGACCTTCCCCCGCCTTGTGGCAGGCAGGCCCGGGATTAAAGGAAAATGGCCAGAAGCAGGCTTCACGAATAAAATAGGCATGCTTCCCCAGATAGTGAACCAAGGGGCCTCGTTTTGTCTGTTCAACCGCAAATGAGCCGATACGTGAGAATGATTCGGCGATCTTTTGGGCTCGTTTGACATCCATGGCACTGCTCCCCTGCGGGATTGCTGGTATTTCTGTTTCTATCATCGATGCACACACAAACAGAGTTGTGCATGAGTCGTGCCAATACTGACTCCGATTACTGCTTGAGACTGTGAGCTCACTCATTCATGATCCAGCTGTGAAAATTGTGACCTGGAATGTAAACTCGCTGAATGTGCGCCTGCCCCATGTGCTGGCGTTTTTGGATAAACATCAGCCTGATGTGCTCTGCCTGCAGGAAACAAAATCACCTGATGAAAAGTTCCCTGCAGATGAGATTCAGGCTGCAGGTTATCAGGTTACCTACTCTGGCCAGAAAACATATAACGGTGTTGCGATCATCAGTCGTAAACCTGTCTCAGATTGTATCATGGACGTGCCTGAATTTGATGACCCGCAGCGCAGACTTCTGACTGCAACAATAGACGGGATTCGCATCATCAATGTCTATATTCCCAATGGTCAGGAAGTGGGCTCAGACAAATATGCCTATAAATTCCGCTGGTTGGCGGCATTTACAGATTTTCTTAAGACTGAACTTGCTTTACATGAAAAGCTGGTACTGCTCGGTGACTACAACATCGCGCCTGCGGATATAGACGTGCATGACCCCGCTCGCTGGTCTGGAAAGATCACATGCTCGGATGCTGAGCGTCAGGTATTTACAGATTTCCTCGGGCTCGGGCTTGTTGATGCAGTGCGCAGCCTGCATGCTGAAACACCGATGTTCAGCTGGTGGGATTATCGCATGAATGCATTTCGCCGGTCATGGGGGTTGCGTATTGATCATCAGCTTGCAACTGCATGCATGAAACCGATTGCAGCTGGCGTAGCCACGGACTTCCGTGCCATGGAGCGGCCCAGCGATCATGCGCCGGTCTGGGTAGACTTTGAAGAGAGTGAGTGATGAATCAGGTACAGAAAACCATGACTATTGCATGTTGCGCTCACGGTTTTACCCGTGATAGCTAAACATCAAATCCATGCTAGTGGCATTATCACCGGACTCGTCAGCCATTTCATCAAGGATACAGGTTGTTCCATGAGCCTTCAGGAAACATGGGGCCTGAAATACACAGAACATGGCAAATATCAAAGCGCATGCTGCTGATCTACATGGTCACACACGAATGGTGTTAACCGCTGTTTCACTCACCTTCCCCGTTCAGAATGGGCGACTGGTACTCGGTACCTGGCAAGACCTCTACTCGATGAACATCATTCACATGCCAAAAACCGCAGAATTTTCTTTCATATTATTGGCGATATAACCTGAAATGTCAGCCACATCACTTTACCTGCCCTATTTATACTACTAGCTTTGAGCACTTCATTTTCCGAGGCGGGTTTCTAAAATGCTGCAAAGACTATTCGGGTTCTTTTCCCGCGACATTTCCATCGACTTGGGCACGGCCAACACACTGATTTATGTGCGTGGCGAGGGCATTGTACTTAATGAACCCTCTGTTGTTGCCGTTAATGTCAGTGGTGGCAAGAACCATCGTAAGGTGCTGGCTGTAGGTACCGATGCCAAGCGTATGGTGGGCCGCACCCCTGATTCCATTCAGGCAATTCGACCATTGAAAGACGGTGTGATTGCTGATTTTGTCATTACTGAAGAGATGCTCAAACAATTCATCCGTAAGGTGCACGATCGCACTTGGGGTATTCACCCGCGTATCGTCATTTGTGTGCCTTATGGCTCAACACCGGTTGAACGCCGCGCTATTCGTGAGTCGGCACTATCTGCAGGAGCACGTGAAGTCTACCTGATTGAGGAACCCATGGCCGCTGCAATCGGGGCTGGCCTGCCGGTTACCGAAGCATCCGGATCCATGGTTGTGGATATCGGTGGCGGCACTACCGAGATCGCTGTGATCTCCTATGGCGGCATAGTCTACTCACGTTCCGTACGAGTGGGTGGTGACAAACTCGATGAAGCGATCATCAACCATCTGCGCCGCAAATACAGCCTACTGGTTGGTACACCGACAGCAGAAAGAATAAAGATGAATTTGGGCAGTGCCTTTCCGCAGGAAGTCCGCCGTACGATGGAAGTCAAAGGCCGGGATCTGATCAACGGTGTACCAAAAAACCTGTTGCTGGACGATTCTGAAATTCTTGAAGCTCTGACCGAGTCGGTAAATGCGGTGATCGAAGGCGTGAAAGTTTGTCTGGAGCGGACACCGCCTGAACTGGCTGCCGATAGTGTTGATAAAGGCATTGTGCTGACCGGTGGTGGTGCGTTATTAGTTGGTCTTGATCAGCTACTGCGCGAAGAGACAGGTTTGCCGGTAACAATTGCCGAAAATCCGCTGGACTGTGTGGTACTGGGCAGCGGGCGAGTACTCGATGAACTGGATCGCATGCGGGGCGTGCTCTTCGAGGAGTAAGCGATGGCCCTTGTCAGACGCCGCTATAAGCCGTGGCTGATTGGATCGCTCATCGTCATTGCCCTGCTCTCAGCGTCCAGGTTTTCCACAGGCTCGTGGCCCATGCTGGCAACCTGGCCGGCACTGGAAGCTTTGCACAAACCGGTGCAGTGGTGGGACTCGCTTAGCCTCTGGTTTACTGATAGCGAAAAACTCCAGGAACAATACCTGGCCTTTCACAAAAAGGCGCAGCAACAGGCAGCATTGATTCAGGAATCCAACGCCCTGCGCGAAGAAAATCGCCAGCTACGTAGCATTCTCGATATCTCCGGCATTACCGGTTATCGCTGGCATGCTGCCAAGGTTCGTGGTCGCAGCCCCGAAAAAATGAGCCAGCGCATTCTGCTGCAGGTTTACGGCGTCTCTAAGGACGATGTGATCGTATCCAGTGAAGGGCTGGTCGGGATCGTTGACACTGTTTCCGAAAATCATGCCACTGTTCGCACCGTATTCGACGCCTCTATTTCCGTGCCGGTGACCATCCCGGGCACTGCCTTGGCGGCTCTGGCACGTGGTCAGGGTGAAAGCCTCTCTATCGATTTTGTGCCGCTGGGCATTGCTCCAAAGACGGGGGAAGTCCTCTATACAAGTGGTGCAGGCGGCTTGTTTCCGCCGGGTATTGCGGTTGCCCGAATTACCGAAGTCACACCTATTCCAGGACAGCTGTTTGTGAAGGTTGCTGCCGAACCTGTGGCACACTGGCAACGTGATAACTGGCTGGCGGTGGCTTCGCAACTGCATGCAACACCATGATTGCCTTGAGCGTGACGCTGATTGCACTGCTGGGCATGAGCCTGAATCTGGCTTTTTCAGCATCGCTTTCGCAGCCTGACTGGGCAATGGCTGTACTGCTGGCCGCTATTCTCGCGCACAGAAACAACTGGATATGGGTATTGCCATGCGCATTTCTGCATGACGTGATACTGCACTGGTCTTTTGGCAGCAGCTTTATTGTCATGGCACTGATTCCACTGGCCATGATCTATCTTGATAAACACCTGGGACCGGGCATCCCTCAGCGTGTGCTCATTATGCTCGCCGCAATTCTGGCGCTGGCGAATTGGGGCTGGACCACACAGGCTTTACTGCTGACGCTGTGCCTGTGTGTGCCGGTCTGGTATCAGTTAACGGGATTGTATGCACAAACAACAGCTTGAGAGTCGCCAGCGTTTCGATGTGCGCATGCTGTTTTTTTATGCCGCAGCACCTGTTCTGCTCGGCCTGCTGGCCATGCATGTGTTGCAACTGCAATGGCTTGAACACGAAAAACTTGCCTTGCAGGCAGACCACAATCGACTGAATATTGTTCCGGTTTTGCCGGTGCGCGGAGAGATTGTAGATCGGCATGGCAAAGGTCTTGCGGTGAACAGGATCGCCTATCAGGTACAATTGATCCCGGAACGTGTCAAAGATCTTGATGTTACGCTCACGATGCTCGCTGAAATGTTGCAGTGGAGCCCGCGCAAGCTTGATCACATCCACAAGCGTATTAAACGCTCCCGCCCCGACAGACCTATTTTGCTTGATGACAAGCTACTCTGGCAACAGGTCTCTCCGATTGCTGCCAGGCTGCACCATCTGCCCGGTGTTGATGTTGAGGCGGGAAGTTATCGCCAGTACCCCTATGCCAATTTGACCTCACACCTGATTGGTTATCTTTCACTTGCCAGTAAATCCGATACAGACGCCGGTTTTCTTGCCAACGAATTTATCGGCAGAACCGGCGTGGAAAAATCCTATGAAGATCTTCTGCACGGCAGCCTTGGTTATCAGCAGGAAGAGGTGGATGCACATGGTCGTCGTATTGCCGTAACCAAACGTACACCGCCAGCAATGGGAGAGCGGCTGCGTTTGGCGCTCGATGCAGAAGTACAGCAGGCTGCTGCAGCGGCACTGGGTGACAGAACCGGGGCCGTGGTCGTGATGGACATACATAGCGGCGAAGTCATCACACTGCTGAGTCAGCCCGGCTACGATACCAATCGTTTTATCACCGGTCTGGAGTCAGAGCAGTGGCAGGCATGGCTGGATAATATTGAAAACCCTCTGCTCAATCGCGCCACGCAAGCCGCTTATCCCCCAGCCTCCACTTTCAAAGTAATCACCGGCCTTGCCGGGCTGAAAGCAGGAGCACATCTGGCTACTGGTCATACAACCTGCCCGGGTTATCTGGAGCTGGCAGACCGCAAAATGCGCTGCTGGAAGCGTACCGGTCACGGTAAGGTTTCAATGTATGATGCTTTAATTCGCTCTTGTGACGTCTATTTTTACAAACTTGGTGATCAGCTGGGCATGGAAACAATCTCCGATGCTGCACTGGCATGGGGGTTGGGCGAGAAGACAGGTATCGATCTGTCTCCGGAATCTCGCGGCGTTATCCCTGCGCAACGCCCCTACATGATGGCAGCGATGAAAAGTGAATCGAGTAAACGCAAAAAATGGTTCCGTGGCGAAACCATGATTGCTTCTATTGGACAGGGTGCTTTAACGGCAACACCACTGCAGATTGCCCGCATGGTTGCCGCTGTTGCCAATGGTGGCAGGGTATTAAAACCACAGTTGCTGGCTGGCGTCGAAGCAGAGATTCTGCATCATGTAGAGGTGGACCCCAAACATCTGAAAAGCATTCAAAAAGCCATGCGTGGCGTGGTCGAAAAGCCTTTTGGCACGGCCCACCGTGCATTGGCAAATGCCGACTGGACCGTGGCTGGAAAAACCGGCACGGCACAGGTGATCAAAATGTCACAGGATGATGAGAAAAAAGGGTACTCGCCTGATCAGGTTCTACGACGCCATCAGGATCACGCCTGGTTTATGGGTTATGCGCCTTACGAAAATCCAAAAGTTGCCATCGCTGTGTTCGTTGAACATGGCGGTCACGGAGGCAGCGACGCCGCACCTGTTGCAGCCGCAGTGATTAAAGCATTGGCTGCTCAGGAAGAAAAACAACAGGTGGCAGGTCTATGATACGAGTATTACGGGGCATGGACTGGATATTGTTGGCTGCCATCATCAGTCTGGCTGTGCTCGGACTGGTCACGCTATACGCTGCTGTGCATCAGGGTGATGCGGGACTCTGGCAGAAGCAGTTTACATTCTGGGGCATCGGGTTTATCGCATTTCTGATCTTATGTTTTGTGCCTCTGCGCCTGCTTGGCCTGATCAGTTGGCCATTTTATGCTTTGGCGTTGCTGCTGCTGGTGCTTGTACCACTGGTGGGAGATGTACAGATGGGGGCCAGACGCTGGCTGAACCTTGGCATTGTTAATCTACAACCCTCCGAGCTGATGAAATGGGCTTTGATGTTAATTCTGGCCAGCTGGTTTGCCACTAGAGAAGCAAACTCACTAAGGGACATTGCTGTTGCCTTAATGCTTGCAGTGGTTCCGGCGGCACTGATTGTGAACCAGCCTGACCTTGGTACGACGCTGGTGCTGTTGTTTGCAGCAACGTCCTTGCTCATTGCTGCAGGGCTACCCTGGCGCTGGTTCGGCATAGCAGTCATTGCCGCGATTGGATCGTTGCCTGCATTATGGCATTTCATGCATGATTATCAGAAGCAGCGTGTATTAACCCTGCTCGATCCGCAGTCCGATCCTTTAGGCGCGGGTTACCATGTGATTCAGTCGACCATTGCCATTGGCTCCGGTGGCCTGACGGGTAAAGGCTTTTTGCAGGGAACACAGGGACGACTGCATTTTCTGCCTGAGCAGCATACCGATTTCATCTTTGCGGTTCTGGCCGAAGAAGGCGGCTTTATAGCTGTAATGTTATTGCTGTTATTGTACACGATCCTGATAACACGCATGCTGATGATCAGCAACCGTGCTCACAGTCGTTTCGCATCACTGATCTGCATCGGGGTCGCATCTATCTTCATGCTCTATATTACGGTCAACATCGGTATGGTGTCCGGAATGTTTCCCGTGGTAGGGCTGCCCCTGCCCTTTATCAGCTATGGCGGCTCTGCCATGGTGACCATGCTGGCCGCACTTGGTCTGGTGATGCGTGTCAGTATCGAATCAAAGGACAGAATACCCTGGCAGCGCCCTGGCAGCCCGTTGGCATAATCCGGGCCCAAAAGGCCGGGTCGGCTTCAGGCAGCCATAAACGCCGCACTGAAAAGGCCTGCAGATAACAGGACAAATACAGTTTTCAGGATCAGACGTAAGGAGTCATCTGCAACAGAAGTGTGCAGACCTGCAGCCCAGGCGCTGCTCACAGGTATTACGAGCAATATACCCAGCCAGGCTGCAAACAAAAATGGCCACTGTGTCATAATCAGTTCATGCCAGTTTCCTTCCATGGTTAAATTTAATAAAACTGCAGATGCAGCCATCACAGCGCCACATACCGCAGAGGTGCCAACGGCCTGGCGCAGACTGACATGGCGCCTGAGCAACGGCACCAGCATGGTGCCGCCTCCTATGCCCAAGAGACCAGAGATATAACCGATGGGACCGGAGAGAGCATGAAGCGATGGCGCCTTCATACGTGTTTGTCGTACCGTTTTGCCATAATCATATGCTACCCATGCATTGAGTAGGGCCAACCCCAGAAGAACCCATGATTCCGGCATCTGCAATGTACTCCACAATCCGAGAGCGGCGCCGATAATGAGTCCCGGCAGCAGCTGGATGAGTTTGCTTTTATCCACATGTTGAAGACGCCAATGGGCTCGGGCTGAAAAAAAGCCGGTGATGACAATGGCCACCATGCTGGCAAACACATGAATGCCTATGCCTTCATGGACATGGGGCATCAGTGCATAAAACAGAGGTACATACACAAGCCCGCCACCCACACCAGCCAGGCCCGCCAATACCCCGCCAATCACACCTGCCCCCACACCAACGGCAAGGCCATATATCAGCAGAGAAGGATCGAATTCAAGCAAAGCTGTCAGCCAGATCTTGAATGTTTGAACAAGAGATAGTTTTGATATTCATCTATCTCCATTTTTCCGAGGATATACAGTTGCTGATCCAGAACAACATCCGGATCTGAGATGTTGTTCTGTTGATTGTGAAGCGCGGCAGATTTCTGACGCATTTCTGATTCCTGCTGATCAACAGTGCCTGACCGTGACATAGCAGCGTTTCTCCACTCATCCGCACTTTCATATGCTTGTTTTACTTGATTCATAAGTCGCAATTTACCTGAAAAATCCACGAAATCGAATATTTCTGCGATATGGATGCCTGCGGTGACAGCGAGGCGTTGTTGAACTATGCCACAGCCTGCTATCGCGTAAGATCGCTAGGGTTACGGCCATGTGTAGATGCAGCTTCCAGGTTGGAAAACAAGGATCTGCGCATGATGGAGTGACTGGTGAAAAAACAGATTCAGACATTAGCACAGGTTAAAAGGGTGCATAGCTACGAGGGCAGCGCCACCCCGGGGCATTGCCCGGTCATCGGTCTGGGGTTTTATTGACTGCTGCAGGATAAATCTGCTGTATGTAATCGTGCAGCCCTTCACAACCCTGCCTGAAGGCGACTTCCAGTTTGTTGCAATAGGCAATCATGTCCGTATCTCCGATAGCTGCACCGAAGGTCTCAATTTCATTGCACAGTCGTACCACGCCCTGAACGCCAAGCGTGGCGGCAGAACCTTTGAAGCTGTGAACCCTCAATTGATAGTCGCGTCCACGTCTCTGCTTTGCGGCTAGGCTGAGCTGTGCCAGGTGTTCAAGGCCCGTACTTTTGAATGCACCAAGCAGGTGCTCACGCTTTTCAGTTGAGCGGATCAGGCTGAGCAGCTCACCGATGATTTCTTCATCCATGATGATGTTATTATCGGATTGAGAGATTTTGCCGGTAAGCTGCTTCGCCACTCGATTCTCTTGCTGATGACCTGAGTATTCAGCGGAATCTTCCAGCAGTGAGGAGTCCTGAATGGGCTTGCTCAGGCAGTCGTTGGCATCGGCCTCCAGACATTCACGCACCGTTTGCGCCACGGCATCGACACCAAGCATCGGTACAGGGATGGGTGCTGAGGCATCCATAAAACGGAACTCGTTAAGCACATCTTCAGAGTGGTGCATGACACTGGATGCATGCAGGGCATTAAACAGTAACGACTCCTGCACCGGCAGGTGCAACACCGAAGCAAAACCGGCCTCCAGCATGGCTGGCTCGGCAGATTTATTTTTATTCGGCTCAATCAGGATCATATCAAGGCCAGTAAGATCACTCTTATCACGAACGGCATGGGCAATCAGCGCCGGGTTACATTGTAGTGCATTGCGATCAAGCAAGAGAACATCGTATGGCTGGCCAATTGACCATGCATCCATGAGACTGGATAACAGCAGTTTTTCATCTTTGATGACAGTGAAATGCGTGCCCCAGCGGCTGAGCATATCCTCCACAGGAGGCTCTTCGCTGAGCAGAAGTATATGCACACTGGTCAAGTCACGCGCTGCTGATTCCCCAGTCTGCCGTTCAAAAGGAATTTCAATGGTAAATGTGCTGCCAGCCCCTTCTACGCTGAACAGGTCAATGCTACCGCCCATCATTTTCGTCAGACTTTTCGCAATGGTGATGCCAAGCCCTGTACCACCGAAACGCCGGATGATCGTCGAATCTGACGGAGAGAATCGTTCGAACATTCTCTTTTTCGCCTCTTCGGAGATGCCGATACCGGTATCGGCCACCGTGAAAATCAGGCGAGTCTCCGCACTGTCCTGAGCCAGACCAATGCTCATATGCACGCTGCCGTGTGCGGTGAATTTTATCGCATTGCCGACAATATTGAGTAGCACCTGTTTCAGATGTTTGGGGTCACCCATCAGTGCGGACGGTACCTCCGGATGAACGTTCAAATCGATCTTGATTCCCTTTTCAGCAGCCTGAGTTTCAAACATGGCAACCACGCCATGTATCAACGGGTACAGATCAAACGGTTCTTTGACCAATTCAAGTTTACCTGCTTCAATTTTGGCCATATCGAGAATGCGTTCGATCAATCCAAGCAGATGATAGGCCGACTCTTTGATGACAAAGGCAAAGCGCTTCTGTTCCGGGTTCAGCGGAGTGCTTAGTGACAGGTCATTCATGCCTATGATGCCATTGAGTGGTGTGCGCAGCTCATGGCTCATATTGTCAATAAACTGGGATTTGGCCCGATTGGCGGCTTCTGCGGCATCAATGGCACGCTGAAGTTTGAGGATGAGCCTGGCCATGAACAACGGCACAACAAGAATCAGAATCAGATTGCCCACCGCCATGTGCAGATGTTGCGCCCAAAATGGGTTGAGGATAATCACGGTGAGAAAACCGACAACCGACAGGGCCGTAGCCAGATAGGCATATCTGACTCCATAGCGAAAAGCGTGGCCAGTGATAATCCACAGGTAGAGTCCGACAAACAGCATTCCGTCTTCGCCATCGCCATAATACATGCAGATGGTGGTAATGGAGATGTCACCGATTGCCATCAGTACCCTGCGCTTACTGTTGCCTGCAGGTGAAAAAACAATCCAGATCAGGAATCCAATGGAGGTTACCAGATAAGCAGCCGCCACAATGAGAATAAGATAATTTTGCGTGAATAAGAAATAAGCGCAGATGACAGAAACAAGAATGGCTCGGGTAACCGATTGTGCATATTCAGGGTTATCACGTGCTCGCACAATGCCGCTCGTCGCACGTTTGCTGTATTTTTCCATACTGGCCACTCCTCGGGTCGTGATCATACCGACATCTTGGCGAACCCATGAAATAAAACCTTTGCCACAGCGTACAAGTCGAATCCTGTTTGTATCCTGCCAATACACCTCATCGTCAGGCTACGGTCACAGCAAAAATGGAGCCATTACGTTTTTTTCGGTCTGGCCTCATACTTAAGGCAGCTGATGTGTGAAGCACCCTGTACATCATAACAAGGAAGTATAGCAGATTTAAATTTGAACGCTTTGCAGCCATATGGACGGTTCCGGTCCCAGGTGACAAAATAGTGTTTGCAGCTCATGCAGGGAGCTCTTTTGGATTTATTCGTGTTGTCCAATATGCTGTTCATCCATCGACATCAACCTTTACCATGTCGTTTTCAACCCGAACAGGAAAGGTATCGATATTTTCGTATGCTGGCGGTGTAAGAGCGTGGCCGTTACGGATGCAAAAACGTGCACCATGGCGCGGGCAGATGATCTGGTCACCTTCGCATACACCGCTTGCCAGTTCCCCGCCGTCATGCGTGCAAACATCTTCAATGGCAAAAAATTCACCATCAAGATTAAACACTGCAATTTCACAATAGGGTGTATTGATGATCTTACGATCACCCGGCGGCAATTCGCTCACTAGAGCAACATCTATCCATTCAGCCATGTTTCCCCTCCACCGTTTGAACTCAGCCCGGTTTCCCGTCTACCCGTGCCCGCATCAGGATAGAGGAATAGCGGATACCAACAATAATAAACGCAATAATCCAGCACGTTGCGCTGATATGTACTGACATGTCAAGCAACTCCGGCTTGATGATAGGCAGGATCACGCGCATCAGAGTAGCGATGAACATCAGTACAAATGCAACCGGTATCCATGCCAGTGCCTGAATTGTGCGACCTGTATGGCCGAGTGCGACTCTTGTCATCATGCCTAGCGTAAACATGCCAATGCCACCCAGTGTCCAGGCATGTATTGCATGCATGGTCGGCAGATCCATGAGTACAGCAAACGCATAAATCATAAAACCAGCGACCAGCCATGCGTAACCGACATGTAATATCCACAACATTGGCTCTTTCAGTACCGCACGGTCAAACCATGAGATCAGCCGCAAGCCATGAATCGCTGCGGCTAGCAGTGAGACAATGATGATCAGCCATGGGTTGCCAATTGCGATGGTCGCAGCAACCAGCAACACCGATGGCAGGGCCAGTTTCTCAATCAGTTTGTTGGCAGTCGGTCTTGTTCCAATAGACCGCTGCATGAAAAATGGCACGACACGACCGGCAATGACCACAATCAGTGCAATAATGATGACAACAGCCAACTGTGAGGCTGGACTGGAAACAGCATCAAGAAAACCCAGCACTTCTAAATGCATGGCGGCATTGCACATTCCTAATACTATCAGCAGCACCGGTATCGGATAATTGTTTGCTTGTTTTGATTTCAGAATTGGGATGCCTATAACGATAGCCAGTACGGGAATAAACAGTATATCGAGCAAGGCAAAGCCAACACCTGGCAAAAATGGGACGGCAGAGAGTAGTCTTGGAGCTAACCAGAGCAGTGCCAGCAACAGAAGCGATGCACCTGATGGTGTGGGTAAACCTGTCCAGTTACGCACCGAAGTGAGCAGGAAACCTGCGATAACGGCGACTGCATAACCGAACACCATCTCATGGGCATGCCAGAGCGGCAGATCAAAGTAGTTGTAGTGCCAGATGCCGGTGGCAAAACCACCGAGCGAGGCCAGCATCAATAAAACTGCAAACCAGATGCCGAGCAGAAAAAAGGGGCGAAAACCCAATGCCAGCGGTGCCCACGTTTTTGTTTCGGGTTTACTCTCTTCCGTTGTAATCTGTAGCTTGGTGAAACCGCTATCAGCCATAAGTGTTAAAACATGCCCAGTTGCAGGCGTGCTTCATCACTCATCATGGATCGATCCCATGTCGGATCAAATGTCAGGTCTACTTCCACATCGGCCACATTGTCTACACCGAGTACTTTGGCGCGCACATCATCGACAATGAACGGGCCCATGCCACAACCGGGCGCAGTCAGTGTCATGACGATATCGACATGATTGCCACCATCATCATTGTCCACGATATGAACGTCGTAAACAAGCCCCAAATCTACGATATTGACAGGGATTTCCGGATCATAGCAGGTGCGCAAAGCAGCCCATATGTCCTGCTCATCCACCGGTCCATCTGTATCTTTTTCTGCTGTTGCTGTTTCGGCTACGGCGGTTTCCACTCCGACTTCGCCAAAACCCAGTGCATCGGCATCTTTGCCTTCTACACGTGCAAGATTGCCTGAGACACTGACCGTGTAAGAGCCTCCAAGCTCCTGAGTAATCAATACCATAGCACCTGCCGGAATGGTGACCGGTGTGCCTAGCGGAATCAGAATCGCATCGACATCGCGGGTTGTTGTGATTGTATCGCCTGCATGGTTCATTCTGTTTTTGCCGCCTCTTTTGAGTTTTCAATAGCTGATTTCATGGTATGCCAGCAGAGCGAGGCGCATTTGATGCGGCTTGGAAACTCACGTACGCCCGAGAGCACAGCAAGTTTGCCCAGAGCTTCTTCATCGGGAGTTTCGTCGAGATCGGCCGTCACCATATGCTGGAAACCTTCAAATTTCTGCTGAAATTCGCTCACAGGCCTGCCTTTCAGTGTATCCGTCATCAGTGATGCAGAAGCCACTGAAATTGCACAGCCTTCGCCTTCAAATGACACATCTTCGATCAAACCTTCATCATTCACATTCAGATAAACGTGCAGCCTGTCGCCACAGAGCGGGTTATAACCGTCAGCTTCGTGGTTAAAAAACTCCAGCTTGCCAAAATTACGCGGACTCTTGTTGTGATCAACAATCACCTGCTGATATAAATCTCTCAAATCAAACATAATAAAAACCTTTTTTACACCACAGAGGACGCGAAGGAAAAGCCGTTAACTGGCCTAACTGCTCACTCACAGATGGAACAGAAAGCGATAAATGAAAGCCAATCGTTTCATTGCTTATTACCCTCTGTGTCCTTTGTGGTGCAATCATCATGCAAAAATATCCTGAGCTTTTTTCAGGGCGATAAACAGCGCATCAATCTCGGCTTCCGTATTGTAAACAGAGAATGAAGCACGAGCAGTTGCCGGAACTTTGAAGAACTGCATCACCGGCATGGCACAGTGGTGCCCTGCGCGAATAGCCACGCCCTCGCGATCTACAATTGTACCGAGGTCATGCGGGTGTACGCTTTTCAGCACAAAAGATAGTACACATGCTTTCTCTGCAGCTGTACCAATCTGGCGCAAGCCATCAAACCCTTCAGCTTTAGTCGTGGCATATGCCAGCAATTCTTTTTCACGTTTTCCTATCGCATCAAAACCGATGGACTGGATATATTCGATAGCTTTGCCGAAACCGATAGCACCTGAAATATGCGGTGTGCCCGCCTCAAATTTGTAAGGCAGCTCGCTGTATTCGCTTTTCTCGAAAGTGACGATGCGGATCATGTCACCACCACCCTGATATGGTGGCATGGATTCCAATATGGATTGCTTGCCGATCAGCACACCAATGCCGGTCGGGCCATACATTTTGTGCGCACTGGTAACGTAGAAGTCGACATCAAGTGCCTGCACATCCACAGCCAGGTGAGCCGCTGCCTGTGCGCCATCGATGAGCACCTTCGCACCCACGGCATGCGCCTTTGCTATAATCGAGGCAATCGGATTGATCGTACCCAATGCATTGGACATGTGTACAACACCAACAAGTTTCGTGCGCTCAGTCAGCAGATCATCGAATGCTTCAATGATAAGTTCACCCGCTTCATTGATCGGGGCCACTTTCAGTGTTGCACCTGTACGTTCACAGAGTAACTGCCACGGCACGATATTGGAGTGGTGCTCCATGTGCGTGATCAGTATCTCATCGCCAGCTTTGATATTGGCACCACCCCATGATGAGGCAACCAGGTTGATCGCTTCTGTGGCGCCGCGTGTGAAGATAACTTCCCTCTCACTCCGTGCATTGAAAAAACCTGCAATAATCTTGCGAGCGCCCTCATATTCAGCTGTTGCTCGTTCGCTCAGGGCATGTACACCACGATGCACGTTGGCGTTATCACACTCATAGTAGTGACTGATTGCATCAATCACACACTGCGGCTTCTGTGTCGTGGCAGCGTTATCCAGATAGGCCAGCGGTTTACCATAGATCTGCTGGGCCAGAATCGGGAAGTCGCTGCGAATCTGTTCAATATCAAACATATATTAACCTTTTTTGCACCGCGGTGAATAAAATCATGCCAGCATGCCTTCCAGGTCGGTGATATTCGGCAGCTTGGCAAAAGCAGCACGTTCGATATAGCGGCGTACGGTCTGGTTACTCATTTTAGCCAAAATCTCATCGGCGAAAGCGAAGGTAAGCATCTGTTTGGCCTCTTCTCCGGAAATGCCACGGGTTTTGAGGTAAAACAATTGATTCTTGTCCAGTTGCCCGATAGTGACGCCATGCGCACACTTTACATCGTCGTTGAAAATTTCAAGTTCCGGTTTGGTGTCGATCTCGGCATGTGCTGAGAGCAGCAGGTTGGCATTGGACTGGGCTGAGTCGGTTTTAATCGCCCCTTTGCCCACAACAATCTTACCGTTGAATACACCATGCGAGCGGCCATCAAGCACGGAGCGATAGTTTTCACGGCTCACACAATGCGGTGCATTATGATCGATACGGGTGTGATGATCGATATGCTGACGACCTGATGCCACAAACAGACCATTGAGTTCAGTACGGGCACCCGGCTCCTGAAGACGATTCACCACATCCACACGCGAGAGCATGCTGCCCAACTCGGTCGCATGCAGGGTGTAGGAGGAATCGCGTTGCTGGGAGACCTCTACACGTCCCAGATGACACTGTTTGGCCGCTTCCATTTGCAAGCGGTAATGCTCGCAAGAGCTGTTTTCATCCAGTCGAATAGCCGTAACGCTGTTGCTCAGACCGGCTTCGTCATGATCGCCGGCAAAGTGTTCAATGACCTGGATTTCACTATGTTTACCCACGCTGATGCCGGTGCGCAGATGTGTTGTACCACCGCTGTTCACATGCAGGATATACAGTGGTTTATCAAGTTTCACGTGATTCGGCACACAGATGCAAGCGCCATCGGTCGCCAGCGCACTGTTTGCCGCGACCACACCGCTGCTCAGCGGAGCATCAGCCTGATATGCTATCAGCTCAACCGCTTTCTCCGGCTCATCCTGAATCAGTCTGGCCAGCGATGTGATGGTGATAGAGTCAGGCAATTCGGATGCTTCTGCATCAAAGTGACCATTGACGAAAAGCAGGGTGTAAGCATCCAGCTCAGGAACAGACAAGTCAGCTATCTCCCCCTCATTGTTCTCAGCCACCTGCCACCACTGATCGCCAAGCAATGCGCTTATGCGAGAGAGGTCGGTATATTTCCAGTCTTCATCGCGAGTCGTCGGTAAACCCTGAGCTTCAAAAGCCCGGGCTGCCGTTTCACGAATGCTTTTCAAAGTCAGGCTCATGCAGCGGCCTCTTCTCTGACCCAGTCGTAACCGCGCTCTTCGAGTTCTAGTGCAAGGCCTTTGCCGCCGCTCTTGAGGATTTTTCCATCCATCAGCACATGCACAACATCGGGTTTGATGTAATCGAGCAATCGCTGGTAATGGGTCACCATGACAACCGAGCGATCTTTGCTGCGCAGATGATTTACACCATTGGCAACGATACGCAGAGCATCGATATCCAGCCCTGAATCGGTCTCATCCAGCAGTGCCAGAGAGGGCTCCAGTACCGCCATCTGGAAGATTTCGTTGCGTTTTTTCTCACCACCGGAGAAGCCTTCGTTAACACCACGGGAGAGGAAGGACTGATCGAGCTCAACCAGTTTCGCCTTTTCTCTCACGATTTTCAGGAAATCGATAGCATCAAGCTCCTGCAAACCCTGATGTTTACGTTTGGCATTCACACCGGCTTTGAGCAGATAGGTATTGTTCACACCGGGGATCTCAACCGGATACTGGAATGCCAGGAAGACACCTTCCCATGAGCGTTGCTCCGGAGTCATTGCCAACAGGTCTTTGCCTTTGTAAGTGATGGAACCCTTGGTGACTTCATAACCGTCACGGCCTGCAATGATATTGGAGAGGGTCGATTTACCGGAACCGTTGGGCCCCATGATGGCATGCACTTCACCTGTACCAATCTCCAGATTGATGCCTTTCAGAATTTTTTTGCCGTCTACTGAGGCATGTAAGTTTTCAATTTTAATCATCATTTTATACCCTTTTACCGCAGAGCGCGCAGAGGACGCAGAAGAGGGTCGTTGAAACCCTTCACCTTGTCACTGTGACTCAGCAGTACAAATTCTATCGCAACGAAGTATTCTGACCTTCCTCTGCGTCCTTCGCGTCCTCTGTGGTGCAAGCTCTATTTAACCTACTGCGCCTTCGAGGCTGACTTCCATTAATCTGTTTGCTTCAACTGCAAATTCCATCGGCAGTTCGTTAAATACGTCCTTGCAAAAACCGTTAACAATCATGTTCACCGCATCTTCTTCAGAGATGCCGCGGCTCTGACAATAAAACAGCTGATCTTCACCGATTCTTGAGGTGGTGGCTTCATGCTCCATCGTTGCAGTCGGGTTTTTCACTTCCACATAAGGGAAGGTATGAGCGCCACATGTATCGCCAATCAGCAGCGAGTCACACTGGGTGAAGTTGCGTGCACCTTCTGCCGATTTGGCAATACGTACCAGCCCGCGATAAGACTGCTGACCGCGGCCTGCAGAGATGCCCTTGGAAACGATGGTGCTTTTGGTGTTTTTACCGATATGAATCATCTTCGTGCCGGTATCAGCCTGCTGACACATCTTGGTCAGGGCAACCGAGTAGAATTCGCCGACCGAATCATCACCGCGCAATACACAGCTTGGGTATTTCCAGGTGATGGCACTGCCTGTTTCCACCTGTGTCCACGATACTTTTGCACGTTTACCCCGACAGTCAGCACGTTTGGTGACGAAGTTATAGATGCCGCCAAGACCATTTTCATCGCCCGGATACCAGTTCTGCACGGTTGAATATTTGATCTGCGCATCATCAAGTATCACCAGCTCTACGACTGCCGCATGCAGCTGATTTTCATCGCGCTGGGGTGCGGTGCACCCTTCCAGGTAGGATACGTAAGAGCCTTCATCGGCAATAATCAACGTGCGCTCAAACTGCCCTGTATTCAACGCATTGATACGGAAATAGGTGGAGAGCTCCATCGGGCAGCGTACACCTTTAGGAATGTAGACGAATGAACCATCGGTAAATACGGCTGAGTTCAGTGCCGCATAAAAGTTATCGCCGGTAGGTACGACGGTGCCGAGGTACTGCTGCACCAGCTCCGGATAATCGCGCACGGCTTCAGAGATCGGGCAGAAGATCACGCCTACGTCTTTCAGTTTGCCTTTGAATGTAGTGGCTACCGATACCGAATCGAATACTGCATCCACGGCAACACCAGCCAGAAACTCCTGCTCACGCAACGGAATGCCCAGCTTGGCATAGGTTTCCAGCAGCTTTGGATCTACTTCATCCAGGCTTTTCGGGCCATCGGCTTGTGATTTGGGTGCCGAATAATAAGAGACGGATTGATAATCGATTGGCGGATAGCTCACATTTGGCCAGTGCGGCTCGGTCATGGTCTGCCAATGACGGAATGCTTCCAGACGCCAGTTCAGCAGCCATTCAGGCTCATTCTTTTTGGCCGAGATATGACGAATGACACCTTCATCAAGACCGGGAGGCAGCGTATCCGTTTCAATATCGGTGACAAAGCCGGCCTCGTATTCACGGTTGGTGAACTCTTCTGGTTTACGTTCCTGTTTCACTTCAGACATGATTCACCTTCGATATGGATATGCCGCGCTGCAGGCGGAAAATGGGTATGAAATCCTGTTCAGTCATGTTGGCCAGAGATATACCTTCCAACGCCTGCCGAACAGCCTGATTGATACGCTTCCAGTTACTGCTGGTGGAGCAGACATCATGCTGGTCGCATGAGCTGTCATCAAGATTACATTCGGTCAGAGCAATTGAACCTTCAAACACATTAATGATATCCCGCACATTGATCTCGGTCGCAGGACGGGTCAGGCAATAACCGCCTTTGGCACCGCGGGTGGAATCGAGCAGGCCTTCGTGCAGCAGCATTTGCAGGATTTTGCTCACGGTTGGCGCTGGGATACGGGTCACTTCAGCCAGCTCACCGGCAGTGAGGCGCTGCTGCTCGGATGATGCCATGTGCGTCATCAGCAGGATTCCGTAATCCGTCAACTTGGTCAATCTGAGCATGGTCACCCCATTAAAGGCGACCATTCTAGTCCGGTTTGAAAACAGGAACAATATGGTACGGATTATGGTTATTGTTTTTTATGAGCTGAAACTAAATGTATGAAGGAATACTTTCAGTCTGGATCGCTTGAGACGCAAAGCTTTATTGCTTCAGCTTACTTGATGCTTGAATGAAGCCACTGGGCCTACGCCAAGCAGGTACGCCTGCGGGGTGCTTGATCAAAGTCCGACTTTCAAAATAACTCTGTTGAACACGACACCTCACACACCCTGGACACAAGGCTGTCGTTCAGGATAACGGCGTTGCCAGCCCGCTTAGACTGCGCATGGTCACCCCTTCGTTCTATTTGTGCCTGGCTACCATTTGATGAAGCAACATCGCTCACTCAAGGCCAAGCGCTTTCGTTCCATGCATCCTCGCCATCATCCTCTGACCCGAATGATGGGATGCCACCGATCAGAAATTCCAGATCTGAAGTAGGAATGATAAGGCCACATGCACTGATCCATTTCAGCATATCCTTTCGCTCGTCATCAATACGATCATTCATCATTGCCATAATTTCCTCCTGTTTCTCGATGAGAGCTGACTTACATCAGCAGCAGGATTCCACAACATAAATATGTCAGACGCATGGCATGCATACGGCAGACCGATGACATGACAACAGTGACTTTCAGGAGCCCACTTTCGCGTGTGCCATCTGTTTACCGTTGATGATGATGCACCATCTGATGGGGTCAACGCCGTGTTGAGTGGCTCGTTAGGGAGATGGACTTATTGGCCTCCTGCCAAAAATCAGCTCGCAAGAGCAATAACGTGGTTTCACCTTACTCAGATTTGCCATACACACCCGCCATTGTCAGCCCTGAGATGTTGTTGACGCTGCTACAATCAACACCTTGGTGGGCCGGTGGCGACTGAAGGTTTATTGGCGCAGAACAAAAAACCGATTGACAGTCGGTTTTACCTGGCCATGATTCAACTCAGTACCAGCAGATGAAATAAGGAGAGTTTATCGGATGTTACCAGTAAAACGGCCCTATCTGGGTGAGTTGGAGACCGCTGTCATGGAGCATCTATGGCACTGCGATTCCGATGATGCAAAGTCTGTACACCAGAAGGTTGGTACCAAACGTGAGATTTCACTGAATACGATTCAGTCCACGCTTGAGCGCTTGTTTCGAAAGAAGTTACTCAATCGTGAAAAAGTTGCTTATGCCTACGTGTACTCCGCAGCCATTGAACGCGGAGAGTTGATGAGCCGACTGATCAATGATGTCGTCAATACACTATCGGACGGGAAGTCGGATTATATGTTATCGGCATTTGTGGATTTTGCTGCGCGCAGCGATGAATCCAGCCTGGATAAATTGGAGCGGCTTATTGCACTGCGTCGTGCCGAAAACAGCACGGATAAACAAAAATGAGCAGTTATCTTGGTCTGATGCAGTTTGGCCTGTTTGCCAGTTGTGGCTTTGCATGCTTTACAGCACTTATCAGTCGCGCCGTTTATCCATGGGCCAGGAAACAATTGCTTCAATCGACACCGGAAAGACGATCCAATATCCTGTTGATCTGGTTGCTTGCACCTGCCTTTATCGGATTGCTGTTTACCCTGCTATCACTGATGCCTTCACTGTTGAGCTTGATGGGAATCGATCAGGATCATTGCGGCGTACATGATGGCCACCTGCATCTTTGTCTGATTCATCCACCGCTACCCGTAGATAATATGATTTCATGGGTATTCATCACGGTGTTGGCGGTAGTGGCGATCATTTTTGCAGGCACAGTCATGCTTGGCCTCGTGCGTGGGCATAAGCTTTATAACGCCCTGATGATGGCAAGCCGGAATCATGATGGACACGGTCTGCGCATCGTAGAATGGGACGGCCCGCTTGCAGTTTCAGCTGGGCTTTATCGCATGTCTGTGTTTATATCTAAACAGTTGATACAAAGCCTCACATCCAGGCAGTTGGACGTGGTGCTTGCCCATGAACAAAAACATGCACAGCGAAAAGATGCTTTGCGCCAGCTGTTGGCTCATACCTTGTCGTTTGCCCATCTGCCAGGCTTACGTAGCTCTCTCCTGGCAGATATGGATCTTGCCTGTGAGCAAGCCTGTGATGAGGCCGCCGCCCGTATTATTGGTGACCGCCTGTATGTTGCCGAGACTATCGTTTCCATCGAACGTATGTTTATCCGCAAGCCGCTTCCTTTCACCGCGCTGTCCATATCCGGCAGCAATATCACAGAGCGGGTGGAATCACTGGTGCAGAAGCCAGCTGTAGACTCATGCTCCTGGCGTGTGCGCCTTATCCTTGGCGGCATGCTATTGTTGCTCGCCGCTTTTGCATCAGCTGGGGAGCTCCATCATCACACCGAGTCCATACTCGGATTTCTGGCAAGGTAATATATCATGGTCAATTTCAAGCAAAACTCCATCAATGAGAAACCGACTATACGTCGGTTTTTTCTCGCCATTATTCAGTTCGGCGTGTTGCTGTTTATCCATCCCCTGCTTTCATCTGCTGCATCGCCATCCGGGGTGATCACACTGGAGCAGGTCATTATGAATGTGCTGGAGCACAATCCTCAGTTTCGCATGAATAACTACGAAGATGCTGCTGCAGCGGCGCGGATACGTCAGGCAGAGCAAGGCAACCCGCTTGAAATGACTCTGGACATGCAGGACTTTGCTGGCAGTGGCACTTATAACGGGATCAACCGACTCGAAACCACACTGAGCCTGGGTAAAGTGCTGGAGTTGGGAGGTAAGGCATCCTCTCGCAGGGATCTGGCTCGGCAAGATGCCAGCCTTCTCAATAATATGCAGGACAGTCAACGCATGGATCTGTTGGCCATAGCCGCGGAACAATTTATGCGTGTCGTGGTGGACCAGCACCGCTTAGCCATTGCGCGGAAACAGCTGAAGCTGGTGAAACACACACATGACATTGTCGCGCAAAGGGTAAAGCTCGGCAAAAGTCATGTTGCAGAACTGCGAAGGATCGCGATTGCGCTTACCCGTGCCAAAATCGATCTGGAGCATGCCGAACATGGTCTGGCTTTCTCCCGCCTTAAGCTGGCAACAAGCTGGGGGGAGACCAAAGCGCAATTCAGTTCGGCCAATGCTGAACTGTTTGTATTACCCGCCGTACAACCCTTCGAGCAACTTGAAAAACTGCTGGCCAACAATCCTGATCTGGTTCGTTTTGCCACCGAGCAGCGTGTGGGACAGGCGCGATTACGCCTTGCAGAGGCCCGCCAAACCTCCGACCTGAAGCTCTCCGCCGGCCTGCGATACTTCAACCAACAAAAGGATGGCGCGCTGGTGCTATCGGTAAGCATGCCCTTTGGCTCAGGTGCACGAGCCAAACCCTATGTTGAGGAGATGCAACATTTAGCCAGGCGCGAACCTTTACGCTATGAGCAACGACGCCTTGCCCTGCACAGTAGTCTGTATGAAATCTATCAGGAACTGTTGCATGCTCAGTCTGCATTTTCAGCACTCAACCGGGAGATGATTCCTGTAGCCGAACGGGCAGTGAATGACTATGAACAGGGATACAGCAGTGGTCGCTTTTCACTACTGGAGCTCAATGAAACCCAACGGGTACTGCTTGATGCACGTCTTGAAGCTGTTGTGACGGCAGCCAACTATCATCGTTTTCGCATTGAAATTGAACGTTTAACTGGGGCTGCATTGCGTCCGGGAGTCAACCCATGAACAAGAATATCATCTATACACTGGCTGTTGTGCTGATTAGCGCAGTTGTTGCAATCGGGTTGTTCATGCAGCCGACTCACAGTGATCACGCCGGTGAAGCTGCCCATGCAGGTGAAGAGAAAGAAATGCCAAAAGGGTCTAATGGCGGGCGTTTGCTGCAGGATGGTGACTTTGCCCTTGAGATTACCATTTTTGAAAAAGGGGTTCCGCCGGAATTCCATGTGTATAGCTATTTCGATGGCAAAGCAGTTGCACCAGCCGATGTGATGCTGGAGATAAAACTCGCTCGCCTTGACGGCCAGGTCGATACCTTTGCTTTCCAGCCACAGGGTGATTCCTTGCGTGGTGACGGCGTGGTCACTGAACCCCACTCCTTTGATGTGTCTGTCACTGCCTCATATCAGGGTAAACAATACCGGTGGCAATATGGCAATTACGAAGGGCGTGTGCAGATCGGCAATGACATTGCAGAGAAGAGCGGCATTAAAACAGAAGAGGCAGGGCCGCGGGCTATCCGGGAGACCCTGAACCTTGCAGGTCGGGTTCAGGTAGATCCCAATCGTTTATCCCACGTGAGGGCACGCTTTCCGGGCATGGTAAAACAGGTGAATCGGGATCTGGGCGAATCCGTCCGTCAGGGTGATGTGTTGGCGGAGATACAGAGTAATGAGAGCCTGCAAAGCTATAAGATCAAGGCCCCGATCTCCGGTGTGATTGTACGCAGGGATATTCAGGTCGGTGCAACCACAGGTCTGGTGCCCCTATTTATTATTGCTGATCTGTCGAAGGTCTGGATTGAGCTGGATGTGTTCGACAAGGATCTGGATCGTGTACGCACGGGCCAGTCTGTACTGATTGAAACCCTGAGCGGGACTTCGATTCAGGGCAAGATTGACTGGTTATCCCCCATGGCTGCACATGCCAGCCAGAGTGTTCAGGCGCGGGTAAGCCTCAACAATAACGATCATCACTTCAGACCCGGACAATTCGTGCGTGGCCTTGTCACCGTGGCTGAACATGCGGTTGATCTGGCTGTGCGCAAATCAGGCATTCAGGCATTTCGGGACTTTCAGGTGGTCTTTGCCCGTGTTGATGACACCTATGAAGTGCGCATGCTTGAACTGGGTCGCAGTGACCATGACTGGATTGAGGTGCTTGGCGGCCTGAAAGCAGGTACGGCATACGTGACAGAAAACAGCTACCTCATTAAAGCGGATATCGAAAAATCCGGTGCCAGCCACGACCATTAATATGAAACAAACAGCGCGTCAGGAGAAGATGAGATGATAGATCGTTTGGTTGCGTTCTCGCTTACCCGTCGATGGCTGGTGCTGATCATGGTGCTTGCCCTGACCGGCCTGGGGTTATATGACTACCAGAAACTACCCATTGATGCGGTGCCCGATATTACCAATGTGCAGGTGCAGATTAATACCGAAGCTCAGGGTTATTCGCCACTTGAATCGGAGCAGCGTATTACCTTTCCCATCGAAACAGCGATGGCAGGCCTCCCACATATGGACTATACGCGCTCTGTCTCCCGATACGGTTTGTCGCAGGTCACCGTTGTTTTTAAGGATGGCACGGACATCTATCTGGCGCGGCAGCTGATAAACGAACGTCTCTCTGAAGTGAAATCAGGTCTGCCAAAAGGTATTGATCCAGCCCTGGGGCCGATAGCAACAGGGCTTGGTGAAATCTTTATGTATACCATTTCCAGTGAAGATGGTGCCAGCCATGATCCTATGGAGCTGCGTACGGTGCAGGACTGGATAGTGCGTCCACAATTGCGTCAGGCTCCCGGCGTTGTGGAAGTAAACACCATTGGTGGTTATACCAAACAGTTTCATGTTCTGCCTGATCCCGAGAAATTATTGGCCTATGACCTTAGCCTGCAGGAGATCATGGCTGCACTGGCTCGCAACAATCTCAACACAGGTGCCGGTTACATAGAGCGCTTCGGGGCACAATATCTGGTGCGTTCACCTGGGCAGCTGGCAAATCTGGATGATATTCGGGCGATCACGGTGGTTAAACGTGACGGTGTCTCCATCAAGCTGGGCAGCATTGCCGAAATCACCCTTGGCTCTGAACTGCGCACAGGTGCTGCGACCCAGAACGGTAAAGAGGTGGTGCTGGGCACGGTCTTCATGTTGATGGGAGAAAACAGTCGTCTGGTGTCACGTGCAGCAGCCAAGCGTCTGGAAGAGATCAAACCTTCACTGCCTGAAGGCGTGGTACTCACACCACTGTATGATCGCACCAATCTGGTGGACAAAACCATCGATACCGTACAGAAAAACCTCGTTGAAGGTGCCCTGCTGGTGATCGTGATCTTATTACTGTTGCTGGGCAACTGGAAGGCGGCACTTATTACGGCTGCAGTGATTCCCGTCGCAATGTTAATGACCATCACCGGCATGGTGCAGTCGCGTGTTTCAGGCAACCTGATGAGTCTGGGGGCGCTGGATTTCGGCTTGATTGTCGATGGCGCAGTGATCATTGTGGAAAACTGCCTGCGTCATCTGGCCATCCATCAGAGCAAAAGCGGCAGCCTGCCGGATCTGGCAACCCGTTTACGACTGGTGCGGGAAGCTACCGTGGAAGTCATACGCCCCAGTGTTTTTGGTGTGATCATTATCATGATCGTTTACATACCGATCTTCGCGCTTAGCGGCGTGGAAGGGAAAATGTTTCACCCGATGGCCCTTACCGTAATCATGGCACTGGCTGCAGCACTGATGCTTTCGCTGACAGCAGTGCCTGCGGCAGTGGCCCTGTTTGTCCGTGGTCGCGTGGATGAAAAAGAGAATGTCTTCATGCGCGGTGCCCGCAGATTCTATGAACCGGTATTGCACTGGGTACTAAGTCACCGCTGGCCGGTAGTCGCTGGCGCAATAGCACTGGTGCTGCTCTCAGGCATTCAAACGACGCGCATGGGCACGGAATTTATTCCCAACCTGGATGAGGGAGATATCGCCTTACACGCCCTGCGCATACCGGGTACTAGCCTCAGTCAGGCAGTGGAGATGCAGGAATTGTTGGAAAAACGTCTGGGTGAATTTGCCGAGGTCTCGCATATTTTTGCCAAGCTCGGCACGGCAGCTGTTGCGACCGACCCCATGCCACCCAGTGTTGCTGATACGTTTATCATGATGAAACCGCGCAGTGAATGGCCCGACCCGGAGAAATCCAAAATTGAGCTGATCGCGGAAATGGAAGCTGTTGCCAAGACTATTCCCGGCAACAATTATGAGTTTACCCAGCCTATCCAGATGCGTTTCAATGAACTGATTTCAGGCGTTCGCTCGGATCTGGCAGTAAAGGTCTATGGTGATGATCTGGATACCCTGGTGGAGCTGGCGAAGGAAATCGAGGCTGTTGTGGCCAAAGTGCCCGGTGCTGCGGATGCGCGTATAGAACAGGCGACAGGGCTGCCTCTGCTCTCGGTGATTCCTGATCGTGAGCGTCTTGCCTATTACGGGCTGGATGTAGCCAGTGTACAGGAGGCTCTGAGGTTAGCTATTGGCGGGGAAATTGCAGGGCAAATCTTTGAAGGCGACAGGCGTTTTGATCTGGTGGTACGTCTGCCTGAAAAACTGCGCACCGATATCGATGCTCTGGCACGCCTGCCCATTCAGTTGCCTGAATCGATTCAACGGGAGGTTCCGGGAGATGCGGATATGCTGGGGGTTATCAGTGTAGCACCTCATACTATTCCTTTGCAGGAAGTGGCAGACATCGAGATTACGCTCGGGCCCAACCAGATCAGCCGTGAAAATGGTAAGCGTCGTGTGGTTGTTACTGCCAACGTCCGCGGACGGGATCTGGGTAGTTTTGTTGATGAGGTGCAAGCTAGCGTTGCACGGGACGTGAGCTTGCCTGCCGGTTACTGGCTCAGTTACGGAGGTACCTTCGAGCAGCTGATATCGGCTTCAAAACGACTCTCTATCGTCGTGCCACTGGCGCTGCTGGCCATCTTTGGCCTGTTATTTATGGCGTTTAATTCCGTCAAAGATGCTGCGCTGGTATTTTCCGGCGTGCCGCTGGCACTGACCGGCGGCGTGGCTGCCCTGGCCCTGCGTGATTTACCACTCTCCATCTCTGCCGCCGTGGGTTTTATCGCCCTCTCTGGTGTTGCTGTGTTAAATGGTGTGGTGATGTTGTCCTTTATCCGAGATCTGATTGCAAAGGGCATGGCTGTGGAGCTGGCTATTGTTGAGGGTGCTCTGACACGACTTCGCCCTGTGCTGATGACCGCACTCGTAGCAAGTCTCGGTTTTATCCCCATGGCACTGAATATCGGAACCGGAGCCGAGGTGCAGCGCCCGCTGGCAACCGTTGTCATCGGTGGAATTATCTCTTCAACCATTCTGACGCTGCTGGTGTTACCTGTGTTGTACCGCCTGGCTTACCGGGAACCCAAAAAATAGCCGTGCAGGTAAGCTGTATGACAGGCATACATAAAGTCATGATCTAAAAATACTGCGGATCAACATGGCTCTGAACTTTCAGCCTACGGAGAAACATGAATGAAGCGATTAACAATCATTGTCCACACCGATGAGGAACAGGAAGTGACCCATCAGCTGCGTACGATTGAACAGGCACAAGGTTTTACGTTAAGCCATATAGAAGGTCATGGGATTGAATCCGAACATGACCCCTTTCTGTCGGCGCGTGATGAAGTGGTTGGAGCCAGTCCACGAGTGCGGGCAGACATCGTTCTGCAAGACAATGATTTAGACGCTGTGCTAAATATTCTTCGGGATGCGAAAGAAGCTGGTAAGATGAATGACGCCTATTATTGGGTCTCACCCGTAGAACAAGAGGGGCATCTGTAATGGTATCTAAGATCAGAAACATGTTTTTTAATCCCAGGCTTATGCCTCTACTGGCAGGGGTATTTATAGTCAGCCTGCTATCACAAGTGGCATATGCCCACGGCATGTCTGAGGCTGACAAACAGGCAATTGTTGATGGTGGAAATTTGCTCTATATGTGGATTGGTGCGACACATATGCTATCGGGTTATGATCACCTTGCCTTTGTCTTTGGCATCATCTTTTTCCTGAGCAACTTCCGTGACATCGTTAAGTATGTCTCAGCGTTTACCATCGGTCATAGTGTTACCTTAATCTATGCCACTTTTAATGGTGTTCAGCTCAACTACTTCCTCATTGACGCGGTGATTGCCCTGAGTGTCTGTTATATTGCCTTTGCCAACCTTGATGGCTTCCGCAAGTACCTGAATATTAACCCGCCGAACATGATGTTGATGATTGTAGGCTTGGGCCTGATTCACGGATTTGGTCTGTCCACCCGCCTGCAGGAGCTGCCGCTGAGTGCGAATCATTTGTTGCAAAATATTATCGCATTTAATGTGGGCATTGAGCTGGGGCAGATTACAGCGCTTGCGGTTATGTTGCTGCTCATCGCGGCATGGCGTAAAAAGCATTCGTTCAAAGCATTCAGCCTGATTGCAAACTACAGTCTCATCATCGCTGGAGGAATGCTGTTTCTCATGCAGATGCATGATTACTCACATGACAGTAGCAGTGTAGCTGTTGCTGCTGAGTCCACCCAAAACAGTGCAGATGATCCTGCAGTGCCTCAACAGGCATCCTCAAGTGATTCGATTACAGTCATTGTGCCAGCCAGAGGTGACATAGAGTATAAAGTCATGCTTAAGAAAGATGCAGTGCTGCAATACTCATGGGGAACAGATGGTGCGGAACTGTTTTATGATTTCCATGGGGAGCCGAAAGGAGATACCACGGGTTACTTTAAGAGTTATGAAAAAAGCACTGAGAGCCGCTCAAGTGGCTCATTAACGGCTCCCTTTGAAGGAACCCATGGTTGGTACTGGAAAAACAACACCCGGTCGCCTGTCCGCGTTTCACTGGAAATCAAAGGGGTTTATCAACTGAAGCAGAAACCAGCACAGGTTTTGCCGATAGCGACTCCAGCTCCAAAAATCCACGATAGCCTTTGATTATGGATAGGAAGGTATATTTATGCGTATTAAAACATTATTGATAAGCTCCATTGCTGGGCTGTTTTCATTACCCTTAATGTCATGCAACGATCATGGCCATGGTCCTGGTGGTCATAGCCATAGCTCTGTTTCGGAACAGCAAGTGGCGCAACAGCCAGCAGCAAGCCCGGATTCCATAACCCACGACAATATCGATTCACAATAATAGGAGAGTACAACCATGCATATCAAAACACTTATACTGAGCCTTACCTTAATGTTATCCCCGTTAGCTGCTATCGCTGGAGGAGGCCATGATCATGGGCACACTCATGGATCAACGGTAATCACCCAAAACAAAGCTGAATCGATTGCGACTGGTCGCGTCATGACACTAGTCGAGCAAGGAAAAATTGATGCCAGCTGGAAGTCGGCAACCATTGTTAAGTCACAAAACAAAATGAATGGTGAGCAAGCCGAATGGGTAGTCACATTCAACAACACCCAAGTGTCAGATCCAGCCAAGGACACACTTTATATCTTCTTAAGCACTACTGGTGATTACATTGCTGCAAACTTTACTGGAAAATAGAGTATGAGTGCTCGACTGGGTTGGGGATATCTCTGTTTGAGTTATACCCAACCTTATGTAAGGCGATATATGAGTTTGATATTTATTAGATATTTACCGCAGCAGCAGCCATTTCTTCTTGCTCATGGTTGCCGAACAAGTGTCCGGAGTCTGCTGGCTTTATCGTGACACTGCCCATGTCGATACTTATTGTGTTGGTGGTCTCCCATGTTGAATGAGAAAATGCCAACACAATCAGGTTTGTGAAAAGTATCCTTGTTGGAGTTCCATTTCTCCTGATTTTCTTCATCCCATTTTATTGGCGGATAAATTGGACTTCAGTTTCCGCGCATATTATAAATCAGGGCTATTGCTTCGCTGTTTTTTACACCCAAGACTGTGGCATTCCCCCTCACCAAACCCTCTGTTCATCTTCGTTTCAGGTTGGTTGCCCATCGTGCGCACCGCAACATACCAACAAGGAGTTTATAGAATGACAAAAACGTTTAAACTGGCCACCGCATCTTGTCTGATGCTGGCATTTACAAGCACTGCACAGGCATCGGATCCGTATGTCGGTGTTGGTTTAGGTGCGTTCAACATCAACACAGGTGTGGCCAAAAAAGCAGTGTTTGGTGGCTACCTACAGGCCGGTGATAATTTCTCCGAATACCTGGGCGCTGAAGTACGTATGGGCGCTACAGGTAAAACTGGTGAAGAGTTCACATTGCAGCCACGCACCGGTATTGACTGGTTTGCAGCGGCCTACCTGAAGCCAAAAATAGAAATCAGCGACAATCTAACAGCATATGCACTGATCGGTGCTGCTACCATCCGTGCCAGCTACAGCGAACTTGGCTTTGCCAAACAGAAGAAAACACGCAGCGGTTATGCCTATGGCGTTGGCATGCAGTACCGTCTTGCCGATACATACAGCCTGGGTGCTGAAGTATCACACATGCTGAGCAAGCCAAAAACCAATGCCACAGCCATCAAAACCAAGTTCCAGGGGCTAGAAGCAAGCATGTTCACTGTGAATGCACAATACCATTTCTAAGGAGTTCTGAAGTTTCAGAGCTTTCTTGAAAACCGAAAACGTTCCTATCTACTCTTCCCTGATAAGAATGCCCTGCGACGGCGAAAGCGAAAGCTTTCGCCGTTTTTTCGCTCACCACGGCTTGACAGGCAGTTAAGTTTAAGGGGAATTCGTTATGATTTTGAAAGACCGGTGAGCTCAAAGACAGACGTTCATTCTTGTCAATACAACGCTGGTTGGTCATTAGAGTTTTTGTTTTTCTAAGCTTCGGTTATGCTTCGACCGATGAAACAGATCACATTCAGCATGCGCAAATTCAACTGCATCTCGCGTATGCATTGGATGCTCTCCATGTTGGCGATTGTCGGCTGCCTTTGCTCCACTGCCAGTATTCATGCCCACGACAGCGGACTATATGCGCTCGATAGCACATGCATCAGTTGCGATATTGAAGGTCTTGCATCACACGGTGCAGCTCTCACTATTGCTTTGCCACCAGCACCAAGTTTTTCATCTGACAACCCGGCCCTATCTCCGCCAGCAATCCATATTGCAGCAATACGAGTCACCGCTCCTATCCGCGCGCCTCCCACTTTCTCCTGATTTTAACCCGCGCCCTCAGAGGCGTATAAATAATAATTTGGAGACGATATCATGAAATATGCACATATGTGTATCATGCTTGCTGCCGCCCTTCTGGGCTCCGGTAATGCATTCGCCGCAAGCGAAATAGAAGAACTTAAAACTCAAGTTCAGCAAATACTGAATCGGATCGAACAGCTGGAAACTGCCGATAAAGCGCGACGACAGGCTCAAGCGCTGACCAGCGCTGGAATTACAGAATCAAAATTGCCGGAAATTGTCCATACCACCCCGGCCCGGCCGGTCACTTCAGCCGCGCGTGCAGCTACGGGTGAGAACAGCGGCAATCCATCCATATCAGTGGTCGGAAGTTTTACCGGACAGCGTATACACGGCAACGGCGGGGTGAAGAGCAGCGATTTTTTACCACTCTCCGAAGCCGAATTCATTTTCGGCGCAAATATCGACCCGCATGCCCGGCTTGATGTGACGGTCACAGCGGCCAATGGCGGCATGGCGATTGAAGAGGGTTACATCACTGCCAACCTTTCATGGGCCTTTAATCTGCGTGCCGGGCGAAAATTTCTGCCGGTAGGTCAAATCAACGAGATGCATCCGCATGCTCTGATTTTTCCTGACCGCCCCAACGGGCTAGTCAATCTGTTCGGTCCTGAGATATTTATCGGTAATGGTGTTTTGCTTGATCGCCCTTTCTTTGTCGGAGATTCGGTGCAGACACTATCTGCTGGTTTTTTCAGTACTGCGAACGATGTGGCATTTGATCCGACCGGTAACAACCAGTATGCGGGTATAACCCGCTGGACCGGACTCTGGGATGTAAATGATGCCGCAACGCTTGAGCTGGGCGGAAACTATGTACAGGGGAAAAATGGCATTGCAGGCAGTCACGCTATGACCCGAATCGGCGGCGGCCATTTTGCACTGAAATATCATGATATCTCTCAGGCCGGATTCACGTTTGAAGGCGAGTGGTTGCGTCGCTGGCAGCAGCAGGGCTTGGGTGCGACAACGGCAGTGAATGATGGCAGCTATCTGCTGGCAACTGCTGCACTGAATCGCAACTGGAAGCTTTTTTCGCGCTTCGACTATTCGCGCCAGTATGATCCGGCAACAGCAGGCTGGCTCAAAGAGCGCGCAGTTTCTGCTGGCCTGGCATGGAATATCAGCGAATTTCAGGGTCTGACGCTGCAATACAAGCATACCAGAAATGCACTGGCCGGGATGGCTGGCGAGCTCGGCATTGCAACCGGTGGTAGCGCCAATGCCTGGTATCTGCGCTGGGTGGTGGCAATCGGGCCACACAACGCACACCCGTATTAAGGAGATAAAAATGAAACTACTGAAACGATACCTGCCTGTCCTGTTGTTACTGTTTCCCACATTCGCCCACGCCGAGCTACAGATTGTTGCCACACTTCCTGCGCTGGGCCAGATCGCAGCTGCGGTTGCCGGTGAAGATGGCAAGGTTCGGGTGTTGGCCAGAGTCGGTCAGGACCCTCATTTTGTGCCGCCCAAGCCGACCCTTGCCCGCCACCTTGCCAATGCCGACCTGTTAATGACAGCGGGACTGGCACTGGAGGGCGGCTGGTTGCCTCCTCTGATTGAACTTTCACGCAACAGCCGGATTCGTGTTGGGCAGCCGGGGCATTTTGCCGGTTCCGATGCCGTAGAAATGCTTGGGACCTTGGAAAAAGCGGATCGCTCGATGGGGGATGTGCATCCTGAGGGAAATCCGCACTGGTGGCTTGATCCGTTACGAGCGGCCAAAACAGCAACAGCTCTGGCAGGCCGACTGGGTGAGATTGATCCCGATCATGCGGATGCCTATCAGCTGCGAGCAGCGTTATTGAGAAAACATCTGCACGCACTGGTTATAGAGTGGCAACCCCGGTTGGTAGACCTACCGCCTGTGGTTAGTTATCACGACTCCTATCGCTACTTCTGCGAACGTTTTGCCATTCCGGTAGCGGGGTTCATTGAACCCAAACCCGGTGTTGAGCCTTCGACACGCCATCTCGATGACTTGGTGGCGTTGATTGCTGCCCGAAAAGTTACGCAAGTCTGGGTGGAGCCGTATCACCTGGGACGTCTTGTAAAACGCGTGGCCAAACTCTCCGGTGCTGCAGTGTTTACTATGCCCGATTCGGTGGAAGGAGAGGGTGCGGATGGATATCTGTCCATGATCGAACAGCTGCTTGAATCTGCTGCCGGGAGGAACCAGTGATTCTCTGGTTCAGCCTCGGCGCTTGCCTCCTGGTCTCGCTGTTTCTGCCCATGCTCGGGCAAAAAATTTTGGAGCGCAGGATCATCTTTATCGACCTCGCGCTGGCTCAGGTGGCAGCTGTCGGTTACGCCATCGGTTTGGCGCTTGATGGCAATGGCATGCTCTACGCGGCAGCAATCACGGCAGTGGCGGTTGTGGTGTTAGCACTGTTGCCTGAACAGAGTGATCTGCCCAAAGAGGCGGTGATGGGGGCGCTCTACGCGCTTGCGGCTTCGCTTGGCATGATGGTGCTGGCGATGTTGCCGCATGCCGAAGGGCAGATGATGGAGTTACTGTTTGGTAGCGTCCTGGGTGTCAACGAGACCGAGTTGATGATTATGGCGGCTTCTGGGGCAATTGCCCTGTACATTTCAAGGTTGCAGTATGGGGGCCACTTTTTCGGACGCATTGTGTTTTATGGCGCACTGGCGACTGCCGTGGTACCCGCTATCTATGCGGTGGGCGTGATTCTGGTATTTGCCATGCTGGTGATGCCGGGGCTGGCTGTCTGGCGTAACGGCCAGAACGGACCTCCACTGCTGGCTGTGGCGATTGCCGCTACTGCCAGCACCTGCGGGTTGTTCTTCTCTAACCATTACGACTTCCCTCCCTCCTCAGCAGTAGTCGTATTCATGGCAGCAACAGCGCTGACATGGCGTGGTATTTCAGCAATTAATAACCGCTAGTGAGACGCCTATGTTGGTGTGATGCCAACTGTCGTACCGTCACATCCGAGTTTCACTTCAAAAAAACCTGGTTCCAGGCCGTAAGCTATAGAGATGTTTACGGTATTATTTCGTTGCTCTCAATGAAGCAGGGTATACAACAAGGCAATCGTTGATGAGCGGACATAATTCACTTCCGGGGATGCGTCGAAAAACACTCTCGATGCTTGGAGCGGTGGGTCTAAATTATGGCTGCGGCAGAGAGATATTTACCTGCAGTCCATGCAGCCCGGGTGAGCGTGAAAGTGTAATCGTGCCGTCATAGGCCGAAACGATCTCATGTACGATGGAAAAGCCCAGTCCGTGCCCAGGCTTAGACTCATCTGCACGCGCACCACGTTTCAGCAGCGACTGGTAGGCCGACTCATCAACACCCGGGCCATCATCTTCAATGATGATAGAAAGCGATTTGTGCTGTTTCTGGATCGTGCATAACACCTGGGAAGAGCCCCACTTACAGGCATTTTCGATCAGGTTACCGAAAACTTCCATCATGTCTTCGCGGTCTGCCGCGATACTGATCTGGGTGTCAACCTCCAGTTTGATGCGGATGGCCGGAAACACCTGTTTGAGCATATGGGTCATGTCATTGAGATCACGTAAAGGTTCGGGCCACAGGCCGCCGGGCATACGTCCTGCCGTGCGAGCGCGCACAAGCTCCTGCTCAATACGCTGTTCAATATGCTTTAACTGTTGCAGCAACAGTGATTTGTCAATGCTGGCCGGTTCTCGTTGCACGATCTGTCCGATCACCGCCAGTGGTGTTTTTAGTGCATGTGCCAGATCGCCCAAGGCATGACGGGAGCGTTTAAGGCGCCGCTGCATCAACCGCAGTAATTGATTGACCTCTGCCACCAGCGGCATGATTTCACTCGGAGCCGGTGTGGTGATCTGTTCGATCTCGCCCTTTTCCAGTTGTCCGAGCTGACTGCGAATGGATTTCAGCGATTTCAGGCTGTAGAAAATTACCGAGCCCTGTAGCAGCAGCAGAACAAGCATAGCTGCTGCTGCAAAGAGCAGAAGGTGTCGCTGGAATGCGGCGGTTGTGCTTTCAATATGCGAAATTTCTTCCCCGATACGAATATTAAGGCGGTGACCGGACATGGTGAAGTCACGCGAGAGCATTAACAGGTGCTGTCCCTGCGGACCTATCACATCGCGAGCCAGTGCTTCTGACTGGGGAGCTAACTCTTCGTCCCAAAGTGAACGGGATTGCAGTTTAATATCTGCGGCAGTGATCTGGAAATAATGTCCGGAAAACGGGCGCTGATAAATGACCGGAATACGGCTTAAGTCCAGCTCGGGCGCTGCCGGTGGCTGCCAGCTTAAGGCTGCCAACAACTCTTCCTGATCATGTTCCAGACGTGAGACCAGATTCTGTTCGCTCAATGTTTCAACTTCATTGCCGATCATAAGCGTTTGGGCAATGAAAAATAGCGCCAGGCTGGCTGCCAGGCTCAGGCTCAGTCGCTGGCTAAGTGAGCTCATACCTGGCTTTGCAAGGCATCTGGATCCAGATAATAACCCTGATTACGCCTGGTGCAAATCACAGCTTTGCCCAGTTTTTTGCGCAGGCGACTTATATACACCTCAATCACATTGCTCTCTTTTTCATCGTTGTAGTCATATACGTGTTCGACCAGATGGGTGGCGGTAAAGATACGTTTCGGGTGCAGCATCAGGTAGCGCAACAATCGGAATTCGATGCCGGTCAGTTCGATGCCGTCCAGTCCGGATTCCGAATCAGTCCAAAAAACCGACTGAGTCGCTTCATCAAGCCTGAGCCTACCGATTTCGAAGGCGCCATTGGCAAGGCCGGATGAGCGACGAATCAGCGCTTGCAAGCGGACGCACAGCTCTTCAATATGAAACGGCTTGCTAAGGTAGTCATCGGCACCCGTTCGGAAACCCTCAACCTTTTCATGCCACGCGCTGCGCGCGGTCAGTATTAACACCGGCGTTTTGATGCCCTTGTTGCGCCATTGCTGCAACACCTGCAGGCCCGGCAGATCAGGCAGCCCCAGATCGAGAATAATGATATCGTAGGGCTCAGTTTCCCCCATAAAGGCGCCATCCACACCCTGCATAGTCGCATCTACGGCATAACCGCGCTGACGCAGGTCAGCCGTCAGTTGCTGGCATAAATTGACATCATCCTCGATCAGCAACAAGCGCATCAGTCGTGCTCCTTCAGTTTGACCTTACCGGTGCTGGCATCGACTTCCAGATGCCGAATCACCTGATCCTGGCCAAGCATCTCGATTTCATAAACCAGTCCATTGTGTTCATCTTCCAGCTCGACCTCCAGCAGTGTACCGGGATACTGCTGCTCTATATTTTTCAGGATATCTGAAAGCGGCAAAATAACACCGCTGAACCGCAATTGGCGAACACGCTCCATATCGTCATCTGCAATAGCTGACTGAATAACGCAGCTCGAAACCAGCAGCAGGGCGGTTACCATTTTCATGTTACTACACACCGGAGTGTACCATCAGCTCAGTCTTCCCAGCGGCCATGATCAGGAATGACGATCTCATGCTCGTTGAAAGACCCCTTCTCTGCTCCGGTATGGCACGATGCACAGTTGGCGAACGAACGTACTTTTGCATTATCAAGAACCATACCCGAAGGTACTTCACGATGTTCACGGCGGAAGTACGCAGTTTCACTGATACGCAACGGGGTATCGACATTGTCGATGGAGCGCATGAAGCTGCGGCTGAAACGGCCAGGATCCTGATCGCCAGCCTGGGCAGTAAGATACTGTTCAATCTCCTGGCTGTCGGTCGCATCCAGCTCGGCATTTTCTCCAAAATGGTTTTCCAGCGTGCCCATGATTTTCACCCATGAGCGTGCGGGAAGGAAACCCGCAGGATAGGCAAAATGGCAAGCAGAACATTCATTCTGGTAGGTTTTGTTCATCACCTGTGAGGCCGCCTCTTGTTGTGACCATAGTCCATGGCTGCTCCCATCGTCACTTCGGCTATCGCTCCACGCCAGACTACTGATCGACAGCGTCAGGCAGACGGCAAGCAGTATAGTACCCCAAAAAGTTATTTTTTTCATATCTTATCTCCTATTATCTGGATTGAATAAACTGCAGGAAATCGCCTTTCTCCTGGGCTGTACATTCGCGCCCCCAGGTCCATTTGCAGTTACGTCTGAACCACTTCTCAATTTTAGCGGCATCGGTGAGTCGTTCGGCATTCATGCTCGGAGCCATTGGATCAATCAGTTTGCCTGTGCGGATATGTTTGCCGACCGTTCTCAGGTTGGCGGAGTGGCAGCTGGCACAACTCACCGATTGCCTCATCTCCTGTTGCATCTGTTGCTGGTTCCACATGCCTTCGCCTCTGGCCGCATCAAAATTGCTGGCTCCGGCCTCGCGATAGCTTGCCTGTCGCTCATTTACCGCCGGTTCCGTTGCCATCGCACTGCCTGCTACAATCAGCAGTAACACGGTTACTACGCCCCAGTTCATCATGGTCACTCCTTCAGTTGTTTTTTCCCGGTAATCATGGCGCTTACCAGATTGCTACCTTGCAGCAGGCTCTCCAAGAGCACTCCGCCCAAATGAATCACGATCAGGCCTTGCAGGGTATTAAAACTCCATCCATGAACCGTTTGGATAATGATCTCAGCTACGAAGGAGGCTTTTGCCGCCCAGCCAGCAAACACGCCTATGCCCAGCTGTAACGCCATCAGCGCCATGCCACTGGCTGTCAGAGCCAGCAGTGACACGAGCAACAACACAATCATGATTAAGCCCAATGGCGTGTGCCCGGGATAAAATCGGTGTTGCAGCTTCAGCAGGCCAATCAGGTGTTGGCGCAGCGCTGCTGCAGTCGGCCAGCATGAGGAGAAACGCGAGCCGGATTCGCCGATCACACCCCAGATGATGCGGAACAGCAACAGGCCAAACACGATGCTTCCGGCAATGATATGGATGCGGATATCACGCCCGTCAGCCCACCAGGCGGTGAGAAAGGAGGTGAGCAGCAACCAGTGAAAACTGCGAATCAGCGGGCACCACACTTCTATGAATTTCCGGTCTTTGGACATGGACGGAAACTAGAGAGGAAAACTTAATTAAACCTGAAAATATAAAGGTCTTTATCCGAGTTGCAATTTACTGCCTGTGCCAGTCGATTTGCAAGCGGGTGTGCTATGTGGCAAGGAAAAAGGAGGAGCTTCACTACTCCGCCCTAGGGTTTGTGTGATGATGTTAGTCGTCGAATATCAGCGCCAGCTGTCATTGCTCCATTCAATCGTCTGAGAAGAATGGAATAACGACGGTAAGAAATTCCAGTTTGGCCATCCGAACATGTGCATTGCCTACACTGATCCACTTCAGCATATCCTTGTGACTTTGGCTTCTTCAAGATCAACCGTAGTGCTGAGAGCGTCTGTAGCCTCATATTATGTACCTTGTGCAATCCGTCGAAAACGTTGCGCACAGCCTCTGCATAATAACTCATGTCTGTTGTTCGGTGCGAGTGTTGCCGGTTATGTTGACTCCCTCCCGCCGAACAACAGATGACTGCGAATTGCTTTTTCAACATGTATCCGGTCAGTTTGAACGCCTAGTAACGCCATGGATGTCACCGGACTATCCGTCATGCCGCAGGCCACGATGCCGGAGAAGTGTTTGAGGTTGGGATTGATGTTCAGCGCAATACCGTGAAACGTAATCCATTTACGGCAGCGCACACCGACCGCAGCAATTTTTTTATCATCCACCCAAACGCCAATACCGCGTTCACTGCGGCTTGCCTTGATGTCGAAATCAGCCAGTGCGCGGATCACCATCTCTTCGAGCCGCCAGACATGTTTGTGCAGATCCTGCCGCTGGCGCAGATCATCAATGACATAACAGACCAGTTGCCCTGGCCCGTGGTAGGTCACCTCACCACCGCGCCCGCTGGCGAACATGGCAATACTTTCACCGTCGATATCCCTGCTGAGCACATCCTGTTCAGAGCCCGACGTACCGATGGTAAAGAGCGGCGGGTGTTCGGTGAAAATCAGTGTAGGGCCGGTTGTTCCGGCCAGAATATCAACCACGATTGACTCTTGCTCAAGCAGTGATTCCGGATATGGCTGCTGCGCATGGCGGATTACCTGCATCAGAATTTAAACGCGAGTCCGGTTTTGTAGCTGATATCGGTGTCCTTGATACCTGCCGGGGGCTGTGAATCCTTGGCGATCTCAATAGCCAGGCGCAGCTCCAGATGATCGGTCAGGCTGACACTCAATGCCGCATCATCAAGCAGGCGGTAGTCGGCTGCATCCTTTAAGGCCGGCTGGTAGTAGAGCGTGTTCTGCAAACGAACCCGCTCGTTGAGAGCATATCCAAGAGCCAGGTAACTATTGCCGCGCCATAACCGGCTAACCGGTAGTGTGCTGTTGCGCAATTTTTCCCATTCATGGAAGGCACCGAGGCCGATATGCAGGCTGAGCTTTTCATCCCGATGTGACCAGCGCAGACCGCCACCGAGCAGGGTGCGTAATTTCAGGTGCGCAAACTCATTCTGCTGTGCCTGCGCGAAGGCTTCGACATCCCATACAGAGGTCAGTGCATAGCGGTGCCGCAAATGAGCGAAGGCCTTGTTGGTATCCCGCAGGCCACGGCTTTTGCCGTAAGCATAACTGCCGACCAGCATCTCGGTATGTGGCCCGTGGCGCCACAGCAGTCGAACGCTGGCCTCGCCATTGACCTTGTCGCTGTTGCCTGAACTGCCGTTGGCCGATAGGCCCACCTTGCCAAGCAGACCATCCTCTTCAATGGAAAGATCGAGATCCTCGGCATTGATAATAGCCCATGCCTGTAGCGGGGCGCAAAGCAGGAGAAAAAAACATAGAATTCGCATGCGCGAATCCTAACCAGACTTATTCACATTGACCAAGGGGCACAGGCTCTTAGAATCAAGCTCCCTTTTCGACTGCCTTGTGGCTGGCCGAGGGGGTAAGGAGCGGCAGCCGTGAGCAATGATCTGGATACAAGCAAACTCTCATTTGAACAGGCGCTGGATCAGCTGACCATACTGGTCGCAAAGCTTGAGTCCGGTGAACTGCCTCTGGAAGAGAGTGTCGCTGCATTTGAGATGGGTGTAAAACTGTCGCGCCGCTGTGAAGCTCTGCTGGATCAGGCGGATCAGCGGCTGCAGGTACTGGAAAGCGGCGAAGTCTGCGAATAAATGAACGCTCCAGATTTTCTCACCACACACGCGTTAAGTGTGGAGAAAGCCCTGACATCCATGCTGGTGACCCGCCAGTCCGTAGTCGCCGATGTACTGCTCGAAGCTATGTCATATTCGTTACTGGCAGGCGGAAAACGTGTGCGTCCGGCCCTTTTGCTGGAATCGTATCGCGTCTGTGGCGGCGAAGATCTTCAGCGGGTGATGCCAGCAGCACTGGCGATTGAATGCATCCACACCTATTCGCTGATTCATGATGATCTACCCTGCATGGACGATGATGAGCTCAGACGTGGCAATCCGACCTGCCATAAAAAATTCGATGAAGCCACCGCAATTCTTGCTGCCGATGCACTGCAGGCACTTGCATTTGAGTTGCTCGCAGCGATGGATGTGGATGCAGAGCTGCGGTGTACGTTGCTGCATTCTCTTGCCCTGGCATCCGGTTGCCAGGGCATGGTTGGTGGTCAGATACTGGACATGCAGGCTGAGTTTGATGCAGCCAGCGGCAAAAGCATGGAATTGTTGCAGGTTGAACGCATTCACCTGCATAAAACCGGCGCGCTATTGCACTGGTGCTGCGAAGCCGGTGCCCGTCTTGCAGAAGCAGATGCCATACAACTGGAAGCATGCTCACGTTACGGTAAGGCGGTTGGGCTGCTGTTTCAGATAGCCGATGATATTCTTGATGTTACTGCCAGCTCTGAAGAACTGGGTAAAAGTGCCGGCAAGGATGCCGAGCAGCATAAAGCGACCTATGTTTCCCTGCTCGGCTTGCAACGATCCAGAGAATTGGCTGATGAGATGCGCGACATAGCTCTGGATGCATGTCATCCTTTGGCGGGAGAGGGCGTCCCGTTGAAATCACTGGCACATTATATTCTGGAGCGCGGGCAATGAGTAATGACCTGTTGCAACGCATTCACGGCACTGCCGATCTGAAGGCGCTCTATCCGGAACAGTTGCCACGACTGGCTTTGCAGATGCGTCAGTATCTGATTGAAACACTGGCTCCGATTGGCGGCCACCTTGGTGCCGGACTCGGTGTAGTCGAGCTTTCCATCGCACTGCATTATCTGTTTGATTCTCCGCGCGATAAAATAATCTGGGATGTCGGCCATCAGGCCTACCCTCACAAAATCCTTACTGGTCGTTTAAGCCAGATGCCAACCATTCGCCAATATGGTGG
>JAJFLE010000009.1 GCA_021772835.1 Mariprofundus sp.
ACGGTCTGTGTGGGATTATATCATTGGTTATTACAGCCAGATAAGACCTCACCGACATAATGATGGGTTGACTCCAAATATTGCTGAACGGCAATTTTGGAAAAACTCTAATAACGTGGCCAAATTTTGTTGACCACTACAGACAATGACCTCCTGAAAACTTTTCACACTTCACCGGAGGTGCATGATGAACAGAACTGTTATCGCTCTAAGCCTGATATCACTTCTGGCAGGATTATTTGCACTTGCCCCCGCTTCAGTATTCGCTGAGCGAGACGGAGGTTTTAAACGGGATCGGCAGCAGGAGTCGCGCAGTCAGCAGCATGAAACCCGTCAACAGAACCAGCAGCGCGCAGACAAGCAGCGCCCACAACGTGTGGACAGGCAGAACCAGCATCGTGTAGAAAGGCAGAGCCCACAACGTGCAGAAAGGCAGGATAGGCGTGAGCAGAGGCCTGCTGTCGCTCAGCACCGTTTTGATGAGCAGCGTAACAGAGCGGTGCAGCAACGACGCCATGTCGAAACTCGCCGTACATTCCATATCGAACGCCCGCGCCATATTTCAAAGCCACACTATTACCGTCACGTGCCGCGCAGCCGCTATTTTATGGGCATCCGTATTTATCGCCCCTACGGCTACCTCTATCCAGGCTTCGGCTTTTATTACACGGATCACGATGCATTCCGCTGGCTTGCCTTCACGGCACTGACGCTGACAATCATCGATCATCTTGATGAACAACAGCAGCGTATGCACGAGCATGCATGGATACGGGCCACTTCCGCTGACATCGGCGATACGCTCTACTGGGATGACAGACACGCATCCGGTTCGGTCACCGTAATTTATATCGGTACCGATAGCCGTGGCCGCGAATACCGCGAGTTCCGCCAGTCTGTCAGTGCCCGCGGCAGAACCGAAACCAGCTACGGCAGTGCTTACCTGAAGTCCAACGGTAATTGGGAAGCATCACGAACCGACTAACCACTGACCAGCTCGAAAAAAATCCCTGGCCAAATAGCCGGGGATTTTTTTACAGTCTTTAATTAGAACAAGGGATATTAATCACCGAACTCCAATCGATATGTTTACGGTTTGAGTGCTACACTGGCGGATTTTCCCGATGCCTGCTGCTGAGAAGTTCTTCAACCACCCTGCCAAAACGATTCAGCTCATAAGGCTTTTCTAGAAACCCGTCATAGTGCTGGTTTACTGTGTTTTTTTGCAGGATTTTCATTGAATATCCTGATGCAATGATCACCGGAATTTCAGGATAGTCACGTTTCACCACCTCCAGCACCTCTTCTCCACCCATTTCCGGCATGACCAGATCCAGTACAATAAGATTAATCACATCACGATGTCTTGTAAGCATATCCAGTGCTTGTCTGCCATTCTCTGCAATCAGCACATGATAGCCCAACTCCTCCAGATACTCGGAAGCAATAAAACGAAGTATCTCCTCATCATCAACAAAGAGAATCGTAACGTCTGTTGCCTGTATATTGGCAGTTGGAACGATACTCACCGTATTCTCAGGTATAATATCTGTAACAACCACTTCATCAGTAATAGCTGCCGGAAGATAGATGTGGAACGCTGTGCCTTTATCCTTACCACTATCCAAATAAAGAAAACCATCGTGGTTTTTGATAATACCATAAACGGTGGCCAGTCCAAGGCCAGTGCCCTTGCCTACAGGCTTGGTGGTAAAAAACGGATCAAAAATCTTATCCTGTAAATTGTCCGGAATACCAATGCCATCATCAATCACATCGATCTGTACATAGGAGCCGCAGACTGCATCAGGATGAGAATCGACAAAACGCTGGTCGATTACTGTATTTCTGATCGATATTTTCAGCTCATGCCCCCCTGCTTCGAGGATTGCATCCCTGGCATTTACACAAAGGTTGACCAATACCTGATGAACCTGGGAAGGGTTACCCCTGATCGCCCACAAGCCAGGAGAGATATCCGTATAGATGCGCACGCTTCGTTCAATGGTCTCTCTAAGCAGAGCCTCGACCTCTACCACAAGCGCTCCGGCGTTAATCTCTTCAACCCTCGACTTGCCTTTCCTTGCAAAACCGAGAAGACCTTTTGTGAGCTCGGCAGCGCGCTGCGATGCCCGGGTTATCGTAATGATATGCCGCTCAACGCTATCGCGATCCGTAATTTGCATTCTGGCCATCTCCGCCGACGAAAGAATAGCGGCAAGCAGATTGTTGAAATCGTGAGCGATGCCGCCTGCAAGCGTACCTATCGACTCCATTTTCTGGGAATGAAACAGCTGTTCTTCAAGGCTGCGCAACTGAGTAACATCCTGAATGATGCCCTCAAAACCGATAGCCTTTCCCTCTTCGTCAAAACGAACGCGCGACGTGACCAGCGTTTTCAGCAGCTCACCATTCTTCCCTCTGAATTCAATTTCGCGCGCCTTAATTTCACCGTTAGCCAACAGCTCCCTGATCACTGCCTGTCGTTCCTCGGCTACTGCATAGATTCGTCCAGCATCCTGTACCTCCTCAATCATCTCCTCACGGCTGGCATATCCGAACAGATCGACCATGGCATGATTACAGTCGATAAGGCGCCCATTGATGGCATTGATATAGAGCGGTTGTCCGATATTTTCAAACAACGTCCTGAATTTTCGTTCCGAGCCTTTCAGCTCGTCTGATTTTTTCTGAATTTCAATATTCTGCTTACGCAGCGATGCCGCCATGTCGTTAAAATTTTCTGCCAACCGCCCTATCTCATCTTCCCGCTGAACAGAAATCTTGAAATCCAGGTCGCCCTGGCCAATCTTCAGCGCCCCTTCCGAAAGCTGTTTGATCGGCTTGATAATACGCCGCAACGGCAGATAAAGCAGAGCACAAGCAATGATCACCAGCAGCAGGGTCGCCCATGCCGTTGTCACCAGAGTATCCTGCCATTTTTTTGTAATTGTTACTGTAGAGAGGCCAAGCCGCACAAAGCCAGCTACTTCACGGCCTTCCCCTTCAAGATGAACAGGCACCATGGAATCCAGATGATCTTTTCTGTTCTCCTTCAACACCGCTTTACCAATAGCAAAGCCGGTACTGACAGCCTCATATTTCATTGAATCCGGAAGTTTAAGCTCATGTTTTTGTTCACCAAGTTTCTCCAGCAATGTGCCATCAGCCAGATAAATATCGATGTAGAGAATATTTGGAAGTCCCAGTACTCCGGATGCGACCTGGCGTACGAATTCCCTGTCTTCAAGTATGACTCCCAGGCGTACCCCTTCGGCAAGACTTCCAGAAAGTGAACGCGCCTGCTGGCTCAACGCATCTTTCAAGGCCTGATTCTGTGTCATCAAAAAATAGCTGGCAGCGGTAGCCATAATCACCATGATCAGCGCGGCGACCAACAGGTAGATTCTGGTTCCAAACCCCAGTTTAACGGCCTTCAATAGATATCCTTGGCTTGCTTGATCAGGTTGCCCGGTACTTCGACGCCCAGCTGTTTGGCCACCTTCATGTTAATCGACAGATCGGCATCCCGAGCCATTTCAATAGGATATAAATCATGTTTTCCTGCTGCCAGCATACGATTCGAAAGTTCGCCTGCCTGACTGCCAAGCGCTTCATTCTGCACGGTAAATGCAAACAGGGCACCGGCACGCACATATTTATCAGAGAGGCCGATCAACGCCTTGTTTTGTTCACGGGCTGCAAAGAACAGGTAACGCACGACATCCTTGGATTTCATCAACTGATCCGGAATCATCCAGTAGGCCGTATTCTCGCTCAATAACAACTCGGCCTGCTCCACAGCCTCTGAGGTAGATCGTGCCTGTTGTGACAGCAACTGCCGATTCAGCGCACGGCATGCGCTCTCCCCCTGACGGATCAGGAAACTACTCTGATCCGGCTGATAAACCGCAGCAACGCGTTTGATGTCCGGAAGAATCATAGTCAGCACCCTCATCTGGCGAATCGGCGATACATTCATGGAAATACCGGTCATATTTTTCGGCACTTTTTTCAACTTGTCCTGCGGGCTCAACACCATGCAAAACAGAATCGGTATATCTGTAATTTCTCCGGCAAGGGCAGTCATCGCTTCGCTGCCAATCACCAGAATCTGATCCGGTTTGCGGGCGCGGATTGCTGCAATCAAAGCACGTTCATCACTCAGATCCCCATCTTCTCGGCGATTAAACACCTTGATGTTCGCAGTGCTCACCTCTTTAAAACCGGCCAGTGCCTCGACATAAGGGCGCACATTAGGGTCAAGCAACACCACAACTTCCTTCGCCACAGCTGTTGTAGCAACAGAGCAGATAAGCAGGAAAGCCGCCGCAATAAACCTATACCTCACCGTAAACCTCTTCTAAGGCACTAAGCCTGCTGCCAATAGGTGGCAATTCATCAGGGTCTATCAACACATCAATAACCACGGGTTTGTTCATGGCTATAAGTCGCTGCATCAACTGTTGATCCAGCTGCCCCGGTTTATCGATACGCACCCCAATCGCACCCAGCGATTCGGCCAGCTTTGCAAAATCAACCTCGACAAATGCGTGCGACGTTTCCATCGCCTGACTCGACATACGTTGGCCATGGCGCACCATGCCTAAACCGCTGTCGTTGAGCACAATCCAGATGACTGCAATGTTGTAGTTGACCGCGGTCGCCAGTTCCATGCCGTTCATCAAAAAGCCGCCGTCACCGACAATGGCGATCACCGGTCTCTCTTTCGCGGCCAGTTTGCCGCCGATAGAACCTGCCACGCCATAACCCATGCATGAAAATCCTAGTGCGGCAAAAAATGTGCCCGGTTTGATAATAGGCAGATAGTGCAAAGCCCAGGCCAGATTGTTACCTATATCGATAAAAAATATGCTGTCATCAGGCACCGCTTTTCTGATATCACTCATCAACCGTTGTGGTTTAATTGGGCAGACATCTGAAGTCAGCTTCTCCGGCTCAAGCATCATCGGATGATTGTCAGCAAACTCGACAAACCGTCTGGTACGAATCTGGCGTTCAACACTGGTGACCCGATACATCCGTGCCAGCTCATACAAGAGCTCTTGAACCACGACCTTGGCATCCCCGGAAAGTGGTACAACAGAATCGTAGTTGCGCCCGAACTGATTCGGATCGATATCGATCTGGATAATGGTCTTGCCTCTGGCCAGCTTCTTATTCCAGCCGTGAGTGGCCCACTCATTAAAGCTGGTGCCAACCGCTATCAGCAGATCAACATTCTCATCAAACAAATAGGCATCGGCCCGTGGCGAACCGCCGAATCCGAAACAGCCCAGTGTCAGCTCATGATTCTCAGGAAATGTGCCTTTTGCCTTGGGTGTAGTCGCTGTAGGCATCGTCAACATCTCGGCCAGCTCGAGAATCACTTGCGCTGCCCCGGACCAGAGTGCCCCGCTTCCCACCAGCATAGCCGCCTTCTTGGCCCTGCCGATCAGCCTGACCGCCTCTTTGACTGAATTGCGATCAAAATAGAGTGTTTGGCTGTAACAGCTCAACATCGAGTGAGAGACAGCATCCTCGTCAACCTTCTCTGCCATCACATCCGATGGAAGACTCAGGTGAACAGGCCCCCGTTTACCGGAGAGAGCCATGCGGATCGCTTTGCGGAACATATCATCGGCAAGTGAGGAGTTAATCACCATAGCACTATAAACCGTGCTTCTTTTGAAGATCTCAACCACATCGATACCTTCGTGTGATGAGTCCTGAAAAGCACTCTTACCAAAGTTCCTGATCGGAATCTGGGCCGTTAACGCCAGCACAGGAATGGAGTCTGCATATGAGGTGGTAATGCCTGCAAAAAGATTGGTTGCACCTGGCCCGGTCGTCGCGCAACAGACACCAAGGGTACCACTTACACGGGAATAACCATCGGCCATAAACGCAGCACCCTGTTCATGTTTGCTCAGGATTGGTTTCAGCCCCCCTCTCAGCTCAGCTTTTGCCAGAGCATTGTAGACAGGTTCAAGTGCCCCACCGGGGATGCCGAAGACATATTCAACCCCCTCCTTCTCCAGATAGTGAACCAGCAGGTCACCATTCTGAATCTCTTCAGGAACCGTCTCCCGAACAGGATAATTGATAACATTGCTCATCAGGGAAGCGGCCTCTCTTCCGGCCCTTCATAAAGGATATCTTCACAGGCTATCGGTAGAAATGTTCCCGGTTCGTTTTCAAACGCTTCGATGTAGCAGGGAGAGAGTCCCAGATAGAAACCAAGTGTAGAAAACTGGTGCACCTCATGGGCAGAAAGCCCCAAATCTAGTAATCTCGCAGTGGCATACCCTGCAAAATTGAGAATAAGCCGGTAGCGTTTTAGCAGCATCTCCATATGCTTTACCGTAGAGAGGTGTGGCCCATCTTCGATGTCCAGCTCTTTTGCCATTCTTTCGATTGGTGCTATACGCTCCTCAACTTTAGTTAAAGGCCGACCAAACCCAAAAATAGCACGCTCTCTTTTCAATACGGATTTCATATGACTTAACAGAGCACTCTCATCCTGTTCCTGAAAAATCCGATGGCACTCTATAAAGGTTTTGGCAGCAGCATACTCAGCTTGGCCTCCATAGATTTTTGCCTCGGCACTTGCCACGCCAATTGATAGTGCTGCACCTGCGGAAACGCGTTCACTTCCTGCTAGCGCAACAATTCGATTGCACCAGAGCCGCGGATCAGGATACCCTGTTGCTACAAAAAGGGCTTCAACAAGCCTTATCTGATTCTCATCATACAACCTCCCGGTTACTGATAGCATCAATACCTGAACCCATGAAGTTTGATGCGTCAACTCTTGATGAATATTATAACCATGCAGCGTTGTTTCACCGCCAATCGTCCAACCACCGGATTTGGATGATACCCGGTCTCGATTCTCTGCATATTTTTCCCACCCACTCATTCTTTACCCACTTTTTTAGTTGGTACGGGGCCTTCATAATTGTAGTAAGCTGAGTCGGCCCAAAATGGATACTCATTCCAGCTTCGGGGAAGCTGTTCTACACCATGTGCAAAAATACCTGGTACTGCAGCGACCAAAAAAATGCCCGCTCCATGTTCAGGAGAAAAACCCAAATCACATAACAGTGCTGCTACCACGCCCGGCATAGTCAAATATGCAGCGTCATTTTGTTGGGACAGAAACCCTTCAATTTCCAGAGCCAACTGAAGGTAGTTTCCACAATTGTCTTTTATAATTTTCAGCAGTTTTACTGCTCTTAAATCTCGCTCTCCATAATAGAGGCCGAATCCTGGAGGGGTTTCGGGTAGAGATACAACCTCGTCATCTTTATGCTCCTGCCAATGAGTCCTATAACTGGAAACCAGCTGTTTTGCATATGTCTCTTTATCGCCAGTAGAAAGGCAGTCCGCTCCTGCCATTTGCCCATACAGCAAGCGCATTGCGACCTCGACATGCATTGAGCCCTCTGCCATGCCTCCTCTTACCGTCAGACCTGTTGTGAGGATTGTAGCCAATGGGGTTTTACCAACCCCACAGTTCATCGCCGCGCGTACTGCGGCATCTCGTGGTCCTGGGTTGGCAAGAGAGGCCATGACTCTATTCAGCAGATGATTTTGTTCAGGCGTTGGCAGCTCGCCCTGCGACATAAGAAACAGCATTACCGTCCAGTCATAGTTTGCACTCAGTTTTTCGGCATCATAGCCATGCCAGAGTGTTTTTTCGGCAACAAATGGATTGGCTTCTGAATGCGTTTCATGACAAATCGCCGTACGAATAGATTCCTGTTTCGGGCGAGGCGGGAAAAAATTTGGCATCAGAATGTGTACTCCACTTCTGTTAATAGGGTGCGCCCGGGACGCGGATAGCCGTTGGCGACCGTGACAGGGGACGGGTCGTAGCTGTGCGTATCGAACAGGTTATGTGCATTGAGTGAAACGGTAAGTCCCTTCATCAGCTTGTCTGAGGAAATCGCCAGATCGACCACCGTGGTTGCCGATAATACAGCGCGCGGATCGCCAGCAGGCCGAACACGCCTGCTATCCCAGCGCAGTGCGGCATTGATATTCAGATAATCATCAAACAGCCCGGCATTGGCACCAACTCGTATGCGATGTTGCGGCACATTAGGCAGAGCCAGTTTAGTTAAATGATCCTTCGATTCCTGATAGGAGTAGTTGAAATAACCATATAGATGCTCCTGCCAGTCTGCTTTGAGTTCAACCTCACCGCCCATGACCGTAGCTCCCCCTAAATTAACACCCAAGCCCAATGGAATCGTGTGAACAATCCTTTCAGTGAAGCGATTATGGAACAGATTCGCACTTAACTGGTAGTTATACGTCATCTTCCAAACCAGCCCGGCCTCGAAGGTCTGCATCTTCTCAGGTTTCAGGTTCGGATTACCTACCGCAGCAGGGTTATTGATCTCATACATCTCAATAAAGCTCGGTGCCCGGAAAGCACGGCCATACAGCAATTTGATATCAAGAGAGTCAGAGGCCGACCAGACCAGTGCAACTCTCGGATTGATTGTATTTCCTGAATCACTGTAGTGATCGAAACGTACCCCGGCAGTCAGAATCAAATCATCGCTGATCTCCCACTCATCCTGAAGATAAATTGCCGATACCTGTCGTTTGGCGGGTTTATTATGATTTAACACGCTGGAGACATCATTGCCGTCGACGATGTGCCTGACATCGAACTGACTCTGGAACTCCTGTGCGAAGCCCAATGTTACATAATGGTTGTCAAAAGGTTCGAATTGAAGGCGAAGTTCTGCTGAATAAGTGCGATTCTTCAGCAACGGATGACCTGTTGCGAAGCCGGGCAGATTGATCTGCCATTCTGTATCCCACCAGAACTGATCGATTCCAATCTTGGCCTCCACATCTACTGATCCAAGTCGATCATTGAACTGAAGTGTACCGTAAGCCTGGCGGTTATTGGTGCGGGTGCGCGTATCGATCATATTGGTAATAGAGAGAGGTGTACCGCGTCGTTTGTCCAGATAAAGGCCAGAAAATGTGAATTTATTCGCCTTGGCAATCAGATGAGCAGTATCCGTTGAACGCCAGAAATTGGTATAACCGCTATTACCCAAGGCATCCGATGCGACATACTGTTTGCTGCCGTCTGTATCCATTCGATCGTAAGAAGCAACAACCCCGCCATCAGCATCCCCCTGGCCAAGCAGAAGATTAGCATGCGTACGTTTACCATTGCCACCTCCAGCCTTGAGCCGGGCGCCTTCGTAATCACCCGGTTTTTTCATAATAATGTTGATGACACCGACAAACGCGTTGGCACCATACAGAGCAGAACCAGGGCCTCGAATCACCTCGATACGTTTGATCTGCTCAACAGGAAATTCGTCAAACAGGTGATTGAAGCTTCCAAAAAACGGGTTGTTAATACGATGACCATCAATCATCAGCAACACCTTTTCCATATGCGATTTAATACCACGCACTTCGATATCTGATTCGGTTGAAATGGTATTCAGATAGCTGTAGCCAAAACCGGGGACAGTTACCAGCGCATCAAAGATATTGCGTGCGCCCATGTTTTTCAGTTGTTGATCGGTAATCACTGTCGCAATGGCAGGTGCCTTGCCCAGGGTGCGAGCCGACTGGGTCGCTGAGATAAACAATTCATCCTCCTCAAACAACAACGAAAGGTCACTTTCAAGCTCGGAGGAGGGTTCGTTGCCCCCGTGAGTTACGGCTTCTGCAGCGAATAAATATGAAATAGTCAGCCCGTTTAGCAATAGCAGAAGCATCAGACTAAATAATCGGCGTCTTGCCATAGTAATCTCCAAGTGTGGTCGAATATTTGCCGCTTAAGGCTACAAAAAAATCATATTCCTTCTTCCAGTGTTCAATCAGGGCCAGTCGACGGCTCGAGCACAGAGCCACCCCATCAAAAGCAAGATGATATAGCAATCATTACAACTCATGCCGACAGCTTCATGGCATCGGATGATTACATGATGCTCCCGAGCCCCATCATGAAGCGATTAGCAATACCGTTGCGAAATATAAACTAAAAACACCAATCCATCTGTCCCCCAAATGGGGGACAAGAAGTCACAAATTCAGCCCTCCACACCTGGAATTAAATCAACTGCAACTTCATGGGACTTGTTCGATGACCGTTGCAAGGTCTTCTATTTATCATACTCTTAAACTACGTAGCACATTGCAGTAGTATTAACGGTGCCTGGCATAAGATATTGAGTTATTTGCAGGTCAGACAATTGAATCAGGAGGAACCTGGCGCAAAAAGGTTGGATAACATTTAGTTACGGGTTATTTTTATAACCCTAACGCGAAAGAGGGAGCTGACATTAAGTCAGGGTTTATTCAGAAGTATCTAACGCAAAAAGGCCGAGTAACATTTAGTTACAGGTTATTTTTATAATCCTAACGCGAAAGAGGGAGCTGACATTAAGTCAGCTCCCTCTTTCTTGTTGGTGGCGCTTCAGGGACTCGAACGCTAAGTGACTGTTTTACAAGAGAAATTCCAGACCTTCTCAGACCACTCCAGACCAATGGCACCAACGATTCAGACTACCCACCCCATTTCGCCGAATTAGTCCAGACCAACCCAGACCAGCCCTCAGAATGTCACAATTTGGTCACAACTTGCCCCCACTGCGGGACTGAGTTGCAGGCTAGTGGTGGGTCCCCTGCGCGGAGGCGCGAGGGAATACCAATAGACGGCAACGAAGACGATGAGGCACATCGTGTCTGTTGATACATTTGTTGCCACTCATCTGAAGGTGAAGCACAACTCTGCCGGAGAGGTCAGCATCACTCTGCCAACAAATCCGCAATTGGATCGCCCTCCTCCACCGGACAATTCCGGCACAAGAATCACCACAGAGTTATCCAAACGTGGTGCCAAAAGCATCCGTGGTGCTGTTTATCTTGCCGATAGAGACCACGGAGGAATGGTTACCTTCATTACTGCCACCTTCGATTTAGAAACAAGAGAACGGCTGACATCTGGAGATACAACCATAGGTGCCGAAGTAAGGCGTTTTATTGATGCTTGGCGCAGTCGGTATAGGAAAAAAGGTAAAAAGCAGCCTCTGTTCATCTGGGTGGCTGAGAACCCCAACAATTCGAACCCTCACGTGCATATTTTGACCAACATAAAGGTTGAGTATCGCCACTTCAGAAGATGGGCGAGCGGGCTGGAAAAACTCTGGGGCAACGGCATGGTGCATCTGGAGAAAATGAAATATCCAAAAGCGGCTGGTCGTTATTTAATGAAGTCCATTGGTTACCTTGCAAAGGGAACCAATGGATCCCAAGGCTCCGTGGTTGGTCAACGCTATGGCGTCAGCCGTGATCTCAAACCTAAGGAACATATCGACTATCTGCATGTCGGAATCGAAGGAATTATTGCCTATCGCAAAATGATTTCTGAAAAATGTGGTGAAAAGTCTAATGATATCTACATACATGAATACGGAATCTGGGCTCCACCAGGCTTTGGAATTGATCAACTGCTAGCTTGGGCTTTCGATCAATTATCTCTTGATCCATTAACAGTATAGGCTTTTCTGTGAATTAACGATGGATTAATTTTGACTGACAAAGCATCTTATTACAGACAGAGCTGCACTCAAATATGCTTTATAAATATTGGTTCCATTTCACAAACATGTATATTCTGCAATAATTACATTACATTCTTAGGCTATAGAGCGTTACACTATGGCTATAAGAGTATAGCTAACCTTAAGTAAGCTATTGTATTTTGTGGTATAATATTTATTTGAGAAGGAGAGTTCAAATGGCGGAAGGTACAGTCGAAGTGACACTTCAGGATGGCTCAAAAGGAAGTGGTGTCGAAGTACAGGTCATGGAATCGACAGAGCGTTGGAGTGAAACCACTCTGGAAGATGGCGCCGTTATTAGAGTGAAGATGACTGTTATGTCAGCAGTTCGAACAGAAGATCAGTATGATGCCCAAGGTAATCCTACATATCTTCTCAACATGTCACCAGTCGTCTCGATTGTCCGTATTCCAGAACAATATCGCAAGAAAGGCCAGTAACATGGCTTTCTGCCTCCAATCGTCTACAACTTCAAGGCCATTCATCCCCGTTATGGGAACAGAAAATATTTATAGGAAAAGCAAACAAGCGAATGAAAGCAGGTATTTAGGTAAGCACCCAACCAATATTATTGTAAGCACCAATCAGAATATGGGGTGGAATGTTTATTTTCAACCAAGAGATACAGCAACAAGAATTATAAAAGAGTACTCCAATACACAAGTGACCTGCAAGGTAACTCCGATTCAAAATCTATTTAGTATGCTCGTATTAAGGTGGCGTCAAGAACGTGGGGCAACATCATCAATTTCACAGATGGCCATCTGCCCTTCATATCAACGAATAATTGGAATGGGTGAAAAAGCGATTCCACTTCTGCTTGAGCAACTGGGACAAGAACAAGATGATCCGGATCATTGGTTTTGGGCCTTACAAGCCCTTACGGGTGAAGATCCAGTTAACGCAGGAGAACGCGGTGATATGAGAAAAATGGCTCAAGCTTGGTTAAAATGGGGGAGTAAATCCGGATATGCCTGGTAGCTGGTCCAAAGATAGCTTTCCCCACCTTGAAGATCACAACCACCATCTTACAAGCCCAGTAACCAACCGTTACAACTGCATTGCTTGGGCTGCAGGAAACGATGGAAAATGGTGGTGGCCCGATGCAAACAACATTGGGTATTGGCCACCAAATGCTCCACGCGAAGAGACTTTGGATGCTTTTATACAAGCATATTCAGTCTTGGGATACAAAGAGTGTAGAGATGGTGAGATGGAACTGGGCTTTGAGAAAGTTGTGATTTACGCAAAAGTCACATACGGAATCCCCATACCAACACATGCTGCAAGACAACTATCAGACGGTAAATGGACAAGCAAACTTGGCACCTTAGAAGATATACAGCATTCTACCCCAGAAGGCTTGAATGGCCCTGTTTATGGTACACCAGTCTTATATCTCCGCCGTCCAATATAATTCTGCCTACTGTTGAATCACCAGTGACAAGTAGGCTTGTCTAATACACCAAAAAGTCGAACCATTCATTTACAGCTACATTTATTAATCTGATATCAACCCTTCAACATGGTTCAAAAGCCTTTTATAAGCTCTGAAGGTTGCCTTTTTCGGCGCTGCTGGAAAAATCCTAGTATTTGAATTCCATACATCAAATTCATCCAATGTTTTTGTTAACATAGATTTAATTCTCTTCAAATCTGCTGGGTGTGCACGCGTATATTCATTCTCAACTCCATTTTCATCTAAATAATACCAATACATAAGTGACGGAAATGCTATCGCAGGAGGAATCCCCAATTTAATGAACACATTTGAAGCCCATGAATCAGCTTCTCTTTCTTGCCTTCTCGACTCAGCCAATGACATTCCAGCATGGTGTCGATGCTGATAAATATGATGAGCAATTTCATGAGCAAGCACATACCAAAGAACAACCATAAACTGACCTTGTTGCGCACTAGAAAAATTACGATTGTCAAATAATGCCATTTGCTGATTTTGTGAATACCCTGCTCTCACCCATGGAGGATCCCCTCCATCCAGACTCCCTGTTGCATATGTTTCAGCAGTGTACCTTGCGTACTCCTCGCCAAAATTGCTAATACCCAACATCGCTTCCATCAAATAACCAGTAACAATCATATTTGAAACGGCTGCATACCCAGTACTTACTTCAATGACCCTTTGTCCACCCTCTTTAAATGCCCTTACCCTTACTGGTGCAGCATCAATTGGTACGCGTATCCTAATCCTATCTATAATATTTTTTTCCTGAGAAGTAGCGACGCTTCTAATTAGCTTATACCCCTCACCCAAGATGCCAATTGTTTGATCTCTTGCAAACTCTTGGGAAGCAGCAACAGTCTGAGAAAATGAAATAATGCTAATAAATATTATTCCTAAGATTGTAATAAGTTGTCTGTGAACCATTTGTTGACCTCCTTATAGCTGCTATCTTGCTTACAAGTTTGATCATTACTTTTTGAGCAAACCCTGTACGCTTCCAATTCGGCTGGAGTAAATTTTCCTAAAGACAATGAATCTCTATATGCATTTAGCCTCTGAATTGATTTTTTTATTGCTTTTCGATGAGTGCCAAATGAATTTGATTCCTCAATAGAAATTAATTTTAGAGTATTTATAGCCTCTGTTAGTCTTTTGAGCGCAGAAGACTGAAGTCCATTATTATAAGACACATTGGTACGTTTTACTTTAGGACTATTTGAAGCCTGAGAATAATTTACACCTTGCCCAAAGTCTGTTTGTTTATTTAAGCCGTAGATAAGAGCTGTGGATAGTACAACAGTGCCAAACAGTGAAAAAAAGATCCCTGGTCCTACTTTCTGTAATGAAAATTTAAATCCTTTTCCTACGAAAGTCCCACTCTGCGGAGACACAACACCAATTTTAAATAAATGCCAGCCCAAGATTATCGATGTTCCAGCAAACATAACTATTATGATTCTTTCAATTGCACGAAGAGATTCTATATCCATTACTTCCCCCCTATCTTGTATTAAATAGCGTATAAAAGCTTATTGGTCAAGATACTGCATACCAATCAAACAACACCATCACATTCAAATTTCTATTGACATTTCTATAAATGTTTTGTTAATGTTTCATCACACGAAGGTATGGAGGCAAAACATGGGTGTTAAAAATACGTTGGAAAAGTGGGTAACTACCAATGACCAGAGACTAGTAAAAAAACAAACTTCTATCCGACTACCCGTCCATGTCGCCGCTAAAATTCAAGCCCTATGTGATATGTACCCAACAAAATCCAAAACTGAAATCATCACTGACCTTTTAGCTGCATCCCTAGATGAGGCATATGAAGCTTTTCCATACTGCCCAGGTGAATCTGTTCAAATTAACGGTGAAACACATTATAAAGATGCAGGCCCTCGGAAGAGATATACCGAACTAGCCAATCAACACTTTGTTGAACTAGAAAGCGAGCTTGGAAACCAATTCCCAAGCACCTTATTCAAAGAACCCAGCGCTTGGCACGAATGCGCAGTAGATGAAATTTGTAACAATCAATAACAAAGATGAAGTGGATCACCATCAATAAACTAAGCGAGCTAACTGGTTACTCCGAAAATGCAATTCGGGCCAAGATCAAAAAAGGTGTCTGGTTAATGGGTCAGCACTGCACAAAAGCTCCCGATGGTAGAATCCTATTTAATCCTGATGCAATAAATAACTGGGTGGAGGGTCGTTAGTTATGGGCGCAAAAGAGCGAGGAAAAAGTATTCAGATTGATTTCACATATCGCGGCAAACGATGCCGTGAAACCTTAAAACTGAAGCCAAGCAAAGCGAACATGAAACATGCTGAAGGAATGCATGCAACAATTATGCATGAGATTGCCATTGGAGCATTCGACTACAGAAAGCACTTCCCTGACAGTAAGAGCGCAACCCTTTTTGGATCAGGTCAATCCGGCACCCAGTTAATCGAAGATGCCCTACTTTCTTACCTTACAGCAAGAAAACGTAGCTTGGCCGATTCCACATATGCCTCGTATGAATCAGCTGTTAATTGCCACCTGATTCCAACCTTTGGCAAGATAAAAGTGGCCGATTTATCTACCCAGGCAATCCGACAATGGATGGGTAGCCTCGTTATTTCTGCCAAAAGGATTAACAACGTCCTTATTCCACTTCGCGGCATGCTTGAAGATGCCTTTGCCGATGGTGCAATTGACCGCAATCCGATGGACAGGATTCGTAATCTGGAAGTACGCCAAAATGAGCCGGAACCATTCACTTATGAAGAGGTACAAAACATCCTCTCAGTTCTTCCTGACCAAGGTCGAAACTTAATCCAGTTTGCAGTTTGGACAGGTCTTCGTACCAGTGAATTAATAGCGCTACAATGGGGTGATATTGACTGGATCAGAGGCAAGGTTTACGTCCAACGTGCTTGCGTTCGTGGAAAGTTAAAATATCCGAAGACACGCTCTGGAAAACGTGAAGTCCACTTATTTCCTCAGGCACTTGATGCTCTAGAAGATCAGAAACGTTTCAGCTTCAAAGTAGGGAAACAAATTTTCTACAATCCAGAAACCAACAAACCTTGGAGTTCAGACATAAAAATTAGAGTCCCACTATGGCGTAATGCAATTAGAGCTTCAGGAGTTCGCTACCGTAATCCATATCAAACCCGTCATACTTATGCATCTTGGCTTTTATCTGAGGGAGCAAACCCCGCATGGATAGCTAAACAAATGGGACACACCAATATGAATATGGTATTGCAGAAATATGGTCGTCATATGCGCGACCATGATGAGTTTGAAATTCGGAAGATGACTGCACTGATGTCACAAATTGGTCACAACGCTGGCCTAGAAAACAAAAAAGTCCCTGTAAAAACAGGGACTTATGTTGGTGGCGCTTCAGGGACTCGAACCCCGGACACCCGGATTATGATTCCGATGCTCTAACCAGCTGAGCTAAAGCGCCTTTCGTTGTGGCGCGGATTATAGGAAGCCGAATCACTTTGGCAAGTAGTCAGCTTCAATATTTTTAGATACGATTTTTTTGTCATGCTCAAAGATACGGTGTGTGCTGGCCCGACCTTAACGATAGGAGAGAAATTGGCACAGGGGCAGTTTGTTTAGATGCTTATTCTGGAAGCAATGGCAAAAGAATGATGAATTCTGCACCTTCTCCAGTTGGGCTGGCGACCTGCATGCTCCCCCCGTGTTTCTCAACCACACCAAAAACATTCGCCAGGCCAAAGCCGCTGCCACCTTTCTTGGTTGTAAAGGCGGGCTCACATACCCGATCTATCACATCCGGAGCAATGCCGGAACCTGAGTCCTTCATCCTTATTTCAGCCCAGGGATAAGAACTGCTCAGTGTCACTAAAATAGAGCCCTTATTACCTCGACCAATGGCTTCGATGGCATTTTTGAGAAGATTCAGAATCAACTGGTACAGCTGTCCATGATCACCCAGGATATATACCGGCCCCTGCGGGCGATGCCATTCAACGGTAATGCCCGATGGAAACATGGGGCGAGTCAGCAAAATTGACTCATCAATGGCGTTCGAAACATCAACAATACCAAGGTGATCTTCTGAATTATTGGCAAAGGCAAGTATGCGATCAATCAATCCGTTGGTGCGTTCAATGGTTTTTTCTATGGATGCAATATGGCGCAGAATTGAAGGATCGTCTGTACGTCGTTCAATCAAGGTCGACGCGCTGACAACGACATGCAGTGAATTGCGAATATCATGTACGATTCCCTGAGTGAAATGACCAAGGGATTTCATTTTTTTCGCATGAACGTCATGCCTGGAGTCATCCAGGCTTTCACAATTTTTCGGTGAAACCGTGCGCTTTTTCAAAAGCCCTCTCCCTCAACCCCTGTCGAATGAGTGGCTCATGTTTACATAAATGAAATGATATTTCAATATGTATTCAGCATATAAAATGTTTTCAAATCAGCAACTAAGGGCTGTTAGCTAGAGTGATTTATACGGCACATAAACCTGATAAACCATTAAACTGCTGCGTAGC
>JAJFLE010000081.1 GCA_021772835.1 Mariprofundus sp.
GCCTCCATCTTCTGGGCCTGAAGGAACTGATCTTCCAACTTCTTATACAGGGTCATATCCTGCTGTAACGAAACAAAATGGGTGATTTCCCCGTGATCATCATCGATTGGTGCGACAGACATCAGTGCCGGATAAAAACTGCCGTCTTTGCGTCGGTCGATCAGCGTTCCATGCCAGGTTTCACCTGCTGAGATAGTCTGCCAAAGTTCTTTATAGAATGAAGGATCCTGAGCCGAACTTTTAAGCAGTGATGGGGTTTGGCCTAGAGCTTCTTCCGACGAATAACCTGTGATTTCTGTGAAAGCCGGGTTCACATATTCGATGATGGCATTTCGATCCGTAATCAATACAGCCTCTCCTGCATTTTCAACAGCGTGAAGCAACATGGTTGCGTGCTTTGCAATGGTTTTGCGTTCGGTGATGTCATTGAAGGTAACAACAGCTCCGGCGCATTTTCCATGTTCTATTATCGGTGCACTGAGATAATCGACAGCAATACTTGAACCATCCTTTTTTAAAAACAGATCATCACTGACGGTCTGAGCAACTCCGGTCTTAAGAGTCGAATAGATAGGGCATTGCTCAGCAGGAAAGGGAGATCCATCACCCCTGGTGTGGTGAAGAACGTCATGCATGGGCTGCCCGATAAGCGCATCCACCTCCCAACCAAGCATGCGCGCTGCCGCGGGATTGATGAACGTGGTATTGCCTTCCAAATCCAGGCCATAGATACCTTCGGCCGCTGAATCCAGTATCAACTTCTGATTGTAACGTATGCGTTCCATCTCATCAGTTGTTCGCTTGCGCTCAGTGATGTCCCGACTAATGCCAAGAATACCGACCACGCTATTTGTAGCATCCCGAAACGGAGATTTAAGGGTGTTCAAAAGCACTTTACGCCCATCCGGGTAGGTGACCCATTCATCGTTCTGTTTTGCGCAGCCTGCTTTAAGCATCGCCTTATCGTTCTCGCGGAAAAAGTCTGCCAATTCTTTGTCAAACATATCGTAGTCGGTGATCCCGATGATGTCAGACTCACTGTCTAACCCTACAAAGTGACAAAAAGCCAGGTTGCAACCGAGGTAAATGCCGTCTTTGTCCTTATAGAAGATCAAATCAGGAGTCCCGTTCCGTATGCCTTTTAGTAAGGCATTTGCGATCTGCAATTTTTTCGTGGTAAAATGCGCATAGATTGAAAATGAAAACAACAAGAGAGTCGTGGACGTTCTGATATATAACTCGAAATCAGATGGATGCAGAAGTTCAGCAATAAACCCACCTTCGTTGAAAAAATATGCATCAATAAAGGCGTCAATTGTCCATATGGCAACTCCTCCAAGGAGACCAAGGATGATAAACTTATATCTGTTCATGCAGTGCTCGATGTCGCGGGCCATATCGTAATTTGACGAGCATATTATGTGCCAAGATAACTGTTAACCGATGTTTGGAATGGCATATTTCTGTCCGGCCAGGCAAGTGAAAAGCCATGCTCAACAGCAGTGATGCATCGAATCATGAGCAGGCCAAGGCATCGATCAGGGCAAACCATTGATCCGAGCAAAGATGGAGCCTCCGTTTTGCTGGCTCAAAGGCATCGTTGCTTACATCAAAGACAAAAATATGAACAGAATCTGCCTGTAGTCTGGATTTATTAACCTGCTTTGCAGTTGAAGCCATGGGGTTGTACAGGGTGGGTCTGCCCGGAATACGGGAAAATGATTGGCCCAAGCCCTTGTACGCGATGATAGGGAAATGAAAATCGAAATGCGTCAAAAATTCCATTCGTAAAATTGACAGTGGGTAATAACAGGGTGTTATTCAGAGCTTGCCTGGCCCACATCGGTTGTCCGTATACACCGCTACGCACGCCTTCTTCAAAAATCCGTTGCAAACAAACGTCCGGGCAACCATCGCAACGATCGGGTGAATTGCGTAGAAGAGAGCATCCCCTTAGGGGATTTATAAATAGTCCGGTTTAAACGTGCTCAACAGAACAGGTGATATCATCTTAAGTTGCAGATATATTTCCGTAGTGAGTTCTTACGATAGAAATTTCTGGCGATATTTGTGTTATCTCTGGCCATTGGCATTTGTGTTCGGGCTGGGCCAAAGTGTCATGCGCTTCAATGGTAATGCCGCCGAACTGGGCATTACGTATATTGTAACCCTGATCGATATGACTGTGTTCCTCTGTGTGTTTGGAGGGACAGCCTGGTGGACATTTCAACCGCTGAGAAAAAGCCTCGGTAAAAGCGCCGACCCTGAAAAATACCGTCGTGTGATTGAATCGGTCATGGCTGAATTTCCCTGGCGTGCTTTGAGGGCTTATACCTTTGCCGGTTGGGGCTTTGCCATATATCTGATTTTGATGATCAGTTCGGTCGCCATGATGGGCGAGCATCCGTTTACCTGGCGCATGTTTGTTTCACTGGCATTGAATTTCTGCTTTGGAGCCGGTGTGCTGGCACCTGCTCTGGCTGTGGCCAGTTCAATCATTTACAGCAGCAGGCTGCGTTTAAAACTCTCCAAACAGGGTTTGTTTGCCTCCCTGTTGAATGAAGAACATTCCAATAAACATATCACTTCCTCATCGCATCGCCCGTGGCTGGTTTTTATGGTATCCGGTCTGCTTCCCACCCTGATTTTGAGTCTGTTTGTGTATCTGGCACTCGGTGGTAACGATACCGAAGAGCATTTCCTTCTTTCGCAAGCATTGGTGTTGTTATCCATGAGTATCACGGCCAGTGCCATTCTGGTTTGGACAATCAGTCATACGTTGAAACAGGTGACTGACTCTCTGGAAACCGGGCTTCGTCACCTGACCAGCGGCCAATTCAAGGGGCGTGTCCCGGTGTTGCTGGATGATGATTTCGGTGAGCTTGCGCGTGGTTTGAATACGGCATTGGCAGGACTTCAGGAGAGGGAGGATCTGAAAGATTCCCTGGCCATTGCGGCTGAAATCCAGCAAGGCTTGTTGCCCAAACATGCGCCGGTGATTCCGTTTTACAAGCTGCAGGGGTTCCAGCAGACCTGTTACTCGGTGGGTGGCGACTATTTTGATTACATCGAGCTTGAAGACGGACGTGTCTGGCTGATGATTGCCGATGTCTCCGGTAAGGGTTATCCGGCAGCACTGACCATGGCCAACCTGCAGGCCATGCTCAGAGGACTGGCCACAGTGGATTGGCCGATTGAGGTGGCAGCGAATTATTTGAATGAATCGATGTGCGATTCACTCGCGGCAGGTCGTTTTGTAACCATGTTTATGGGCAAATTACAGCCGCAATCGCATTCACTGGTGTGGATGAATGCCGGCCATATTCCTCCGCTACTGGTTTCAACGGATGGTGACATAAAGGCTCTGGAAGCTTCTGCTCCTCCGCTGGGTTTGCTCAAATCGATGAAATATGACGTTGTAAGAACCGAGCTGCATCCGGGAGATACACTGATGGCCTATACCGATGGTGTCACTGAAACATCGGGACGAGTCGGCAAAGAAATGTATGGCGAGAAACGTTTGAGAGCATGGCTGCTTGATCATCTTGAAACGCCGGTAGAAGCCTTGCCTGAGCTGTTGCTCGAAGAGCTGAACGATTTTGGCCGCAATGATGATGATGACGATTTGACGCTATTATGCATGAGACGGGAGAAGTGATGCCAAAAACACGTATTGAAAAGGATTCGATGGGTGAAATGCAGGTGCCGGAATACGCCATGTACGGCGCTTCCACCGCCCGCGCTGTAGAGAACTTCCCGGTTTCTGATTTGCGCTTCTCGCGCGAGTTCATCCGTGCGCTTGGTGAAATCAAGGCTGCGGCAGCAACAACCAACACGGTGCTGGAGAAGTTGCCTGAAATTCAGGCCGAATTAATCAGACAGGCTGCAGCAGAAGTCATTGATGGTGATTGGGATGATCAGTTTGTCGTTGATATTTTCCAGACAGGATCCGGCACATCCACCAATATGAATGCCAATGAGGTGATCGCTCATCGCTGTGCCCAGATCAGCAATGACACGTTTGTACATCCCAATGACCATGTGAATATGGGGCAGTCATCCAATGATGTCATTCCTACAGCTCTGCACCTGGCCGCTTCTGATCTGCTGGTGCATGCGTTAATACCGGCACTGAGATACTTGCATGAAGCGCTGATCCGCAAAGCCGAGGAAACCATGGATGCGGTAAAGATCGGGCGTACCCATTTGATGGATGCCACACCAATCACCATAGGGCAGGAAATTTCCGGTTGGGCTAGGCAGGTGGAGCTGGGGATTAAACGCCTTGAGTCAACGCTGCCGCGTATCACTGAACTGGCGCAGGGCGGTACGGCTGTTGGCACTGGTTTGAATACACACCCTGAATTCGGTTCAAGGATTGCCGCCGAGCTGTCGAAGTCTTACGGCATCGTATTTCACGAAGCAGCAAATCACTTTGAGGCACAGGCGGCACAGGATGCTGCTGTGGAACTGTCCGGCCAGCTGAAAACGCTTGCTGTATCCCTGGTTAAAATTGCTAATGATGTGCGCCTACTTAATGCCGGGCCACGCTGTGGGCTGGGTGAAATAACCGTGCCATCGGTGCAGCCGGGTTCTTCGATTATGCCGGGCAAAGTGAACCCGGTGATTGCCGAATCATTGGCACAGGTCTGTGCACAGGTGATCGGCAATGATGCAGCCATTTCTTTCGGTGGTGCTTCTGGTCTGCTCGATCTGAATGTAATGCTGCCGATGATGGCGCATAATTTACTGGAATCAGAAAGACTGTTGGCCAGCGCATCACGTATGTTCACGGATAAATGTATCAACGGTCTTGTGGCGAACACAGAGCGCTGTGCCGAACAGATTGAATGGAGCATGAGTATGGTCACTTCATTGGCACCGGTGATCGGTTATGATCGGGCATCACAAATTGCCAAAAAGGCTGTAGCTGAAGGCAAAACTGTACGGCAGGTGTGTCTGGATGAGTCTGTGATTGATGCGGATGAACTGGATCGTTTGCTTGACCCGAGCTCGATGCTGCAGCCTCGTGCATGAGCCGGTTCAGGCAGTCGTTATGCTTCACTATTGCTGCAGTTATCCGGTGACCTCACGTGTAGCGGTTCACCGATGTGAGCCGACCCAATGGCAGGAGACCATCTATCAGCATATCACTATTTTCCCCTGAAATGGCTGGAAAGCGGCGTGCTCATGCGTCACACTGCCGCCATGCTTGAACTCTCCAATCTGTCACTGTCCGTTTCCATTCAGGGTGAACGTGTAGACGCTGTCTCGGCCGTTTCATTGCGCCTTGCTCCTGGCCGTGTGCTTGGTCTGGTGGGTGAGTCCGGTTGCGGCAAATCGCTGACGGCTCAGGCCATGCTCAGGCTAGGTGAACACCAGGGTGTAGAAAAAAGTTCAGGTGATATCAGGTTGGATGGTAAAAGCCTGTTTGACATGTCTGAGGAACAACTCAGAACGGTTCGCGGCGGTCACATCGCCATGATATTTCAGGAGCCGATGACGGCACTCAATCCTGTGTTTTCCATAGGTAGCCAGATCTGTGAAGTTATCCGTTTGCATCTGGATATGAATAAACAGCAGGCTCACCAGCGCGCGATTGATCTCTTGCAAGATGTAGGTATGCAGGATGTTGAGCAGATTCTCAAACAGTATCCTGATTCTCTCTCCGGCGGCATGCGCCAGCGTGTACTGATTGCCATGGCCATGGCGGCAGACCCCGATTATATCATTGCCGATGAACCGACGACTGCACTCGATGTGTCGGTGCAGAAACGCATTATTGCTCTGCTGCTGAACTTGCAGAAAAAACGCAATTTGGGTCTGTTGCTGGTGACACACGATTTTGGTCTGGTAGCTGAAATGTGTGATGATGTGGCCGTAATGTATGCCGGTCAGATTGTCGAATCGGGATCGGTAGCTGAAATTTTCGATCATCCTGCGCATCCTTATACCCGAGCACTGATGGCTTGTCGTCCTGAAGTATCCAGCCCTGGCAAAGCGTTGCCGGTGATTTCAGGGCAGGTGCCGCCTCCTGGGCGCTGGCCATCCGGTTGCCACTTTGCCAAACGTTGCCCGTTGGCTGCAGACGATTGTAATAACCCTGTAGCAGCAGATGCCTGGAGCCGTGAAAATCATGTGACCCGCTGTTTGCACGTGGGAGAGCCATCTTGAGCGTATTGCGGGTTTCCGGGCTGAATAAAACATTTGCTGCCGGCGGCATGTTCAAAGCCATTGGCAAAGCCAAGCGGGCAGTGATTGATACATCATTTGATCTTGTGGCAGGGGAGACACTGGCCATCGTGGGTGAGTCCGGCAGCGGTAAATCCACTACGGCGCGATTGGCCATGCAGTTGCTGGCACCCGATTCAGGGAATATATTCTGGGATGGTGAAGATGTTACACATCTCACAGGTAAAGCACTGAGAAGCCGCCGCAGTCACATCCAGATGGTCTTTCAGGACCCGTTTGCGAGCCTGAATCCGCGCATGAAAATCTGGGAGAGTGTGGCTGAGGGGTTGCGTGTACACAGACCGGATATGACGAAGACCCAGCGACGTCAAAAAGTGGCAGAAACACTGGCTCTGTGCGGTTTGGATGATTCTGGCATGGATCGTTATCCGCATCAGTTCTCCGGCGGCCAGCGGCAAAGGATCGGTATTGCCCGGGCTTTGATTGTCGAGCCAAAGGTGCTGGTACTTGATGAGCCTGTATCAGCGCTCGATGTTTCGGTTCAGGCACAGGTTCTTAATCTGCTTAAAGATATTCAGGCCGCCAAAAATCTGGCCTACCTGTTTATTTCACACGATCTCTCTGTGGTGCGCCATATTGCTGATCGTGTCTCGGTGATGTTTGCCGGGCGGGTGGTTGAGCAAGGAAATGTTGAGGATATCTTTGAGCATTGTGCTCATCCCTATACAAGGGCTCTGCTGGATGCACGTCCGATCACTCATCCTGATGAACGCAATCGTGTTGATGAGGTTCTGGTCATCGGTGAAGGTATGTCGGATAGCGGTTGTGCCTATCAGCCGCGTTGTGCCTTTAAGCAGGAAAGCTGTGCCAGCTTCGATGGAGAACTGGATGCTCAGGGCTGTGCCTGCCTGTTTCCATTAAACAGTCAAAAATGAAAAAATTGTCCACTCAGGTTCGCCGTGACTTTGCGGCCGACTCACCGTTGGCGACAGGGTTGGCAGGATATGCCAGACGCGAAGAGCAAATCACCCTTGCCGAAGAGATTGGTGCTGCCTTTGAGCAGTGTAGTATGTTACTGGCAGAAGCAGAAACCGGCACAGGTAAAACGCTGGCCTATCTGGTCCCAGCACTGCGCTCCCATGCTAAAATTCTGATTTCAACCCATACCAAAGCACTGCAGGATCAGCTGGTGCATCGCGATCTTCCGGCTGTGCAGAAGGCGCTTGGCATCGGTCGAAAAGTTGCCCTGCTCAAGGGGCGTAGCAATTATCTCTGCCCCCAGCGCATGAAACGCGCAATCACTACGCCGCAACTGGAAACCCGATTACAAAAGTCCCTGCTCAAGGTGCTGGCGTGGTCAGAAAAGACACGTGATGGTGACCTTTCCGGGCTCGACTTTGATGTGTTCGCCAAAGGCATAGGGCCTATGGTTACGGCGACCGCCGACCAGTGCCTGGGCAGCAAGTGTGGCGATTATGATGATTGCCCGCTGATGAAAGCGAGGCAACGCGCGCAATCGGCTGATATTGTGGTCACCAACCATAGCCTGTTGCTGGCCGATGCTGCATTGAAGTCGGGTGAATATGGTGAAATATTACCCATGTTTGATGCCTATGTACTCGATGAAGCACATTCGTTGCCGGACCTGGCATGTCAGCATTTTGGTGTGCAGCTGACCCGTTTGAAGTTTATTCAATGGCTCAATGATATGCAGGCACTGCTGGATGAGGCGGGTGATGACCCTGTGCTGAAAAAGGATGTGGTAGCGACAGGCAGGGATGTCATTGATGCCTGGCTGAAACCGGGCCTCGATGAACTTGAAGCGTCATGGCTCGCCATGTTCAATCTGGCTGAATCACGTCGGGAACGCAGTGAAGACTTTGCACGTCAGGCGGACAGGGCTACAGAACTTTTGGCAGAAATCAGAATGGTGATGGCACCTGCAGATGGTTTTGTCGGCTGGAGCGATGGGGATGGCGAAAACAAAAGGTACACGGTAGCACCGGTAGAAACCGGGCCTGTTCTGAAACAGCATTTGTGGGATAGGTCTGCTGCGTTTGTGCTGCTCTCTGCAACACTCAGGGTGTCCGGCAGTTTTTCTTATGCCAGACAAAGGCTGGGTGTGGATGTGAGTGATGAAAGTTTCCATGCCTCACCGTTTGATTATGCTCAACAGTCCATGATTTATCTGCCGCGCCATATGCCCGACACACGCTCTGCGCAGGGTGTTGCTGCACTCACCGATGAGATGGAGACACTGATTCGTGCATCCCGGGGCCGTGCTTTTGTGCTGTTTACTTCGTGGGGCATGCTTAATCAGGTAGGGCCGGAGCTATCCAGGCGTCTGCCCTGGAATGTGTTGATTCAGGGGGAGAGCGGCAGTCGCGACGCGATTCTCGAAAGCTTTCGCAAGGATACCCATTCCGTGCTTTGCGGTACGCGCAGCTTTTGGGAAGGCGTTGATGTGCCGGGTGAGGCGCTAAGTATGGTCATTATCGATAAAATGCCCTTTGCTCCTCCCAATGACCCATTGCTGCAGGCGCGCATTAAACGTTGCGAGGAGAAGGGGGGGCACGGTTTCAGGGATATCCAGTTGCCTGAAGCCATTGCTACGCTCAGACAGGGGGCAGGGCGCTTGATTCGCTCTGTGGATGACCGTGGTGTGATGGCGTTGCTCGACTCGCGCCTCTATGCCAAAGCCTATGGCCGGGAAGTGGTTCGCAACCTGCCCGCCGCACCGATCAGGGACGATCTGTCCGAAGTCCGCTGGTTCTTTGAAGAGCAAGACTCTTGAAGCCATGGGTGTGGCTTCAAGAGTCGCGATAGTTCTAGAATAAACAAGCCATGGGCGTTTCTTCAAGCGTCACGTCAGTCAAAGCTTTAATTCTCTGTTGCTTTCGGCAGTGTTTGAGTTGGCGGAGGGTTGAATGAACAAGTCAGTCATCAAACTATTGCTTTTTGTATTCATATTACTGCCGGCAGCCCCTTCTTTTGCTGCTGAACATGGTGTGGATGCGATGTTCGGCAGCATAAATGACTACCTCGCGGCAGTTGTCTTTTTCGATGTTATGCCCGGCGAGGGCAATATGCCATTCATTGTTGCCTGGCTGATTATCGGTGCAGTATATCTCACTTTCCGCTTCGGGTTTATCAATCTGCGTATGATGGGACATGCCTTTCAAATCATTCGCGGAAAATACCGTTCAAAAGATGATCAAGGAGAAGTCACACCGTTTCAGGCACTAACCACAGCTCTCTCTGCAACTGTGGGTCTGGGTAATATTGCCGGTGTCGCAATTGCCATCAGCATCGGCGGCCCCGGTGCTACCTTCTGGATGATCGTTGCAGGTTTTTTCGGTATGACAACCAAGTTTACCGAAGTGACTCTGGGCCAGATGTACCGCGAATATCGACCGGATGGTCATATTATGGGTGGGGCGATGGAGTATCTCTCCAAGGGTTTTAAAGAGAAGGGCATGCCTAAAGTCGGGAAAGTGCTGGCTGTGATGTTTGCGCTGCTAACGGTGGGTGGTGCACTTGGTGCGGGCAATCTGTTTCAGGTCTCTCAGGCGATGGGAGCAGTACAAACCGAAGTGCCTTTCTTTAAAGAGTTTCCTCTGGTGTTCGGCGTGATCATGGCATTGGCTGTGGGCATTGTCATTATTGGGGGCATCAAACGTATTGCCCATGCTGCCGAAGCGATTGTACCGACGATGGTGTTTATTTATCTGAGTGCCTGCCTGTGGATTATTGGTTCCCATGCAGCCGATGTGCCGGCAGCCCTCAGTCTGATTTTAAGCGAAGCATTTGCACCAACTGCTGTAGCTGGGGGTATGATCGGCGTGCTTGTTCAGGGCTTTAAACGAGCAGCCTTCTCCAGCGAGGCGGGCATTGGTTCTGCTGCTATTGCACATTCGGCGGCATCGGTAAAATATCCGGTGCGTCAGGGATTTGTTGCACTTTATGAGCCGTTTATCGACACCATAGTGATCTGTACGATGACTGCGCTGGTGATTATTATTACAGGTGTCTACAACGCGCCTGAATATGCGGCATTGGTGGAATCCAGCAAAGGAGCAGCACTTACCGCGGTGGCATTCGGTTCAGTGATTTCATGGTTTCCGGTCATTCTGTCTGTTTCGGTTGTGCTATTTGCCTACTCAACCATGATTTCATGGTCCTATTACGGGGAGCGCAGCTGGACTTATGTGTTTGGCGAGTCCTATTCAATGATATTTCGCATTATCTTTGTCCTTTTTATTGTCCTAGCTTCGATTACCAGCGCCAGCAACATTCTCGATTTTTCCGACCTGCTGATTCTCTCCATGGCTTTCCCAAACCTGATTGCGCTCTACCTTTTGCAAGGCAAGGTTGCAGAAGCGCTACACGAGTACATGGCAAGATTGCGCAGTGGTGAATTCGAGCGTGAGGCTGAAAAGTAATAAATATTTTGCGTTTATTACACAAAGGCTTGTCCCCTATTTGGGGGACAAGCCTTTTTAATTACTCTGTTATACTTGTGGCTACCTTTTGGCGCGGTTTGATTGGTAAGTCCTGAAATACAATGGAGATGCAGTGGTTCAAAGGGTTAATGCGAAGCTGAAAATACTACTGTTCGGTTACGAAAACACTGTCCATGAGGCCAGCTATCAGGGTGGCATCTTGCTGTTGATCATAGGGCTTTCCATTGCTCTCTCTGTTACTTTCAGTGCTATTAACTATCAGTATGATCGCCACTGGCTCTCCTACATTGAGCTGGCTGTAGGCCTTGTTTTAACACCATATTTTTTCATGGGTTTGAAAGGGCGCTGGTTACCACGCTCCAGAGAGTTTTCCATGGCAATGGCTTGCATTATTTTCACTGCCCTTTTTGTCGATGGTGGTATTGGCAATACCGGAATCTACTGGGTGCTTGTTTTTCCTTTTCTGGCTTTTTTGTTGATGGGCGTGGGTTCAGGCTGGCTTTGGATAGCATCGTACACGTTACTTCTTGTCGGGATTTTATTTTTGCACGGTCAAGGCCTGTTAGTTTTGAGCTATAGTCAGGACACCATGTACTACGTACCAACGATGTACCTGTTTTTCACAGTGATCGCCTTTTCATCTCAGTTGCTGCAGGAGAGAAGGCAGAGCGAGTTGAACAGGGTGAACCGGGAACTGACCGAAAGTGAGAAAAACTTGCGTGATGTACAGCAGCATCTGGAAAAAACGATTCTGCGAAGAACGAATCAGTTGCAGCGGATTAATAAAAAACTACGCCTGGAAGTAGATAAAAAAATTGAGGCGCTACAGCAGAAAGATGTCGCCGAGAAGAAGTATGAGCAGGCCCAGAAAATGGAGTCACTTGGTACTCTCGTTGGTGGTATTGCGCATGATTTCAATAATATGCTCTCCGGTATTACCGCCAACCTGTACCTGATTCAGCATCAGGTTGATTCCCCGGAAGTACAAAAGAGGCTGAGTGAAATCGGTGAGTTGACCTTGCATGCCGCCGACATGATTCGCCAGCTAATGACTTTTGCCCGTAAGGATGAAGTCCGGTTGATAGATTTTGACCTGCGGCCATTTTTCAATGAAGCCTATAAATTAGCCAGGGTGTCCATTCCCGAGCATATTCGTTGCGAGTTAGAATTAAGCAAAGACGAGCTCTTTATCAAAGGCGATGGAACTCAGATCCAGCAGATATTAATGAATTTGATGAACAATGCCTGTGATGCACTCGATGGTGTGAGTGATCCATTTATCAAAGTGTCTTTAAACACCAGGCCGCGGGATGAAGCATTTGTCATAAATCATCCTGATGTCAGGGATTGTGACTATCTGATTCTATCCGTACAGGATAATGGCTGTGGTATGTCTGAAGAAAAATTGCATAGAATTTATGAGCCGTTTTACACCACCAAGGCGGTCGGTAAGGGTACCGGGCTAGGGCTTTCAATGGTGTATGGTGCGGTGCAGACACATGGCGGATTGATCGATGTGGTCAGTTATCCTGGCACCGGCACACGATTTAACATCTATCTTCCCATTGTTGACAGTGTGCGCACTCGGACAAAATCACAGGATAATGTTATAGAAGAAGGCCGTGGGGAAACCATTCTGTTGGTGGACGATGACCATTTTCTGCTTGAGGTGAGTGAACAGTTATTAATCAACCTCGGTTACAAGATTTTGACAGCCTCAAATGGTCTGCAAGCCATTGCAGTTTATAAGGCTAACATGGGTATGATTGATCTGGTGCTTATGGATGTCGTGATGCCCGTGCTTGGAGGAAAAGCAGCGGCAGACCGTATTCAGCTATTGAACCCGGATGCCAAGGTCATTTTTACTACCGGTTACGATCGTGATCATGATGCTACCGTCGAAATGCTTTCTGACTGGAACATGGTATTGAACAAACCACTGGCAGTGGATGAATTAAGTAGAATTATCAGACAACAGTTGAATTGAATGAAATAGTGCTGATTATTTTGCCGCTCGTATTGTTTTAAAAAGACAGTGCTGACATAATAGCAAGCCATGCCAAGGAAGCTGTTACGTCGTTATATGCCGGATCATCGGACGATTCGAGAACACAAGTATTTACAGTGTTTCGGCAAGCTGCTGCATAATCCTGCACTCTGGCACCTCAACCGTCATTCGGTCGCCAAGGCATTCTTTGTAGGTATGGTCTGCGCGTTTATTCCAGTACCGTTCCAGATGGTTCTTGCCGCTGGTGGTGCAATACTTGTGCATGCCAACCTGCCGATTTCAGTGGTACTGGTCTGGTTAACGAATCCGGTCACCATTCCGCCGATGTTTTACGGTGCCTATGTGGTGGGTGCATGGGTGATGGGTATTCCGGAAAAAAGTTTTGAGTTTGAACTCAGTCTTGAGTGGCTGGGTAGTGAGCTGTCTTTGATCTGGCAGCCCTTCCTGCTTGGTTGTGCTATAGTCGGTATGACCTCAGGCATGATTGCCTATGTCGCCATTAAAATGCTGTGGCGCTGGAAGGTGGGCCGAAAATGGCGTTACCGCCATCTCGGAAAAAAACACTAAGTATTTTTTATGTTCTGGCACTCAGTTGAACAGTCTATTTCACTGGCAACAGGCCTGCCTTTTGCAATCAAACAAAAATCCGCGTTGTCGGGTGGCAGTATCAATGCGGCTTTCCGCATAACGGGACAAAACAACCTGGCTTATTTCGTTAAACGCAATCATGAACAGAGTCTTGTTATGTTCGAAGCGGAGGTCGATGGACTCAGAGAACTGGCGCAAAGCAATGCTATACGCGTACCTGTTCCTGTTTGCAGCGGTGCCACAGCAGGAAGTTCGTGGCTGGTAACTGAATATATTATCCTTGGCAGGGAAGAGTGTCGTGGTTCGTATCTGCTGGGGCAGCAACTGGCCATGCAGCATGGCACTAGATCAGATCAGTTTGGCTGGTTTCGGGATAATACCATCGGCTCAACGGCACAATGCAATACTCAATCAGACAACTGGATCTCATTTTTTTGTAACCATCGTTTGAAGTTCCAGTTAGATCTGGCTGCCCGAAATGGTTTTGCTGGTGCCTTGCAGCATAAAGGTGATCGACTGTTGGCTGATCTGGATAAGTTTTTTCACTCATACGCACCTGTGCCATCGCTGTTGCATGGTGACTTGTGGGGCGGCAATCGTGGTTTTGATGAGCAGGGGAATCCGGTCGTGTTTGATCCGGCTGTCTATTACGGGGATAGGGAAGCAGATATGGCTATGAGCGAATTGTTCGGCGGTTTCGATTCAGGGTTCTACGCGGCTTACAACGATACATGGCCGTTGGATGATGGTTACAAGGTGCGTAAAACACTGTACAATCTCTATCATATTCTCAACCACGCCAATCTGTTCGGCGGTGGTTATGCCGTCCAGGCCGAGGCCATGATCGACCGTCTACTGGCAGAAATCTGATATTTCTCACCGCGTCCTTTGCGGTGAATATGCCTGTTACTGCCCGGCGATGGTCATGTTGGAGATGGCAATCGACGGTACGGCGGTGGAGCCGAACCATGTTAAATCAGAGCCCACCAGCTCAATGTTGGCAAACATCTCTTTCAGGTTGCCGGCGATAGTAATACCCTGAACGGGACGGACTATTTCTCCATCTTCAATCAGGAAACCACCTGCACCGCGCGAATAATCACCGGTGACGGGGTTAACACCGAAACCAATCAATTCGGTCACCAGCAGTCCGTTGCCGATCTCTTTCAGCATAGCTTTTTGGCTGTGTGAACCAGGTTGCCAGATCAGGTTGGAAGAGCCGATGCCGATATCGCCGGTGAGGCCACGCATGGCGCTACCTGTTTCCGGCATGGCCAGGCGTTTGGCGGTATACCGATCAGTCAGGAAGGTTGTCAGTGTGCCTCGGTCAATCAGAGAGTGGGCTGTACAGCGTGTGCCTTCTCCATCAAACAAGCGATTACCCAGCCCTTCGGGATGATTTGGCTTGTCTTCAATGCAGACAAAATCAGGGAAAATTTGTTGCCCCAATGCTTCGGTGAGAAACGAACGTTGCTGTAAAACCGAGCGACCATTGACGGCACCGACCAGATGGCCAAGCAGGGATGTGGCTGTGCGCGGTTCAAATATGATGGTGCCATGGCCGCTTTCCATGCCGCCTGCATTCAGGCGGCTAATTGCACGGCTGGCAGCTTCTTCGGCTATCAGTCTTGGATCACGCAGGTCACTCGCACGCCTGGCTCGATGCCAGGCATAGTCGCGCTGCATGTTTTCACCGCTGCCTGCAATGACCGAAACGCTGATCGATGCAGATGATTTTCCATATTCTGCGGCAAAACCGTCACAGGATGCATAAGCCACCCTGTTATGGCCGAAACTTGCTTCAGCGCCTTCAGAATTGGTGATCTCGGAAGAGTGGTTGCGTGCCAGTTCTTCACAATGGAGTGCTGCATCCCTGGCATGCTCAATATCCCAGCCCGGATTTCCTCCCGGATGTTTTTTGTTCCACACTTTCAATTCGTCGATTGTCGGATGACTGGCTCCGACGGGCGGCATGGCATCGGGATCCGGTTCTGAAATCTTTGCCATGAGCACGACCTGTTCGGCCAGTTTCCTCAAGCCGGATTCGGACACATCTGAGCTGGAGGCTGTGGCAAATGCCAGGCCTTTGGCCGTTTCGACAAAAGCACGCAGACCTATGCCTTGAGCATCTTCGCGTTCTACTGATTCAACCGAGCCATTGCGCACACTGATTGAGTCGCCTGTGTCGTTGACTGCAAGCGCATCCACATAGGTTGCACCGGCCTTGCGTGCTTCATCGATGAGTTTTGCGGCAAGATAGGAAAGTGAATGGGCCTCTGTTGGCAGACTCATGTTTCGGTTCCTCCAACGATCAACTCATCAATGCGCAGGGTAGGCAGCCCCACGCCGACAGGCACGGATTGTCCACCCTTGCCGCAGGTGCCCACACCCGGGTCGAGTTCAAGGTCGTTGCCGATCATTGAAACTTTCTGCAACACTTCGTGTCCCAATCCTATCAAGGTGGCTCCTTTCACCGGATACTGAATCTTGCCATTTTCCACGTAATAAGCTTCCGAGGTGGTGAATACAAACTTGCCGGAAGTGATATCCACCTGGCCACCGCCGAAGTTGGCGGCATAAATACCGCGATCCAGCGATGCTACGATATCAGCCGGATTATCTTTACCAGCCAGCATGAACGTGTTGGTCATGCGCGGCAGTACCGGGTGTGCATAGGATTCACGTCGCCCGTTTCCTGTCGGTTTCATGCCCATCAGGCGAGCATTTTGTCTGTCCATCAAATAACCGGTCAACATACCATCTTCAATCAGAACAGTGCGATTGCTGGGGGTGCCTTCATCATCTATTGTCAGTGAACCGCGGCGCTCATTGATGGTGCCATCATCAACCACGGTAATACCACGGGCAGCAACCTGTTTGCCCATCTTGTCGGAAAAAACCGACGTTCCCTTGCGGTTGAAATCACCTTCGAGTCCGTGTCCTATAGCTTCGTGAAGCAGGATGCCCGGCCAGCCCGGGCCTAGTACAACAGGAAAAGTTCCGGCTGGAGCCTCATGAGCATCAAGATTGAGAATAGCCAGACGAACCGCTTCGCGTACCAGTCGTTTGGCTTCATCACCTTCTGTCAGCCTGGACAGGGAAAAACGACCACCGCCACCGGCGGAGCCTGTTTCACGCATACCATTTTGCTCTACGACGACTGAGATATTCAGGCGTACAAGCGGGCGGGCGTCATGCAGATGGCCGCCATCCATGCGAATGATATGAATGTCTGAGAACGAAGATGAGACGTTGGCAAACACCTGTTTAACACGCGGGTCAAGACTTCTTGCCAGTGCATCGAGCTCTTCAAGCAGGGTTTTACGTTTCAGAAAATCTACGCCTTCGGACGGATTTACATTCTGATACAGGGCAGGGGAGGAACGATCTTGGTGGATGGCAACAGGCGCTCTGTACTGATTGCTCTGAGCTATAGCACGGGCTGATTTTCCAGCCTCCATCAGTGCCGCTGTGTCAAAGCGATCAGTAAAGGCGTGGCCGGAAGCTTCGCCTTTAATGACGCGGGCACCCATACCCTGATGGGTGGATGCAGATACATGTTTCACCCGGCCTTCTTCCAGTGCCAGCGATTCGGCTGTGCTGTGTTCTATGTATAGATCACCGTCATCTGCATCGGCAGGTAACATCTGAGACAGGACCGATTGTAAGGTCTCAATGGATACAGGTAATGAATCTGAGGCTGGGTCGAGAGTTTGATTAGACATGGATGCACATCGTCGTGTCTAGCTGCACTCTGTCAAGCGTGACGCAGATGATGAATCCGCCTAAGCTGCGTCCATGATCGAACTCATTAGGCTTTCCGACCCTGTATTGTTGCAGATTCTCTCTGATACTCTGGAAGAAAAAAATATTCTATTTCGTATTGATAACTCCGGCATGAATGCGCTAATGCCGCTGCCGAGCGTGATGGATGCGCGGGTACTTGTTGCAGAAGATGATTTCAAAGCTGCCGAATTGATTTTGATTGATCTGGAGCTGAACTGATGTTCCAGGGCGCAGTGTTATTCTTGCGCGGCGTGCAGGAGCTGCTTGCCAGAGCAGAGTTGCGCAGCGTGTTATGGCGCATGATGGGACTGCTGTTTGTGCTCATGTTGCTGCTGACCGGGGGCACATTCTGGCTGATAGATTATGTGGCAAACCTGTGGATTCCCGAAGGTGATGCCTGGTACTGGCAGATCGTCTCATGGCTGGTCTGGTTGATGGCATTTGTTCTGGCGGTCCTGTGCGGCATCTTCAGTTTTGTGGCGCTGGGATCTGCTGCTGTGGCACCATGGCTGGATTTGCTGGCAAAGCGAGTGGAGCAGCGCTCAGGTCGTGAACTGGCCGAACAGAATATTGGCTGGATGCAACTGGTTTTGCAGAGTTTGATTCATTCCATTCGCCCGTTGTTCGGATTGTTAGCCTGGGGTGTGGCTGCGCTGCTGTTTTTCTGGCTGCCTCCGGTGGCGACAGCTCTGTGGGCCTATGGTGGTGTGCGCTTTTTAAGTTTTGAGCTGATGGATACACCGGCATCCAGACGTAACTGGAATTATGCCGAGCGAAAAACGCAGTTGAATGAAAAACGCTGGCTCTATATCGGTTTTTCTGCTCTGGCTACACTGTTGTTGATGGTGCCGATTGTGAACCTGCTGGTGATTCCGGCAGCAGTGGTAGGCCTTAGTCGTCATCTTTCACAGGGAGAAAATGCACAGTCTGTCTCTAACCCGGACTAAGCTTTGATTCCATTCCCGGCAGCACAGCATGCTACTGCGTTTGTATCCCGGCATGAACGTGTCCGTCATCCAGAGGCTTGTGCCGAGACAGTAATCCTGCCTTGGCTGATGACGCTGACGCGTTGTGGGGCTAACTAAATTTATTGATTTGAGGGTCTTTTAGAGCTTTATCCGGAATCACCCTGAAATTTAATATTACATTCACCCTGAAAACGAAGGGTGCAATGCTTTGGTGAGGTGGCTACACTGCGTCGCTGTATTTCGATGGAGGTCAGGCATGCCCTGGAGCAACAATGATAACAATCAAAACCAGAACCCTTGGGGTAACCAGGGGGGCGGTGGCAATAAACAGACCCCGCCTGACCTCGATGAGGTAGTGCGTCGCCTGCAAGAACGCTTTGGCGGATTCTTTGGTGGATCCGGCGGTGGCAGCAATGGTTCAGGCGGAACTCCGAATATGAGCAGGGGTGTCATTACAGGCATCATGGCTGCTGTATTTGTCATCTGGGGTGTTTTTGGCGGCCTGTATATGGTCGCTGCTGACGAAGAAGCTGTGGTGCTGCGTTTCGGTAAACATGTGGCTACCAAGGGACCTGGTTTGAACTGGCATATCCCATATCCGGTCGAAACCGTTGAGAAGCTGCCGGTTACACGTGTTCAGCGTCTTGAGATCGGTTTTCGCCAGTTTAGCGACGGCACGACCCGTAAGCGCGTGAATGAATCGCTGATGCTGACTAAAGACGAAAACATCGTTGATATCTCGTTCATCGTACAATATAAAATCAAGAGTGTGGAAAATTTCCTGTTTAATATCGACAGTGCAACCAAAACTGTGCGTGATGCTGCGGAATCAGCTATTCGTGAAGTGATTGGGCGCACCCTGATTGATGATGTACTGACTACCAAAAAGGCCGAGGTGGAAGTTGAAACTCAGGATCTGATTCAGCAAATTCTCGACTCCTATGAGGCTGGTATCTCTGTGAGCACAGTGAAGTTGCAGGATGTGCAGCCGCCCGAGCGTGTGATTAAAGAGTTTAAAGACGTAGCCAGTGCGCGTGAAGATAAGGAACGTGCCAAGAATGAAGCACAAGCCTATGCCAACGACATTATTCCAAATGCACGTGGTGAAGGTAAAAAGATGGTTCTTGATGCCGAAGCCTATGGTAAAGCCGTCGTAGAACGTGCCAAGGGTGAGGCTGATCGTTTCGAAAGTGTACTTACTGCTTATAAACTGGCTCCGGAAGTAACCCGTAAACGTCTGTATATGGATACCATGCAGGATGTATTAAGCCGGGCTGACAAGATTATTATCGACGGTAAAGTTGCTGGCAGCGTATTGCCATATCTGCCTTTGAATAAGGCTGGTAACAAAGTGGAGGTGCAGAAATGAGTCCAAAACAGACTATAATGGCAGCTGTTGCAGTTGTTCTTGCATCAATCATTGGCATGAGCGCATTTGTTGTGGATCAGCGTGAACAGGTACTGGTACTGCAGTTCGGTAATCCGAAAGATGTGGTTAAAAATGCAGGTCTGCATTTCAAGTTCCCATGGCAGAGTGTGGAGCGCTTTGACGGGCGTCTGCTGGAAAGCGATGTACCGCCGAATGAAGTGATTACCAAAGACAAAAAATCAATCATGGTGGATAACTATGCCCGCTGGCGCATTATCGATCCGCTGAAAGTGTATCAGGTTGCACGTACCCAGACCGGTGTTGCTGCACGCATGGACGATGTGGTTCGTGGTAAAGTGCGTGAAGTGCTCGGTCAGCACACCCTGCATGAAATCGTTTCTGGCGGTGACAAGGAAAATCTGCGTGTTGAGCTGATGCAGACGATTCGTAACCGTGCTGATGAAGGTGTAAAAGATTACGGCATTTCCGTCATTGATGTACGCATCAAACGTGCAGACCTGCCACAGGAAAACTCGGAAGCCGTATTCCAGCGTATGAAAGCTGAGCGTAACCGTATTGCCAAAGAGTATCGCTCCGAGGGTGAAGAGGCTGCCAAGGAAATTCGTGCGACAGCTGAAAAGACTCAGAAGACTATTCTGGCTGAAGCTTACAAACAGTCAGAAATTCTTCGCGGTAAGGCTGATGCACTGACCACTGCGATCTATGCCAAGGCCTATAACAAGGACCCTCAGTTTTATGCCTTTACCCGTTCACTGGAAGCGTATCGCAAATCGATTGATGAGAATACGCGTCTGGTGATTTCACCTGACTCTGAATTCTTCAACTTCTTTCAACAGTCCAGAAAATAACTTGATTGATGCCGTTTAGTGGGATGCTGTTCAATAGGCCTCCTGCCATTGATCAGTACGCAACTGCAAAAGCGTCGTTTTGCCGTTGCTTACAAACCGATCACTTGCGTTCTCTGTTTGGCGGCCCATCCGTGGGCCGCTCGGAAGCACTGAACGGACTTGTACTTCCGAGGCTAAATCATGGATGATCTCTGGGCTGCATTGGGTCTATTGCTGGTGTTGGAGGGCGCAATCTATGCGCTCTTCCCCCAGCAAATGATCGATATGATGCGCAAGCTGCCTGAAATATCGCCAAGAGCCATTCGCATGGCTGGGTTGACTGCAATCGTGCTTGGCTGGTTACTGGTGAGATTGATTCGCAGCTGAGCATGTCAGAGTGAGCTTTCACGGGATGCGACAAAGAAACTATATTGCACTGTGGATTGCCTGCAGATGGAACAGCCATTCTCTCCAGGCCCTATGGTATTGATGGGCTAAGAAAAACAATTCCAAGCCTGATGCATTCATGACCTGTTTGTCACACCGATTGCCTGCCCCAATAAGCGAAACTCTGCCCTCGTTAATGGGGGTGGCGGGTGTAATTGTACTCGGAAACGGGTGAGCAGTTCATGTAACTGCTGAGTCTGGAACTTGTTGAGTTTGTCCATCATCGGTGAACGTTGTTTGGCGACATTGGCAAACAGTGTATTGCCTTTGCCTTGCACGGGGGGTTGAAAAGACTAACCTTTCAGCCAGATGAGTGCATACGATAAAACCAATGAGCAATTGCTTGTAGAAATCCATTTGTTGGATAAAGCGTTGGCTGCTGCTCTTGATAAAAACAAAGAGATCGAAAATATCCTGCGTGCTCACAAGCAAAATGAAGAGTCTTTCTGGCAAAGTAAAGAACGCCTTGATTTGGCATTGTGCGCTGCCAATGAAGGCCTGTGGGATTTGGAAGTAAGTACAGGGCAGCTATTTTTCAGCCCCCATTGGGCCAAAATGCTTGGGTTTAACTCAGAACAGGTCCCCCGGTCTATCGACGAATGGAAAGCACTGATTTTTCCCGGCGACCTGGATCGGGTGATACAGGCTTTAAACGAGCACCTGCAGGGGGCTTTACCATACTACTCTTGTGAATATCGAATTCGTTCCGGCTCTGGTGCGTGGGTCTGGGTTTTAGGCCATGGGAGGGTTGTAAGCAGGGGTCACGATGGTAAGCCAGCGCGTCTTATCGGCATGACCCAGGACATCAGCGCACGCAAACAGGCGGATGAATTGATCAGGAAGCTATCTCAAGCGATAGAGTTCTCTGGCCAATCAACCATGATCACTGATAACAATGGATTTATTGAGTATGTCAATCCTGCTTTTACGACAATAACCGGATACGATGCCGAAGAAGTTATCGGCCAGACGCCTCGCTTGCTCAACAGTGGGAATCAGGATGCCGCCTTTTATGAGTCCATGTGGCATACCATTAAAAGTGGCTATGTATGGTGCAGTAAGGTGATCGATAAAAGAAAGGATGGCAGCTATTTTCCAGCCATACTTAAGAGGGTGTAAGAAATTTTGTGTAAACGGCTTTGGTTTACTGCCTTGGCATCCTGTCGTCGAATTGAATGCTAAAGCGGTTTAGTGCTGCTTTCCAATCTCTGATAGGCATCGTCCACTTTTTGCTGATGTTTTTCAACG
>JAJFLE010000082.1 GCA_021772835.1 Mariprofundus sp.
ATGTTACCAGTATTGTCAAAGCTCACGACGGTACTATTATCATCAATAGTGAACCGGGTAAGGGAACTGTGGTCGTGATTCGTTTTCCCCCAATCGGCTCAACCGCACTTTCTTCGGTGTAGAAAGAAGGTCGTTTGCTGCGACGCCTTCAATCAGATCAAAAGCAGTCATGCTGACAAGAGCATTATAAAACATAGCTCATGCTTAACTCATGTTACCAAATGGTCATCTTCTGAACAGGTTCGGGCAAGGTTCCAGGTGTAGAATCCGCGGCTCAACCTCAAAATAGGGAGCTGCTAACATGAAAATCAGGCAACACACTTTCTTGGCTATCATATTATTTACTCTGCCTGTGATCGCATCGGTCAATTCGGCTGTCGCCTCTGATGTTCCATCCACCACCCCGACTCTTTTTGCTGATATGGAAGAGCATGCAGAGGATATTGTGGACACACTGCTGGCAAAAGATGAAGTCGCTTCACGCAGTCATTACCAACAACTCAGTCATGAAATGAATCAACTGCATCTGTTGGTTGCGGACAATGCTTCAGATGAACGGCGTTACCGTGAGCTGCTGATGGCGTATTCGTGGATGCGAGTGATTGATATCGAGATTACTGACAAGTCATGGGTGGAAGCCGCTGTGGCTGCTAATCAGTTAAGCGGTATGATCATACAGTTCACAAATTTTCCAACGCTCAAACAGCGCGATACTGCATGGCTGGATTATTTGGGCCGTGAAATTGAACTGCTGACAATGGAAGGCCCCAAAGCCAATGCTGATTTGTTAAGTGTACGACTGTTTACACTGGAGCACACCTGGCGGCGGGTAAATAAAGAGATGATGAAACATTTCAGTAACAAACCTCTGGTGTTGCAAGGCAACAGACTAATAACAAACCTTAAAGAATCGAAACGTCCATCTGAAACAATTGCTTTGGCAAAACAGCTGGCGGACTTTGTTGATTTGGTTGAAAAGGCAAAGTAACCGAAGTGAATCAAGTGGCTGGCAAGGATGGCGGTCAGTCTGTTTGTTACGATTAGAGATAACTGCACCATGCATCTGACAACATGAGCAAATGGCAATGTTCGGGCCAGCTTCCGGCAAGGTTGTAACGCTAGAGTTAGTTCCTGCATTTACAGGAGAGTGATTAAATGAATAGCAAGCTGAAAGATATGGAATTAAATAAGGGTTTAACCACGCCTTACTCTATTCCTGTCCGCTGGCTTCACGCCGGAGTAGCAGCGGGTGCGGTATTTCAGTTGCTGACCAGTCTAATTTTGTTGCCCCCGGATGAAAAAGGCAGTGCTTTTGCACATGCAGTGATGGAGACACATGAGATCAGTGGTCTGGTTGTGGCTGCATTTGTTGCCGCGCACTTGTTGTGGTCAATACGGGCTCGTGGCGATCAGCATGCATCATTGCGGATTCTGTTTAGTTTTAGCCAATGGCGTGAGGCCTTTTCACTGATCAAGACCCTTGCTTCCATACTCTTTGGTAAAACAAACATGCCTGAGCCGGGAAATAGTCTTGCACGGATAGTCGAGATGATGGGTATTTTGGTGATGGTTGCTATAGCGGTCACCGGTGTAGCCATGTGGTTTATTCTGCCTGAAAACAGCCTAAACATGTCACCCACAGTAGATCTGCTGATGAATATCCATTCGTTGCTCTCCAACCTCTTGTGGGTTTATGTGATCGGCCATGTATTTATGGTGTGGGCGCATATCCGAGCTGGTGATCCTGTGATTCAACGTGTTTCGCCATTTTAGAAGAGAAGAACTGCATACGTTTCATCTGAAATGATGGGCTTTTGCGAAAAGAGCAGCAAGGAGACTAAGAATGATTAAAACTGTGAAAAAAGTCATATGCGTGGCCGTGTTGAGTGCAGGATGCGCAATACCACAGGTATATGCTGAGTCTGCAGTTGGCGATAGCGCCATCACGAAAATTTTGCTAAATATGGAATCATCGGCAGAAGACATGCTTGAAGCGATTGATAACAAGGATATGCACAAGTTGAACGGTTTGTACCTTGAACTTGCAGCGTCCATGACCCGAATGAACGATGTCAGTGCTTCAGCACATATTGGGGATGATCAGAGAAGGGCGTTTGGCCTGCAAAACTCATGGTTTGATCTGATTTCACTGGAACTCAATGAGATGGATGATTTTCCTGCGTTGGCAAACGCGATCAATCAATTTTCCGGTCAGTTGATTGTTAGTACGCACTTCAAACATAATTATCGAAAGAACATTGCATGGATGGATTATTTGGGGCGTGATCTGCTGCTGTTGAACCAGTATAGCTCGAATTCGCCCAATCATGCGGCATTGCTCAAAGCCAGAAAGGTGGAGTTGCAGACAACATGGCACGCAGTCAGAACTGCCATCGGAAAAAGTGCTGATGGAGCCTCATTAATCAAGAAAGTTGATCCCACCATTCATGCGTTGATGACCGGATCATCCCCGGCCAGGCTCGTTGATTTGTCGAAGAAGGAGCTGGCTCTGGTCGATGATATAGAAGCATATTTTCATATTGATTGAAACCGATAAGGCACTGAAACAAGGAGATGTTGATGGAAAAAACAATCGTAAAAGCCAGCGCTCTTGTTGTTCTGCTAGGTTCTTTGAGCATGCCTTTGCACGCCACTGATCTGGATGATAATCATGCATCCATGCAGCAGAATATATTGGCGTTAAAAGGAATTCCGGAAGAGGTGGAGCGCGGAAGTATCAACGTTGACGAAGACTCAATGTCGGAATCACAAATGGCACAGTATGCAGCAGTGAAGATCGATGAGGCAATCAATATTGCCCGGAAATCTGTTGGTGGAAAAGTTATTCAGGCCAAACTGGATGATGAAGATGACTTTTTAATTTGGGACGTCGAAGTGATGCTCCCGTCATCCAGGCAAATCATAGAACTCAAGATTGATGCGGGGAACGGAAAGCTATTAGCCGCTAAACAGGATGCAACCGGTCACTGGTGGCAACTCTGGGAGTTGTAAAACATTGTATATCAGGAAAATATTATGTCGGTTGTGAAGTATAATGTGTAAGTTGGAGAAAAATCTATGAAGCGGATTGGCATCATAATCGCCGGGGGACTAACGATACTGGGGCTGGGCGGTTGCGCGGTTTATCAGCCGCTGGCGCTGGTGGACTCACCGAAGCTTGCCAGTTCACTTGATCAGTTGGAAACCCACCTGGATGGGGCTGCATTTCAGGAGTTACCCGCTTCATGGAAGCAATACCCGATCATTGTCGCAGATGGCCTGGATGAAACCGAAACGGTTCTGCTGGCGCTGTTGAATAGTCCGAGACTCAATGCTGCGCGTTCACAAATGGCTGAAGCGAGAGCAACACTGTATGCAGCAGGGCTGTTGCCCGACCCACAAGCCAGTGTAGGGCTGGATGTTCCGCGAAGTAAGGATCCGGCACTGCAGACAGGCGCAAGTTTTGGCCTTGGCATCGACCTTCAGAAAATCATTACCCGTGGCGCACGTCGTGATGCTGCAGCAGCGCAGGCGGAGGCGACTTACCTGAATGTGTTGTGGCAGGAGTGGCAGGTGATCCAGCAGGCACGCATATTATGGCGGCGCGCTTTTATTCAAAAGCAACAACTTGTCATTTTGCAGGATCAGTTACAGCAGGCGATATCCACATGGAGCGGCATCCACGATGCTCTGGCACAGGGCAATGCCACGCTGGATCAGGATGGGCTCGCATTGGCACCGATGATGGATGCCCAGGTCGCTGTTCAGGAAAGCAAACGTCTGGTGAATACCACGAACCACGACATACACCTGTTGCTCGGTGTCGATCCATCGGCTCCGGTGCTGTTATCCGGTGTTGTAAACATGGAGTCTCTGGTTTCAAGACAGGTGGATAGCGATCTGTTGCAAGCGGCGCTGAAATCCATTGCTCAACATCGCCCCGATCTGCTTGCTTTGCAGGCAGGATACAGAAGCCAGGAAAACAGGGTGCGCGAACAGATCCTGATGCAGTTTCCCTCATTCAGTATTGGTGCCAACAGTTTGCGGGATACGGCCGGTTTATGGACGCTGGGCCCGTTTATCAACCTGAGCCTGCCGATGTTTGATGCGAACCGTGGCAACGTAGCCATGGCACGCGCCACGCGCGAACGCCTGTACGAAGAATACAGTAACCAGCTGATATCAGCCTCTGTCGAGGCCAGTAAAATCATTCATGATCAGCAGTTGGCCAGATCCGAATGGCAAGTGTTGACTGCACGCCTTCCACAGCTGGCAAAAACGGTCGATCGGATGGCTCACGCTCTCAGTTCGGGCCAGATTGATATGCTGACATTTACGACCCTGCGTACGGCTTATTTTTCCCAGCAGGCCAGAGCGTTGGGGCTTGAGCAGGTACTGCTCGAGCAGTCTGTCGCGCTGGATACGTTGACCGGTCTGCTGTTGTCCGACGGGGCGACAATTTCTGAGTCTGAATATTCACCTTCGGACATACAAGCAACACAGGAGCTCCATCCATGAGATATTTGCTGATAACGATTTTGACAGTGACTACATGCATGGTGGCCTCGACTGCCATGGCTGAAGCGGCAATCGTGCATCAGGTGCAAACAGCAACCGTGGTGCAACGGGATGTGGGTGAAACTCTGCATGTGTATGGCAAGGTCAGCTTTGACGATGCCTGGCTGCAGAACATCAACCTGGCTTACGCAGGGCAACTGATTCGCTTGCCTGTGCTTGCTGGCGAATCGGTATACAAAGGGCAACTGCTGGCTGAAATCGTTGTAGACCCGTCAGCTGCCTCCGCTTATCAGCAGGCTCAGTCAGCTGTCCGCTTTGCTGAATCTGAACTGGGACGTATACGCAGCCTGCTTGCTGATCAGCTGGCGACAACATCTCAGCTGGGTGCAGCAGAGAAGGCTCTGGCGGACAGTCAGTCACAGCTGAGACAGCTGAAAAAACAGGGGCTTGGCAGCGCCATCCATGAAATCCATGCCTCCTACGATGCCGTCGTGGCTACGGTGCTGGTGCAAAGTGGTCAGCGTGTGGCTGCCGGAACCACGTTGATGCAGTTGGGACACCCCGATCGTCTGAAGGTATTGCTTGGCCTGGAAGCCGAGGATGTACGCTGGATTTCATCCGGCAATCTGGTTGAAATCCATCCCGCCATGAACCCAGAATCGAAAGTCAAGGCATCCATCGATAAGGTGTTGCATGCGGTTAATCCGCAAACCCGGTTGGTGGATGTTCTTGTACGTCTTTCCGGTGAGCAGACCAGGGCTTTCCTGCCCGGTATGGCGGTATCGGCGGATATTTCTGCACGCCTGTTTCCCGATGCACTTGTGATACCACGTCAGGCGGTTTTGTACGCTGAAGACAATCGGGCTTATGCGATGCGGGTTGAGCAGGGCATTGCAACACGTGTGCCGGTTGAGGTGGTACTGGAGAAAGATGGATACGCACTGGTACAGGGAGCACTGGTTGCCGGACAGACGATTGTTACTGTCGGGGTGGCAGAACTGAGCGATGGTGATGCTGTGGTAGTGGAACCTGCGCGATGAATATTTCAGTCTGGATTCAGAGTCATCGGCGCTCACTGTTGATGTTGTTGCTGCTACTGGCTGCCATGGGGGCGATGCGCGCTTTTCAGATGCCGGTGGGGCTGTTTCCGCAAGTCACGTTCCCGCGTATTGTGGTGTCACTCAATGCAGGGGACCAGCCAGCCGAACAGATGGAAATTCAGGTGACTCGCCAAGCGGAGATGGCTATCCGGTCAGTTCCTGGTGTGGTTAATCTGCGATCCACGACAAGTCGGGGCAGTGCTGAAATTTCGGTCAATTTCGAATGGGGCGTAGATATGATAGCTACAACCCTGCAGGTCAGTGCCGCTCTGAACCAGATACAGTCACAGTTCCCGGCAGGAGCAAATTTCACGGTGCGTCGCATGGACCCCACAGTCTTTCCCGTACTTGCTTATAGCCTCACGTCGCTGCAGGAATCTCAGGTCGCATTGCGTGATTTGGCGATGTTTCAACTTGTGCCGCTGCTTTCAAGTATTGACGGCGTAGCACGCGTGGATGTGATGGGTGGTAACCAGGAAGAGTATCGCATAGAGATCAACCCTGATCGTTTGCATACGTTCGGTATCAGCCTGCAACAGGTGGCCAGAGCATTGGCTGCCAGCAATGTATTGACGGCGGTCGGTCGCCTGGAAGATCGCTACAAGCTGTTTCTGACAGTATCGGACACCCGTTTTGACAGCCTTGATGCCATTCGCCGTACGGTATTAACCAGTGGAGACAATGGCAATATCGTGCTTGATGATGTTGCATCGGTGACGCAGAGCGTTCAACCGCAATGGTTAAGAGTGACAGCGGATAACAAGGATGCCGTGCTGTTTATGATCTACCAGCAACCGGGTGGCAATACAGTACAGATCGCAGATGATGTGCGAGCGCGTTTGGATCACTTCAAGGGCAAGCTGCCAACCGATGTTATGGTGAAAAACTGGTATGATCAAAGTCAGCTGATCGTTGCCTCGGCCAGCAGTGTTCGGGATGCAATCTTTATCGGCGTTATACTGGCGGCACTGGTGCTGCTCGCTTTTCTTCGCAATGTGCGCATTACACTGATCACCTTGTTGGCTGTGCCAGCTGTTTTTGCTACAACAGTACTGTTGCTGGACCTGTTCCAATTCAGTTTCAACATCATGACGCTGGGTGGTATGGCGGCGGCTGTGGGACTGGTGATTGATGATGCCATTGTGATGATCGAACAGATTATTCGTCGGGTTCGCGGGCGGATAGAGGGCGCTGAGCATGAACAAACCATAATGCAGGCTGCGTCAGAGTTCTTCCAGCCCCTGCTTGGCTCATCAATGGCAACCACTATTATATTTTTGCCACTGGCTTTTCTGGATGGAGTGACCGGCGCGTTTTTTAAGGCCTTATCATTGACGATGGCCAGTTCTCTGATCGTATCCTTCGTTGTAGCCTGGTTGGCAGTGCCACTACTGGCTTCCCACCTCTTGCGTGAGAATGATGCCGCAGAGGAAGACGAAGGTCCGGTTCAGTCCAGATTACTTGCCATGTATACAGACTGGCTCTCTGGCATGTTGCATCGCCCAATCATTCTTTTGGTGATCGCCGTTAGTCTTTTGCTTGCCGGTTATACTGGCTACAGGGCAGTAGGCAGCGGCTTCATGCCAAAGATGGATGAAGGCGGATATATCCTTGATTATATTGCCCCCCCCGGCATGTCTCTGACGGAAACAGACCGCCTGCTCAAGCAGGTCGAGATCATTTTGCGTGATACAGCGGAAGTGGACACGTACTCTCGAAGAACAGGCGCACAACTTGGCGGCGGGCTGACAGAGGCGAATCAGGGTGACTTTTTTATCCGCTTAACCCCTCAACCCCGGCGCGATATTGAAACCATTATGGATGAAATGCGCGACCGGGTGCATGCGAAAGTTCCAGCCCTGGATATCGACATGGCTTTGCTGATGGAGGACGTGATTGGCGATTTGACAGCTGTGCCGCAGCCGATAGAAATCAAGTTGTTCGGTGATGACGCACAGGAACTGATTGACCTCGCACCCAAGGTGGCTGAAGCCATCGGTCATATTTCCGGTGTGGTCGATGTTCGGGATGGAATCATGATTGCCGGTGATGCTTTATCCATCAAGGTAGATCGAGCCAGAGCCGCACTCGAAGGCTTGGACCCGGAACAGATTACGCGCCAGGTCAACACCTTGCTGGCAGGAGAAATCACAACTGCTGTACAGCAAGGGCAGAAAATGATCGATGTCCGACTATGGACTCCAGAGAAGGATAGAGATGCCGTCTACAAACTTGGCATGATGCAACTGCAGGCCCCCGATGGTCACTGGTTGCCGCTCAAACGTATTGCATCGGTTCAGACGATCACCGGGCAGCCGCAGATTACACGTGAGAACCTCAAGCGCATGGTGGCCGTTACCGGACGCATCTCTGGTCGTGACATGGGTTCGGTGATGGCTGAGGTCAAGACCTTGATCGCATCCGGGTTGATTCCTGAGCATATCCGCGTTGAACTGGGCGGCTTGTATTTGCAGCAGCAAAAGGCATTCAAAGGACTGATGCAGGTCTTTGCCGCTGCAGTGGCGCTGGTGTTTATACTGTTGCTGTTTCTCTACGAGAGTTTCCGTGCTGCACTTGCCATTCTGGCTATGCCATTGCTGGCGATGGGCATGGTATTCCTGGGACTGGCGCTGACAGGAACGGAGTTGAACATCACCTCGATGATGGGCCTGACAATGATTATCGGCATTGTCACGGAAACAGCGATTTTCTACTATTCCGAGTTCCGCCGTATCAGTGCGCCGGATGTGCACAGGATTGAGGGCTACATTCAGGCAGGCCGTAACCGTTTCCGACCCATTGCCATGACCACGCTGGCGGCAATTCTCGCTCTGATGCCGTTGGCATTAGCCATTGGCGAAGGCTCGGCCATGCTGCAGCCGATGGCCATCGCTATCATTTTCGGCCTTGTCGCCCAGTTTCCACTGGTGCTTCTGGTGTTGCCAGCACTGCTATTCTGGCTGGGCCAGCAGGCCAAAACTGTTGCGCCTGGTTGATGGACACAGCATAACAAAAACAAGTCAAAGGGAGCTCTCAAATGAGCCATAAATCTGAGAACCAACAGATTGAAGAGCCATTATCCACCCTGCGTATAGACATTAAAAATCGGGCGCTTCGGCGAGGAAGCTGGAGCATGATCGGCTACGCATGGCCCAGGTCACCTGGAGGTCTACTTGGCTGGATTTCTGAGTGTCGTTCAGGACTTGCTGGGTATGTCAGCCTGTCAGCCTGGCCTAATCTTAGAGGATATTTGTTGATACCATGAAGAAAAAAATCACTTTCATTGCACGTATCACATGCCCTGGTTGTGGTTCCGTACAAACAGAGAGTATGCCTGAGGATCAGTACATACAGTTTTGGAGTTGCCCCGTCTGCAATGCCACCTGGATGCCGAGGAATAATGATTGCTGTGTTTATTGCAGCTATGCAGATGTTGCATGCCCTTCAGTTCAAAGCGGTATGTAGTATGATAGCCACTGATGGCTTTGATGTATCCTCTGTTCGTCATGCAGGACTATTGCAATCAGGGTGCTCTGTTTTTCTGCAAACGAACCGCTTTTTTTCTGCCAAAAACGGTTTTAGAGCATGGTTAGTGCAATGGATGTTTCATAAGATCAACGGCATGCAATGACTGACCGCGCTGATCTTTTGAAGCATCGGATAACAGGTAGAGATAGGCCGGTGTCACACTGCTTGGGGCAGGCACCATGCTTGGGTGTTCACCACCGAATGTGCGTTTGAACAGGGCCGTGCGCACACGCCCCGGATTAAGTGTATTAAAACGGTAAGGCTTCTCCGGGTGCTCCATCTGCCACATCGATGCAGCATAACCCAGTGCCCGCTTGGCCAGGCCGTATGCATGCCAGTTCGCCTGATCCTCTTCAATCATATCGCAGGAGGTAAATACGACCGATGCTGCCGGTGCACGTTTAAGCAGAGGCAACATGATCTGGGTAAGCATGTTCGGTGCAGTCAGGTGGACATCGAGCATTTTACGGAAATCGGCTGTTTTCACGTATTGCATGGGCGTGCAACGGTCGATGGAACCGGCACAGTGCACAAGGCCATCGAGATGCGGAATCTGATCTTTCAGGGTCAGGAATAGTTTGCCGTAGTTGTCAAAATCCAGCAGATCAAACGGGATACAGAGGCAGCGACCACCGAGCTCTTCGACGCGTTCCAGTGTCTGCTGCAATCCCTCTTCCTTGCGGCCGAGCGCAATCACACTGGCTCCTGCTTCACCGAGTGCAGCTGCAACCTGTTGGCCAATGCCATCGGATGCGCCGGTCACCATGATAATACGATCTTTGAATTCAGACATGTGATTCCCTCCAGCCCGCAGCATAGTAACCACAGCGCCGCAAAATCGCATCCCCTGTTAGAGCAGGTGAATTTCTGTTTCTCATTTAGGGGGCATGAATAAGACAAGGAGTCTAAAGTATTATGGGAATTGCAACGTGTGCGTAGGGGGGGGGCGGCTGAAGGCGATGGTAGTAAGCGGATAGAGTCTGGAGCGATCAGGGTGAATCATACAAATCAACTGTTAACCTGGCTAAATATTATAAACGCGAGCGTCCTGAATATTGTAACAATGGTCAAACAGGCGGAACATGGCGCCACTCTAAAAGGAGAGTATAACAGTTTCAAATTTCCCCAGGTCTGATCATGAAGCAACTCTTTAGAGCAGAAAAAAGATCTGAGTGTTATTATTAATCACCTTCGCTTGATATCGAAGTTCTGGCGTTTTCATTAGAGTATTTCAATAGCTACATTGATGATGGATTCAAGCTCATTTGTTGACGCGCCACCTCTTGCCATAACTGCCATGCCATTGCTGATTGCTTGCAGGTATGAAACCAAACCTTCGGCTGAGATTTTGCTGGATAGGTTACCTGTTTGTTGTTCGTGTTGGAAAAATGCAAGCAGCCCGGATTGTGTGTTGTCATTGATAAGCTTGATGGCCTGGGCGGCTTTTTCGGGTAAATGGTTGCCGCCATATTCGCAGCTGCTATTGGCGACAAAACATCCGCCTGGCAAATGAGAGTTGATCAACATCTCTGCAATGGAGCTTAGATAAAGGCGCACCCTTGCTTTTAAAGATTGAGAACCCTGCATCAATTTTTCAGCATGTGGGAAACCATGTTTTTGCACATAACGCTCAACTACAGTTAAAAAAAGCTGCTCTTTATTACCAAAAGCGGCATACATGCTGGGTTTGTTGATGCCCATGGCTGTGGTCAAACTGGCGATAGACGTGCCTGCATAGCCATTTTTCCAAAAGCTTAGCATAGCTGCGTCCAATGCTTGTTCAGTATCAAATAAACGTTGCCTTCCTGTAGCCATAAGACGTACCCCATTTTTATTTGTTGACGCTATTGTACCGTTCGGTATATGTTCCGCAAGTGTACCAATCGGTACACATTAATGATCATGTTTATATATGAGACAAAACAGGAGCTATCATGGGAAAATTAGAAGGAAAAACCGCAGTGGTTACAGGTGGTAGCAGTGGTATTGGTTATGCCGCTGCCAAAGCATTCAAAGCGCAGGGCGCCAAAGTATTGATTACTGGGCGCAATGCAGGAGCCGTCGAGAAAGCTGCTAAAGAGCTGGCTGTGCAAGGTGTTGTTGCCGATCAATCCAATCTTGCTGATATTGATCAATTGGTGGCGCATTCCAAATCATTATTTGCTCATGTGGATGTATTGTTTATCAATGCGGGTGTGGTATCACTTGCACCTTTTGAACATATCAGCGAAGAGCAATTTGATTACAACATGGACATCAATTTTAAAGGTGCATTTTTCACCTTGCAAAAATTCCTGCCTGTTTTAAACAATGGTGCATCGGTGATTAATTTATCATCCATCAATGCCTACACTGGTATGCCCAATACTGCTGTGTATGCCGCAAGCAAAGCAGCACTAAATTCACTGACCAGAACAGCATCGTATGAGTTGGCAGGAAGAAAAATTCGGGTGAATTCGGTGAATCCGGGGCCTGTGAATACGCCAATTTTTGGCAAAATTGGGTTTCCTGAAGAAGCAATTGCTGAATTTGCAGGTGCCATGCAAAATCGGATTCCACTCAAACGTTTTGGTGAGCCTGATGAAATTGCCAATTTGGTGACTTTCCTTGCCTCTGATGACGCCAGTTTTATCACGGGCAGTGAATACAATATCGATGGCGGCGTTAATGTGAATCCACTTCTGGGCTAATCCATAAACCTTGAAGCGAATCATCATGTTATAACACCAGTAGCGTTAAGCTGCTGGTGTTGTTTTGATTGTCTAAGTGTGAATTGTAGCGATTGTGGTTTGATTGTGATTGCTTAAAAAAGCTGAATGGAGAAAGAGATGAAAGAGTTTTGGAATGAGCGTTATGCCGCTGCCGAATATGCCTACGGTAAAAACCCCAATGAATTTTTGGCAGCTGAATATTCGCGCATCAAATCCGGTGATGGCGTAGCAAAGGTATTATGTATTGCAGAAGGAGAGGGTAGAAATGCATCCTTTTTGGCATCCAAGGGATTTGAAGTGACAGCGGTTGATCAGTCTACCGAGGGTTTGGCAAAAACCAAACAATTGGGCAAAACACTTGGAGTTGAAATCACAACCATAGAAGCTGATTTGGAGCATTTTGAAATTGAGCCTGCATCCTGGGATGGCATTGTTTCTATCTCGGCACATTTGCCACCGGATTTACGAAAAAAGGTTCATCGCCAGATTGTGTCAGGCTTAAAACCCGGGGGCACATTGATTTTAGAAGCGTACACAGAAAAACACCTGGATATGCCCGGCATTGGTGGACCACCAGTTCACCAGAAAGAGATGTTTATGGCTTTGGCTGAGCTTGAGCGCGAACTGGAGGGTTTGGATTTTGTATTGGCTCAGGAAACAGAGCGGCATTTGCATGAAGGCAAGTATCACCAAGGGCTAAGTGCTGTGGTGCAAGTGGTGGCGCAACGTGGTGGCAATAAAGTATGAGGCAAGTTTTGCTAATCAATGCAAGCGTAAGGTCGAATATTTCAATATCGCGTGAGCTGGCAGGCATGTTGGCGGATAATATTCAACACGATAAAAGCAAGGTAATACACAGAGACTTAAGCAACGATGTTCATTTTATCAGTGAGCAATCATTAAGCGCTGTTGGAAAACCAATGGCCGAACGAAACGCTGAAGACGATGCCATTGCCCGGCTTGCGGATGCATGCATAGAAGAGCTTGAAGCAGCTGATTATCTGATTATTGGTTCACCCATATATAACTTCGGTCCCTCTGCAAGCCTGAAAGCATGGGCGGATTTGGTGGCCAGAGCAAAACGAACATTTACCTACAGCGATAGTGGCCCTGTGGGGCTGCTGCAAAATAAAAAGGCATTTATCATCGCGGTTAGTGGTGGCACGGCTGTAAATAGCAGCATGGATTTCATGACACCCTGGCTAAAACATTTTTTGGCTTTTATTGGCATTACAGATGTTGAGGTGATTTCAGCTGATGGTATTTATGGCACCGATGGTGAAGAAAAAATCGGCTTAGCCAAAGAAAAAATTGGCAGTGTCATGATTGAAAGTACGTCTTAAGGATTCAGATGTTTCTAAACAGTGTTTCTAAGCCAAAAAAGTCAGGAAAATAAATATATGACACATCATCAGGCAGCATTATTACCGACCAGTGCGGGTCGGGCAGGTCAAACATGGGCACAGGCCGACCTTGCAGCAGCTGGTTTGGATGAACGTTTTTCCAGCCAGCGTATTGCAGTGGATGGCACACACATCCATGCAGTGACAGGTGGGCAAGGGGCACCGCTACTGCTCATCCCCGGTTGGCCACAAACATGGTATGCGTGGCGAAAAGTGATGCCGATATTGGCTGAGTCTTTTACTGTGATTGCTGTTGATCCGCGTGGTATTGGTGGCTCAGATGTGCCTCAACATGGTTATGACCTTAAAACCGTGGCTGATGAGCTTGTTGGTTTTATGAGCCATGGTGGTTATGAACAATTTTTTCTGGCAGGTCATGATGTTGGTACATGGATTGCCTATGCCATGCTTATGGATCATCCCACCCATATCAGGGCAGGGGTGCTTTGTGAGGCGCTTATCCCGGGGCTTGTGCCGTCACCGCCGTTATTTATGTCCAAAGAGCGTATCCAATGGGCATGGCATTTTGCCTTTAATCGCGCGACAGATATCAATGAAATCCTTGTGCGTGGTAAAGAACGTGAATTTTTAGGCCATCAATTTGATGTGAAAGCGCATGTTGCTGATGCCATCACTGAAGCTGATATTGACCTTTATGCCCGCTCTTATGCACATCCCGATTATTTGCGCGCAAGCTTTGATTATTACCGTGCCTTTGATGAAAACATCGCACAAAATGCAATCCGTCAGCAAACACGTTTATGCATGCCCGTGCTGGCGATGGGTGGCAGTGAATCCATGGGGGTAAGGCAGCAAGCGATGTTAAAAGCATATGCCGATCAGCTTAGTGGCTGCGTATTGCATGCTACGGGTCATTATCCTGCTGAAGAAAATCCTGAAGAGATGAGTGCGGCATTCAATGAATTTTTTCAGCGTCAACAGGTGGATTGATGGTTTATCGGTTGCCCGTGAAATTTAAGGTCAGTGTATTTAGCTTTTTACTCTCTTGTTTGATGTCGTTCATTGTTTCAGGTGTTGCCATCGTTCAAACTTTGGGCATAGAGGCAGGATTTATGCAACATTGGCTAACAGCTTGGCTCTCTTCATGGATCGTTGCATTTCCTGCGGTGATGATTGTTGCACCTTTGGTGGAAAAGATGCTGCCGTATATAGTAAGGGGCGATTAACACAGATTACTCACCATGAAAAGCATAAGCCCAAGCTGCTATTTTTCGCTAAGCTGTTGAATGGCTGGTAAGGCGAGTTGGTAGAAGAGTTTCTCAATCTCATCAGCAGAACACGCATTGCCCTTATCCACCCACCATGCCAGCAGCTCTACGAGAGCGCCTGAGACATAACGCGCACTGGCATCGCGTTGCCATACCAAAGCTGGAAAGGAAATTTCTTCTGCAACCAGCTGGTTCACCATTTCCCGGAAACGTTTATGTACGATATGACCACTACCTCGCCCGATGATAGCCCTGAATAATGCTTTTTGTTTGTCGGCATGTTCGATTAATCCACGCACGAGGGTGTCCTGAATTTTGTGTAAACGGTCAATCTGGCGGAGTCTTCCGCCCTACTCAAAGGAGAGAGTATGACCGTTTCAAAATTACCCACCGAACTGTTGGATGAGCTGCTATCCGACTATAAAAAGCCAGAAGACCTGATTGGCGAGAATGGGCTTCTCAAGCAACTGACGAAGGCACTGGTTGAGCGTGCGCTTGAAGCTGAGATGGAGCATCACTTGGGACATGCTCGCCATGGCTCAGTGACCAATCCGGCCGGCAACGCTCGTAATGGCCGCAGCAGCAAGACACTGAAAGGCGAATTTGGTGAACTGCCAATAGGTGAAGGGTCGGGGCTTGATTCGCGGATTACTTTCGTTAGATGTAATCAATTTACGCCATGAATGACCATTAGCTTGCTAGGTGCCTTTTTAGTTTTGGTGCGAAAGTGACTGCTCAGGCCTGCAAGCAGTCACTTTCCTCCTTTCAGGTTTTTTGTTGCAAGTCTAAGCGATGAAGTGCGGCTAAGATGGCTTTGAAGGATGCATTCATGGTATCAATATCAAAGGCAACACCAACGGTATGTTGGCCATTCACATCCAATTGCACGTAAGCAGCAGCTTGTGCATCCGTGCCTGTACCCATGGCGTGTTCATTGTAATTTATGATACGCATAGGCTGGTTGGTACGTTGTTGCCACGCATCGATGAAGGCAGAAAGCCCGCCTTCGCCACTTCCTTGTAAAGACACGTGTTTGCCCTGCTCATCAGTCATCTGCATGACGATGCTGTAAGATGCGCCATGTTGTTCAAGATGATAGCTCTGCAATTGTATGGGTGGTTTAGCAACGATGAACGATTGCGCAAACAAATCATAAAGATGTTTGCTGCCAACCTCACCACCATCGCGCTCACTTTTTTGCTGCACCACTTGCGCCATTT
>JAJFLE010000083.1 GCA_021772835.1 Mariprofundus sp.
GCGTTGAAAAACATCAGCAAAAAGTGGACGATGCCTATCAGAGATTGGAAAGCAGCACTAAACCGCTTTAGCATTCAATTCGACGACAGGATGCCAAGGCAGTAAACCAAAGCCGTTTACACAAAATTTCTTACACCCTCGCTGAACTGCAGATTGGTAGTCGAAATGGCCATTATTTGGTCCCTATTCATGTGTTCTATAAAATGGAACAATAGGTGACAGTATACTAATTAAATATACTGACCGCTGAAGTTGGCCGCTCACAGGTATTTATTTATTCTGTGACGTGAAGCAGGCATCGTCTTTCCGGGCTGCTTTCCACGACAGTGTTTCCGGAATTCGTGGTGAGTTTTTTTATCTTTTGCTGACCGGATTGTGATGATCGACAGGTGCAAAAACCGGACTCTGACGTTATGCTCGCCGGATGCGTTTTGCTCCATTTGCCCACCTGCATAACCACTCCGATTTCTCTCTGTTAGGGTCTACCCTGCGTGTGAGTGAGATGCTGAAAAAAGCAGCTGAACTCAAACAACCTGCGATTGCACTGACCGATTACGGCAACCTGTTTGGCGCGATTGAGTTCTATTCCAAAGCCATGCAGATGGGCATCAAACCCATCCTCGGTTGCGAAGTGTACCTCTGCGATGACCACAACGTGCGCATTTCCGAAGGACCTCGCGGACCAAAATTTCCGCACCTGGTACTGCTGGCCCGCAATAACCACGGCTGGAAAAACCTGTTAAAACTTGTTTCGGTCTCCTACATGGAGGGTTTTTACTACAAACCCCGTGTTGGCAAAGCCTTTCTGGCTGAGCATGCCGACGGCATCATCGCACTCTCTTCCGGCCTGAATGGAGAAGTGGAGCAGTTGCTGCAAAAGGGTGATCGGCAAGGTGCAAAAGCTGCAGCTCTGGCATACAAAAACATGTTTCATAAACACTGCTTTTTCCTTGAGTTGCAACGTCACGGCTCTAGCGGTCAGGAAGAGTTAAACCGTCAGGTGATTGAACTCGCCCATGAGCTGGATATTCCGCTGGTGGCCAGTAATAACGCGCATTTTCTCGAGCGCGATGATTTCAACTCCTTTGAAGCCATGCTGGCCCTGCAGCAGAACCGTACGCTCAATGATGAGGTCTCCGGGCATTTCACACCGGAGTATTATCTCAAGTCCTACGAGGAGATGGAGGAGCTGTTCTCCGATATCCCAGAAGCGCTGGAAAACACCATGCACATTGCCAACCGTTGCAATGTCGATCTGCGCTTTGGCAACTATCAGCTGCCGGACTTCCAGCCTCCGGATGATATGGAACTCAATACCTACATGCGCGCACAGGCGCGCGATGGACTCGACCTGCGCTGGCCAACCATACTGGCAGGCAAACCTGATGCCGACCGTGAGATCTATAATAAACGCCTTGAATTCGAGCTCGATATTATCGAAGGCATGGGATTTCCCGGTTACTTTCTCATCGTTTCGGAATTCATTCTGTGGGCAAAAAACCATGGTATCCCGGTCGGCCCGGGTCGAGGCTCCGGTGCCGGTTCGCTGGTCGCCTACTGTCAGAAAATCACCGATCTCGATCCCATCAAATATGGCCTGCTGTTCGAACGTTTCCTGAATCCTGAACGTGTATCCATGCCCGACTTCGATATCGACTTCTGCATGTCCCGCCGGGAAGAGGTGATACGCTACGTCACCGAGAAATATGGTGAAGAGAAGGTTGCCCAGATCATCACCTTCGGAAAAATGAAAGCCAAAGCCGTGGTGCGCGATGTGGGTCGTGTGCTGGGCATGGAGTTATCCAAGGTCAATCTGATTGCCAAATTGATCCCCAATGATCTGAAAATGACGTTGGCAAAAGCTCTGGTAGAAGAGCCGAAACTGGCTAAAATGATTGATGATGACCCTGAAGTGGCGCGTCTGTTTGAGCTGGCTGATCGGCTCGAAGGCTGCCACCGCAATGCAGGCAAACATGCAGCCGGTGTGATCATCGGGCGTCAGGATCTGGATGAAACAGCGCCGCTGTTCAAGGTCGCCGGTGAAGAGGGCAAAGTTGTCCAGTGGGACATGGGCAACAGCGAAAAAATGGGCCTGATCAAGTTTGACTTCCTTGGCCTGAAAACACTGACTGTGATCGATATCGCCTGCAAACTGATCAAAAAATATGATAGCAGACCTGCAGCCCAGAACCTTGATATCGATCTCATCCCCATGGATGACAAAGCCACATTCAAGCTGATGCAGCGCGGCCAAACCGGTGCAGTATTCCAGGTGGAATCATCCGGCATGCGTGATCTGCTAACACGCCTGCGCCCCGACTGTTTTGAAGATATTATCGCACTCGTCGCCCTCTATCGCCCCGGACCGCTGGAATCAGGCATGGTGGATACCTATATCGAGTGTAAACACGGCCGTCAGGAGATCGTTTACCTGCTGCCGCAACTTAAACCGATCCTGCAGGAGACCAACGGTGTCATCCTGTATCAGGAACAGGTGATGCAGATCGCCCAGGTACTCGGCGGCTACTCACTCGGCGAAGCTGATTTGCTGCGTCGCGCCATGGGTAAAAAGAAAGCCGAAGAGATGGCAGAACAACGTAATTTCTTCATGGCAGGTGCCGAGAAGCAGAAAGTGAATCTCGACAAGGCCGAACAGATTTTCGATCTGATGGAGAAATTTGCAGGCTACGGCTTCAACAAATCACATTCCGCCGCTTATGCCCTGATCTCCTATCAAACTGCATACCTGAAAACGCATTTTCCGCAGGCCTTCATGGCTGCCACCCTCACCTGCGATGCGGGCAATACCGACAAGGTGGCAGCGCTCGTGACCGACTGTCGCAACATGGACATTGAAGTGCTCTCCCCTCACGTCAACGAATCGGACTGGGAATTCAAGCCGGAAAAAGATGCAATCCGCTATGGGCTCGGTGCAATCAAAGGTGTGGGCGAAGCCGGGATCCAGGAGATGGTCAACGAGCGTCGGAAACATGGCACCTTTGAAAATTTTGAAGCACTGATCATGCGCTCACAAGGGCGAACACTGAACAAACGTATTCTGGAGGCTCTGATCAAGGCCGGTGCGCTGCATGGATTGATCCCGCACCAACACGCTGCTATCGAAGGTCTCACTGAAGTAGTCGAGATGCTTGGCCGTAAACGTAAGGAGTATGCATCCAATCAGTCGGCACTGTTTGAAGTCGCTGAACCTGAAGCAGGCGAAGGTGGTTTCCCCAATCTAAGCCCATGGAATCCGGGTGAAATCCTGCAGGCTGAAAAAGAGGTGCTGGGTTTCTATCTCACGGGGCATCCGCTGGAGGCATTTCTTGAACGCACACAAGGCTTGGGCGACTGCAACCTGTCCGAGCTGGGTGACCGCGAGCAGGACAGTCAGATCGTTATTCCGGTCGGTGTGTCGAGCATTCGCCCTTATAATGGTCGCAGCGGAACCATGGCCTTTGTGCAGGTGGAAGATCTGCATGCTCAGGCCGAGATGATCGTCTTTGCCAAACTATACGCCGAAGTTTCAGAATTCCTGCTCGGTGACGAACCGATTCTGGTCGCAGCAAGAGTAGACAGATCAAAAGATGAGCCGGTATTGATTGCCGAGGCAATCACATCGCTGCATGCCATCCTGCCGGAGCTGGTGCATGAAATTCAGATTTCAGCCGCCAGTATTGCATGGGATGAAATCACGCTGGCGCGATTGAAATCCATGACCACAGGCGGCGATGCAAGGCTCTCATTCCATGTACGCCTTCCTGACGCTAGTCTTGCGCAACTAATCACCGGTCCGTGCATCAGCTGGAACGATGCGGTAAAAGCACAATTGGAAGCCAGGTTTGGAACAGATGCAGTTCGTCTGCGTTGCAAACCCTGGCAACCACCACGGAAACAGCAGGCACGTCGCGGATAAATGCGGCACACGAGGAGATGAGAGTGGCTTATAGTTATCTTGAGTTTGAACGTCCGATTGCAGAACTTACCTCAAAGATTGATGAGTTGTCCGGCATGGGCAAAGACTCCGGCATGAATATTGCCGAAGAGGTTGAAAACCTGAGTCAGAAGCGTGATAAGCTGATCAAGCAGGTTTACAGCAAAGCAACGCGGGCTCAGATCTGCCAGCTTTCACGTCACCCTGACCGCCCTTTCATCCTCGATTATGTGCCCTACATGTTTGACGACTTCCAGGAGTTACATGGCGACCGCGCTTTCGCTGACGACGGCGCCATTGTCGGTGGTCTTGCCAACTTCCGCGGTAAAACCGTTATGATTATCGGTCACCAGAAAGGCCGTGACACCAAGGAAAAACTAAAGCGCAATTTCGGCATGCCAAGGCCTGAGGGATACCGTAAAGCGCTGCGCCTGATCAGACTTGCGGAACGCTTTGAAATCCCTGTGTTAACCTTTATCGATACAGCTGGCGCATGGCCAGGCATTGACGCAGAAGAGCGTGGACAGAGTGAAGCGATTGCCCGCAACCTGCAGGAGCTGGCGGCACTGAAGGTGCCTGTCATCTGCACTGTCATCGGTGAAGGTGGTTCTGGTGGAGCGCTGGCTATTGGTGTGGGCGACCGCATGTATATGCAGCAGTTCTCTACCTACTCAGTAATCTCACCTGAAGGCTGCGCAGCGATTCTCTGGCGCGATCGCTCTCATGCCGATGAAGCTGCTGAAGCGCTGAAGCCTACAGCCAAGGATCTGCAGGAACTCGGGCTGATTGATGGCATCATTGCCGAACCCAATGAAGGCGCGCACCGCAACATCAAAGAGGCCGCAGAATTATTGTCCGATACGCTGGAAAAGACGATGAATGAACTGCTGGCTCTGCCGGTGGATACACTGCTCGCCCAACGTGCTGATCGTTTGCGCAATTTGGGGCAATACGGTAGTTAATTATTTCTGTAGGCTGTTGTAATAAGCGTTTACGGCACGTTTATGCAACAGCTATAACATCGCCTACGCCCTTTCTAGTCTATAGCAAATCACAGTAAGCAACACTCAGCCCTTATTTTCTGAAAACAGATCACTTTTCAGAAAAACAGTTGCCCAAACGTGCTCCCGATACCCGTAGACCTTGAATTTCACCGCTTCATTTAAATGTCTTATTGAGCCTTCGGGGTCTCCATTCAGCCACAAATTTAAAGCAGTATAAAAATGAGCATCCACCTGCTGGAAGATGCCACTGGAAGCTTTAACAAGAGTCATTTCATCGCTATTCGTATCAGTCAGATATGCATTAATTTTTTTTATCCAATCACTTACAGATTTCTCGCTTATCGGCTCAAAGGCCTCTTCCATTTTCATCATCTTAACAAAACGAGGGGACTTATTGCCATAAACATGATGCACCCATTGCCCAATCCATTTTAGCCTAGGTGAATCGGATTTCTTCACAATTTTTACATATTCTGTATATGCTCTTTTCCAGTTGCCTTTCAGTATATTGGCAGCTGCGAAACGACTTCGACTCTGCGGTGTTTTCGCTGCATTTATCATAAGCGGTTGAGAGAAAAACTCGACATCCACCTCTTGACTCTTTGACATCAGCTCCACCGCATCGTCTCCTTTACCAAGATAGATAAGGGCATCTGTTAACGCAACGGGATGCAGCAGTACACCATCATATACCATCCAGCGTTTGGCTTTTTTGGACACTTCTAAAGCAAGTGGAAAAAGCCCTAGCCTGATGTATGTCTGGCCTAACAGGTTCAGAGAATAAGTGTTTCTCCGGTGATTTGGAGCTTTGACCACAGCCTTTGCCAAGTGTTTGGCAGCCTTACCTAAGATCTCGGTTTCCTCATAGACACTGCCATTTCGTTCTGCAATGACAGTATATAATTCCCCTGCCTGATAAAGCGCACTGACGTTCTCTTCTTCAAGTTCCAAAGCCATCAAAGCAGCATCAAGAGCAAGAAGATCGTGTTTTTCTTTTTGCTGATGCACAGAAAGAAGATACCATGCAAGAGTCGACTTGGGTTGCTGTTTGATTGCCAGCTTTAATAGCCTCAGTTTTTCTTCAGGTGTTGCTGGTTCTGTGAACAGGCTGGGCCCGTCCCGTTGAAATGCATCTAGAACATCAAGCATTGCTGGGGAATGGATCACCTCTTTTGCCTTTGGGTGAAGAAGAGAGAATTCCTTCTCCAGAGCTGCTCTATTAAATATTTTTTCTCCAACAAGGTGATAAAGAAGCCGATAATATTCAACCTGAAGGTTAACATTATCAGGCATCTGAGAACGGGCAGCTTTCAATAATCTTTCCGCCTTTTCCAGAGTGCTTTTATTTCCGCTTTCTGCACCGCGCTGAACCTGGATGCGGCCTTTTTCCCATAGCTCAAGCGCAGAGAGGTTACTTGTTTCTGCACATGCAGACACAGGCCATGAACTGATGGTGAGAAACAATATCGCCAAAGGTAAAGAATGAAATTTCATTGGACGCAACACCTGTTTACGGAGTGTACCCAAGCTTAATTGCTTGAGTGAATGACTTGTTAGACTCATCAATCATTGCATTATAACCCTGAGCAACACCCAGAATGTACCAAGCCTGTCCGTTCTCTTTATCAGATTCGACAATACTTGACGCTACTTTCAGAGCCTCCTCGAATTGTCCCTGCTTAACATAGTGGCGGGCAAGCTCAAGCCTTGATTCTCCTCCGCCTTCGCTCTCACTTTTCGTTTTCAATTCGGCCAATGAAGTGTTTTGCTCATTTTCGGCGTAAGCGATAAGCCAGCTCCCGCTTTTTTTATGCAACGCTTCAATTGAATGATAGTACTTTCTGTAATCTTTTGGAGATAGAAGAAGTGGTTGCTGCTTAAACTCCATAAACACGTAATAGCTTCTATCCTTTTTTTCGCCCTTCTGATTAACAATATAATAATCGTTTCCCACGTTTCCACCTGAATGTACGACCATAGGAAAACGCCATTTCTTATCATGAAAATTTGCCTTGATCTGAAGAACTCTGGGTTGTTTCTCAAGCCAATCATTCTTCCTTGTTTCTGGAATTGGAAGCGGTCCTTGAGAATTAAACATGCGGTATGCCTGAGAAATAGCTACGGATGGGAAGATTTCTTGTTTGCCATTATTTGACTTGAGATCAAACGTTGCCTTTAGGGTAATGGGATGCCACAAATCGTTATGGTGAAGCACTTCGGTATCCACTTTCACTTCCCCTTTTTCAAGGGTAATGAGCGAGGAAACCATACTTTTTAAGTTCGTTTCACGGTTATGGTCTCTTAACCACCAGTCACGAAATGCCTGTTCATATTCTCCGGAGAGATGAGTGCTCATAACCACATTCAGGCTACCATTCTTATTGGTGGTAAAATCAAATTCGAGTCTTGCCAGATTTTCAGACAAATCCTCCTGCTTAATCCTTGTCAATCTTCCACCATGACCATTAAGAATAAATGCAGGCTGATCAAGCAAACTGTTGTAAATACCGGGGAAAAGTCCTCGATCTGAAGTTGTATCCATCCACATCGCAGCCTGTCCTTTTTCAGTCTGGGGGATATGTACAACCATATGATCGAAGCTTAAATGAACCAGATCCATATCTGGCCGACCTACGCGTCGGGTGGCAATCAGTGCTGGGTAAGCATCAATACCAAGCTCCCTTAACAGGGCAACAGTCAGAATCGTCTGATCTTTACAGTCGCCATATTGCTTCCGGATTATTTCATCCGCTTGATGGGGCTCATACCCCCCTCGACCCAGATGGGCGTAGACATATCGAATGTTCTGCTGCAAATACGCATACACGGCTCTGATCTTCTCATCCCGTCTATCACCGGAGCGAGCTATTTTTTTGGCAAGTGCTGAAACCGCCGGAGAGGATTGGAATTTATCCCGAGCTAGATTCCATGACCATGAATCAACATCGGCCCATTTTTTACTGGTTGATACTCGGATTCTTTTTCTCACAGTATCGAGGTCAGGCATATGTCTTTCAATGGAGATTGCAGGCAAACGATCCCAACTCCACGTGTGCACCTGTCTATTGGTTTTATTTTCAACATCATAATCAGTTTTACCCGGGCCAAACTCTTTGGTATGGATTTCCATATTCTCCGGAAGGTCTAACTCATATGAAGCCTCACGCACCTGATCCACCCTTAACCCGTTGCCTCCAGCTGTGGGTTGGAACCAGTAGTTATTGGATCGGTTATAAAAGAACCCAGGCATTGCCAGTTTTTCACTTCGAATACGCAACTGAAATTCAATGATTGAACCTGGATTTATATCAGGCAGGGAAAATGCCAATTCAGAATCTTCAGAATAAAAATCCTGCCCACTTTTATCACGTCGTTGTATCGCATCAACAGCTACTGGCTTCAGCACCCCCTTACCACTGAGAACATTGGCAAACTCTAGTTCGATAGTGCTGTAATAATGATTATATGGAATCACGATACGGCCATAATCCCGTGCTGCATCAAGATCATTGATCTGTATGGAGTAGTACCGCACCTCTTCCCAGTGCTTATCTTCACGGACTGTTACTTGTTTAATTGAATAGAGGACTTCAGCACCCGCTCCCCGACTCCATATACTGGACTGCTGCTTCAAACTGGGTGCCATACTTTCTGCATAAGCTGACGAGGAACACACAAGCAACAGAATTATCATTGCCGATCGTAAATATCTGCTTGTAAAATAACCTACAGACAAAATCATAACCGCCCCCCCAATATGGTTGGGCAAGCTTACTCCATTCCAAATTAAAGTCTGTCCCCCAAAAGAGGGACAAAAAAAAACACCCCGCCGAAGCGAGGTGCTTTTAAATCTTGCTTGGGTTGTTTACTGTGGGTAAACGTTACGAGCCTGTGGGCCCTTCTGTCCGTCTTCTACTTCAAACTCAACTTTCTGACCTTCAACAAGTGATTTGAAACCGTCACCCTGAATAGCTGAAAAATGTACGAAAACGTCGTCGCCGCCGTCGTCCTGAGCAATAAAGCCGAAGCCTTTAGTATCGTTAAACCACTTAACTGTTCCTGTAGCCATTTTGAAATGTACCTCTATCTAAATATAATTATCTGCATTCATGCTTCAGACGAGAAATTTAGTGGCGTAATCCAAGGAACGAGCCCTACAATTGTCCATAAAAACCATCAATAATCATGTTCTGCGCTGCGCACTGTATGCCAGCGAGAAACATTAATCCAGTAAATTATTAAATAAATACTGGCCGTGCCTTCAACCTGTCACACAATCCACCTGCCAAACACCCCCTTGAGAGTCATCTCCACAAAGCAAAAGAGCCCGGCATAAACCGGGCCCTTTCCTAGTATATCTACTCGTTCAGACTATTTACTGAATGTCCCGATCCGGAATAATCAGCATTTCAACACGGCGGTTCAACTGGCGACCGGCTTCCGTATCATTGGTAGACCTTGGCTCCATCTCTCCACGCCCTTCAGCAACTATCCTTCTCGAATCAACACCGCGATCAGAGAGGTAGTAAGCAACAGCCTGTGCACGCTGTACAGATAACTGCTGGTTATATTCTGCAGAACCACGACTGTCAGTGTGACCGGTAATCTTGACCGAACTGCGCGGGTAACGTGTCAGGATGTCCGCCACCTTATCCAGGCTGCTCTGGAAAGAGTGCGTCAACTTGGCAGAGTTATAATCGAATGAAATTTCCGAGTTCATGGTGATCTTCAGATTTTCATTCTGCAGCCGTTCAACTTCCATCTGGTTGGAACGACGCTCTTCTGCCAGCACACGGTTAAATTCAGCCTGCTGTTTATCCATATAATAACCAACACCGGCGCCTAGCGCACCGCCTGCCGCACCACCAATCAATGCACCGCGCAGCGCGCCGCCAGATCGATCTTTCTGATGGCCAATCACAGCACCCGCAATTGCACCGATGGCTGCACCTGCGGCTGCACCCTGTTTGGTATTTTTATTCGGATCATCTGCGGTTATACAACCAGTCAGAACAAACCCCAGTGCGGTTGCAATTATCATCATACGTTTCATTTCACTTCCTCCATCAAACAATCACTTACTCATATGTTCTAGCGATAAGTCGCATTATTTTACTCGTACTCGCAAGTATAGCAAAAAAATGATGCCGCGGCTCTGAGTCAACCGCGCCATGCTAAGTCGGTTCAGGCTACTAACTATGACAAACATCACCAAGTGTAATTTGCACGCTATTAGGGAAGTGCTGATGTGTCAGCCCGTCCGCACAGGCCATGGACGGCCTGCCACAATCCGGCAGAAGAGCCGGATTGCACGGCAAAGCCGCCGACAGGTGAACGGCAGGAACCGTGAATCAAATCAGGCATGTAAGCGTCTGATTTGCAATCAATGGTAAAGTGACGCCTGCCTCAGGCACTTGCCCTGCGGGCGGCTTACAGCCGTCCAAAACGGCATCCTGCCTTTTTTATCACGTTTTTTTCCTTTGCGAGCTAGTTATTGCCAGGGTGGCACACATCAGCATCGCCTTAGCGCAACAGTCGTTTTCCTCATCATGTTTTTCATTCAGCATGGCGACATGGACGAATCCAGCATCAGGCTCAGTTTTTTTCTCGGCATCCTTATCATCATGGCGCTAGCCGAGATACTGGCCCCGCGCAGGGTCCTGACCCAGGGGCGCAAGCGCTGGCCTGCCAATCTCGCAATCGTAGTCATGGATGTCATCGTGGTGCGTCTGCTTATGCCAGCGGGCGCAACCGGTGCAGCCATCTGGGCAACGGATCATCATTTTGGCCTGCTTAACTGGCTGGCTATATCTGCGCCCATTGCCATTGTTGCTGCAATTATCCTGCTCGATCTGATTATTTATGCACAACACCTGTTGTTCCATGCCCTGCCCATACTATGGCGGCTGCATATGGTTCACCACGCTGACCGCGATATTGATGTCACCACGGGTTTACGTTTCCATCCTATCGAAATCGTAATTTCGTTGTTGATTAAAATAAGTTGTGTTGTTCTGCTCGGTGCGCCGGTGATGGCAGTGGTTATCTTTGAAGTCGTGCTCAACGGCATGGCCATGTTCAACCACTCCAATGTAAAATTACCGTTGCGCCTGGATGCAGCGCTGCGACTACTAGTGATCACACCGGATGTGCACCGGGTACATCATTCCATCATCAAACAGGAGACCAACAGTAATTACGGCTTCAATTTGTCGATTTGGGATCGTCTGTTCGGCACTTACAGGCCTCAGCCTGAAGAGGGGCACCTGGGAATGACTATCGGACTTGAACATCTGCAGCAGGCGCCAACCCATAAGCTCAGCTTTATACTGCGCTTGCCGTTTCGCAAGCATTTGGGCCAGTATTCGATTCTATCAAGCAAACAAAATGATCAGGAGCCCCCTCATGTGTGATGAAACGGTCAACCGCTGTGAGTGTATCAACAAAACCTTTGAGCAACTGAAAGCCTTCCCGGACTTTGAAACCGCACAAGCCAAAACCAGCTGCGGCCTGGAATGCGAAGGTTGTGTACCTTATTTGAAACTGATGTTTGCCACAGGTGAAACTGCATTTGAAATTGATGATGCCCGGCTTTCCGGCTTTCAGTAAGCCATGGAAACGCAACCCGGCCATAATATTCTGATTTCTGCCGCCGCATTTGTTGTAGTCGTGGCTGGCATGCAGGCGGCAACATCCATGCTCGTACCATTTCTGCTCTCTGCATTTATCGCCATCATCTGCCTGCCACCGCTGAAGTGGCTGACTGACAAAAGCATATCAGCCGCAGTATCGGTATTGATTATCACGCTGGTGCTGGTGCTGGTTGGCAGCCTGATTGGTGCCTTTGTCGGCGCATCCGTTGCCGATTTTTCTAACAACCTGCCAACATACCAGACACGCCTGCACCAACAGACTTCTGATTTGATCACATGGCTTTCAGGACTCGGCATCAACCTCAATACACAATTGCTGCGTGAAAATCTCGACCCTTCTGTCGCCATGGGCATGGCTGGCAATCTGTTATCAGGCCTGGGTAATGCGCTCACCAATACTTTTTTAATCGTGCTGACCGTCATTTTCCTGCTCATTGAAGCCACTGCTCTGCCGCACAAATGGGCTGCCATGGGTGATTCCGCGCCTTCAACCGGAACCTTTGAGAAATTTGCCAGCACCGTCAGCTCTTATTTCGCCATTAAAACATGGATCAGTCTTGCCACAGGCCTGTGCATTACACTGTGGTTATCGCTGCTCGGCGTGGATCACGCACTACTGTGGGGACTGGTGGCCTTTCTGTTTAATTTCGTGCCTAACATCGGCTCCATCATTGCAGCAGTTCCGGCAGTGCTGCTGGCGCTGGTTCAACTTGGATTAGGTGACGCCGTGCTTACCGGGCTGGGTTTTGTTGCAGTGAACCTTGTCATGGGCAATGTGATCGAACCACGTTTCATGGGTAAAGGCGTTGGCCTCTCCACCCTGGTGGTATTCCTCTCGCTGGTATTCTGGGGCTGGATACTCGGGCCGGTTGGCATGTTATTGTCTGTGCCTCTGACCATGGTTGTGAAACTGGCTCTGGAAGAGCGTGAAGGAACAAAGTGGATTGCCATCTTGCTTGGCCCTGACATCGAACCGGAAAAACATTAAAAGCGAACTGTATTCACCGCGGTTAATTCCTACAGCTAAGGGAAAAGCTATATCTTTAAAGTGAATGATTATCCCCCCCCTTTTAGCAGCTTATCCAAACCAGCAAAACCTTTGAAGGTCGAACCCTTTACCTCGTCTCGCTTAATATCTCCATGTGCGTCGGCCTCAAGATAGCGCTGATGTTCATTGTCGTGGCAGTAGATGCAGAGCAGTTCCCAGTTGCTGCCATCGGGAGGGTTGTTGCTGTGGTTATGATCTTTGTGGTGCACCGTCAGCTCGCGCAACTGCTTGCCAGCAAAATCACGCCCACAGCGGCCGCACACCCAGGGGAACAACTTTAGCGCCTGCTCTCTGTAACTCTCGTTCGACCCATTCATATCAGCTCCGTATAACCGCTGTGATTATGCGCTTTGTACTCCGTGCGTCCATGCCCTTCGCCCTGCGGGCCGCCGACTAGCGGCGTTCACAATTGTACAGGACAGTACAATTGCACGGCTTCCGCCCTGAATGGGTGGTCCTCACGGATGTGTGCCATGAAACTGACTCCTGTTCTTTTGTACTCCGGGTATCCATGCTGTTCGCGACATGAAGCACAACTATCACTCATCTGCAGGTTGCTTATCTTCGATCCAGCTCACGGCCGTATCGTAGTCCTCGTAATGGAAATGTTTTAGCTCCGCACTGATGAAATGGGCGGCAATGTGGGGGAATATAGATAATACCGCAGCGTCCGATACGACGGCCACCTTCCCAATAAACCGGTGATGATCGCGCACAAAACGAAGATGACTGAGCAAGCCCGCAAAGCTATCCCAGCCGGGAAATGACTCAGCGTAAATAATCAGTCCGGGCAGCACCCCTTCCCTTTCGATCACCGCATCCACCCGTTTGGCAACTTTCAGGAAATCGCTTTCAGATAATGGTCCACTGGGGCGAACAGTCAAAATAAGATTCTGCATATTCAGGTCAAAATCAATCATCGCACACCTCTCTAACAGTTCAGAAGTACCAGCACGACATAAGTATAGACCTGCATTATTACAATTGCAGGTTTGAACCCGTCACCTAGTCCGGACTACTAGTACTGCGTTGGGCCGAAATACGTTTCAATCGAACCGAACGTAGCTCCCATCAGCGCAAAGGTAATCGAGCCAATAATGGAGAGAATAATAAATGCCGGAATCGATGCGATTGCGGCTTTCACCATAAACACCACCATCGACATAAATGGCATTTTGATATCTACAATGGTTACCTGATCACTCATGCTCGTACTCCTTCATTCGCGGTCAACCCTGAATGGCGCAGCAGGGCATCCACGCTGGGCTTACGGCCACGAAATGCCACAAAGGCATCCATAATCTCTTTGCTGCCACCAATGGACAACAACTCTTCACGCAGGCGGGCGGCAGTCTCAGCATTGAGCACACCCTCTTCCTCAAAGGTGGCGTACACATCTGCCGATAGTACTTCAGCCCATTTGTAGGAGTAATAACCCGCCGCATAACCACCAGCAAAAATATGCGAGAAACTGTTCTGAAAACGATTGAACGATGGCGGAGTAATCACCGCCACCTCAGCTCTCACCTGATCCAGCAATTGCTGAACCGATCCATCACCCGACGGATCGTACTCGCTATGCAGCATCAGATCGAACAGGGAGAACTCAATCTGGCGCAACATGATCATCGCCGACTGGAAGTTTTTTGCTGCCAGCATCTTGTCGAACAGGCTATCAGGCAATGTTTCACCCGTTTCAAAGTGACGCGCAAACAGATCTACCACCTGCCGCTCCCAGCAGAAATTCTCCATAAACTGACTTGGCAGCTCGACCGCATCCCAGGGCACGCCTCGGATGCCGGACACACCAAGTTCTGAAACCGTGCTCAGCATATGGTGCAAACCATGGCCAAATTCGTGAAACAGCGTGGTCACTTCATCATGCGTCCACAGAGCAGGACGATCCCCTACAGGCGCATCGAAATTGCATACCAGGTAGGCAACCGGCAACTGCAGCGATCCATCACTCTTGCGCCAGCGCACAATACACTCATCCATCCAGGCACCGCCACGTTTGTGCGCGCGGGCATAAGGGTCGAGATAAAAAGCAGCTATCTGCTCTCCGCTTTGATCAAACACTTCAAAGAAACGTACACTTTTATGCCACACGGGTGCATTTACACGCTCTTTAATGATTAGTCCGTACAGCTTCTCAACCAGCCCGAACATGCCTTTCACAACGCTCTTTTCAGGAAAGTAGGGCTTGAGCTCTTCCTGTGAAATAGCATAAGTTTTCAGTCTGAGCTTCTCGGCGGCATATGCCACGTCCCACGCCTGAAGCTCATGGATAGCTAGTGCTTCCGAAGCAAAAGCTTCCAGCTCTGCAAACTCAGCTTTTGCAGGGTTTTTACTCTTTGCTGCCAACTCGCGCAGGAAACCCGTCGCTTCATCCACATCTTTTGCCATTTTACTGGCCAGTGAGGATGCTGCGTAATGCTCGAACCCGAGCAGATTAGCCGCTTCAGCGCGCAGACTTAGAATTTCATCAATCACCGGCCCGTTATCCAGCTCGCCCGAAGAAGCACGTGTGACATATTCGCGATACATCACCTCACGCAAATTACGATTCTCGGCAAACTGCATGAATGGCACATAGGAGGGGGCATCGAGCGTAATCAACCAGCCATGTTTTCTTTCACCCTTTTTAGCTTTAACTGACTGGCTGGCGCGCTGTGCTGCAGATGCGAGTACCGATTCCGGCAGACCTGCAACATCAGTTTCATCTGTCAGATGCAGCTCAAAGGCCTGCGTCGCATCAAGCACATGCTGCCCGAAAGCAGTAGTCAGCTCGGAGAGTCGCATCTGGATTTCCTTGAACCTGTCCTTTGCCTCACCTCTGAGCTCGGCTCCCGAGAGTTTGAAATCACGCAGCGTGTGTTCAATCACCTGCTTGCGCTCAACAGACAGGTTTGCGAAATCTTCGCGCTCGCTCACCTTCCTGATCGCAGCGTAGAGCGCTTCATTCTGGCCAATCTCGCTCGACCACTCGGTCATCTTCGCCACACCCTGCTGGTAAACAGGCCGCAGCTCATCGGAGTCACAGACCGAATTAAGATGGCTCACCGGCCCCCACACTCGACCCAGTCGCTCGTCGATCTCTTCCAGCGGCATCATCAATGAATCCCAATCGGGATCGGCGATCTCAGTCAACTCAGCCACAATCTTGCGGGCACGAGCCACCTCAGATTCAAGCGCCGGAAGCACATGTTCGGGTTTGATCTGGTCAAATCGCGGCAAAGCAGCCGTGATACTGTCGAGAACAGGGTTGTCGGTAAGCGAAAAGGTTTCAGTCATACCAGCAAAGCTAGGTTCGCCCACCGCCAAAGCAAGTGGCATGGGTCACCATCGCATTTTTTCAGCCATGCGCATGCGAACGTAAGCGTATTTTCTCCACGGACACTATCGACTCCTGATCCGGCGGCGGCCTCTATCCTTTGTTCCCGGGCGGGATGAGCTGTAAAACGGAACGACTCAGCATCTCGATGCTAAAAGGTTTGTTGAGCATGCTCGTATTTGGCATCTCTTGTACCTCTGCAAGAATATCCTCTTCATAGCCGGTAATAAAAACAATCGGCATATCAGGCCGGAGTAATCGCAGCTGTTGTGCGGTTTTCAATCCATTGATATTGGGCATCGCCATATCCAGTACCACCACATCAATGAGCTTCGACGAAGCTTCAAAGGTGCGAATCGCCTGCAAACCATCACCAGCCTGTAGTACATGACAACCAAGCTGTGTCATTGCTTCGCTGATTGCCTCACGCAAGCTGGCCTCATCATCTGCAAGCAAGAGGGTTATGCCGGTCAAATCCGGCACCTCATCATCAGTACGGGCACTGTTTTCCAAAGGCTCACTACTCAAAGGGATATAGACATGAAATGTGCAACCGGATCCATTTTCGCTTTCCACTTCAATCATACCGCCAAAACGGGTAACACAACTGTATGCCATGGACAGGCCCAACCCGGTTCCTTCACCCACTTCCTTTGTTGTGAAAAAAGGTTCGAATATTTTTTCGAGATAGTCGCGATCAATACCATGTCCATTATCATGCACGCTGATCCGGGCAAATTTCGATGCCTCAACATCCTGATGTGCAAGGCGGAAATGATCGTCTGCCTCAAAGGCGTTCACCTTTATTTCAATGTGGGGTTCATCCACCGATTTAACAGCATCGCGGGCATTGTTCAACAGGTTCAGCACAACCTGCTGTAGCTGTGTAGCATCACAACAAATTGCCAATTCCTCCTGCTCAACCGTACAATCCACACGCACATGTTCGGGCATGGCAACCAGTGCCAATTTTAATGTATCATGTATGAATTCAGTTAGCGTAAACACTGATGCAGTTACCTTATCTTTTCGCGCAAAGGCCAGCAGCTGTCTGATCAGATCGGCAGCCCTTTGGCTTAGTCCGCTGGTATCTTCGATGTACTTTAACGTACCCTCATCAGTCACCCGTTCCTTCAACAGGTAGGTGTTGGCCATGATGCCTGCCAGAATGTTATTGAAATCATGGGCAAGTCCGCCAACGAGCGTGCCCATAGCCTCCATCTTCTGTGCCTGAACAAATTGCTGCTCAACACGTTGCCGTTCGGTAATTTCGTTATTGAGTTCGCGAACTTTCTCTTCGAGTGAGCTGTTCGCCTCTTTCAGCCTCCCTGTCATGCGATTAAATGCCTGTGACAGCGTGCCAAGCTCATCCTGACTGTAGATCTCCACCGCTTTGGGAAACCCGTTCTCTTTTTCAGATTCACTGGCTGCACTGGTCAGCGCAGAAATGGGTCGGGTAATCATCCGAGATAAAAAAACCGAAACCAGAATAATAAATAAAGAGGTAGATAAAAGGATAACAGTCAAAAATATTTTAAGATCTTTAATCGGCTCAAATGCCTCGCTCTTGTCAATTTCCGCCACCAAGCCCCAGCCTGTATGCTCAATATGCTTTGTCACGATCAGGGCCACCTGGCCGCGATAGTCTATCGTATCTGTGATCAAGACCTCCTTGCCGGCCAAAGCCAGCATCACCGGCGAAGTGGGCTTCGGCGTCAACATCACGCGCTTGAAGGCAGCATCAGGATCAAACCTGAGCGGGGTTAGAAACAGTATCCCTCCGTCGCCATCATCGGCCACAAGATATGATTCGCCTGTTTTACCCATGCCGGAATAATCTCCGAGCAGGGCAACGATATTTGACAGATCTGATACAATCACCACCACGCCAATGAATTTGTTTTGCAGATAAAGCGGACCGGACCAGGTCATTTGCAACTGTCCTTGTGCATCATGGAAAAAGCGGGGGACAGCGATTTCGAGCGGATTGAGCAAATACTGAGCTTGTTTGGCATAGAAAGTTCCAATCATCGAAGTGTCGGTGGAAGCCACCACCATACCATCGGGCGATAAAACAGAGATACTTTTAAAGCTGCCAACCGAGCCTTGGGCATCGGCAAGAATTCGGTTCATTTTCAACTGATGCGTATGCGCCCTGTTTTGCAGAAACTTATCCAGACTCAGCCGCAACTCTGTTCGACTGCTTATAAGGGAGAGCTGCTCACGGGTCTGGGTAAGCATATCTTCAATCCGGTTCTTCTGAATCGAGGCTACCGATATGAGCTGATTAAATACCTGCTTGCTTAGGGCCTGCTCAGCCGATGTGAACAGCAAGTACCCGCTTACAGCAATGGCAAAGAGAGATGCAGGAAGAAACGCCAGCAACAGCTTGGGGTAAATTTTCATGTATTCCTGAGATCACGGCAAAAGAGAGGCAAACATATAGGATAAAGCATAACTGAAATAAGCAAACATCAGGCCAATAGCGTATCGCATCAGACGGTAATTGTGGAGGTGCCTTTGACTGACTCCTGCTGCATGCGCTCAGGCTGCGGGCCGCTTCTGCGATACGGTAGTCATGTGATAGATGTTAGACGTTAGAAATCATCGCATTGTTTACACGGCCATTCAAATTCACCTGCGCCAGAGAGCTGTGAAGATCGGTGGGGTCAACCTCGATTGCGATTGATCTTTACTCTCCATCAACTGCCGCATCGCAGATATTTACACCCTTCCATTCTGGCTGCATGCCCACGAAATAGAGGCGCATGTTCCTCATAACTACGCGGCCAGGATGCTCGCGTGATGCACGCCTTGCAGCTTCAATAATGAAAAAATAGTCTATACTGAAAGTTAGCAACCACGCATGGAGGCGTATGTAAGGAGCATTCATGTTCACTTCTCTTCAGCGCAAGCTCTTATCCATGATCCTCTCTGCAGCCATAATCTGTACGGGAGTTATGGGCTGGTCCTGGTATCAATCTCATAGCTCCATACTTGATGAATCGGTTCAGGAGCGCATGCAGGTCGAAGCCACATTGATCGGACAGATGGCACGCAATGCACTGATACAAGAAAATAGCGATGAGGCATCGAAGCTGCTGGGCACTGCTTTGGCTGCTGATGGGCATTTTCATGCCATCCACCTGCTGCTTCCGGACTACCGCATATTGGCTACTGCCGGCGATCAGATTGCACCCAAACTATGGTTGCACGGCGACGTGGATCATACGCTGGAGCATGCTCCGACAGAGTACTATATTTTGCACCCGGTGATGAATGGAGATCAGATTATCGGCCATGTATTGATCGAACTGGAACAGGTTTCTCTACTGCAGGATAAGGAATCAGTTGTGTACGTCATGCTGCTGACTATATTTATCAGCCTCGCATTTGCAGTCGGCATTTTTATCATTTATCGCAATCAGGTCAGTCAACCGTTGTCCTTACTGGCCAAACGTATGACTCAAATGCTCGAAACTGACCCGCTTAGCCACTGGATCGAGGCAGGAGAAAATTCTAGCCATCCCGGCTTTGAACGCATCCCGGTTGAATTCAAAGATGAAGTGGGCGAACTGGTCGAGGCTTTCAACGAACTATTGGGAGATCTCGAGGTCAGTTTTGAACAGGTATACAGCCAGTATCAGGATCTGAAAATAAACCTTCAGCAGTTCAAGGAGATGACGCTTGCCACGCCACTGCCGATTATCATCTCGCGTATTGATGATGGTTTGATGCTGTTTCATAACCCGGCTGCATTGGCATTGCTCGAAGATGATCGCCCGGAGATGAGCGACAAACACATCACTGAATATTATGTGGATCCCGTCTCCAGAAAGAAATTAAGAGCGATACTGCGCAAAACAGGCGCCGTCACCGGCTATGAGTTTGAAGCACATAAAATGACTGGCGACAAGCTGTGGATCTCGGCTTCGGTACGGACCATTACTTATAACGGTGAACAGGCCTACCTTGCAGTACTGGCCGATCTGACCGAACGTAAGAAGCACGAGGATCATTTGCGCCAGTTCAATGAGAAGCTGGAAGAGATGATCAGAGAGCGTACACGTGACCTGAAAAAAGCCAAGAATCAGGCCGAGTCATCCAGCCGTGCAAAAGGTGCGTTCCTGGCCAATATGAGCCATGAGATTCGCACACCGATGAATGCTGTAATCGGTCTGTCCCACCTGGTACTTGATACCGAATTAAACCCGACACAACGGGACTATCTGGTGAAAATTCTCGGTGCATCCGAAGACCTGCTGGTGATCCTCAATGAGATCCTCGATCTCTCCAAGGTCGAAGCTGGCAAATTGACAATGGAAAAAATTGATTTTGATCTGGCTGAAACGTTGGAAAAACTGACCAGTATTGCCGGACTGAAAGCCGATGAAAAGGCTTTAAAGTTTGTCGTCGAATACCCTGCGGACCTGCCCATGCATTTGCTTGGTGACCCGCTGCGTCTGCGCCAGGTACTGATCAATCTGGTAAATAATGCCGTTAAATTTACTCAAGCCGGAGAAATTCGTCTGGTCATTGAGGTAGAGCGACAGCAGGCCGACTCGGTACTGCTGCATTTCTCGGTTACTGATACAGGCATAGGGATGTCCCATGATGACCTGGATCATCTGTTCAAGTCATTTTCACAAGCCGACAGTTCTACAACTCGTAGGTTTGGAGGCACCGGATTAGGACTCGCGATCAGTAAACACCTGGTAAAACTGATGGCCGGGCGAATGAGCGTGGACAGCGTCCCGGGCAAAGGAAGTACCTTTCATTTCACGGCCAGCTTTGGGCTGAGTAAAACAATGCAGCCAAAGAAGTCGTTGTTGCCGGAGGCGATTCAGAACCTGAGGGTGCTTGTTGTTGATGACGATCCAACAATCAATCTGGTGCTGGAGCGGTATATGAAGGCACTGAACCTGAACCCTGTCTGCGCAGATTCGGCAGAGGCTGCACTGCTGCAAATCGAAAATAACGCCGAGTATCCTTTCGATCTGGTGCTGATGGACTGGAAAATGCCCGGGTTAGACGGCATAGAGGCAAGTCGGCGCATCAGAGAGAATAAAAACCTGCCCATGCAACCAAAAATTATACTAGTCACTGCATACGGCGGTAATGGACACCTCAGTGAGCAGGATCATTCAGTGATTGACGCCAGCATGATTAAACCGGTGAGCATGAACTCATTGGCAAACAATATAATGACTGTATTTGATTGTAAGCCTGAAAGCATCAAGCGGGCCTACGGTCATAAGCCGCTGGCCTTTCAGGCACCGGCCCATTTGCGTGGCGCACACCTGTTGCTGGCCGAGGACAATGAAATCAATCTGCAAGTGGCGGTGGGACTGCTGGACAAGGCAGGCATTCGCGTACGTGTTGCCTACAGCGGCGTTGAGGTATTGAAAGCACTGGATGAAGGGCAGTTTGACGGTGTGCTGATGGACATGCAGATGCCAAAGATGGGAGGTCTGGAGGCGACCCGGAAAATCAGACAAGATGGGCGATTTAATAATCTACCCGTAATTGCCATGACCGCTAACACCATGACCGAGGATATCAGAAAGTGTAAAGAAGCTGGCATGAATGCACACATAAGCAAGCCAATCAATCCCGAGCAGATGTATGAAACGCTTGGCGAGTTTATTCATGTTGCTGAGGGAAAATCATTGCCTGTTGCATGGAAACAACGTGGATTCACGTTGCCCGAGGCCACTGAGAATCAACCTGCGCTGACCGGCATCAATTTTGAAGCCGGTCTACAGCGTCTTGCCGGAGATAAAACCGCTTATTGCAACGTGCTCAGGAAATTCAAACGCAATCATATTTTATTCAGTGATCAATTAAAGCAGCTCATCTCTGCAGGTCAGCATGATCATGTTTTGCACATGTTGCATGAACTCAAAGGTGTATCCGGCAACATCGGGGCTGACGCATTACATCGGGCCACGAAAAATCTGGAGTTTTCTTTAAAAAAAGAAGATTCAAATGTCAGCGAGTCTCTTGCCGAAGTCACCTGTCAGCTCGACATCGTTATGCAGAGTCTGAATACCTGGTGTGATGCGGAGAAAGAATCATTGGCGCATCCTATTGATGTGATTCAGGCCATGCCCTTGCTGGAAAAAATGCGCGACTTGCTCATGGCAAGTGATGGTGATGCGTCCGATTATATGAACGAGATCAATGAAGTTTTTCGAGGTAGTGGAATAGAGGCTGAGGTGAAACAGCTGCATACCTGTATTGACCAGTATGATTACCAGGCTGCATTGAGAGTGATTAAAAAGATTGTAACCACAGTATAATCTGCTGATTTATTTCAGAGAAGCGCCACACTTTTCACAACTCTCAACGGTTACCAGAATTTTCTTGTTGGCCAGCATTTTTCCGCATGATTCACAGAAATAGAAACCTTTCAGATTGGTGTAGATGATGGCGGCTACAGCCACTCCGAGCACAACATAACCCTTGGTCGGAAAATCCAGCAAATAAGCAATCACCAGCAGCATGCCCGAAAGGCTGAATATAATGATAGGCCACAGACGTTTTTTCAGTTTGATGTCAATATTGATGGCGAACACAGCAAGTCTGGCTGTGATAAACACAACCCAGAAGAAAACAACAAAAAAAATCAGATCGCCCGTACTCAATGTTTAAGACTCCGTATTATAGCTGGCGCAACACTAGTCTAAATATGATTGGGGTAAACTGCTCATGCATCAAGCTTGTGAAATAGCCGGATGTACACTATAACTGCCAGCTATGGATGATCATAAAGAGCAACACAGTGATGAAGCGGATTTGGGGGGCAAAAAACACCTTCATGCATTCCATGCAAAAGTACAATCTGATGCTGAGCAGGAACACGAAGCTGTAAACAGAATCAGGGCGCAGCACAGACTTAAGAGCAAAAAAGCTAAGAAAAAGCCTAAACGTAGCCTGGTTTTCTGGGCAAAAACCCTGATCGTATCGTTGCTCTGTTTAACGCTCGGAGCAGCCATCTGGGCCATAGTAAAAACCACCAACAAAAGTGGCGCGGCAGCATGGACGGAAGAGATAAAACGCGGCAATTTCAACCTTGCTGCCGAGAAATTTTCAATCACGGCATCAGCCGCTGCCTCTCAAATGTTCGATTCCGACCTCTCTACCGAGTCACTCATGAAGGACTTTAATGCCGCTCTTCCTCATCTGAGAAAAGCCGGTTATATCCTCACTGAAATGGAGGTGGAGTTGGGCATTCCTCCCAAACTGATCCCTCATTTTTATCATAACCCGGATGTTAAACTTGATTTGCAGAAGACTCTCAAGGCGATTGGGGATAATAATATCGGTGCAGCGCTGATCATTGCCCTTGCCGAAGCGGGTTCGCTTCAAAAACAGCTTGAAGTGGCTGACATGCAGTTCAATCATATTGAGGTTGAACTGGGGCTGATCCCTGCACTCAAATTGCAGTACAAAAACGGCATTGGCATTAAGGATTATATTCACAGGGAATAACTACTACGAACTTCCTGTTCGAAAGGTTTAAAGCAGCAAATTCTGGGTTCAGGCACGTTTATTGCTTTGGCTAAATAGCTAAATCATGGATGGCTGGATTCGCAGCGCATGAACGCGTACGGTAGCCAGAAAGCAACATGAACAGGAGGGGTGTATGTCAGTTGCTCAAAAAATGAGCCAAACAGAGCTGTTATCACTGTTTGCCCATGCCAGCAACAGCATGCATGAAGCACTCGATATCCCTTCCGTGTTACGTATTGCTGTAACCTCAGCCATTCAACTGGTTGATGCCAGAGCCTGCGCAGCTGGCCTGCTTGTTGATGGCAAGCTGGCGTTTAGCGAATACGGTGATGGCCTGAACTGGATGCCCATGAAATGCAGGTTTGGTGCCGGAGATGGATGGGTGGGCGATCTGATTCAATACAGAAAACCCTTTATTGTTATCGAAGCAGATGCCATTACGGGCTTTGACCCTGAAGTTGCACCTGACCTGGCCGAGATCGGTCAATTGATTGCCATACCAATTATCGGCAAGCAGGATGATATGCTGGCCTGCCTGCTCGTGTTTGATAAAAAAGAAGGAATGTTTGATGCACAGGATGGCGTGCTGCTGGAGCAACTGGCATCCATGGTTTCTGTCGCACTTGAAAATGCCATTCAACTGCTGGAAAGCCGCAGAGTCGAAGCGGATCTGGAGAAGTCAGTGGCGACCTACCGTACTCTGGTAGAGCAAATCCCCGCTATCACTTACATCGCCACACTTGACCGCAGCCGCATCCTGTTTGTCAGCCCGCAGGTCGAAGATATTCTTGGCTACGACCAGGAGGAGTTTCTTGCCAATCAGACGATGTGGTCACAACAGATCCATCCCGATGATCATGACCGCGTCATCGCTGAGGTGAAACAAAGCCTGCAAGATCAGGTCTCTTTTCACTCCGAATACCGCATCTGTGCCAAGAACGGCAGGGATGTTTGGGTAAAAGATGCTGCTGCAACCGTACGCGATCACGATGAGGATCTATATCTGCAGGGCGTGGTCTATGACATTACTGAGCGCAAGCTGTCTGAGGAGAAGTTGATGCAGATGGCCCACTTCGATCAGTTAACGGGGCTTGCCAATCGCTCGCTGTTTCATGATCGGCTCGATCAGACAGTAGCGCAGGCAAAACGTCATAAACATAAACTTGCGATACTGTATCTGGATCTTGATGGGTTTAAGGCCGTAAACGACACATTGGGCCACGAGGTCGGAGACACACTGCTGACAGAAACGGCGAAGCGACTACGGGATAATGTACGTGAAGTTGATACGGTAGCACGCATGGGTGGTGATGAGTTCACCATTATTCTCAATGATGTGAAATCGCTGGATGGCATAAAACTCGTAGCAAATAAGTTGATTGCGGCAGTTTCAGCTCCCTACGAACATGTTGGTGCAGAACATAATGTCACGGTCAGTATTGGAGTGGCGATTTATCCTGATGACAGCATGGATCACGATGCTCTGATTACAGATGCAGACAATGCCATGTATGTTGCAAAAAATAGTGGAAAAAACCGCTACTGCTTTTATAAGTCCAAATGAATCAGAAGTTTAAACGCCGCCTTTCTGGTTATACATTTCCATCAGCTTGGATTCCAGTCTGTTGCTGCTGGTTGTTGGCTGTGATGCCTGGCGCGCCTCGTCTGAGATAGACATCTGGTCTGGCTTTGGCGTGGACTGATTGTTTTGAGGCGCAACGCTCGGCGCAGGACGATGGGCCTGCTGAAGCAGGCGACTAATGAAACCATCAGAGGGCATTACTGTAAGCGCCACGACTACTCCTTATTTGACTTGTTTTACTAAGAACCCTTTCTTATCGAGTCCTTGCCTCATTAATCATCGGTTAAGAATTGCCCGACTTTAGGATTAATCTGCATTAATTTTCGATCTATCCATATTAACCCGGTTTTTGCCTGTGTTCTGGCATGCAACAGCAAGCGAAGCTAGGCTTGCCCCGTCCATTTTTCAGGGACATCAACAGGGAGCTCGTCGTGTTAACTTTTCAGGATTTGATTCTCACATTGCAACAGTTTTGGGCCAGACAGGGCTGCGTGGTTCAACAGCCATATGATTCATCCATGGGGGCGGGCACATTCCATCCGGCGACATTTCTGCGCGTGCTCGACGATAAAGAATGGTGCACAGCCTATGTGCAGCCGTGTCGACGCCCTACCGATGGCCGCTATGGAGAAAACCCCAACAGGCTACAGCATTATTACCAATTTCAGGTTATCCTCAAGCCTGCTCCGGAAAACATTCTCGATCTCTATCTGCAATCCCTGAATGAAATCGGCATTGACACCGAGGTGCACGACATCCGTTTTGTCGAAGATGACTGGGAGTCCCCCACACTTGGCGCATGGGGTCTTGGCTGGGAAGTCTGGCTCAACGGTATGGAAGTGACCCAGTTCACCTACTTCCAACAGGTGGGCGGTGTGGAGCTCACACGCACACCAGGTGAAATCACCTACGGCCTTGAACGCCTGGCCATGTATCTACAGGGCGTGGACAGTATCTACGATCTGATCTGGGTGGAAACGCCAGATGGCAAAAAAGTCACCTATGGCGAAGTATTCATGCGCAACGAAGTTGAGTTCTCGGCCTACAATTTCGATGAGGCTGATATCGATCAATTGCACAAACAGTTCGACCATGCCGAAGGTGAATGCAAACGCCTGACTGAAAAAAAACTGGTTCTACCTGCTTATGAAGAAGTCATGAAAGCATCACACTCTTTCAATCTGCTTGATGCCCGCGGCGCTATCTCCGTAGCCGAGCGTCAGCGCTTTATCGGTCGCGTGCGGGGGCTGGCCAGAACCGTGGCACGCGCTTATGCCGGGGAGCAAGCATGAATGAAGTAATGGGTATTACTTCATTCATGCGCGATAGGCCTGCATGCAATAGAGCTGAAGTAACAGGTAGTGCCTCATTCATGCGCGATAGTGCTGTTTTATATGCAGCCATAAATCAGTTTCCCAAGGTGAATTTATCATGACTACACAACCTCTCCTTATTGAAATCGGCATTGAAGAGATTCCGGCAGGTCTGGCTGAAAAACTACAGCGTAATATGGCAGTTGCCATTGATAAGCTGCTGAAGTCCAATGGTGTGGAACTGGATGCCGGTGACTGGACACACGCCTGCACACCGCGCCGAATCCTGATTCATGTGAATGACTGCCTGACCAAACAACCGGATCGTGATGAAACCATCTGGGGGCCACCTGAAAAAGTAGCATTTGATGGTGAAGGCAATGCGAGCAAAGCCGCTGAGGGTTTTGCAAAAAAATCCGGTCTGTCCGTGGATGATTTCTCTCTGGAAGATAAAGGTGATGGCAAAGCCCGTTACATGAAGGCTGTGGTGCACAAAGCCGGTCGCAATGTGGCCGATATTCTGGCCGAAGCCATGCCAGACATTTTACGCAAACTACCAAGCCCTAAACAGATGAAGTGGAATGACGGCGCCACCCGTGATGATGCCTTTATTCGCCCTATACGCTGGATTGTTGCAAGGCTTGGTAAGGACGTGATTCCATTTTCCTATGCAGGTGTAAACAGCGGTAAACAGAGTCGTGGTCATCGCATTGCCGGTTCTGTCGGTGAACTGGACATCCATGACCCGATAGCCTGGCTGGCTGAGCAAAACGTGATGGCAAAACGTGAAGATCGCATCACACACATCAATAAAACCATGCAGGCACTTTGTCAGGCTGAAGGATTGAAAGTGATTGCCGATGATGAATTGGTAGAGGAAGTAGCTGACCTGACCGAATGGCCAGTGCCTTTGCTGGCCGAGTTTGGCGAAGCGTATTTGCGCCTGCCGGAAGAGGCGAGTCGCATTACCCTGAAGGCACACCAGCGCTGTTTTGTAACCCACGATAAAGCTGGCAATATCTCCAATAAATTTATTGCTGTTGCCAACATTGAATCGAAAGACGTTGCAAAAGTTGCCGAAGGCAATGCCCGCGTGGTGAATGCCAGGCTTGCTGATGCAGCGTTCTATTTTGACCGCGATCCATCTGAAACGCTGGATGCTCGTGTTGAGAAACTCAATGGCGTCACTTTCCAGGAAGGTCTTGGCATGGTTGGCGATCAGGTACGCCGCATGCGCTCTTTCGTACAGGATAATGCTAAAGCCATAGGAGCCGATACCGATGCAGCACAGCGAGCTGCTTATCTGTGCAAGTCGGACCTTACCACAGGGCTGGTGTATGAGTTCCCTGAATTGCAGGGTTATATGGGCGGTGTTTATGCACGGATGAACGGTGAATCGGATGCAGTAGCTCAAGCCATTGCTGGACATTACCAGCCTGCGGGTGCCGAGGATGCTCTGCCGGAATCAGCAGACGCAAGAGCTATCGCCATCGCCGAGCGCATCGACAAATTGCTGGGATATTTCCATCTGGGCCGCATCCCTACTGCCAGTGCCGATCCGTTTGCTTTGCGCCGTGCAGCTATTGGCCTGATCCGCCTGCTGGCTGACACCACACAGCCGGTTGAAATGACGCTGAATCAGGTCATCAATGAAGCGGCCAAACAGTGGAATCAGCAGCGTGTTACCATTGCGATTGCAGATGAGACCAAACATCAGGTGCATGATTTCATTATTGAACGCCTGTTGGGTTTGAGCACATCTATGGGCTTCTCGAAAACATCGATGGATGCGGCGGTGAACTCATCAGAGACTCGCCCGCTTTACCAGGAAGCCCTGATTGCCCGCCATCTGATGGGTTTTGAGAGTTCAGAAGAGGGGCAGGCGATTGCCGCAGCCAACAAACGTACTGCCAACATCCTCAAGAAAGCGGCATCTATACCGTCAGAAGTGGATGCATCACTGTTCTCGGAGGATGCGGAAAAGGCTCTGTTTGAAGCGCTGGTAGCCGCTGAATCCGGCTTTAATCAGGCTGTATCTGCAGGTCCGTTTGAGGAGAGTATCTCTCCTGCACTGGCTGAATTGGCTAAGCTGCGCACTCCGGTTGATGCCTTCTTCGATGATGTCATGGTGATGGCCGAGGACGAGAAGGTGCGCGCGAATCGTTTGGCACTGCTCTCCCGCTTGAGGGCACTGTTTCTCAATCTGGCTGACATCTCACGCCTGTAAGGATTCATACTGTGTCTATGCAAGAGCCGTGCGAAGCGAATAACTGGCTGACAGAACATGTCGAACTGCTGCGCTACAATCTGAAGCATTGGACGGGCTGCGGGCTGATGGATGAGTGCAATGCTCTTACTGCTGCCCGCCAGCTCTATTTTGCACCGTTTGCCCTGCTCTCGCATGGTGTGGAAAATGATCCTGTGATGAATTATGCCAACAGGACCGCACAGCAACTGTTCGAAATGGAGTGGCATGAGTTTGTAAAGCTGCCATCCCGCCTGTCTGCCGAAGCTGTTCTTCAGCAAGAACGCGACATCCTGCTCAAGCGTGTCGGTCAAAATGGTTATATTGATGATTATTCCGGCGTGCGCATTTCCAAAACAGGCAATCGATTTCTGATTGATCATGCAACCGTGTGGAACCTGCTTGATGCTCAGGGTACACCGCGTGGTCAGGCTGCCATGTTCAGCATCTGGCAACATTTGTAAGAAACCCGCGCGCTTAATACAGTCATCGATGTTTCATTTTATTGGCCCCACCATTAGACTTGGCCACGAAGCAGAAAACATCTGTCCGCAAACACAGGTACTGCATTTTAATGCTTTCACTTGAAACACAGTATTACCACTAAAGTGGACGATACGCACCCTTAGCTCAGCTGGATAGAGCATCGGCCTCCGAAGCCGAAGGCCAGTGGTTCGAATCCACTAGGGTGCACCAGTTTCATCTATCGATGCTCATTCACTTTCCAAATGCAAAAACATCGATTCCGTTGCAATGGCTTTCCTTTATGATGTTAGTGGACTATAAGAATCAGTCAGCGCCTCCGCATGTAAATTGAAACGATGCTGTCCCAGATCTGTGCCGCCACATGCCTTTTCCATATTTAGTGGTCGTTGCAAAATAGTGACGGGCGAGTTTCTTTTATGATGTCGTAAGCTATGATTCGCAATGAAGGCGCGACCCAGGGAGAGGAACCATGCTAGACGAGCTCAGAAGCTTGCTGATAAATGAACTCAATCTTGAAGATGTGAGAGCTGAGGACATCAAGGATGATGAACCGTTATTCGGTGGTGGCCTGGGGCTGGACTCTATCGATGCACTTGAATTAGCCATTGTTATCGAACGAACCTACGGCGTAAAAATCAAATCAGGTGATGATAACAACGAGAGAATTTTCTCATCTCTTTCGGAGTTGGCAAAACATATCAAAGCAAACCGCAGCAAATAGTTGAGCAAACTGATCAGATCCATTGCCGTTACCCTGCTGGTGCTGGGTTACCCGCTGCTGGTTTATATGGCAATCACGAACGGGGTCTCCTGGATATTTCCACTGGTCGTCGGAGCGATTTTTTTCAAGCGCTTTCGCGCAGGCGGAGATTCGTCTCTATTTTATGGCCTGATCGCGTTAGCCCTCTTCTGCGGCGCCATATTCTTCCAGACCATAAGCGCCAAGATGATTCCAGTCTTGATCCATACCAGTATGTTTCTGGTTTTCTACGGCAGCCTGCGTACTGACTCTTCACTTATCGAACGCTTCGCCCGTCTCGATTTTCCTGAGCTACCACCGGGTATTGCCGAGTACTGTCGCAAGGTGACCTGGCTCTGGTCAGGCTTTTTTGCCCTGAATATTCTGTTCTGCTCGGCCCTTGCCATCTGGGCGGATGATGCTTTCTGGGCGCTCTATAACGGTGCCATCATCTACCTGTTGTTGGGTACCATGATGGTCTCTGAATATGTCTGGCGGCGCATGAGTTACCCGTGGCTGGAAGTTCCACCGCTGAAGCAAAGTATGATGAACATCATCAAGAACGGCCATACTGTCTGGAACAGTAAATAAGCGATGTTTAGCAGCTGCAAGATGAACAACAAAGAAATCATTCTTCGTTTTTCAGCAGACAGAGCGTTTGCTTACCGTGCCGGGCAGCCGATTTACCCCACTCAACTCTTTGCAGATCTGGCACGAACAGCGCAACTTGTGGGTTCAACCGATGGTGATATTCTGGTCACCTGTAAGGGCCGTTATGAGTTCTCCGTAGCCCTGCTGTGCATCTGGAGCTGCGGAAAAAATGTTATCCTGCCACCCAACTTACACAGGACGACACTCGATCATGTTCGCAAGCAACACTGTATCACCAGCGAGCTGAAAGACGGATTCAGCGACGCTGCAAACGTTACGGCTAACTGCGCTGACAAAAAAATATTTGAACTGCGTTTCAGCAACGATCAACCAGCACTGACAATCTACACCTCCGGATCTACCGGCGCTCCCAAGCCTGTTGTGAAATCGATTGGCAATATGTTTGCTGAGGCACTTGCTCTCAAAGCATCTTTTGCGTGGCCGGACAAAGCACTTGTCGCCAGCGTGCCCCCTCATCATCTCTACGGCCTGACTTTCTCGGTCCTGCTGCCGTGGGTGCTGGGTACCCCGCTGGTAAATGAATGCCCGCTGCATGCAGAAGAAGTTGTCGACGCCATCAAGCAGGTCAATGCCGGAACACTGATTTCTGTGCCGGTTCACCTGCGCGCTCTGCTTGATCAACAATTCAACTCCAGGCCGGACATGGTGATCTCTTCCGCTGGATCGCTCGACAGCGTTATTGCAGAGCGGTGGCAGCAGAGGTTTGGCCAGCAGATCGTGGAGGTTTTCGGCTCCAGTGAAACCGGTGTCATTGCCTGTCGCAGGCAGTTGTCAGATACCTGCTGGGCTGCATTTCCGGAAGTCAGCATAGCCAGCAGTGACGATGGGCTATTGCAGGTCACATCCCCTTTCATCAACGCCAGCGAAGGCGAATCATTCCAGACACAGGATTTGGTCTCGATACAGCAGCAGTCCGCTTTCCTGCTGCATGGCAGAGCTGATTCCATCGTGAAAATAGCAGGCAAACGGGTTTCATTGCTGAGCATTGAGAATACCATCAAAAGCTGCAAAGGCGTACTCGATGCCGCAGTGACAGCCGTACCTGTTCAAGGTTATATCCGTGATATGGCGATCTGGGCTGCCGTTTCAACGGGTGAAAAAAGTGGCATCAATGCCCGCAGTATTCGCGCACAGCTGCTGTCTTTGCTTGACGGCATTGAGGTGCCGCGCCGGATTGTAGTTCTGAAACAACTACCGCGCGCAGAGAGTGGGAAACTGCACAAGGAACAACTGATGGCGTTGTTTGAGAAGGATATTCAATCATGAGTGATTTATTCACACACAGTATTGATATTCCGGTGAATCATCCCTGCTTCGAAGGACACTTTCCAGACTTCCCTGTCTTTCCAGCAGTCGGGCAGCTGACCTTGCTTACAGAAGCGATTTCCATGTTTCATGGCGGGCCGTGCGTGATCACATCTATTCCCGTCGCCAAATTCCTTAGCCCACTTGGACCCGGAGTAAGCGTTACTATTGAGTTGCAACACAGGGGTGAAAACAACGCCGACTTCGTAATCATTTCCACCAGAGCCATGGTTGCAAAAGGGATGCTGACATACAGGATAGTGAAACCATGAGCGGAAAGATTTGCGGCCTGATTCCCGTATACAATAATCACATGACGGTTGCCAGGGTCGTAAAGGCACTGCTGGAGCAACTCGATTTTGTCATCGTCGTTGATGACGGCAGCAATGACGGTACCGAAAAGATAGTTGAAAGCCTGAAACAGGAATATCCAGAGCGCATTGAAATACTGCACCATCCGCAAAATCGTGGCAAAGGGGCTGCTGTACAAAGCGGGCTGCATCGTGCGAATGCCATGGGTTTCTCCAGTGCGATTCAGGTAGATGCCGATGGCCAGCATAACCTGCTGGACCTGCCGAAGTTTTTACAGGGCATAGAGCAGGACCCGAGCGCACTGCTGCTAGGAGCCCCCATATTTGATGATGATATACCCGCCATCCGCAAACATGGCCGTAAACTGACCCAGATCATGATAGCTCTGGAGATGGGATTCTGGGATGTACCCGATGCCATGTGTGGTTTCAGAGCATACCCTGTCGTGGCGATTTGTCGGTTGGGGAAAATGGATCCTCGCATGAGCTTCGACCCCGAAGTGATGATTCGCGCCCACTGGGCTGGCATACCACTACAACGCATTCCAACCCGCGTGTGTTACCTTGCGCCTGAAGAAGGTGGCATCTCCCATTTCAAAATGATCAACGATAATGTACGCCACACCTGGGCGCATATCCGCCTGCTGCTTCAGGCTCCTTTCCGACAGCTTTACAGGGCGGTGAAATAAGCGAATGAGTGAGTGGATTGAAAAAGAGGAGCGCGGCTCACTGTGGATGATGCGACTGATGTTCTTTCTTTGCAGGCATACCGGGCAACTGCTCGTGCGTCCTCTGTTGTATCCGATCGTCACCTATTTTTTCCTGACCTCGCCTGAGACCAGAGCCTCATCCCTGCGTTTCTATAGCCGGGTAAAAGGGCGTGCCGACTGGAAGGACTGTTTTCGTCAGCTCCTTTGTTTTTCCCGCACACTGCTGGATCGAATCTTTATCCTCTCGGGTAATACAAAGCGCTACACAGTCACCTCACAAGGCCGCGAGATGCTCATTGAAGAGCAAAAGCGGGGTAACGGTATGATTTTGCTTGGCTCCCACCTGGGCAGCTTTGAAGCGTGCAGGGTGCTGGTTCGGGAGAGGGCGGGTCTGGATGTATATATGGTGGCCTATTTTGCTGGATCGAAAAAAATCCGTGCCATTCTCGATGAGCTGAACCCTGAGCTGGCGAGCCGTATCATTGATCCAACCGAGTCTGATGCCATTTTCAAGATGCGCGATGTCATCGAAAAGGGTGGCGTTTTGGCTATTCTGGCCGACAGGGTGGGAATCGGTGAAAAGAAAACCGTGGCCCGTTTTTTTGGTGAAGAGGTTGATCTGCCCGCTGGCCCCTACCTGCTGGCTCACATTCTCGGCTGCCCGGTCTATAGCTTCTTCGGACTACTCTCCGGCAAATACCATTACGACAGTTATGTAGAGCGTGTTGCACAACGAATTGTCCTTCCCCGCAAAGAGAGACAGCAGGCTTTGGATCAATATGTTCAGGCTTACGCCGATCGGCTTGAACACTATTGCCGGAAATATCCCTACAACTGGTTCAATTTTTACGCTTTCTGGAAGTCGAAACCATGAAGCAGGTGGAGCGAATTCAAGCTGTCGCCGATAGCATGATCTACCTGTTTATAGGGCCATTCACTGTGATCGGTACAGTACCGCTGCTGCTCATCGAACTCGACCTCAGCATGGAGCTGCCCCGCTTTGCTTCGGATTTCACAAGCAGCGCGGGCTATCTGCTGATGAATCTCGGCGCCCTGCTGGCCATCTGGTGCAGCTGGCTGATGCATCGTGGTGGAGGCAGTCCAATTCCTTCTGCACCCGCGGCACAGCTTGTCCGCGCCGGGCCATATACATTTGTGCGTCATCCAATGATGCATTCGCTGCTCATTGTCGGTATTGGTGAACTGCTGGTTAGCGGTTCTCTGCTTATGTTGATCTGGATTCCTGTTGCCATGCGTGCTGGTGTTCTGTTTGTCTCAACCTACGAGGAGCCGGTACTTGTGGCGCGATACGGCAATGATTACCTGAGCTATTGCCAAGAGGTGCCCCGCTGGCTACCGAAATGGACACGTCATTCATGAGCCAGGACGCGAACATCAGGATAGAAGTGCCATTCCATGATGTCGATATTCTCGGCATAGTCTGGCACGGTCACTACTACAAATATTTTGAGCTGGCCAGAACGGCTCTCTACAGAAGCTGTGATTTCGATATCAGGAAAATGCAGGCGATGGGATATATCTTTCCGGTAATCGAAAGCCATTGCCGATATGTTCAGCCGCTGAAATATGGCCAGCAGGTAAGCGTTCGCGCTGCATTCGAAGGACACATCAGTTATATCAAAATATCCTATACTGTGACGGATGATACGACCGGCCAGCGCGTGGCATACGGGTATAGCAAACAGGCCGTGTGCAACGCAGACAACACCATGTTGATGGCTGTTCCGGATGAGGTGATTCATGCAATTTCACGTTAAGCTGTCGCTGCTTCTGGCATTTCTCCTGCTTGCAGGCAGTGCAACCGCCAACGAGACACTGGAATCGATTCTCGCGATTGCCGCAAAACAGCAGAATACATCCATCGACTATCGCGAAGTCAGGCATCTGCAGCTGCTTAACGGGCCGTGGCAGGCACAGGGCCGGATGTTTGTGACTGCCAGTGTCTTCGTCATGGAGCAGCTTGCTCCACAACGTCAACTACTCACCGCCAACAAACATCGTTTCTGGCTTTATGTGCCGGATAAAAACATCCGCCGCACAGGCATGGTTACCACACCCATGGCGCAAAGAAACTTTGCCCTGTTCAAACCGATCATGCACGGTGATAAAAAAGCGTTGGAAAAAGAGTTTGATATCCATTTCACATCAACCGATGCTCAGTGGTTACTTGAGCTTGAGCCGAAAAGGGCGAATAACACACTCTATTCACGCATCAGCGTCAAAGGAAAAAATGGTCATGCAGCCGAATATATGAAGGCTGAGATGCCTGATGGCGATTTTACCGAATGGTTTTTTCAGCAACAGCACTTCAGCTCAACAACTGAAAAACAGGTTATAAAACTGATGCATGAGGCGAAGGGCAAATAAGCCGTGCATCGCCGCGTATTTACTTTTCTATTTGCACTGCCGCTACTGCTTTGTGCAGCCATATGGCAGGTCGACATTAAAACTGATATTTCAGCGTTCTTTATGGCTGGCGACTCCCCGCAGGCTACATTGCTTGCCAGTAACATGCAGACCGGGGAGCTCTCCCGTCGCTACCTGCTCAGCATTGGCCAATCTGAACCCGCTGAAAAGCCACTTGAATTTGCCGAAGCGTTACGCAGCAAACTGGCGGAAATCGAGGGGGTTGGCCGGGTGTGGGGGGAAGGGCTAAACGAAGATGAGATCCGTGAACTGATCAGCTTTTATTTACCCTATCGTCATCATTTTTACGCCCTGAATCCAGCCAGTGAAGTGCCAGAAGCTTTCTCGGAGAGTGCACTCGCTGCAAGAGCGGAAGCGGTAAAGCAGGGCTTGCTGGGTCCTGAGACGCAGTGGATGAAAAGCATACTCGCCGAAGATCCGATGTTTTTTATCTCAAGCTGGCTGCGTCGTTTCTCCGGCAGTGCTCAGCATGAGGGGACCTATGCTTCCCTGGTCATCGAAACCGTGGCCACGGGCCTGGACACGGCCAGCCAGAAGCCGATCAAAAATAAAATCGAAGAGGCCTTCAGGTTAATCAATCAGGAACATGGCAATCGTTATACTCTGGCGATGACCGGTGTGCCTCTGTTTGCCATGGCTGTACAGGAACAGGTGGCTCAGGATGTTATGCTGGTCAGCACCATTTCCATGCTGGCGATGGTGCTGCTTTTCCTTTTGCTGTTCCGCTCATTTGCAGCACTCACTTCAGTTTTGCTGACGCTGCTTGCATCAGCAACCGTGGCAACCCTCCTGACCTCCATCGTGTTTGGACAGATTCATGCCCTGACACTGGCGCTGGGCTCCACGCTAATCGGCATCTGTGTCGACTATCCGATTCATACCATGGTGCATGCCGCAGGCGGCAATGAGCCCGCACCCGAGTCGGCAAAGCGTATCTGGCCCAGCCTGCTGCTGGGAGCCATCACCACCGTTGTTGGTTATGCCGCTTTAAGCTTCACCGGCTATCCGGGCATGCAGCAGATCGCCCTTTATGCGGCATCAGGCATACTCACTTCGTTGCTTATCGCCCGTTTTATCCTGCCCTATGCCATCGAACGACATATCAGTTCGATGAGACTCGCATTCAGTTGCAGTAGCTGGCTGCATTTCGCAGGTAAGTCTAAGCTGAAGGTGCCGGTCATGATTATTTGTGCACTCCTGCTGCTGTTCGGCTTATCCGGCATCAATTGGCAGAATGATCTGAGCCGACTGTCTCCATCGCTGGAAGAGCTCAAGGAGAATGACCGGCAGGTGCGCAGCCGCATGCAAAGTATCGAACCCGCTCGCTTTGTCTTGCTGCATGCCGACACTGTTGAGGAGGCACTTCAGGTCAATGAGGCGGCCGCCATTGCTCTGGAGAAGGTAAAAGCTGATGGAAAGCTCGATGCATATTATTCTGTTTACCCGTGGGCGGCTTCGCAATCACTCCAGCAACAGAACCTTCGTGCCTTTTCTGAACAGTTAAACAGTGAGACCATAGCGCGCTGGTCTGCTGCCGTGGACAAAACAGGCATTCGCAGCTCCTCTCTGGCCAGGCCAGTGATTCCGGATATCGCCACACTGAGCTTCCTGGATGTCACAAAATCTCCAGCCCGGCGCTATATTGCAGGTCAGCATGTCACCACAGATCACGAGGCAATCCTGACCATCTGGCTGGGCAGCCATGATGCAGAAGCTGTTCGTGGAGCTCTTGCCAACATCAGTCAGGCCCAATATGTCAGCCAGAAGGATATGATCAACGCGATGAATGCGACTTACAGCAGCAAAGCCATTGAGGCACTTGCATACGGTGCCCTCATTATATTGCTGCTGCTTAGTCTGAGATACCGCAGTGCTACTGCTGCTCTGCAGACACTTTCTCCGGCCATTGCTTCGGTTGCAATCGTGCTCGGCTGCTGGGGAATATCCGGTCAGCCGTTAGGCATGCTGAATCTGGTCGGCATGCTGCTTGCCGTTGCAATATGTGTAGATTACGGCATCTTCTTTTTCGAAAATCGAGCACACAATATGGGACTGACGTATCAGGCTATTGTTGTCTCAGCCCTGACAACCATGGTGGCCTTCTCATGCCTGGGATTGGCAGAAAACCCGGCCTTGCAGACGCTGGCATGGACTATTGCGCCCGGTGTTTTTCTTGGCTTCTTTCTCTGTCCGCTGCTGATTCGTGCGAAAGAGGAAACCTTGCCAGATCAGTCCGGGAGTGAATCATGATTCGTTTGAATCCCCCCTGTTTCAAGGGAGAGAGATGAAACCTGTCTTCGTAACTGCATATACGGCGGTGACAGCTTGCGGTCCGGGGCAAAAAATGCTGCTGGATGCGCTGCTGATGCAGCATAGTTTTTTAAAACAGACCCGCCTGATCAGTACGAATTTCATCACCTTCACCGGAGAGATCGAGTCACCATTGCCTGTGATCGCAGGCGCATTAAGCTCCTATGGTTCCAGAAATGCACGCATCGCACTTGCAGCGCTTGATTGCGAAAATAGTGCATTCAGGCATGCAGTTGCCGCAGCCAATGCCCGCTATGGCGCAGAACGAGTGGGCATTATCATAGGCACAAGCACCTCCGGCATCTATGAAACTGAACTCGCCTATCAAGCTCGTTTGGCAACAGGAGCACTACCTGAAGACTTTGATTTCAAACACCAGCATGCCTGGGTAGCTACAGCGGAATTTCTAAAAAAAGAGCTGTCACTTGGCGGTCCATGCTACGCCATTTCGACCGCCTGCTCATCGAGCGGTAAAGCCGTGGCTGCCGGTCAGCGATGGATTGAAGCGGGGATTTGTGATGCCGTGCTTGTCGGTGGCGTGGATTCGATATGCCATTTGACACTGCATGGCTTCAACAGTCTGGAGCTTACTTCTGAGACACCATGTACACCGCTGGATCGGGACCGAAACGGCATAAGTCTTGGTGAAGGCGCAGGGCTAATCTTGCTTGAGCGCGACCGAATCAGCGACAAACATGCCGTGTTTGTCGGTTATGGTGAATCATCCGATGCCTACCACATGACTGCACCACATCCCGATGGTGCGGGCTCAGCTCAGGCCATGCGCAGCGCATTGACGGAGGCTGGTCTGCAACCTGATGCCATCGATTATATCAACCTGCACGCCACCGGCACCCGCCTGAATGACCAGTCTGAGATGCGGGCTATGGCTTCGGTATTCGAGTCAAAAACAGCATGCAGTGGCACCAAAGGCATGACCGGCCATACGCTCGGTGCTGCAGGTGCAATCGAGGCGGTAATCACGCTGCTTGCACTGGAACACGGTTTTGCACCTGGTACCTGCGGCATTCGCCATGTCGATGATGAATTCAGCAGTCACCTGCTCACAGAAACCGTTCAGTTGCCCGGCATCCGTTATGTCATGAACAACAATTTCGGTTTCGGTGGCAATAATGTCAGCCTGATCTTTGCCAGGGGGACAGCTTATGCGTAATGACGCATTGGCACTGCTTGGAACCGGCATCAGCTTTCAGTATCCGGAGCAAGCCCTGGAATTCGGCTATGAAGACTGCGACATGCAAGCCGAACTATTGCCGGCCAGACTCAGACGCAGGACCAGCACCGCCACAAAAATGGCCTTTGCAGCCGCTGAACGTGCTTGCCGCAGTGCAGGGGTCTCGCCTTCCGAGTTGCCTGTGATTTTCACTTCCTCGCTTGGAGAGAGCATCGTCACGGACAAGCTTTGCAATGATATTGCACACCAGCGCTTCCCGGTTTCACCAACCCAGTTTCACAACTCGGTGCATAATACAGCATCGGGTTACTGGAGCATCGCTGTCGGCAACAGACATCCGGCTATGGCAATGGCCGCTGATCAGGATGGTTTTGCGCTTGCTCTTCTCGAAGCATGGAGTCAGCTGCATACCCGTGAGGATAAGCTCCTGCTGGTATG
>JAJFLE010000084.1 GCA_021772835.1 Mariprofundus sp.
GCGTTGAAAAACATCAGCAAAAAGTGGACGATGCCTATCAGAGATTGGAAAGCAGCACTAAACCGCTTTAGCATTCAATTCGACGACAGGATGCCAAGGCAGTAAACCAAAGCCGTTTACACAAAATTTCTTACACCCTCCCACCGGGAGGGACTTATGAACAGGTATCGCTGTATATTGCTCTGTGTTCTGCTGCTGGCCGGGACACAGGCACGTGCAGATCACGGGATCAGCGTCTGCACCGACATGACCAATCCCGACGCCCGCCTGGCCTGCAACGATAAAGCAGCCTGCTACCAGCTGGAAACAAGCGATCCTCCTCTCCCATAGACCTCTGGTTTGCCTATACCCAGCAGTCCGACTGGCAACTCTATAATAGCTCTCGTTCATCACCGTTTCGCGATACCAACTATGCGCCTGAACTGATTCTCAGCTTAACCATGGATATCAAGCTGCCCCACATGCACTGGAAAATATTCAATACGGGCTTTATGCATCAATCCAATGGCCGTTCCGGTATATATTCACGCAACTGGAATCGCGTGTAACTGCAGGCGGGTCTGGAATGGGGGGATTTTCTGTTTACGTTTCGTTCCTGGTATCGCCTCCCGGCAGCTGTGAGCAAGGATGACAATCCTGATATTCGGCCTGGGCCTGTGCATTGTCACCTGGCCATAACACGGTCACAACCAGACACAGCAGAAGCTTCTTATGCTTGCCGTTTAGCCGAAAACGCTCAAACTACAGGAGCGCAAATAATGACTATTATGTAAAAAGATGTTTATACATTTAATCAGTTAAATGGCTGCAAATGGAAAGGACATACAATGAAATTCAGCTTTAACATGGAAGATGCGAGTCAGGTATTTGTGGGGGCATTTGCGCTCGCGGTGCCCATTGCCTTTTCTGAAGAGGCATGGCGATTAGGAGAAACATTGCCTTTTCAGAATCTAATAATGTTGTTCTCGCTCTCAGTACTGTTTCTTACCCTTTTTACCTACCAAAGTGTGTTTCAGAAAAATATTAAATCTCGTTTATCCGTATTCATTTTCCGTATAGTGATAGCGTACTTCATGACAGCGTTGGTTGTTGCTTTGGTTTTATTGTGTTTGGATAAACTTCCTCTGCTGGACGACCCTATAACATCGTTGAAACGCATTATAGTTATCACTATGCCAGCATCTATGGGGGCAATTATTGTGGATAGTTTTGACAAAGAATGAGTCATAAGCATTTAACCCGGACTATTTATTCATCAATGCTGTTGCGCCCTTGCTTGTGCCTTTGTCTGCAACACATGCTTCATCAGTTTTCCGCATGCACTGCTAGGCACGCCTTCTTCTAAAATCCGTTGCAACCTAACGTCCGGCGCAATCGTTGTAAGTGACCACTGGAAGATACAAAGGGTTTTACAAAAATCATCATATCAAACTCCTGTATTCCCAACATGAGACATACAAATGGCTGATGATGGCATCAGCCTGTGCGTTAGATCTGTTTTTCGGGGAAATCGGATTTGGCCTGCGGTTCTGGTCTGGCTTCTTCTTTGACGATGCGGACATCTTCACCGAACAACATGCTGATAAACGTCTGCCGCGTCAGATCGGAGGCGTCGTGGAATTGATTGAACGGCGTATGCCGCTGTTGCTCGGCCAGATCCAGTTCAATACCCCAGATCGGTTTCGTGGAAGTGGGCAGCATGGAGTAGCGGGCATCACCAATCACAGGTTTATCGCCCGGAACCAGGGTAATATAACCATCGGAGAAAAATTCGAAGCGTTTGATATCGCCGGCCAATACCGAATCGAGTGACAGCTGTGGCAGATCAGTCAGTTCAAAGCGTTTGACCGATTCGCCCATATAGAATTTTTCACCGGCAACGCCAACCCGGAAAGCATCAACATGGAAATAACCGCCCGACTCATAAACCGAACGCCATAACACCAGATTACCCATCGTTGGTTTAATTTCGATGCGCTCCACCGTGTGTCCGCGTGATTCTGCCAGAGCCATGGCCATGGCTTCCACACGCTCGTGTTGGGCTAATCCGACCAGCATATAGGAGATGGCAAAGCAGACGCCAAAGGTGGCATATCGCGGTGTACGTTTCACGGCAGCAAAGGCAATCGCAGCAATGAGCGCAATGGAAAACAGTGGATCGAGAATGGAAATGATATTCCAGGAGATACGTTCATCACTCAACGGCCACAACAGAGAAGTACCATAAGAAGTACATGCGTCGATCAACCCGGATGTACCATATCCGGCTGTGGTAAACAGCAGCAGACGTTTGAATGGCAGATACTTTTTCAACACCGGCCACATCAGCAGGGCAGCGATCAGACCACCGAAGGGAATAAAAAATATCGAGTGGGTAAAATGGCGGTGGAAATCAAGTTGCAGCAAAGGATCCACATCCGACTGGGTAAACAGTGCATCGATGTCGGCAAGCAGGCCTGCCAGAAAACCGATCACCAGCGCCAGTCGCGTTTCATGCCCTTTCGAAAAACTCTGGGCCAGTACAGCACCAGCCAGTCCCTGTGTCACTATATCCATAGTGGGCAATCGTGCCGATTCCGGGTCTTCACCTCAAGCTCGGACATACTGAATAAACCAGCGCTTCCTTAACCGGCACCTGCAGTTGTTTTACCAAGACGCGTGACAACCCCCCGGTATCCATCCACCTCCAGCAGCTCCCCCTCCTCAATCAAATCGAAGATACCCGGCAGATTCACTACTGCCGGAATACCGAACTCTCTTGCAACGATTGCCCCGTGCGAAAGATAACCGCCTGTCTCCATGACCAGCGCACCCGCCTTCAGAAACAACGGGGTCCAGGATGGATCTGTCGAAGGCGAAACGAGAACTTCTCCCTGCAGCAAACGATGACCCTCCACCGGTGAGTTGAGCAATCTCGCAATACCTTGTGCCTTGCCGCTGCCCACGGCTACGCCGCTGAATGTCTGCTCAGTTGACGCCTTCAGGTCAGCAGCGACATAAGCAGAACTCCGATTTCCTGCATGCTCAATGACGACCGGATCAACAGGCGCCTCAGCCCAGGCCGCCATCTGCTGTTGTCTGACAGCAATGCGCGGCTTCAGTCCTGCGCCATCAACCTCTCCGGAGAGAACATCGCAAACCTCCGGCGCCGTGAGATTCCATATGTCATCAGCCTGAATAATCAGGCCTTGCTGCTGCCACATCGTGCCGACGGCCAGAATTGTCCTGCATTGCGCCTCCATCAATGCCATCAGTGCGCTGCGAGCCGCCTCCCTGTGATGGGTCTCACGAATACTGCCTCTGATCAGACTGCGCAGCAGCGGGTACAACCAGAAGGGGGCCTTCTGTTTTAACCGCGCATGCGCTACTTTGGCATTGTGTTGTTGCCGCTGCCTGAGCGGAGCGATATCGGTATGCATCAACGCTGCGATAGTGTCGAGCAGGTAACCCGGCTCATCACGCCAGCGTGCATGGCGGAAGTAACTCTCATATACAGCCCGATGACCGTATTGCTCAAGAAACCCTTCAAATGCTATTCGGAAAGGATTATCCGCGGCCAAATGATGCCGCCAGTTTTGATCACGATTTTTCGTTTCCAACCACTGCCGAGCAGCTTTATTGAGCAAGGCTGTATGCGCCAGCTCAACCATTGCATAGGCCTGTCGGGCTGTGACCGTTGGCTCTTCTCCGGTAAGCAAGGCAGCCACCATGGCATGGCCTTCGCCGGGCAGCAGCTTGTTGATTTTATCCACCAGCATGGAGATGCTGGCACCGCTGGATGCCTGCAGGAAGAAGATCTCTTGTGAACTGCCAACATAGCGGGCCTGATCAAGTATGCTTTGCAACAGTTCCTGCTCATTTTGAGCAACAGGCTGAAGTCGCCAGCTTTTCGCGGTGGCATGCGCCTGCTGCAGCGCTGAATCGGCTCGCTTGCGCATTTTTCCCGAGGCGATCAGGTAACGCATCAGGTATTTTAGCCTGGAAAACTTCTGCCGTATATCCGCTTTGGGCACATCAATTTCCGGCTGATGGCCACCCATCAGATCACTGGTCGCCCGTGGTTCCAGCCCGAACACAGCGAAGTATTCCCACTGCATCAGTGACAGGTTGAGATACAGCCTGCCGTTCAACAAACCGGCGCGCTGCAATCCGGGCTGAAGCGGATAACCGGCCATCTTCAAACCCTGCTCAAGCAGCAGGTTCACCATTCTACGCGAGTAAAACCAGTCAATAGCTGACAGCGGATAGGGAAGCAATTCGCAGGTGTTGCCGCGCGACCAGATATCGGGCTGTCCCAACAGGCCGTCATATGTATTCCTCCCCCGACTGGTAACGGGGCGAGCCTGCACCAGCCAGAACTGCCGAGCGTCACGGACCCACTCCAGGTCAAAAAACGGGGCGCTGAAGTCCATGGCAATCGCAGCATTTCGAAGCAGACGGCCAAGCTTCAGAACCTCTTGATCAGATAACACCCTTTGCCGGGCACGTTCGGTTGATGTGGTTACACTCTCACAGCCTTCGACGACTGGCATAGTGGTGACCTTTTTTTCGCCAACCTGATAACGATCTATGGTTAGCGAACCGTCCAGTGGACTTTCTGCCAGTATGATTTCATCACCGCCGGTTAAGCCACCGACCAGTGCCTCGCCCAGCCCCCAGTTGGCGTGGATGACCGTGCGGTCATCACGACCTGAAACAGGATCGCATGTAAAAGCGATGCCGCTGGCTTCGGCCGACAACAACGGCATGATCAGCACAGCCATATTCGCAGTTTGATCTTTTATCTTCATACGGTGACGATAGACAACCGCCGCCGGACTCCATTGTGACACCCACACCTCAATGATACTGCGAGCGACTGCCTGCGCACCGATCACGTTTAATCTGGAACGGTGAATGCCGGCAAACGACGCGGTAGCGGAATCCTCGGCCGCAGCTGATGAACGAATTGCCAACGGCTGTGCATGCCAGCTGCTGTCAGTGATCGCCTCGTTGATCGAGTGCAGCAGACCAGCAGGCAGTGCTACACTTAGCAGACTCTCCTGCAGTTCGAGCAGCAACTCCTGATTGCCATCGTTGAGCATGCACTCTACAGCCTGGGCAACCGATTCTTTCAAACCTGAATTGCCCAACCACTGCTGCGCGACCCTGACGGGAATGATCATGACTTTGGGAACAGGCAATCCGTAGCGAGCCAGCTGCGCCAGATTCCAACCTTTGCCGCCAGCCTGTTCCACGCCTGCAGCGATGATTTCATCCCATTGCCTGAGCAACAACGGGCCACTCACCGGCTGGCTCCGTAACCATTGAGAAACAGGTCAAAAACAGTAGAGAACTCATCGTTCAATGCAGTGTCGTCGTTATTGATCCAGCGTATGAGTGCGCCAAAGTAGAGAAATGAGAAGTAGTAGACAGCGCTTTCCAGTGGCAGGTCGAGACGAAACTCGCCACGTTCAATCCCTCGCCTGATCAGCTCCGTAAAGATTTTATCGATACCGCTGCGCTGCTGTGATCCTGAATTTGAGGCCGAATTCATTCGAAAATGCAGATAGTGCGGCATGTATTGCCGGCGTTTTTCCGACCAGTCGGCACTTAATGCAAGAAAGTGCTTCATACGCTGTGCGGACTCTGGAATCTGTGCAAGGGACTCCATCAGTTGAGGTTTTTGCTGCTTAAGCTCATTGTGAAAGTAGTGCTGCAGCAAGGCTTCCTTGACCGGAAAATATTTATACAGCGTGCCTTTGGCAACATCAGCTTCCGTTGCAATGGCTTCCATGGTCACGTTTCCAAACCCATATTGCTCAAACAGTAACCAGGCAATTTCAGCAATCTGGTCTACCGTGTCTCTGCGTTTACGCTCCCTACGCCCCATATCTGCGCTCACCATGTCACCCTCCGCCATTAACTGAACGTCGTATAATATTGAACGACGGCTACATATGTCAAGCAGGTGCATCAAATCAGAAAATCGTCAATCGTCTGTGGCACACTGCAGGCAGCACGGGTTTCACAACATACCACTAACGGCTTTCCTGTTGCAGACGAAAATCTGTATAAACAGAATCCATGCCGTTACCATTGCTCCCATGCATATTTTTCACTCATGGGAACAAGCCAAGCTGTCCCACATCAAAGGCGGTGCCATTACCGTTGGTAACTTCGATGGTGTGCACATGGGCCATGAGCAGGTGCTGGCTGAGACCAACGGCCATGCCAGGGCAGCCCAGGGACCTACGATAGTTGTGACATTTGAGCCGCATCCGCGTGCCGTGCTCTACCCTGAAGAAGCACCACGCCGCCTCTGCCATGTGCAGGAGCGTTTGCAGTATCTGGAAGCCGCAGGTGTGGATGCAGTATTGCTGCTGGAATTCACCAGAGAGCTGGCCACATGGTCAGCCGAAAAATTTTCCAACACCCTGCATGAGACATTCACCTTCAAACATATTCACGTCGGTTACGACTTTGCCTTCGGCCGTGACAGACAGGGTCATGTGGATGACCTGCGCAGACTCGGCGAAACACAGGATTTTAACGTCACTGAAGCTTCGGCATTTGAAATGCTTGGTGGCGTGGTCTCATCCTCGCGTATCCGCTCTGCCGTTGAAGCGGCTGATTTCGAGCTGGCAAAAAAACTGCTCGGCCGCGACTATTCGATTGCCGGTACGGTTTTGCATGGTGACAAACGCGGACGAGAGATGAATTTTCCCACCGCCAATGTTGATGTTGCCGACCTTGCCCACCCTCCGGTTGGCATTTATGCCGTGCGTGCCAACTCCTGTGATACACAGTGGAATGGCGCGGCCTACCTCGGCTACCGTCCCACCTTTAATGGTCGTACGCTGCTGCTGGAAACCCACCTGCTCGATGATTCTCCTGATCTGTATGATCACAATCTAAATGTCAGCTTCATTCAACGCATTCGTGAAGATCGAAAATTTACCGGCCATGCCGATCTGGCCGAACAGATTGCCAAAGACTGCGAGGCAGCAAGAGCCATTCTCGCTTGATATTCCACAACAATTTTCACCGCCTTCGTCCTGCCAGTAAACATTCATTGTGTATCTAAACAGATGGGTGAGACAAAAGCCCATATATTGCCTATCATGCGCAACGTTTTAACTGATACTGGGGTATGACTGTGGCCAACGACAAACAATCGCAAGAAACATTCGATTATAAATCCAGCGTTTTCCTGCCGAAAACCGACTTTCCGATGCGTGGTGGGCTACCGCAGAGTGAGCCGAAACGGCTGGCAAAGTGGGAAGATGAAGATCTCCATGGGCAGATTCGTGAAGCGCGCAAGGGTGCCCCGAAATTCATCCTGCATGATGGACCGCCTTACGCCAACGGCAGCATCCACATCGGCCATGCCCTGAATAAAGTTCTCAAAGATATCGTGATTCGTTCACGCACCATGCTTGGATTCGATGCGCCTTATGTGCCGGGCTGGGATTGCCATGGCCTGCCGATTGAGCTGAAGGTGGAAGAGAAGTTCAAAAAGAAGAAGCGCAAGAAAGAAGACATCAGCGATTCTGAATTTCGTAGCGAGTGCCGCGAATATGCCAAAGGGCAGATTGATGTACAGCGCGAAGAATTCAAACGCCTGGGCATCACGGGTGACTGGGACAACCCATATGTCACCATGGACTATAAGTTCGAAGCCAATACCGTACGTGAAATCGGCCGTTTCCTTGCGAATGGCGGCCTGTATAAGGGTGCAAAACCTGTGCACTGGTGCGTATCCTGTGCCACAGCTCTGGCTGAAGCAGAAGTGGAATATGAGGACCACACCTCGCACTCCATCTATGTAAAGTTTACCGCAGGCGAAGACCTCACGGATGTCGCTGCTGAGTTGACCGGTAATGTTTCTATCGTCATCTGGACCACGACACCCTGGACCATCCCTGCCAACCTCGCTGTGTCTGTTGGCCCGTCCATCGAATACTCAGCGGTTAAAATCACCGATACAGGTGACAATGCCAACCTCGAAGTTGGAGAAATCCTGATCCTGGCTGAAGAACTTCGCGACGGTGTCATGCAGGCCATTGGCGCCAACGGTGAAGTGATCGCCCGCTTTACCGGCGACAAGCTGGATAAGCGTAAGTTCCGCCATCCGTATCTGGATCAGGATGCTCCGATTCTGGTTGGTGCTCATGTAACACTGGAAGCGGGAACCGGATCGGTACATACCGCACCGGGCCATGGCCAGGAAGATTACGAAATCGGCATGAAATACGGTCTGGCCGTTTTTAACCCGGTTGGCAATACCGGCGTGTTCGATGAAGCAACACCAGTAGTCGCTGGCCGCCATGTGTATCAGGCCAATGCCATGATGGTCGATCACCTGCGCGACTGCGGTGCCCTGCTGGAAACCAGCCAGATCAAACATTCCTACCCGCACTGCTGGCGCTGCCATAAACCACTTATTTTCCGTGCCACGCCGCAATGGTTCATCTCCATGGAGAACAACGACCTGCGCAACAAGGCTCTGGCTGAAATCAAGAAAACCAAATGGACACCGGAATGGGGTGAAAACCGTATCCGTGCCATGGTGGAGCAGCGTCCTGACTGGTGTGTATCACGTCAGCGCAACTGGGGCGTGCCGATCACGGCCATTCGTTGCGAATGCGGCTCACACAAAGTCACTACGCCTGACGTTGTTGAAGCCATAGCCAAACAGGTTGAAGTCGCAGGCGCCGATGTCTGGTTTGCCAAGGATGTAACAGCATTCTTGCCTGCAGATGCCACCTGCCCTGATTGCGGCGGCACTGATTTCACCAAAGAGACCGACATCCTCGATGTCTGGTTCGATTCCGGCAGCACGCATGCCTGTGTACTTGAGCATCGGAACGACCTGCAAAGCCCTGCTGATCTCTATCTGGAAGGCTCTGACCAGCATCGTGGCTGGTTCCAGTCCTCGCTGCTGGAGAGTGTAGGCACGCGCGGTGTTGCACCGTTCAAAGGTGTGCTCACGCATGGTTTTGTGGTGGATAAAAATGGTAATAAAATGTCCAAATCCAAGGGCAATGTGATTGCACCGCAGAAAATCATTGAGCAACTGGGCTCCGACATTCTGCGCCTGTGGATTGCCTCAGCCGACTATTCAGCTGATATCCGCATCTCCGATGAAATCCTTAAACAACTGGCTGAAGCCTATCGCCGTATCCGTAATACCATCCGTTTCCTGCTCGGTAATCTCGATGGTTTTGATCCGGTTCGTGATGCTGTGCCGCTTGCCGAACGAACACCACTCGATCAGTGGGCCAGCCATCGCCTGTCACAGGTGGAACATGTCGTGCATAATGCTTATGAACACTATCAGTTCCATCGCATCCATCAGGAAGTGCATAACTTCTGCTCGGTTGATCTGGGCGGATTCTATCTGGATATCATCAAGGATCGCCTCTACTGCGATGCCTTTGACTCCAAGCGTCGCGCTTCTGCACGTGCTACCTTATACGACCTGTCCGACACACTGATCAGACTGATTGCGCCGATTGTGCCATTCACGGCCGATGAAGCATGGGACTACCTGCCGGGTTCCGATGAACGAAGCATCCATTTGCAGAGCCTCCATCCGGCTGCCGATATCAAGGTGGATGAAAAAGCATGGGAAGCCTTCTTTACCGTGCGCGAACAGGTCAATACGGCCATGGATCTGGCCAAGAAGGATAAGGTGGTCGGCTCGTCCATTGCTGCGACAGTCACGGTGCCAGGTCTGGATCATGCATTTGCCGAATCACTGGGTGAAAGCTGGGAGCAGCTGTTTATTGTTGCCAAAGTTGAAGCTGGCGACAACATCACCATTACGGCGGCAGACGGTATCAAATGCCCGCGTTGCTGGAATGTTTCCAAACCTGCAGAACCGGCGCATGCACTGCACAATGCACTGTGCCCGCGCTGCTTTGAGGTTGTCGCAGGTTAATACCGGTTGCCATTCGGCCGGGAGGGGTGAATGGCGATGCCACATGGATGTGACATCTGATATCAGGATGATAAAAAAAACGCCCCGCTTATTAGCGGGGCGTTTTCGTTTCTGCAGTTTGTGAAAATATAATCAGCTGTTCAGATCTTCCGGCTCTTTCGACAAGGTTTTCTTGCCGGAGAACATGGCTGAAACTAAGCCGCTCTCCTCTTTCAGCTCACTACGCACCACCACCATAATATGCAGCAGGATCAGGAACATCAGGAAATAGGCCGTGTAGAGATGGATCTCACCGAACGGCTCCTTGAATTCACCCAGTGCTTTCATCTTCGCGGCATCCACACCAGTTTTATCGTATGGTTTGAGCGATGCAGGGTCTACACCTTCTTTAGCAACATATTCAGCTACAGCGAAACCAAACGGCGGGTAATAAATATCGGTACTTGCACGGGTGAGTCCTGTCACTGCCATCACCATCAGTGAAAGCATGATCACTACAACGGCCAGGCGACCCAACGGGTTATGCCCCAGAAACTGCTGCGGGTCACCCTGCTTAAAACTGGCCAGGTAGCCGGAAAGTGTCTCGCCGTAACCCTTGCCAGGAACAATATTGCTCCAACGTGCAAAACGGTTGCCGACAAACCCCCAAACAAGTCTGATCAGCAGATTCAGCACAAACACATAACCGATGAGTACATGAATTGTTTTCAGCGTGATCTTGGCTTCCAGGCTGGTAATGCCCATGTCCTTCTTAAACAACATCATCAAGCCCATGAATATCAGCAGAATGACGGTGGTAAAATTCACCCAGTGGAATATCCGCGTCGGTGCATCCCACACCTGGTACTGCTTCAATAGTTTTTCTTTCACCATAAGCTCCTGTTGCAACGTTGGATTTAAATGGAAGTACTATTAAACGAACAAAAGGTAACAGCCATAGGACACGACCTCCCGAAGCAGGTCGTGTTTATCTAGTTATTTACCGGTGGCCTCTTTAATGGCTTTTGCTGCCGCTTCTTCAGGTGTCAAATCCGTAGCCGGAGCTTCATCACCAATAGCGAGCAGTTCAACTTCGAATACCAGCACAGAATTCGGGCCGATTTTTGGGCCTGCACCACGGTCGCCGTACGCCAGATCAGATGGCAGTACCAATTTATATTTGGAACCTACACTCATCAGCTGTACACCTTCCTGCCAACCTTTGATCACACCATTGAGAGGGAAGCTGATCGGCTCACCACGGGCGACGGATGAGTCAAACTCAGTACCGTCAATCAAAGTTCCTTTGTAGTGCACTGTGACCTTATCGGTTGCTGCCGGTTTGGCACCATCTGCCGCCTTGATCACGGCATACTGCAGGCCGCTTTCAGTGACGCTAACGCCCTCTTTCTTGGCATGCTCAGCAAGGAAAGCCTCACCATCTGTTTTGTTCTTTTCACCGAGTGCTTTCTGTTCAGCTGCTTTTTCCTCAGCCTGCTTAATGAAAAATGCCTGTTTAATCTTGCCTGCATCTTCCTGGCTCAGTTTGCTTTCAGCTCCATCAAGACGATCATTGATGGCAGCTACCAATGCAGTCCGATCCAGATCTGACCCCAGTGTTTTCAGCGACTGGCCGATATCCATGCCTATGGCATAAGCGAGTTTTGCATCATCACTTTCAAGCGACTGTGCCGGAGCTTTTGTCTCTTCCTGCTGTCCACACGCCGCAAGCATGGCCACACAGGCAAGAATAAATACTTTTTTCATTGTTTCTCCTATCAATAATTCAATCTAAAGCTTATCAAAGCTGATAATTACATATTTGGCAAGCGACAAAGAAACCTTTGCGACTATTCCCATTCAATGGTGGCCGGAGGTTTACCCGACACATCATAAACCACGCGATTGATACCGCGCACTTCATTAATAATACGATTGGACACCTTGGCCAGCAGCGCATGTGGCAACTCAGCCCAGAGCGCAGTCATAAAGTCCTGAGTCTCTACAGCGCGCAGGGCAACCACCCACTCATAGGTACGTCCATCACCCATCACACCCACCGATTTCACCGGCAGAAACACCACAAATGCCTGGCTGGTCTTTTCATACCAGCCGGATGCACGCAACTCTTCAATAAAGATTGCATCGGCACGACGCAGCAGATCGGCATACTCTTTTTTCACTTCACCTAAGATTCGCACACCGAGCCCCGGACCGGGGAAGGGATGGCGATATACCATCTCGCGCGGCAGACCCAATGCCACACCGAGCTCACGCACCTCATCCTTGAACAGCTCGCGCAGTGGCTCCAGCAGCTTCAGGTGCAAGGTGTCCGGCAGGCCACCCACATTATGATGACTTTTGATGGTATGTGCTTTCTTGGTTTTGGAACCGGCCGATTCGATGACATCCGGATAGATCGTGCCCTGCGCCAGCCACTTGGCATTAGGCATACTTTCAGCCTCTTTCTGGAATACATGCACGAATTCACGACCGATAATTTTGCGCTTGGCCTCCGGATCGGAAACACCAGCCAGCTCGCTGAGAAACTTCTCAGACGCATCAACACGATCCACTTTGACACCAAGGTTATCAGCAAACATCGCCATGACTTGCTCGCTTTCATTTAAGCGCAGCAAGCCGTTATCAACAAAAATACATGTTAACTGACTACCTATCGCGCGCTGCAACAATGCGGCCGCCACCGATGAGTCTACGCCGCCGGAAAGGCCCAGGATCACTTCTTCATCACCCACCTGTTCACGGATATGTGCAACTGCTTCATCAATATAATGGGGCATAGTCCAGTCACGCCCACAGCCACAAATGTCATGCACAAATCGGGAGATTATTGCTGTTCCCTGTTTCGTATGGGTAACTTCCGGGTGAAACTGCAAAGCATAGAAGTGACGGCTCTCATCGGCCATGCCAGCAATCGGAGTAGAATCATTGCTGCAAAGGACACGGAAACCATCGGGTAAGGCCGTAACCTTATCACCATGACTCATCCAAACATCTAACACGCCATTTTCTTTATCTTCGATACCGCGCAACAGAGGCGAATCACCGCTACTCAAAATCTCGGCATAACCAAACTCACGTGCATGGCCTGTTTCCACCGTACCACCAAGCTGGGCAGCCATGGTCTGCATGCCGTAACAGATACCGAGTACCGGTACCCCCAGCGTAAACACCACTGCAGGCGCCTTGGGGGTTTCATCTTCATAGACGGAATTTGGACCACCGGAAAGAATAATGCCTGACGGTTTAAATGCTCGAATATCTTCTTCACTCATATCCCATGGGTGAAGTTCACTAAAAACTTCTGCATCACGCACACGGCGTGCGATCAGCTGTGTGTATTGGGATCCAAAATCCAGAATCAGAATCTTTTCCATTTTTTCCTCAACTATCGCGGAATACATTTGATTGGACGGTTGATGACCACCCATACAGGGGTGGCTTCAGTGAGCTGAATGAAAACCGCGCTTTTCATTCGGCGTCCAAGGCAGAGGACAGGAGTCCGATGCCGTATCAATTAAGATTCGAAGCGGTAGTTCGGGGCTTCTTCAGTAATCGTGACATCATGCACATGCGATTCTCGCAGGCCCGCGCCGGTAATACGTACAAACTTGGCACGCTGGTGTAACTCATCAATACTCGCCGCACCCGTATAACCCATGGCAGCACGCAAGCCGCCAACCAACTGGTGCAAAATATCGCCAAGCGGGCCTTTATAAGCCACACGACCTTCAATACCCTCTGGAACCAGCTTCATCGCTTCATCCACATCACCCTGGAAGTAGCGGTCTTTACTGCCCTGCTTCATCGCACCGATCGAACCCATGCCACGGTATGCTTTATAGGTACGACCCTGATATAGAATTTTGGCACCGGGCGCTTCTTCGGTACCGGCGAACATGGAACCGAACATGCAGGTCGAAGCACCGGCAGCCATGGCTTTGGCAAAATCACCAGAGAACTTGATGCCCCCATCAGCTATCACCGGTACGCCGACATCCTTGCCAGCAACAGCACACTGCATCACAGCAGTCAGCTGCGGCACGCCCACGCCTGCAACGATACGTGTCGTGCAAATTGAACCCGGGCCAATACCCACTTTCACAGCATCGGCTCCGGCATCGGCCAGATCACGTACGGCCTCAGCTGTAGCGATATTACCGCCTATGACCTGAATTTTATCACCATACTGTCGTTTGATTTCACGCACTTGATTGATCACACCCTGCGAATGGCCGTGAGCGGTATCCACGATAATCGCATCCACGCCAGCGGCGTACAGTGCTTCAAAGCGCTGCATTTCGGCATCACCGACACCAATGGCAGCAGCAGCCAGCAGACGGCCAAGGTCATCCCGAACGGCATTCGGATTGGCTGAAGCCTTTTCAATATCGCGAACAGTAACCATGCCCTGCAAGCGACCCGCTGCATCCACAACCGGCAGTTTTTCAATGCGATGCAAACGGAACAGATCTTTACAGGTATCCAGATCAACACCATGTTCAACAGAAACCAGGCGATCTCGCGGCGTCATCATGGACGCAACTTTGCTGTTTGGATCACGTTCAAAGCGGATATCACGATTGGTGATAATACCACACACTTTGCCATCGTTATCGAGCACAGGAAATCCTGAGAAACCGTGTTCGGCGGCAAGTGCATGCATTTGTGCAAGTGTGGTTTCAGGCGTTACAGTCAAAGGCTCCTGCACCACTCCTGCCTCAAATCGTTTTACACGCCTGACTTCAGCTGCCTGCTCGGCAGGTGACATGTTTTTGTGAATGACTCCGATGCCGCCTTCCTGAGCCAGCGCAATAGCCGTACCCGACTCGGTAACGGTATCCATCGCTGCAGAAATCACCGGAATATTCAGGCGGATTTTTTTGGTCATTTGTGCTGAGGTATCAGCCCCTCGAGGCATAACGCTGCTTGCCTGTGGTATCAGCAGCACATCATCAAAGGTCAGGCCTTCTCCAAGCAGTTGATCATTCATGCAATCTACCTCCGACTACCCATGTATCTACGAGAGGGCGGCATGATAGCGGAACAACCCGCTTCCCGAAAGATGCTTTACTATCTAATCGTCATCCTCTTGAAATTGTTCAGCCTGCGCCTGCTCCTGTGCCGTGGCACAATGCGGACAATACAGATAATCAGGAGCAATACCGTGTTTGCAGGCAACACATTTGGCAGAGTCATTGATCATGCGACCGACCTTGACCGAAATCACAGCAGTCACCATGGCAAACATACAGATGCCGGACATGATCAGGCAGGTCGCCAGCATCTTGCCTGCAGCAGTCTGGGGCACAAAATCCCCGTAACCGACCGTGCTCATTGTCACCACCGACCACCAGACCCCCTCAAAAGCGTTGGAATAGGTCTGCGGTTCAAGCATGAAGATCAAATTGCCGACCATCACAGAGATAAGGCCGATGGTGCCCAACACACCCATCAACAACCTGAGAGACCCTCTGAGCGAGGCGAACAACGCACGCACCACCGGGAATGAAATTGCCACCCTGATCACGCGAGCCAGACGCAACAAACGCACAAGAACAAAGGATCCGCCGACAATAAACAGCGGTAATACTGTTATCAAATCAACGATGCCATTGAAGCTGCGAATATAATGCCAGCGATTTCTTGCTGCATAAATACGCAATACATATTCAACAGAAAATATGCACAACACCATGTATTCAAACTGGCCAATCAGCTGCCCCCACTGCTTGTTATAACCAGTTACCGTGTTCAGCATGGCAGCGGTAACCACCACCATGATAAGCGTAAGCATAGCCCAGTTGGTTATACGTCCGGCTAATGTCCTTGTATCAAACAATAGTTCATTGAGGAATTTTCTGGGCACATTTAAGTGAACGTGATGATCTGCATCCGAATTAATATCCTTCATATTCTGTTCGTCCCCAGAGCAATGACTTGTTTGCGAATTGTATAAAGGTTGTAAGTAAGCAAGAAATTCGCCATATTTTGCAAATAGTGAGTAAGGCCATCCGTTTGTAAGGCCAAGACAGCCCCTACTGTCTGTTTAGGCAATTGACATCAAGCATACCCCACTTATAATGCGCCGCCCTTGCAGGACAGACCCCGATATTACGGTCTGTCAGAATGACCGCAAATATGGAGAAATATATGAGCACTTGGACTGTTCGCCCTGGCGATGTTGAGCGCAAATGGTACATCGTAGATGCCACTGACCTTATTCTGGGCCGTCTGTCTACTCAGATTGCAACGCTACTGCGCGGTAAACACCGCGCTGAGTACTCGCCGCATGCCGATTGCGGTGACCACGTAATCGTGATCAATGCAGAAAAAATTGCAGTGACTGGCAACAAAGAGGCGGCTAAAATTTATTACCGTCATACTGGTTTCGCCGGTGGTTTGAAAAGTATTACGCTTGAGAAACAGCGTGAAAAACATCCGGAGCGCATCATTGAACTAGCTGTTAAAGGCATGATGCCAAAAGGCCCATTGGGCCGCTCAATGCTGAAGAAGCTGAAAGTTTATGCAGGTGGAGATCACCCGCATACAGCCCAGCAGCCTGAAGCAATGAAACTGAACTAAGCAAAAGAAGACAGAGGAATTAACGATGGCAGAAACAACTTATCGCGGCACTGGCCGCCGCAAGCGCAGTGTAGCCCGTGTAATCATTCAGCCAGGCAAAGGCGACATCCTGGTCAATGGCCGCGAACTGGCGAACTATTTCCCAGTTGAAATCATTCGCCAGCAGGCAATTCTGCCACTAACCGAAACACAGTTAACCGGCCGCATTGATGTTCGCGTTAATGTATTCGGTGGTGGTGTCTCCGGTCAGGCTGGGGCCATCCGTCACGGCATTGCCCGTGCTCTGCTTGAATATGATTCTGGCCTTCGTCCATCGTTGAAAGCCCTGGGCTTCCTGACGCGTGACTCACGTAAGGTTGAACGCAAGAAGGCTGGTCTGAAAAAAGCACGTCGTGCTCCACAGTTCTCCAAGCGTTAAGATTCAATCTATTCATCAAAAAGGGAGGGCTTTGGCCCTCCCTTTTTTTTGTCTTTTCACCGGCGGATTCCGGGTTAGCTTGGGTTCGTAATGAAAGACCAATTCCTTGTGCAAAACCGGAGCAATCACGTGACTACACCTGCTTATGAACCTGAACGTTTCACCAGCCCGGAGTATCTGTCGGTTATCGATGAACGCCCAAACTGCAAACAATTCAATATTCCAGCCAGCTGCCTTCAGGCAATCAAACAGCAGGGTGAAGAAGGTTTCCCACATGAGATTTGTGGCCTGCTTATAGGCAACATCTCAAATGATAACTGGAACATCTCTGAAGTCCGTCAGGTGAGCAATATCAACAGTGAACGCGCCAGCGATCGGTTCCAGCTTGATCCGGCCGGATACCAAGCGGTGGACAAAGAGTTTCGTGGCTCAAAGCTGGAGATAATCGGCGTGTATCATTCGCATCCGGATTGCCCGGCCAAACCATCGCCAACGGATCTGGAAAGTGCATGGGATGGTTTTGCCTACCCCATCGTCAGCATCTGCGATGGCAAAGCTAGCGATTTCAGAAGCTGGGCCCTGAACGATCAAAGCAACGCATTTCAAAACATCAAAGTGAAGGAAGTGTAGAATGCTCATGCGTCAGACAGCTGTTACCATCCTTTGTGCCCTTATAATAACAGCATGCGGCATGCAGAAACCAGACACACAAGAGAGCGCAGATAAACCAACAACTGTAACCCGTGCCGATTTCAGGCAAATGGATACAGCATTTCTATATCTTGCCGCGCAGGATGCACTGAAAGAAGGTAATCATCTGCTTGCCATTGAGCTGTTATCCGCCTTGGTCGAAAAGGAACCCTCGGCCATGACTCCGCACCTGCAACTGGCTGCATTGCTGCTGCAGACGGGCAGACCAGTTGACGCCGAGCAACACATCGCTGAACTGTCAAAAGCACCCACACTTTCAGCTGAACAGCTTGAGCAACTTAAACTGACCCAGATTAGAATGCTTGTCACCCAAGGCAACATGGATCAGGCACTATCATCGCTGGATGCGTTTCTCAAAACACGTCCTGCACATGTCATGGCCCGCGAAATTCAGGTGCGCATTTTAGCCAACCAGAATCGCGTGGATGAGGCCCTGGCTGCTATCAATCAAGCCATAGCAGCAGATGAGTTGCCCGAGCTTCGTTTGTTACAGGCCCAGCTGCTGTTAAAGAAAAATGACTTGATGGCTGCCAGAGTTTCATTGAAACGCATGCTGATGCTGGAACCGGAAAGTGATACCGCAGCTATCATGCTCAGCGGTATCGCTTTGAAAGAAAACAGAGCTGAAGATGCTGAAAATATTCTGCGTCAGTTTTTACTCCCCTATCCCCAAGCCATGCGTGTCAGTCACGCCTTGGGAAAAATGCTGACCGAACAAAATCGTATCGCAGAAGCGATTCTGATTTATAGGGATGCCGATACACAGTCGGGCGGTAACCCCGACATACTGCGTTCTCTCGGCATGCTCTACTTTCGCCATCAGGATTTTGAAAAAGCTGAAGAAATATTCAGCAGACTGTTGCAGGCAGAACCGACAGATCAGACCCGCTTCTATTACGCAACCAGTCTTGAGGCACTACAGAAGCCTCAGCAAGCCAGACAAGTCTATGAAAGCATCAATCCGAAAAGCAGCATGGGTCAAGAGGCTCAGGTTCGCCTGGCTGGCATTGATTTTGGCAGCGGAAAAACCAAACAGGCTGAAAAACGGTTACTCAGCGTCGTCAGCACCGACCCCGAAAATTTAGAAGCTTTCATGATGTTAAGCAGCATCTGGCTTGCACAGGGGAAAAATAAAAACGTCATATCCTACACGGAACACCTGCTCGCAAATGATGGCATTTACCCACAAATTTTGTTTAACAGGGCTGTCGCATTCGAACACCTGAAACAGTATGACGGTGTTGTGATCATGCTCAACCGCGTCATTGCTAAACATCCCAAACATAGTGAAGCACTCAACTTTCTGGGTTACACCTATGCTATCCAGGGTATACATCTGGACAGAGCAGAAGCCTTAATCAAACGCGCCCTGCAGGAAAAACCCGGGGACGGTTATTATCTGGATTCACTGGCATGGGTCTACTATAAGAAAGGTGATTATGCCACAGCACTGGTAAGCCAGAAACAGGCAGTTGCGAGCATTTCTGATGATGCCATCATGTTCGAACACTTGGGTGACATACTGTGGAAAAATGGCGACTTCGATTCTGCCCGCCGGGCATGGCAAAAAGCCATTGAGCTGAATTCGGACAATAACAAACAGCTAAAAGGTAAAATTAGCGGCGGATTGGAACCCCAACCGTGATGCCGTTGACTCACCGCCTGTTTTCCCCGGCCTTGCTCATACTGTTAACCCTCTTAGCGACGGGCTGCACAAAAAAAATCGATACTGACTCTGCAATCAGCATAGGCCCTTACACTGAGTTTTCAGGGCGCCTTATTGTCATTGAACCCAAACGTCGCTGGCAGGTCATCGTTAACTGGAAAGCACCATCCCCTGAATCAGGCTGGTTACGGCTCACCCATGCTGTTACCGGCACCGTGGTCGAATTCCGCTGGTTGCACGGCCTTATGGAAGTCAGGAATAACAACAGCGTGCAGTGGAACAATATTGACCAGCAGCAGCTCAGTGCTCAAGGCATCGTACTGCCACCGCAACAACTGGCCAGTCTGTTACTTGGCAAAATGCCCGCACATTTCAAACAAAAAAAGAAAGCCGTATGGGAAAGCAAGGCTTCCGGAAGCCTGATACGGATTGAGTGGGACACAGAGAAGCAGCGACTGATCATGACCGACATCCTGCATGGTCGTCGTGCCACACTGATTATCCGGTCATCATGATACACCTCTCGGCTCCAGCCAAAATCAACCTGCATCTGCATGTCACAGGGATACGTGAAGATGGCATGCATGAACTTGATACCAGCTTTGCTTTCACTGAGGCCAGAGACCTGCTGAGCTTTGAAGCAGCGGACAGCATCCAGATCAGCTGTTCAAAAGCACATCTCAGCGGTAAAAAAAACCTGGTCTTTAAGATACTGCAAGCCTTCAAAGATCACTGCGGTGTCCAGCAGGGCTTGAGAGTTCATATTGAAAAAAACATTCCCGAGCAGGCGGGGCTTGGCGGCGGCTCATCCGATGCGGCAACAGCACTGATAGCTGCCAACAGCCTGTGGGAGAGCAATTTAAGTACCGAGCAGCTCATTGCATTTGCCACACCTTTTGGCGCAGACATTCCATGCTTCCTGTTTGGTAAAGCCAGCATGGCTCTTGGCATTGGGGAAAAGCTGCAGGACTACCCTCACAATCTGCCGGATAAACAGCTGCTATTGGCCTGGCCAGGCGTGGGACTTTCTACAGCCGAGGTGTTTCGTCACTTTGATCAATCTGTTGCAACGGGTGATCACACGTTGACCAGCCCTGGGGGGGTGGATACCATCCGCGGCGACTTACGCAGCCTTGGAGAAAATGATCTCGAAGGCAGCGCTTGCAGCTTGAGTCCTGAGGTTTCGAAACTGTTACAGCAACTGCGAAATCACTCGGAAAAAGCATGGATGAGTGGAAGCGGCTCAACCTGTGTCGCTCTGTTTGATGAAAATCATCAGGCCAGTGAAATGGCCGATGTTCTGAAACAGCAAGGTCTGGCGACCTGGACACACGTTGGCGGTATGCACGCGAAGCATCCGCTGCAGGCACAAAAGTACTGGGACGTAGCCAAGCGGTAAGGCAGCGGGTTTTGATCCCGTCATGCGCAGGTTCGAATCCTGCCGTCCCAGCCAGTTGATTAGGGATACGCTGAAAAACTATACATCCATATAGTTTTTCAGCGTGCAAAGGCATCATTGTACAGGATAGTGCAATGAGGCAGCCGCTGCGCGACAGGCTCATATCAGAGCCGCCCACAGGACAAGTGCCCCAGGCACCTGTCACTTTACATTGCTTACGACATCAAACACTTACTGTGCATGATGTTAGCAGGCCACCCATAGCCTGCACGGATACTCTGATTTTCAGAGCATCCATTAGACAGAATACACCGGTTGCCGAACAGGCATACCGCGCATTACACGGAGGTGTGATCATGTTCCACGAAAAACTTCGGCTTTTTTCAGGCACCTCCAACCCTATTCTGTCTCAAGACATCTGCGATCATATTGATCATCCACTGGGCGACCTCTATTTCCAGCGTTTTTCAGATGGTGAAATTTTCCTGCAAGTGAGAGAAAGTATCCGCGGTCTGGATGCATTTTTCATCCAGAGCACCAGCAAACCATGCAATGCCAACCTGATGGAATTACTGATTTTCATTGATGCAGCCAAACGTGCATCAGCCCGCAATATCTGTGTCGTCATCCCCTACTTCGGCTATGCGCGCCAGGATCGCAAGAGCGCTGGCCGCACACCGATTTCGGCCAAGCTGGTTTCCGATCTGATCTCCCGCGCAGGTGCTACCCGTGTGTTAACACTGGATCTGCACGCCACCCAGATTCAGGGATTTTTCGATATTCCTGTGGATAATATTTTTGCTATTCCGCTGTTCTCCAAAGACATTGAAGAAAAAAATGACCTCGATGACATTATGATCGTATCACCCGATGTAGGTGGTGTCGTGCGCGCCCGCGCGCTGGCCAATCGCCTGCATGTAGACATGGCCATTGTGGACAAACGCCGCCCTGCGCCGAATGTCGCCAAAGTCATGAACATCATCGGTGATGTTGCAGGCAAGCACTGCATTCTCATTGATGATATGGTAGATACCGCTGGCACACTCTGCGGCGCAGCTGAAGCCCTGCTTGAACGAGGCGCTACCAAGGTCTCCGCCTACTGTTCGCACGGTGTACTTTCAGGCCCTGCCGCAGAACGCCTGGCTAACTCATGCCTGACTGAACTGGTCATTACCGACAGTATCATGCAGCCGGATCAGATCATGGACACGGGTAAAGTGCGCATCATCTCGATTGCCCCGCTGATGGGTGAAGCGATCACGCGCATTTATGATGCCCGCTCAATCTCCAGTCTGTACGAATAAGCGAAGGTTCTGCAATCCCCTCAACTGAGCCTGTAAAGCCCCTCCGCATTGATGCGGCATCAATTACCGCCCACTATGCCCGCCTCAACAGCATGGGCGGTGATGAAAAAGGTGGCTTTGATCGCCCAGCCTATTCAGGCGAAGAAAGCTGCGTCATGCAATATTTTGCAGAACAGGCGAAAGCTTCCGGCTTACAGCACCATTACGACAACCTGGGCAATCTTATCATTGAAACCTCGGGGGCTTTCGAGCAGTGGGTTGAGACCGGCTCACATGTCGATACCGTGCCCTGCGGCGGCAACTTCGATGGCCTGGCTGGTGTAGTTGCAGGATTTGTTGCCCTGCAAAGCATCGCGAAATTGACTCCCCCACTTCATCATGGGCTACGCTTGCGCATCTGGCGCGGAGAAGAGTCAGCTGCTTTCGGTATCACCTCCATTGGTTCACGTGCTGCATTCGGCCAGCTATCTCCATCCAGCCTTACCATGAAGTGCCGGGGCAAACTCCTGCGTGAAGCCATGTCCGACCAGCATGCTGATCCAGCTGCCATAGAAAACAGCACACCATCCATATCAGCAGATGAAAAAGAACATATTGCCGCCTATATCGAATTGCATATTGAACAGGGAAAATTACTGGAAACAGAACAGCGTAATATCGGTATTGTCACAGCCATTCGTGGCTCACGGCGCAGCTGGATAAGCTTAAGTGGCACATTTGATCATTCGGGAGCCACACCCATGGGCAACCGTTACAGACAAGATTGCAACCTGGCCATGGCCTATATGCATGTTCGACTTGATGAGCTTGTGCACGAGAATATTACTAACGGTTTTGATCTGGTTCAGACCATCGGCGTCATCAATAGCCATGGCGATAAAAATGAGAACCTTGCCATCTATAACAATGCAGTCAGCAAGGTCAGTGGCGCGGCCTTCTTTTCTCATGAAATTCGCGGCGCCGATGCCAACGAAGTTGCAGCCTACTACCGGCAGGCAGAGATACTCATTCATAACACCGCTGCTGAATTCGGCATAAACGCACGCATCGAAACATTCTCCGATCAGTCAGGTATCGGTACGCTAAATGAGAACATTCAGCAGCAGATCACGGATGCCTGCGATGATCTGAAACTTTCTCATGCACACATGCCAAGCGGCGCCTGGCACGATGCCGCCGTAGTGGCTGGACAACAACGCCGCAACGGCTCAGCTATCCCTGTCGGCATGATTTTCATCCCCTGCCGGAGTGGTATCAGCCATTCACCGGATGAATATGCGTCATCTCAGCAGATTGCCGACGGCGCTTCTGTTCTGGCGACCACACTACTGCAGCTGGCATCCCGTAATATACAAGCAGATTAAGCTCAGAATGACCATGAACGCTGAGATGTAAACGCTTATCCCAGTGGCTTGCCAACCTCTCTACCTGATGCCTGAACCATGTATGTAGCTGTCGTTTGCAATGCCTTGTTCGCCGCATTTGAACAGTATAGCGATGATTTTGATCGATTTTTTTGTCAACGATGCGGTGGCTGATGAGCTATAAGAGCGCTATAAAGGAATACGCATACGTACGGGTTCGACTACCCCCACCGTGTGGGAAAAGCTGCGCAGCCGCTCCATGATTGGCTTGTTCACCTCCTGATCTTTAGCCATCAAAAGCAAACCACTTATAGTTTTAATCTCCTCATCGGCAATCATCCCTACCTGAATCTCGCGCATTTTCAGGCTTCGAATATCCATTTTACGTTCAATCAGTTGAATATTATTCAAGACTTTCAGAATGATGGGATGATATACGCCTGTTCTGCCCTGCATAATCGTCACACTTGAATTTATCGGGTGATTCTGTGATGTCAGCAGATCAAAATCGATGGCAGCCTTGAGCATCATGCCACCTAGCTCCACCTTGTCTTCAGGCAATGCATGAACACTCCCGCAGGCGGCACTGCTGTCCGAGAACTTCAGTTGCTGGTGTGCTATCATGCCTGAAATCTTTCCCAGTCTCGGAATATTACTTAGCAGCTCAGCAGCAAGGGCAGGATGAGACTTAAAGATTATTTCCTCATTACTATTGAGCCTTTCAGCCGCCATCACCTTGGACAAGGTTTCTGGCGGCAGCATAATGCAACCCAGGTCGCAAAGCATAGATGCAACCTCATAGCTCCAGACATTGGAGAGCCCAAGTTCTGTCGCCATATGTTTCATATAAAATTTAATGCGCGATGTGCGACTGAATGCAATCGGGTTGACTAGGCTTAATATCTGGCTCATCACCCGGAGACTGCCAATCAAAGTTTGCTCCAGCAGCTCCTTTTCCACCCGCGTCAGACGATACTGCTCCAGCCCGGCATCCAATGTTTTGGCAAGTGAATCAGGCTCGCAGGGTTTGGTTAGAAAGCGGAATATATTACCCTCGTTGATGGCAGCCAGGGCATTATCCATATTAGCGAAACCCGTGAGCATAATGCGAACCGTGTCAGGTGCGATCTTCCTTGCCTGCGATAGAAACTCCACTCCATTCATACCCGGCATGGCATAATCCGATACCACAACAGCAAAAGGGCCTTCTGCATGAAGTGCCTTCAATCCTTCTTCCGGCCCATTCGCCGTATGCAGATTATATCGCTTTCTCAAGCTGCGTTTATAACCATCAAGCACGTTCTGCTCATCATCAACGCACAGGACTTTATTATTTTTTGCCATTGCTTAACCCCTTAAACATAGCCTGATATTTTTCCTGCCAGCGTGGCAAGTGATCAAGCAGACTAAGTTTTTCCAAATAGTCAAAATCAAACTCATTCTCTACAAATGCCGCTCCTAAACCGATGTCTTTATCCAGTGCATTGGCCACATGTACGGCTGTCAAGGCAAAGGAGATCTTTTCATCAGGACACTCGGATGGATTATCATGATAGGCAACACTTTCAGCCACCGTAGGAGAAAGTCCCCACAGACTGATAAGATAGGCTCCGATCTCGGCATGGCTGGCACCCAGCACCCTCCTTTCCACCGCCGATACAGATTCATTATGCTCACGGGACTCTCTCTCAATCTGACGATACTGCTCCAGGAAAGAGCTGATAATGATCAGGCTGCCGATATTTTGCAGCAGACCGGCCAAAAATGCCTCGGCACACACGTGTTTGTCCTGCCCTTCCATCTCGGCAATAGCCTTGGCCAGCATGGCAATCCTGACACCATGATAGGATATCCGTTCCAGCGAGATGTCAGCCGGCAACATGAGACTTGAACACGTCTGCAGGTATAACAGCAGTGATTTGATGACGTCCGCGCCGAGCATCACAACGGCTTGAGATGGTGATTCAATTTTTCTTGTACAACCGAAAATCGGGGAGTTCGCCATCTGCAATACTTTTGCCGTGACACCAACATCCTCGGCAATGATGTTGCCCACCTTTTTCATAGATGCGCTGGCTAACTTTAACTCCTGCTCAACTTCCAGATACACTCTGGGCAGGCTTGGCAGAAAACTGGCACGCGTAACCAGTGATCTGATCACTTTGTTTTCCAGCAGACCGCGCATATTGATTGCATGTGTAATCGTTCGTTTTAACTGATCTGCTTCGCAGGGTTTAGAGAGAAACTGATGTGCCGGCCAACCTGACTCCACAAATCTATCCACGTCATACTGACCAGACAGCACCACCCGAATCATATGTGGATGAGCTTCCACTGTTCGCTTAAGCAGCTCCGCACCATCCATGCCCGGCATACGCATATCGGTCACAAGCACGTCGTAATCCTTGCTCTCCATCATCTCCAGAGCCTTCTCGCCACCAAGCGCAAAACCAGCCACCCACTCAGATCGCATACTGCGCACCATACGCCTGAGTCCATCCAGGACCTCCTGCTGATCATCAACAAATAATATACTGACCTTGTCACTCATACTCTTTCCCCTGATCTAGCTGTTTGACTGGCATGTGGATGGTAAACGTAGTTCCCCGGCCCACCTCACTGGAAAGTTGCAAGCTACCGCCATGTTTGTCGACAACGATATTGTGAGAAATGGAGAGTCCCTGGCCGGTTCCCTTGCCAACGTCCTTGGTCGTAAAAAATGGATCAAACACTTTGTTTTGCTGCTCTTCGGGTATGCCCTTGCCACTATCACTGATCTCAATCTGGATATATGTATCTATGTGGGAGGTACGAATGGTGATCAGTCCCTTCTCTTCGGGCGTTTCTTTCTGTTTATCTTCAATCGCATGCGCGGCATTGACAATCATATTCAGAAACACCTGATTGATCTCGGGCAGGCATTCAATCAACGGCAGTTTCTCATCCAGATCGGTCTTTAAGTCAGCCACATATTTCCATTCGTTACGCGAAACTGTGACCGTATTTTCAACGGCTTTGTTGATATCGGTCATCACCTTGTCTTTGCCCGGATGCGAGAACGATTTCATGGCAGCGACAATGCTGCTTGCCTTACCCACCCCATCCAGACTCTGCGATATGGCCAGCGGCACCTCGTCAAAGAGATAGGCAATGTCCGCTTCATCTTCGGCAACACTGAGTTTTTCAATCCACTCGACTGCCAGCCCCTGCTCAGTGCAATAATGCTTCAAACCCTGATATTCTCTGCACAACAACTGGATATCGGCAAATGAATCGCGCAGGAACCGGATGTTATCGCCCACATACTGCAGAGGCGTGTTCACCTCATGCGCCACACCTGCGGCAAGCTCACCGATCGCCGTCATCTTCTGCGACAACTGCAGTTGATTTCCCAGCTGGATTCTTTTGGTGATATCGGCTGCCATAATCAGGAGCCCAATAAATTCCCTCTGCTCATAAATGGCTGAAACCGAGGCCCCAATATAACCGTCTGATCCATCCGAACGTAAATATTTCAGATTATCCAGTCTGGCCTCGCCAATATTCCGACTCTCTACAACACTTCGGTCTACCACTTCCCAGTCCCAGCTAATATCGAGGCTAGAGAAGGGGCTGCCCAAGACATCATCACAGCTGATTGCAAAAGCTTTTTCGGCCGCCTTATTCCACAGGTTAACCTTACCGTCAACATCCACTCCGATCAGAATATGAAGAGATGGTAGTGAGCACCCTGTCAAGCAGTGCATGCTCCCTCGCCAGCTCCTCTCTGGCATGTTTCTGGCCTGTAATATCGCCACGGATAGCCATGTACTGGTATGGCTTTCCATCACTATCGAGGAAAGGCACCATGGTCGTATCCACCCAGTAGGTTTGCCCATCTTTTGCTCGATTGAGTATTTCTCCATGCCAGACTTTTCCGGAGGAAATCGTACGCCACATCTCCCTGAAAAACGCCTTGGGATGAAATCCGGAATTCACGATATCGTGATTATTGCCAAGTAACTCTTCTCTGGAATACTTGCTAATTTCACAGAACTTTTCATTGGCATAGGTGATAGTTCCGCGTGTATCGGTGATGGCAACGATGGCATGCTGGTCAATCGCGTATTTCTCGAGTTCAAAGTCACGGAGGGCTTGCTTCAGATTTCGGGCTATCTGATTTTGTCTCCTGAATAGGAACAACACGTAGAAAAACAGTACCAATACGAAAAAAAACAGTAAGCTGCGATAATATTCCGACTGCTCAACGGCAAGATGATGCTCTCGGGCATATCCTTCATATAGCTGAGTAATGGCTTGTTCTGTCTTTATTGCGAACAGGCGTTGCACTATTTCGCGAACAGCTTGGTGCTCCCTGATCATCACCCGTGCGTGTTTGAGAACATGCCCGATTTCATCTGCATAACCTCCACCGTCGGACGTTGCAAGCTCCTGTATAAGTAATGTAATACTTTCCTCGAGCCTTGGGGTGGGCGATAGATTGAACATCAGAAGCGTGTCCAATAGATGCATTAAATTGTGTGACAAATACTCATTTACCACATCTTCCACTTTATCGACGGCACCAGGCAGGTATAGCAGTGAGTTTCTTAGAATACCGCTATGAGATTTGAATTGATTAATCAGACGAACCTTCTCTTTGAGTAGCGTTTCTATATCGGCAAGATCTTTGCCTGAACTGATACCATGCTGTGTAAATGCAACTTTCATTGCTGCTATTTTTTTCATCATCTGCTTACTGTGATCTGAAATAGCATCCATATTCAGCTGCGCCAGATAACGCACTTCAAGAAGATCCTGATTCAACAAGCCATCGAAATCATTGAGCTGCTGTATCGAGTTGACCGTTTCAGAATACACATCTAAATCAATTGTTTGGCTCTTATGAAACATCAATGCAAGTCCGCTTAACAGAACAGAAATAATGAGCAGATGCAGATAATTCCCCTTACTCACGAAGTGGTTTTCCTTTATAGTTACCCACCAGCGTGCCCAGAAACTTGATTATCAATTCTACATCTTCGTCCAGAATATGTCGGCCAAGCTGGTATCTAGCCATCACATTTATGGCTTCATCTAACGTTTCGGCACTGCCGTCATGAAAATACGGTGCGGTCAACACTGCGAGCCTCAAGCTTGGTACCTTGAACACATGCCGATCAATTTCATCACCGCTCACATTAAATCGTCCAAAATCGACCCGGGTCACTGCACTTCTGTCAGCAAAGTAGTCATCCATTATACCGAATTTCTGAAACATATTGCCGCCAACATTCTGCCCCTGATGGCAGGCCACGCAGCCGTAAGACTTGAACAGTTCATAACCTTTCAATTCATCCTTGCTGATCGCTTCCTTATCACCACGCAGAAACTGGTCGAAACGGGAATCAACCACATTCAATGAGCGCTCGAATGTTGCGATGGCATTGCGCACATTGTCAGCGGTGATGCCGTCATTATAGATCGCGTTAAATTCACCTACATATCCGGGATCGGACTTTAATTGTGCGATTACATCGGGCCAGTTGCTGGCCATCACTTTGGGGTTATTGATCGGCCCGTTGATCTGTTCTTCCAGTGTATCCGCTCTGCCGTCCCAAAATTGAGAATAATTCAGGCCCGCGTTGAACACGGTAGGTGCATTGATATCGCCCTCTACTCCGCCTACACCGATAGAGCGAACCAAGCCATCCACACCACCGCTATCAAGTTCATGGCAACTGGCACAGCTGATCTTGTTATCACTCGAGAGACGTGTCTCGTGAAACAGAGTCTCACCGAGCGAGGCCTTTCCATCATCCGGGCCAGGCGCGTATGGAACAGGCTGAATAAACTCGCTACGTACGGCATTGACATCAATACCACTCCCTTCAGCGAGAGCAGATTGACAGCTAAAAAATAAGATCAGACTGATAAAGACCAAGTGCATTATATTAACTATCGAGAATAAACACATAAACTTGAATTTTTTAACCCTATAAAAGGCCGTGTGAAAGCACAGGGCTTTGATATGCCTGCAACGCATGGGAAAGATGTGCAGGTCAGTCCACGCCTCAAGGGAAACCGGGTCAAACGTGATATTTCAGGGTGCCATAAGATTCCAAAAGGAAACGCAGGCCCATCCTTGTATTGGACTTTTTTGATTGCCCCCCTAGAGTGCGCGCCCGCGTCGGGTAGAGCTAAACCGACGCACACCGTGACGGGATAACCCGACGGTGCATTTTTTTGGAGGATTCACCATGAGTGATTATATTGTTGAAGCAGGACTTCGCGAAGAAACTGGCAGAGCAGCTACACGCCGTCTGCGCCGTGCAGGCAAACTGCCGGGCATTATTTATGGTGGAGGCAAGCCTGATATTGCCATCACAATGGATTACAACACTGTAAGCAAGCTGCTTAACGAAGAGCACTTCCATACCTCTATGATCGAAGTCAAGGTTGCAGGTTCGCGTGGTAAAAACACCGTACTGTTAAAAGACTCCCAGTATGATCCACTGATGGATACTGCTACTCACCTCGACTTCCTGCGCGTATCTGCATCAGACAGCATCACCATGGATGTTCAGGTTGTTGCTACCAACGTTGATCAGTGCCCGGGTGTAGCCGTAGGCGGTATGGTGGACATCATTCGCCACAGCCTGCAAATCACCTGCCGTGCCGACTCAGTGCCTGAACACATCGAAATCGACTGCTCTGCACTTCAGCTGGGCGATACCATTCACATTGAAGACATTACACTGCCAGAAGGCGCTGAAGTTCATCATGAAGTCAACTTCACTGTCCTGAACATCTCTGTTCCTAAGGGTGCTAAAGGTGGTGATGCTACCGATGAAGCGAGCGAAGAGACTGGAGAGGCCGGAGAGGCTGTCAGCGAGTAACATATCAGATGAAACTACTTGTAGGGCTGGGTAATCCCGGCAACAAGTATGAGCAAACGCGCCATAACATCGGCTTTCGTTTTCTCGATCTGCTAGCAAGACATGAGGGGCTGCGTTTTGACGCGGCCCCTCGTTTCCATGCAGAAAAGGTCACCTGGGAAACCGCTACCGGACGTGTTCTGCTAATCAAACCACAAACATTTATGAATCACAGCGGTGATGCTGTTGCCGCACTGGCGCGTTACTATCAGGTGGAAGAGCAGGATATCGTTGTTGTTTACGATGATCTTGATCTGCCCAGTGGCAAACTGCGCATCAAAAAAGGTGGCGGGCACGGCGGCCACAATGGCCTGCGCTCCATCAATACGCATCTGCCGAGCGCTGATTATGTGCGCATCAAAATTGGTATCGGACGTCCCGCCCACGGTGATGTGTCAGCCTGGGTACTGGGTAAAGCCGAGGAAGGCGACCGGGCGGATGAAAGCCGTATTTTCGATGCCCTGCTCAAAGAAGTGAACACAATACTCGCTGGTGAAACTGACAAGGCTGCCAACCGTATTCATCTGGCAACACAAACGGAATAATAATTCACCGCTTGCTCCTCTGCGGTAAATCTGAGGTTAAAAACATGGCACTGAGTATCGGAATTGTAGGCCTGCCCAACGTGGGAAAATCCACCCTGTTTAATGCTTTGAACGGCGGAGGTGCTGAAGCTGCCAACTACCCGTTCTGCACTATTGATCCCAATATTGGCATTGTACCGGTGCCGGACAAACGTATTGATGCACTCTCCGCCATCGTTAAACCGCAGGCCACTCAGCATGCCATTGTCGAGTTTGTAGACATTGCAGGTCTTGTGGCTGGTGCTGCCAGTGGTGAAGGGCTTGGCAACAAGTTCCTGGCCAATATCCGCGAATGCGCGGCCATTGCACATGTGGTACGCTGCTTTGATGATGAGAATGTGACACACGTTGCAGGTAAGATAGACCCATTATCCGATATCGAGATCATCGACACTGAGTTGATGCTCAAAGACATGGATGGTGTTCAGAAAGGCCTGATACGCATAGAGAAGCTGGCCCGCACCGGTGACAAGGAGGCCAAGACTCAGGTTGAAGTGTTCAAAAAGGTGAATCAGGGGCTGGAAGACGGTATCCCTGTGCGTCGCCAAGGCCTGAGCAGTGATGAGTTGGCCATGGTCAAGGAGCTCTGCCTGCTGACGGCCAAACCTGTTCTTTATGTAACCAATGTTGATGATGGCTCACTGCCCGATGGCAACGCCTATGTCGAACAGGTTCGCAGCTTCGCAGCACAGGAGGGCGCTGGCGTTGCCGTTGTTTCCGCCCAGATCGAGGCAGAGTTGGTGGAGATGGATGAGGAGTCGCGCACGGAATTTCTGGCTGACCTTGGCCTCTCCGAGCCGGGTCTGAATACCGTGATTCGCGAAGCTTATACACTGCTCGACCTGATCTCCTACTTCACTGCCGGTGTTAAAGAGGTGCGTGCATGGACGATTCATCGCGGTGATACAGCACCCAAAGCAGCTGCAGTCATCCATAATGACTTCGAAAAAGGGTTCATTCGTGCAGAGACTATCGCCTATGAGGACTTTGTTGCCTTAGGGGGCGAAGCCAGGAGCAAAGAAGCAGGCAAGATGCGGCTCGAAGGCAAGGATTACGTGGTCAATGATGGCGACGTGATGCACTTCCGCTTTAACGTCTAAAGGAGCTTAACCGCAAAGTATCGTAAAGGATGATCAAACTTCATGGGTTTTCACGTATGCAACATCAGCCTTGTCATTCGCCATTGATCACCCTTTTCAGAAGTACTCTGCGTAACGTTGCGCCAAGGTGAATTACGCTTGTGCAAGAGAGAGTGCTCTGCGCTGAAAACCTTCATGTACTTCATCACCTTTGTGGTGAATAATTACGCAAACACAAATCAAAAGGGAGAATAATCGTGGATATTACAAAAATTCCAGCGGGCGAAAATCCGCCTGAAGATATCAATGTAGTGATCGAAGTGCCTCAGCACGGCGATCCGATCAAATACGAACTGGATAAAGCATCGGGCGCTGTTTTTGTTGATCGCTTCATGCACACCGCCATGCACTATCCGTGCAACTACGGTTTTGTGCCAAACACACTATCGGATGATGGTGACCCGGTGGATGTACTGGTCGTATCCCAATTCCCTTTGATTCCTGGCTGCGTAATTAACTGTCGCCCGGTTGGCGTTTTGATGATGGAGGATGAAGCAGGCATGGATGCAAAAGTGCTCGCGGTTCCATCTTCAAAATTGAAACCGGTTTATTGCAATGTGAAGGGGCCGGAAGATCTGCCTGCATTCCTGATCGACCAGATCAAACATTTCTTTGAACACTACAAAGATCTGGAAAAGAACAAGTGGGTAAAAGTAACCGGCTGGGGTGATGCTGAAGCTGCCAAGAAGGAAATTATGGATTCGATAGCCAGTTATAAGGCTGAAGCTTGACGCGTTGGGTATGAAACATCATAAAGGTGGCTGAGCAATCAGCCACCTTTTTTTTGGAGCTTGGAAACACACAGGGAGAGAACATGGGAGAGAGTATAATCCCCGTCATTATAGGCGGAATTGGCCTGATCATCGCACTGTATCTGTATCAGCTGGTGAAACGGTATCCGGCAGGTCAGGGTCTGGTCGCTGAAATTGCCGAAGCCATCCATCTCGGTGCCATGGTGTTCATGAAACGTGAATATACGATTCTTGCTGCATTTGTCGTCATTGTTGCTGTCATACTGGCATTCACCTTAGGTTTGAATACCACCATCTCTTTTCTTGCCGGCGCCATCTGCTCGGCACTTGCCGGTTACCTCGGTATGTTCGCAGCAACTCAGGCTAATGTGCGCACGGCCATGGCAGCTCAGCACCACGGCGCAGCCAAGGCACTGATCATTGCTTTCTACGGCGGCTCGATCATGGGGCTGGTCGTTGCCTCTCTTGGCCTTCTTGGCCTTGGCACGCTCTACCTCTTCTTCGGCGGTGATCCTGAAACTGCCCATGCCATCCACGGCTTCGGTATGGGTGCATCATCCGTTGCCCTGTTCTCACGCGTGGGCGGCGGCATTTTCACCAAAAGTGCCGATGTCGGTGCCGATCTGGTTGGCAAGATTGAAGCTGGCATTCCGGAAGATGACCCGCGCAATCCCGGTGTTATTGCTGATAATGTTGGCGATAATGTTGGCGACGTAGCAGGTATGGGTTCGGATATCTTCGAATCTTACTGCGGTGCTATTATTGCAACAATCGCCATGGCTTCGACCATGGCTGCCGACATTCTTGACCCGTTGGGTCAACAACAGACGCTGATGTTTCTGCCACTGGCACTGGCTTCGATCGGCCTGATCTGTTCAGTGCTGGGTATTTTTCTGGTACGCGCTTCAGCCAGGCGAGACCCGCATCTGGCCTTACGTATAGGCACCACCGGCGCATCAGTCATTTTCATCATAGCGGCCTTCTTTCTCGTCGACACCATGCACGTTTCGCTGTCAGTCTGGGGGGCCATTGTCTCCGGGTCTGTTGGTGGCATCATTATCGGCATCGTCACTGAATATTATACCGGCGGAAAACCGGTTCGTGATATCGCCAAATCCGGTGAAACCGGTCCCGCCACCGTGTTGATTTCAGGGTTTGCCATTGGCATGCAGTCCGTCGTGATGCCAACCCTGACCATTGCCGCCATCATTTTTGCATCCACCCAACTCTGCGGGCTCTACGGCGTAGGCATTGCAGCTGTCGGTATGCTGGCAACCGTCGGCATTACCATGGCCATCGATGCCTATGGTCCTGTTGCCGATAATGCCGGGGGTATTGCCGAAATGGCCGGCATGGGGGAAGAGACTCGTATCATTACAGACTCACTTGATGAACTGGGCAACACCACTGCCGCTATCGGCAAAGGTTTTGCCATCGGTGCGGCAGCCCTTGCAGCACTTGCAATCATTGCTGCCTTTGTGGAAACCGTTTCACTGCATAACCCGGATTTCATCCTGAATCTGAATGATCCGCTGGTCCTGGTCGGCATGTTCATTGGCGGCATATTCCCCTTCCTCGTGGCCTCTTTAACCATGACTGCCGTAGGCCATGCCGCGTTTGAAATGATCAAGGAGATTCGTCGTCAGTTCCGTGAGATCCCGGGTCTGATGGATGGCACAGGTAAACCGGATCACGCTTCATGCATTAACATTGCTACGACAGCTGCCCTGAAAAAAATGGTATTGCCCGGAGTACTGGCAGTCGCAGCACCGGTTGTGGTTGGTTTCGTACTCGGGCCTGAATCACTCGGTGGCATGCTGGCCGGTGCGCTGGTCTGTTGCGTACTGATGGCACTCATGATGTCCAATGCCGGTGGCGCCTGGGACAATGCCAAAAAGTATGTCGAGAAAGGCAATCTCGGCGGCAAGGGTTCCGACGTACACAAGGCTGTCGTAGTTGGTGATACTGTTGGCGATCCATTCAAGGATACATCCGGCCCGTCCATGAACATTCTGATTAATGTGATGGCTATCGTATCTTTGGTGATCGCACCACTGCTATAATAGCGGATATAAATATGATTCAATCAGGAGTAGAAAACCATGAGTGACGATCTGAAAGAAAATGTAATGGATAGCAATATCTGGCTACGGCTGCTGTTTATGCTGTTGTTTGCTGTAGTCTTCGCTGCCACACGTGTGGTTCTGGTGGTAGTCATTGCCGTGCAGTTCCTTTGGGTATTGTTTACCGGCAAGCGCAACGACCAGTTGCTCTCCTTCGGCAGCCAGCTGGCCACCTTCATCTATCAGATTTACCGTTATCTGAGCTTTAATACTGAAAAGCGGCCATTCCCCTTTGATGACTTTCCGTCTTCTCAAGCATTGCTGGATGACAGTGTGGAAGATGATGTCGAAACCGTTGAAGCTGAACCTGTGATCGAAAAATCCGCACCTGCTAAAGAAACAGAACCTGCAGCACCAACAGAAAAATCTGTTGATAACTCTGTTGATGCTGCTTCAGAAACCGGTGTGGAATCAGAAGTAGAGAAGAAAGGCTGATTATTCACCGCAGAGTACACGGCGAAAAAGCGAACAGGACGGCCGTACTAACTGACTGCATCCAGTGATCATGATAACGAGTCATGGAATCAACCGGTTTGAAAAAACGAACCGATTATCGTTTTTCCCTCTGCATACCCTGCGGTGAAGGTTTTTTACCCGCCCAGCTCGCGGGTGGCCGCCTCAATATCGGTTTTCAACCGCTCCAGCAGTTCATTGCGTTTCATCGCTGCCACCTCTTCTGGCGGGATATAGGGTAAGAAACGGAAGGTGATCGTGCCCGGTGTTTTGATAAAGCTGCGCTTGGGCCACAAGGCTCCGGCATTATGCGCCATCGGCAAAATACCTGATTTTGCCTTCTGTGCCAGAATGATACCACCGGGCTGGTAGTGCCCTGTGCTGCCAACAGCTGAACGCGTCCCCTCAGGGAAAATCACCACCCAGCGGTCTTGCTCAAGCATGGCCGTGCCATCCTTGATCACTTGTTTGATCGCTTCGCGCGGAGAACCACGGCGAATGCCAATCGTACCCATCAACGCCAGCGCCCAGCCGAAGAAAGGAATATTGAACAGCTCACGCTTGAGTATCCATGTATAGGGTGGCACCAGAATCGGCATAGCCACGGTTTCAGCGGCCGACTGATGCTTGGCCACCACCACGCAGGCATGATCAGGCATATGCGCTTTACCCTCGATAACAATACGGATACCGCAGAGCAGCCTGAGTAGTAAAAATGTGGTATTCGACCACATTTTCGCCCACAGCCACGATGCTGGAAAACCGAATGGTCGAGACAGGATCACCAGCAGTGAAAACAACGGTGTCAGAACCATGAAACAGACATTGAACAGCGCCGAACGGATCATCAACATCAGCTTTCGTCACCCAGTATCATAGTCACAGCTTCTGCAAGATTGGAGCAGGATTGGATACCCGGCATGAACTGCTGCGACTGTTGCAGTATGCTCTCCGCATCGCCATAACCACTCTGCACCAGCATAGCCGGCACTCCGGCTGCATGCGCCGCCTCAACATCACGGATGGAATCACCGATAAACAAGGCCTTCTCCGGCGTTTCGGACAGGCCCAAAGCTTCAAGTGTCTCAATCACCATACCGGGCTTGGGCTTGCGACAGTTACAATGCTCATCAGGACCATGCGGACAATAAGAAACATGTGTAATAAAACCGCCAGCCATCTCAATAGCCAACATCATCTTGCCATGAATATCATTGAATGTTTTCTGATCCATCATACCGCGCCCGAGACCCGATTGATTACTGACAATAGTCACAGCAATACCGGCCGCATGCAGACGTGCAATCGCCGCAAGTGACCCGGGAATGGGATGCCACTGATCGGGGGCAAGGATATAATCCGGTGAATCGAAATTGATGACTCCGTCTCGATCCAGTAATACAGCTTTTAGCATAGTTCTGTTTCCCTCACCCATGGCAGAACAATACGCTCTGAGCACTGATGAGAAAAGGTGTCAGTCAGCCATGAGCTTGGCATGGATGGATTCACTCAGCGCCTGAATGGAAAACGGCTTGCTCAGCACAGTCTCCTTAATATCCTCATTGCCTTGCAGAGCATTGTTATCGTAACCGGTGATAAATATCACCCGCACATGCTCATCCGCCTCTCTGATCTGCCTGAGCAACTCAATGCCGCCCACTCTCGGCATAATGATATCCGAAATAATCAAATCAATATCTTGCCTATGTTTGTTATAACAATCGAGAGCCTCACCGCCATCACTGGCAACCATAACCTTATAACCCAATGCCTTGAGTACCTCGCCGGTTGCCTGGCGTATATTTTCATCATCGTCCACGAGAAGCAGCAGCTGCCCATGGCCTTTACTGATTTCACTCTGTCCAATCAGCTCTTTCACCGCTTGCTTTTGCATCACCGGCAGATAAATATGCATGGTCGTGCCACTGCCCACCTCACTGCCCACCTCACTGTCCACTTCGATGATGCCCTGATGAGCCTCCACAACGCCATAAACCATAGCCAGCCCCAAACCGGTACCTTTACCGGCACCCTTGGTGGTAAAAAAGGGTTCGAACACCTTATCAAGGCGATACTGCGCGATGCCATGGCCATTATCGGAAACAGAAATATGGGCAAACTGTTCCGCCTTAAGGTCGCTATATTTCTTTCTGAAACATGAGTCAGCCGAAAACAGCTCCAGTTTGCAGCATATGAGAGGCTCAGCCACAGATTCGACAGCATCGCGGGCATTATTCAGCAAATTCATCAGCAGCTGTTGTAATTGTGTGGCATCACCATTAACCATCAGGTTATCCGCACAGATATGTGACTGATATTCAATATTTTCCGGTATTGCAGCCTGCGTCAGCTTGTAGGCCTCCTTCATAAAAGAGTTGATATTAAAGACTTTCATGTCGACATTGTCTTTGCGCGCAAAGGTGAGCAACTGGCGTACCATGTCACCGGCCTGAGTGCCAAGTTTCTCAATATTTTTCACCTTTTCAAAGGCCTTGGACCCTTCGTCCAGCTTGATGCGGGCCAGATAGGCATTTCCCTGAATGGCTGCAATCACATTGTTGAAATCGTGGGCAATGCCTCCGACCAGCGTACCCATCGCCTCCATCTTCTGTGCCTGCAGAAACTGACGTTCAAGCTTGCTATAGTCGGACATATCCTGTTGCAGGGAAACGAAATGCGTGATGTTATCCTGCTCATCCTTGATCGGAGTGATGCTCATCATAGCCGGATAGTATTCGCCGTTTTGACGTTTATCGGTCAACGAGCCATGCCAGATCTCACCACTGAGAATTGTACCCCAAAGTTGTTTGTAAAAATCCGGGCTCTGAGCACCGCTATTGAGCACTGCGGGGCTTTTACCGATCACGTCATCGTAACTGTAGCCAGTAATTCGTGTGAAGGCAGGGTTAACATATTCAATGACTGAGTGCACATCCGTCACCATCACCGATTCCACCGACTGCTGAATGGCCGTTGAAAGCTGGCGCATCAGTGCTTCGGATTTCAGGCGACTGCTGACATCACGAGCAATGGCGACAAAGAACAATTCCCCTTCCATTTCGAAACGCCGCACAAGTGCCTCAACCGGAAATTCGCTACCATCTTTTCGCCTGTACCTGCACACACTACGGCCAACCTCTATTTCACCTGTCTGCAACTGCTGAAAAATCCTCTCAAGCGCATCAGGTTCTACCAATGCAAAACTCAGTGGATTCATTTCTAACAGCTCTCCTCTGGTATAACCCAGTTGCTGACATGCGGTATTATTAACATCAACAAATCGTCCCACCCTGGGATCGTAGAGGAAAAATGCATCCGGGCTTGAATCCAGTGCAAAGCGGGAACGCTGAAGTTCATGCTCTATTTTTCTCTGCCTGGTAATATCCTGAGCAGTACCGTATGAGCGGAGTGGATTTCCCTGACTGTCATAATCCGTATCGCCATGCACGGAGATATATTTGATCCGTCCATCCGCCATTAGCAGACGATGAATCACATGGTAGAATGTATGATCGGCTACAGACGCTTCATACACCTTGGTAACCACATCTCTGTCCTGCGGATGAATGGCAGCGAGGAATGCATCGTAACTGGCTCCGAACTGCGTCTTCTCTATCTCAAAGATGTCAAACACTTGATCTGACCACTGCAGATATTTTGCTCCCCGATCCAGCTCCCAGTTACCCATCAAAGCAACCTGTTGGGCTCGGGCAAGAAAGTGCTGCTGCTCCAGTATCTGTTCGGATAAGGCAATCTTTTCTTTTCCCCTGCGATATGAGAACCAGATGAATGCCAGCGAAATCAGAAAAACTGCCATCACCAGATCATCCAGTTCCCAGGACTCGTGGCGGTGAACGGATTCAAACAGCAGTTCAAACAGATCAAAAGTTGATGCCATTGCCCAGACAAGCATAACCGCTGCAACAGCTATGGTAATATCCAGCCCGGCTTTAGTTCCGAGCTTAGGCACAGAGCACACTTGTTATCGAACTTATAATTAAGGCCACCCCAGCACTTGGTGCAAATCCATTGCACCAGCTAATATCTATCGGATAAACATCCTGCTTCTTTAGACAGAGTTCAGCCCAGTCACACCTCTATCGCGATGGTATCAGCATAGCTTCAATCAACAGGCTAAGTTCGGCGATGTTCGCCGGTTTATTGATGAGTCCACAATGATCAATCTGTTTGATCTCTTCACTTCGACCGGAAAAGTCGTAACCGGTCACAAGAATGATCGGCATCTGACTGTCTGATTCGCGAATCATATGGGCCAGCTCAATACCACCCATCACCGGCATCACCACATCGGAAATGACCATATCTATCTCATCCCGATGATAGCGATAGTGTTCAAATGCCTTCTCACCATTGACGGCTTCCACCACCACATAACCGAGGCTTATCAATACCTCTCCGATAGTTTCAAGAATCAACTGTTCATCATCCACCAGCAATATGGTTTCACCATGCCCAACTACGCTTTGCTGAACCTCCTCACATTGTTCACTCAACAGAGGAAGATAAACTTGCACCGTGGTACCGTGGCCAATTTGACTGTCTATTTCAATTAAGCCGCCATGCCTCTGCACCGCACCGTAAACCATAGCCAATCCCAGGCCTGTACCTTTGCCGACCCCCTTGGTCGTAAAAAACGGTTCCAACACTTTTTCGATCAAATCTGCCTCTATGCCACTGCCATTATCCTGCACTGATAGACAGACCATCGGGCCAGCCCCGACTTCAGGGTATTTATGACGGAATGCATTTGTAGGCTCAAACAGACTCACACTTGTTTTAATGATCGGCTTTTCGGTATCAGCAACAGCGTCACGGGCATTATTGAGCAGATTCATCAGTAGCTGCTGCAGTTGTGTTGCATCTCCTTTCACCATAATACGCTGATCGATGACATCTTTGATAAACTTGATATTTTCTGGAATTCCGCTCTCTGCCAACTTCAGTCCTTCTTTGACAAAAGAATTGAACGAGATCCCCCGCATTTCCACCCGATCCTTACGGGAAAAGGTGAGCAATTGACGTACAATATCAGCAGCACGGGAACTTAAACGTTCAATATTCATTAGCTTTTCGGCCACGATAACCGGATCATTCACCCTGGACTTGGCCAGATACACATTGCCCTGCAGGGCAGCCAGCATGTTGTTGAAATCGTATGCGATACCGCCGACCAGCGTGCCAATCGCCTCCATCTTCTGGGCCTGCAGGAACTGATCTTCCAGTCGTTTATACTCGGTCATATCCTGTTGCAGAGAAACAAAATGGGTGATCTCACCGGCATCATCATGAATTGGCGCTATGCTCATCAAGGCTGGATAGAAACTACCATCCTTGCGCCGGTCTATGAGTGTGCCGTGCCAGACATCGCCTGCGAGGATGGTTTGCCACAGCTCCCTGTAAAAGGAGGGATTTTGGGCATCGCTTTTAAGCATGGCCGGTGTATTGCCTATTGCCTCTTCAGCATCGTATCCGGTGATCCCGGTAAATGCCGGGTTCACATACTCAATCGTGGCATTGCGGTCAGTGATAATAACCGCTTCACCAGCTTCACCAATGGCCTTAAGCAACTTTCGCTGCTCTGCCTGCGCACTCACCTGATCGGACAGATCACGCATCATCACCGTCATAATGGGCTTATCCCCGATCACCTGTTTAGAAATCGATATCTCAACAGGAAATTCTTCGCCGTTGAAGCGGCGCCCGAACATACCGACTCTCCTGTGCATCAATGGCGCAACCTCTTCATTGAGAAAGTCTTCAACTTTTTTGTGATGGGACTTGTGAAAACGTGTAGGGATCAGCCTGTCAACATGTTCTCCCATGATCTCGGAAGCAGCGACTGCAAACATGCCCTCAGCCGCTTTATTGAACAGAACAACTTTCTGCTCTTCATTGATAGAGATAATCGCATCAGCTGCCATCTCCACAATTCCGGAAAAACGTTCCCGACTCTCGAGCATTTGAATATCGGCCAACTTACGTTTGGTAATATCCTGGGTTGTGCCAATCGAACGAACTGCTGTGCCATCTTTATTATAATCAGTATGGCACTGTTCCTGCACCCACTTCACCGAGCCATCCGGCATCAACAGGCGGTGCTCAATGTCATAAGCCGTGCTGTTTTCCACTGAACTGGTATAGGCATGATTTACATCATCCCGGTCATCCGGATGTACTCTTTCCAGAAAGGTCTCATAATTGTTCGCAGCCTTGGTGGTGCTGCCGAATATATGGCAGTTCTCTTTTGACCAGATCAGGTTATTTTCAATCAGATCAAGTTCCCAATGACCCAGATGGGCGACATGTTGTGCTTCTTCATATCTTTCTTGCGTTTGTATCAGCAAGTTCTCGGTTTCTTTGCGCTGCTCATTAAGATTATATGCCGAGATAATTTGACCACATGAGGCCGTGAGTGGCTTCAACATATCTCTCAATCGTTCATCATATCCCTCTGGCCGGTTAGCCATACCGGCCATACCTATCAGTTCTCCGCCAATGACAAAAGGAATGCCCATAAACGCATTGAGCGGTGGATGTCCTTCCGGTCTGCCACAGGCTCTCGGGTCGGAGGCCGGATCATTGGCAAACACATATTGCCCCGTTTTGATCACCTCTCCAAACAGAGAATCCAGATTACGAAACTCCATGCCGGATGGTGCATTCTGTTCATAGAATTCCAGCGTTTCTTCATTCCATGCGATATTGCTCAGGGCAAAAGTTTTCAAGTAAGGCACATCGTCTTCCGTATAAAGAATGCGACCGATAAAACCGTACTCACTACCGGTAATAGCAAGTAATTCATTAAGCAGCGAATCAAACACAGCTTGCGGCGATGCATCTGCAATAAATCGGGACTGAGCATGGCTGATCGAGTCCAGCATGGCCCGATCAAATTTCAGGTTCTCTTGAGCCTCTTTCATTTCACTGATATCAGTTGATATGCCACCCATGCCATAGATATTTCCACTAACATCAGTAAGAGGGAACTTGACGGATAGGTAGGTATGGAGACCGTCGTTATGCGGCGCAGACTCTTCCATCTCCCTGGCTTTATTCTCTTTGATCACTTGCCTGTCATTCTCCTGAAAGGCATGGGCAGTCGCTTCGGGAAAAACATCGTGGTCGGTTTTCCCTACAATCCACTCCTGTGTAACGTCGAACATTTTTTCCCACTGTTTGTTAACAAGAATATATTTCCCTTCCAAATCTTTGAGATAGATCAATGAGCTTGTGTTATCGAGAATCGACTGCAAACGCTGCTGACTCTCGCATGCAGCTATTTCCGAGCATTTTTTTTCTGTGATATCCTTGGCAACACCGGCTAGCCGAAAGGGTTCACCCTTTTCATCGAGTACCGGGAACGTAGACTCGAGTATCCAGCATATCGACCCGTCAGGCTGCACGATTCGATATTCCTCTTCATACTCTCTGGCGTCAGCCATATTACCAAGAGACCTGCTCATTCGCTCTCTGTCATCAGGATGAACTGCATCCAGCCATGCATCAGGAGATGCATACAGAGCTTCAGGCGGCTGCCCCCATAGTGTTTCGTAGGCAGGGCTGACAAAATACATTTCACTTAGATCAAGGTTGCCGACCCACAACACATCGGAGCTGTTTTTGGCAACGTCCAGAATAAACATTTCGGACTGTTTCGCCTGAGCATTGACATGTTCAGCCTCTCTCCATCGTCTGTATGCAAGCCAGCATGCAACGATTGAAAGTATCAGAAAGAAAAAAACAGCTTCATCAAGCTGCCACTGTTCATGCTGGCGAAGAAAGGCCTGTACATACCCGTACAGATCCAGATAGACACCCGCACCCCACACTGCGACAAGCACTGAGCCTGCAATAATCAGGTCGCCGCGGAAGCTGCTGGCTAAACCCTTCTTCATTGACGCAACTCTGTAATCGACCGTCTAACCTGCATTCTGTCACCTCTGGACAAGCTGCTTATTCATGCAACCTTATATTCCAGCAATGATGGTGCCAATAATCGGACTTACAGGTAATAAGACTCCTGCTCTGAGTTACAGGCAAAAAAAAGGCCGCTTATAGCGACCCTCTTTTTGATGTAGTTTATCACGTTATTCCTGCGAGCTGAACCAGCGTTCGACATCGAGAGCTGCCTTGCAGCCTTCACCGGCACTGGTCACTGCCTGACGATAAACGGGGTCAGCCACATCGCCTGCAGCAAATACGCCTTCGACCGAAGTGGCGGTGCTCTTGCCTTTGGTGATCAGGTATCCTGTTGCATCCATCTCAAGTTGCCCGCTCAGGAAATCGGTGTTCGGTTTATGGCCTATAGCAATGAATACGCCGTGGACATCGAGTTCACGCATGCTGCCATCAACTGTGGAGTTCAGGCGAATACCGGTGACGCCTGAATCATCACCAAGAATTTCGTCGGTCGTGCTGTTCCACGCCACGTCAATGTTGTCAGTGGCCAGCAACTTGTCCTGCATGATTTTCTCGGCACGCAGTGCATCACGGCGATGCACCAGTGTGACTTTATTACACAGATTGGCCAGATAAAGTGCCTCTTCAACAGCAGTATCGCCACCGCCAACCACAGCCACATCTTTACCGCGATAAAAGAAACCATCGCAGGTTGCACAGGCGGAAACACCACGACCGGCAAACGCTTCTTCGCTTGGCAGGCCCAGATATTGAGCCGAAGCACCCGTCGCAATAATCAGCGCGTCACAGCTGTAAGTTCCATCATCACCCGTTAATGTAAAAGGACGCCTCGAGAGGTCGGTTTCATTGATATGATCCCAGACCATCTCAGTACCAAAACGCTCTGCCTGAGCCTTAAAGTCTTCCATCATTTCAGGACCCTGCACACCATCCTTATAACCCGGATAGTTATCGACATCCGTCGTGGTCGTCAGCTGGCCACCAGCCTGATGTCCCTGAATCAACACCGGCCTCAGATTGGCGCGCGCCGCATAAATTGCTGCTGAATAACCGGCAGGGCCCGAACCGAGGATAATCAGACGATGGTGAATAGTTTCAGACATGTAAATCTCCATGAAGTGATGCTGCTAATAGCAAGGATAAGGAAACCTAGCGCCGCGCCGTACAATGGCAACGTCACACTGGATTCAGATCAGAAAAACAGTTGCCAGTCCGAGGAAGGTGAAAAAGCCAACCACATCGGTCACCGTAGTTAGAATGGTGCCCGAGGCGAGTGCCGGATCGATTTTCAAACGTTGTAATGTCAACGGAATCATCGCACCAGCCAGTGCTGCGGCAAACAGGTTGATCAACATGGCCGCTGCAATAATCCATCCCAACCGAATGCCCAGCTCCGGAAACCATAATGATGTGATTGTACCGATCACAAGTGCAAAGATGACACCCGATACCAAACCCACAGATACCTCTTTGATCAGCGTGCGACGGGCATTGGCAAAGGTGATACGGCCAAGTGCAATACCACGCACAATCACTGTCAGCGTCTGAGTGCCGGCAATGCCGCCCATGCTGGCGACAATCGGCATCAGCACAGCCAGCGCCACCACCTGCGCGATAGTCGCCTCAAACTGGGCGATAACGATGGATGCGGCGATGGCAGTCATCAGATTCACTGCCAGCCAGATACCGCGCCTGCGTGCGGTAATACCTACGGGTTCGGCCAGGTCATCCTGATCGGACAGGGCTGCCAGTCGATACATATCCTCGGTGGCTTCTTCATGAATCACATCAATCACATCATCGGCGGTAATGCGGCCGACCAGTTCACCGGCTTCGTTGACAACCGGCAGCGCCAGCACATCGAACTTCTCGAAGATACGCACCACATCTTCCTGATCCTGGCCAGCCAGGGCGCGTGGAAACTCTCTGTCTGCCAGTGCGCCAACCACGACTTCAGGCTGGGCAAACAGCAGTGCATGCAATGAAAACGCTCCGACCAGAAGGTCTTCATCGTCCACCACATAAACGTAGTTAAGGTTTTCAATCTCTTTGCCGAAGCGGCGCAACACCTGCAACACCTTTTCGACTGTCCAGTCACTGCGCACCTTGAACAGTTCGGCCTGCATCAAGCCACCGGCAGTCTCCTCGTCGTGACTCATCAACTGTTCAATCTCGCGACGATCCGAAGGCTCCAGACGCTCCATCACCTCATCGGCAACGTCCTTGTCCACAGCCTGCAGAATGTCAGCCGCATCATCGGAATCGAGATGTTCAACCATCTCTTCGACTTCACCTGCGGCAAAGTCGGAAAGCAGATCCTCCTGCATGCCTTCGGGCAGTTCAAGCAGTGCCTCACCAAGCAGTTCATCCGGAATATATTCAAGCAGAATGCTGCGTTCGCCATCCTTGCGGCACGACAGCAGCAGCTCGGCCAGCTCCGTGGCGTGCATGTCCGACATCAGTTCATGCAGGCGCGGCTCATCCCATTTGGCCAACTGGAGGGCCTCTTCGCTGCCGAGCATTAACTGTTCTTCTTCACTGCCGTTGAGCAAAGCACACCTCCTGTTGATATCGGGACGGCAAGCATACATCAGGCTCAGCTGGCTTGAAATGATGACTTAACAACACATGCCTTCAAGGCTATTTGCATACAAGGCAATGCCAGGCACATACCGTTGCAATGACATAATATTTTGGAAAATATCCGTGCCTTTCTGCAAAATAATGATTCAGACTATGTCTATAACACTATGTTGCCCCCGGGCAGCTACATTGCTCTGCAATTGCTCGGGCAGCAGATCCAAACCGAGTAATTCCGCGCTGTTGAAGTCACGTGTGCACCCTGAGGGTGCAGAGCGTTTACATGGTGCCGAAGTTTCTGAATTTTTCGACATCCGGAATACGGATCTCCCTGGCTTTAACCGACATCAGTCCCATATCATCAAGTTGACGGAAAGTCCGCGATAGCGTCTCCGGAGAAATATTCAGATGCGAGGCAATATCATGTTTGCTCGCTGGCAGGGTAAAATGCACTGCACGACCTGATTCCTGACCTGCTTCAATATAACGCAACAGATAACCAATGACCCGTTGCATGGCACTGTGCAGGGTCAACGTTGCGATCTGGTTGGCAAAATGGTGCAACTGAGCACTTAGGTTGGCAATCAGGATGCGTGCAAAATCAGGGTGATTGGCCAGACAACTATCCACGGCCTCTTTGCCGACGAACAGCAACTCCGAGTCCTCCATGGCGAAGGCGTCAAGTGGATAAGGGTGATTGAGAAACATGACTGCTTCGGCGAAATGGTCACCGGCAACGGCAATTTTAGCGATATGCTCACGCCCGTCGGGTGCGGTAAACACAAGCCGGATGCCACCGCAGAGTACCAGATAGAATCCCGTGCAGCGTTCCCCCTGACGGAACAGAACCTTGCCCTTGCCTATTGAGACTACTTTTGAACCCGCAGCAATAATATCCAGCTCGGCAGCCCGAGCAGTGCGAAACATCGTGATATTTGGAACCAAATTACGGGTTTGAATGTTGCTGATAGTCACTCCCTGCCAGAGTCTGCGCCTCTGTCACGTTGATGAAGCTAAAAGCAACGGGGCCAGCGTCAAGCCAGCCCCGTGCGTGAAGTCTGTTTAGACTCAGCGATAGTGGTTAAACTTCCTGTTTGGCTCTGTTTTCACCCTTGCCTATGGTGAGAAGGTCCCAGACCAGCAATACAATCCCCATCGCTGTGACAACACCGAATACCATGCGCCAGTTCATACCCTGAATAAACCACGGGTGAACCTGAGCAACAAAATAACCCTGCCATGTTGATCCTTCGATAGCGCGCTCAATGAACGACTGCTCGTAACCGGCAATCAGCAGCGCCATGGTCATGCCGAGCACACCACCGTTCAGCAGCCCCAGTGCCCACTTCCATTTCCAGCCATTACCGGCAAGTCCACCTGACATCCAGACTCCACCGCGCCACTGCTGAACGGCAATATAAAAGACAGCAATAACGATTGTCGCATAAGCGCCGAAGAAAGCGAGGTGCCCGTGCGATGCAGTCCACTGTGTACCGTGGGTATAGAGATTAATTTGCGGCAGCGTATGCATGAAACCCCATACACCTGCACCAAAGAAGTTGCCGAAAGTGTGTGCAATCAGCCAGGCCATAGCCGGATGGTTGGCGGCTTTAAACTTATGTGCGCCCGAGTCGTAGACCGAATGAACGACCATCGCCACCAGCGGAACCGGTTCCAGTGCCGAGAAGAAGCCGCCGATAGAGAGCCAGTACTCGGGCGTACCGATCCAGAAGTAGTGATGACCGAGACCGAGGATGCCTGAGCCGAACATCAGCGCCACTTCGATATACAGCCAGGTGGTAACGATCTGACGGCGCGCACCCAGCAGTTTGATCAGGCCCCAGGCCATGATGCAGCCCACCAGAACTTCCCAGGTTGCCTCCACCCACAAATGGATCACCCACCACCACCAGAACTGGTCTACAGAAATATTGGTGGTGTAAAACATACCGGCCAGATATATGCCAGCCAGCGCTACCAGGTCAAGAATCAACACACCGCTGATACCGCTCCAGCGCCCCTTCATGAAGGTGGCTGCCGCGTTATAAAAGAAGATCAGCATACAAACGACGATGCCTATGTCAGCCCAGCGGGGCGCTTCGATATATTCGCGCCCCTCATTAACGAACCAGCGGGTGAAATCATCACCAGGGCCCACCTGTATGAACAAATAGACCAGGACTACGACGGTGACCGCAGAAGTTAACAACCAGAAGGCGAGGTTGCCAAGTTTCAGGCCTACGGTTTCCACCCCCGCCTCATCCTCCAGCAGCCAGTAGATCGAACCCATGAAACCCATCAACAGCCAGACCACCATGGCATTGATATGCACCATACGGGTAACGTTGAAATCCAGCACGTTAAAAAAGAGATCCGGCATAATGAACTGCATACCGGCTATAAGACCGAACAGGATCTGCGCCACAAACAGTATGACCGCAACGCTGAAATATTTTACGGCAAGTTTCTGCCCACCGTTGAGATTGTTGTTATCCAATACTCCGAGCATGATTCAGCCCTCCTGATCAATGGGTTTGAAATTGTAAGGGAAACCGTTGGTATCAATCGAGGACATCCATTTCAGGAAAGCTATAATGGCTTGCGCTTCTTGTTCGCTGATATTCATGTTCGGCATCTTGCGCCCCGAGTCGTTCATGTAATTGCTTACCGGGTCCATCAGGAAATTGACCATCATGCTTTCGCGGGTACTGCTATCACCCCAGGCCGGGTCCAGCCATGCTTTGGTCAGATCGGGGGCATAATAAGCACCGTTACCGAGCAGGGTATGACAATTCATGCAGTTGCGTCCCTGGGTGATTTTTTTACCCCAGGTGACCAGCGCTTCTGCCTCTTCCTCATTTAGCGTATTGCCGAACAGCGGCTGTGCCTGACCAATCACCGGCACCTGAAAATTTCGCTCTTTATTGAAAACATAATCGATACGCTGATTGATCACACTGTAGGCAGGCACACGTTCACTGCCTACCGATATTTTGGGGATCGTGTCGAAGGTCAGCAGAATAAGAACGAGCGTCATCGAGGCGGTCACCCATACGGCTGACTTGCGCCAGAAATTTTCGTTTGCCCACCATTTGGATGTCATGAGGAAACCTCCGTAGTTTAATCAGAATTGAATTTGGCTTCGGCTTCGTTGTGCGTATCGCGACTAAGCAGCCAGATGCCATGCGGCGCGAGCAGATATCCGACAAGCATGACCACGGTGATAAGATTCCAGAAACCGTCAAAATGCATGGCCTCAGCAAGAACCAATACGGCTATAACGAGCAGTGCGTACACACCGTATGCAGCTGCGATAAAATTGCGACTACCCCTGAGCCTGCCCCAGGCCAGAAACAGGGCATAAATCGCACCGAACACGATAACCAGTGCGCCTGAAAAGAACGCTGCAAAAAAGTCCTGCATTTCAACCGGGTCAATCATTGCGCCACCTCACCCTGATATTTCGACCCTCATTGTATGTAGGTATTGATATGGATACCTTGATCTAAATCAATATTTAGCAACTAAGTCGATGTATTTAGCAACAGCTGATTACTCTCTTCAGAATAAATCATCATGACGCAATAGTCAAAATTGATGGCTGCAGGATTCGCTTTGCGGCATCATGCGCCCCCCCATGAACATCACAGTAGAGAGTCATAAAAAAAACGAAGCGACGCTCGCTTCTGAACAACTGACCGGACTGGCATGGCAGCTGGCCGAGCTGGCACGAGAGAACCGCATGTCCGTCTGGATATGTCCCGATCTGCGCAGTTATCGCCAGCTGGTTGAAGAGATCGCATTTTTTCTGCAGGACAGTACCCAACTGCTGTGGCGCTTCCCTGCCTGGGAAGTGTTACCTTATGACCGGGTTTCACCCCATCACTCCATCGTAGGGGAGCGTTTTTCCACGCTAGGGCGCCTGCTCTCCACCCCGAATCCGAAAGGACTGCTCATCACCTCTTTGCCTGCATGGCTGCACCGAATTGCCCCACCTGAATCTGTAGCGACGCATGTCTGGCAACTCAAACGTGGCCAGCAATTTGACATCAGCAACCTTAAATTACGTCTGGCCGAGGCTGGCATGATGCCCGCTGAAAGAGTACTTGCACCCGGTGAGTTTGCCGCCCGTGGTGGCCTGCTGGATATCTGGCCAGCAACAGAAACAACTCCTCTGCGCATTGATATGTTTGGTGACGATATCGAATCCATACGCCGCTTTGATCCGGAAACGCAACGCTCATCCGATGAACTGCAGGCTTTCACTTCAGTGCCTGTGCGTGAAGTGATTCTTGATAAGCCGGGCCAGGAAACATTTATCGCAGCATTCCGCGCCCGTTTCCCGCAGCTGCGCAAACACCCGATGCTCAGTGCTGTACAAGCCGGACGCCCGCATCCTGGCATTGAGGCACTGCTGCCGCTGGCCTATGCACAGACTGCCCGCCTGCCTGATTATCTGCCGGAAGATGTCACTATATTCGGTGATAAAAGCATTGAGATGCAGCGGCAGCTGTTCGCCGGACAGGTAAGAGCCCAGTTCGAAATGGTGCGTACAAGCTCAGAGCCCAGTATAAGCCCTCAGGAACTGTATGCTGTTGAAACACCGATAAAGACAAGACCCCTCACCATTTCCGACATCGAAGCAGCCCCCGGCATTGCAGATTTCTCGGATGCGAAACAACCGCTGCATGCCCTGCGTATTTCCCTGCAGGAGAAACTGAGCAAAGGTTGGAAAATCGCGCTCATTGCTCATGGGCTCGGGCAGCAGGAGCGCATGCTTGAAGCCGCGCTTTCTCTGTCCGGACAGATTGGCGAAGAGCACCCATGCAACAAAAACCTGCCGCAACTGAGCAGCTGCATCGGCTTTCTTGATGCAGGCTTTGCCATCAACAAAAGCAAACTACTGCTGCTCACCGGTCGTGAATTGCTCGGGCAACGCCTGCCGCGCAAACGCAGCAGTCGTACCACTGTGTTGCACAGTGATATCTTCTCCAGCCTGGCCGAGCTAAAAAATGGTGATCCTGTCGTTCATGAGGATCACGGCGTTGGCCGCTACCAGGGCCTGGAAACCATGGGCGATGAAGATGGCGATGGAGAACAATTCGCCGACTTCATCAAAATTGAATATGCCGATAAAGCCTGCGTGTATGTGCCGGTGGAAGAGCTGGCACGCTTGCACCGCTACAGCGGAGATGATTCACCGCAGCTGAACAAGCTGGGTTCCGAAAAATGGAAGCGCACACGCGAACGCGTCAAACACGATCTGCTGGCCATGGCACATGAGTTAATCGATATTGAAGCCGAACGCACCAGCGCCCGCCGCCCGGCCCGCAAGCTCGAAGGTGCTCTGCAAGATGCATATGAAGAGTTTGTGGCTCGCTTCCCGTTTGAAGAAACCGATGATCAGGCTGAGGCTATTGATGCTATTATAGCCGATCTTGCACGTGACAAACCTATGGATCGTGTGGTCTGCGGTGACGTGGGGTTCGGTAAAACGGAAGTGGCCATGCGGGCAGCTTTTGTGGTTGCCGAATCGGGACATCAGGTGGCTATACTGGCGCCAACCACAGTGCTGGCCAACCAGCACTTTGCCAGCCTCTCCGAACGCTTTGCCAGCACCGGTCTGAAAGTAGCCATGATCTCACGCCTGCAGGGCAAAAAAGATACTGATCGCATTTGCCGTGAACTGGCAGGAGGAGACGTCCGCGTCATTGTCGGCACGCACCGTCTGCTTTCCGACCAATTCAAATTTGCCGACCTCGGCATGGTCATTGTCGATGAAGAGCAGCGTTTTGGTGTTAAACACAAACAGAAATTGAAATCTCTGCATGCCAGCGTTGACCTGCTCACACTGACCGCCACACCTATTCCACGCACCCTGCATCAGACATTGTCGGGTTTACGCTCGGTATCCATTATCAGCACACCTCCGGCCGAGCGTGAAGCGATTCGCACCATGGTTTCAAGTTTTGACCGCCATCTCGCTGCTGAAGCCATACGCCGTGAACTCTACCGGGGCGGTCAGGTCTATTATCTGCACAACCATGTCAAAAGCATCAACCGCATCGCCGAGCGCATTCGTGAGGATGTGCCGGAAGCCGAAATCGGTATTGCTCACGGACAAATGAGTCCGGCAGAACTGGATCGCCAGATGCTGGCATTTTATGAGGGACGCCTGCATATCCTCGTCTGCACAACCATCATTGAATCCGGCCTTGATGTACCCAATGCCAACACCCTGATTGTCGAACGTGCCGATCTGCTGGGATTGTCGCAGCTGCATCAGATCAGGGGACGCGTCGGACGCAGTCATCGTCAGGCCTATGCCTACATGTTCACGCCCGATGCACGCGCCATGACTGCTGATGCCCGCGAGCGCCTGCAGGCCATTGCCGAGCACACAGAACTTGGTGCCGGTTTCCTGCTGGCCAGACAGGACATGGAAATTCGCGGCGCGGGTAACCTGCTCGGAGCTGAACAGAGCGGCAAGATCGAGGAAATTGGCCTGGACCTGTATATGGAGATGCTCAGCGAAGCCGTCTCGGAAGCACGTGGAGAATGCGCCAAACCTAAACAGAGCACCGACATGCATCTCGGCATCAATGCCATCCTGCCACCGGCATATGTGCCGCAGCCGGGCGAGCGCTTGAACCTCTACCGTCGCATTTCACGTGCCGCCGATGACGCTCGGATCACCCTGCTGTTTGAGGAGATGACAGATCGTTTCGGCAGTATGCCTGATGAATCGAAATTCTGTCTGGAACAGCAGCGTATCCGCTGGCGTGCATCTGAACTGTTTCTCTCAGCAATCAAGACAAGTTCTCTGGGCCTGAGAATTCAGTTCACTGCAGAGTCGCAAATTGATGCGGGTAAGATGATTCAACGTGTACAGCAAGATCCGCACCGCTTTCGTCTGACTCCGGACGGCAACCTTACACTACTGCATCGCACAGATGACCAGCGACAACGGCTGAAAGACTGCATTGCCTTTCTCGATGAATTAATCAAAAACTGATTTTTCCACCGCAAAGTACGCAAAGTTCCGCAAAGGAATACATACATATTTTCCGGTTTCCTTTGCGCAACTTTGCGTCCTCTGCGGTAAAATCTTTTGAATTCAGCCTGAAGCTTGGCAGCATGGCGAACTATGACGAATCAACGCCCCACTCTTTCACAACCCGGCCTGCTGTTTATGGATATGGACTCCACACTAATCCAGTGCGAGTGTATTGATGAGATCGCCGATTTTCTCGGTATCAAACAACAGATTTCAGAAATCACCGAACGTGCCATGCGCGGAGAACTCGATTTTTCCGCATCACTGACGGAGCGTGTGCAACTGCTGGCAGGGCTGGATGCGAGTGTGCTTGAGCGTGTTTATCTTGAGCGCATCAAACTCACCGATGGTGCCGAGAACCTGATCAAAACCGTGCAGAGCCACGGCTGGAAAGTGGGACTGGTATCCGGCGGTTTCACCTATTTCACCGACAAGTTCAAAGAGCGTCTGAATCTCGATTTCACCCGCTCTAATGTTTTGCAGATCCACAATGGTAAGCTGACCGGCTCAGTGCTGGGCGATATCGTTGATGCACAGAGCAAACGCCACAGCCTGCTTGAGCAAGCGGAAATACACAGCATTCCGATCTCGCAAACTGTCGCACTCGGTGATGGCGCCAATGACCTGCCGATGATTCATGCTGCTGGCCTGGGTATTGCCTTCCATGCCAAACCGAAAGTACAGGCTGAAGCGCCCTATTGCATCAATGTCGGCCCGCTGGATCAAACGCTTGACCTTCTGAACCCCTGAAGAAACGCTGATTCATTCAGCTTCGTGTCCTGACCATTTCGCACGAAGCGAAATGGTACGATTCTCAGGAATCGAAGGTGAACCCCATGGACGTGGTGAAGATTTATTGCATGGATCGCAATAAGTCAGCGTCCCCCCCTAAGCTTTATCCTGCATCAATAGCTTAAGTTCTGTTTCTGAAAAACCAGCCTGTCTTCGCGCTACCACATTATAAGGACCCATCAAGCCTTTGGGATAATACGTTTCCAGCAATCGCATAAAGGTTTCAAGCGGTTTTTCGCCCCTCTGCTCACAACAGTAACGGAACCAGCGATTACCAACTTCCACATGACCGATCTCATCGCGCAAAATAACATCGAGCAGACTCACGGCGTTCAAATCACCAGCCTGAGTCAATTTCTCCTGAATGCCCGGCGTGACATCCAGACCACGTGCTTCCAGCACCCGCGGCACCAGTGCCATGCGTACCAATACATCATGTGCAGTTTTTTCACACATTTCCCACAAACCACCATGCGCAACATAATCACCGTAATCTGCACCAAGATGACGCATATGAGCCCGGATCAGTTCAAAGTGATAAGCCTCTTCTTGGGCCACGCGCAACCAGTCACTGTAAAATTGCGCTGGCATCTCGGCAAAACGCTGAATGGCATCCAGCGCCAGGTTAATTGCATTGAATTCAATATGGGCAATGGCGTGCATCATCACCGCACGCCCCTCTTGTGTGGCAAAGCCGCGCCTGGATAGCTTACCTGCGTGCTTCAGCAATGGCTTATCAGGCCTGCCCGGTTCAGCTACAGTCAGAGCTTCATGATGCACATCCAGCTTGAGCGAGCCTGCTGCCCACAATGCCGAAAGGCGCCGTACCAGCGCCAGCTTTTCATCAACACAGCTTTGCAGCAGACACTGGCGTGCCGCCGCCCTCATCTCATTCATTACTTGAGCATCTTCCATCAAATCTCCAGCATTAAGGCATGTCCGAAACTAAACCTACTTCCAACCATTCATCGCATATCTCTGCAATGAGCCAGCGCGCCACCGCACTGGCTGCCATGATTCAGGCAGTCTATCTCGTTGACAGCATTGCACGCAAAGGTATGGCCGACGGGGATGATACCCGGGTGCTAATGGAAAGTATTTTTTCACATGGCACACATGACACGGCCAAGCTTTATGGCGGACTAGCCAACCTGCACACGGGTCTACGCATCAGCAGCCAGATTCTGGGCGGCAAGGATCTGCCGCAAAGTAAAACATTGATGAGCTACTGTGCGGGGCTGCTGAGCATTGAAAGGCGACTGTCCAAACAGGTGGAAATGCGCACAAGTCTGACTCATGGTATGGCTCGCATTGAGAAACAGAAACAGTATTTTGGTGATGTCATGCATAACAACGTGATTGCAGCCATTGCCGACCTGTACGGCGAAACCATCAGCACCATGAAGCCGCGCATTATTGTACGCGGCAAGACAGAACACCTTAGTCAGGCGGACAATACTCGTCGGGTTCGCGGCTTGTTACTGGCGGGTTTACGCGCTGCCCATATTTGGCGTGCAAATGGCGGCAGCCATTTAACACTGCTGTTAAGACGAAAGATGATACTTCGCGAGCTCGATCACCTTCAGCGCGCTATTGCGCTCGATTGAACTCAATTTTATTACAACCCCGTATTTTCCACGCCTACCTGCACCCTAAAAACATGCTATAATATCGACACCTTAAAAAGGAGGAGAACTTATAATGAAAATATTTTTATTATTATTTACGCTATTTGCGTTTTCCCTGCCAGCCAGTGCAGGTATGAACAGCATACAAGATAGAGCTGCAGCCGTTAAGACACAGACCGAGGGAAATAACGGTTACCACGCCCACCTTGCCCGCAAGCTGGCCAGCATCGCTGTTGAAGAAAAAGGTCAGTCTGATCTGCACGCAGCCAAAGAGTTCATGAATATGGCTGAAGAACATGCGGCTCAGGCCGGAGGTGAAAAATGATTAAACGTCTCGTTCTGATTGCCTCCACACTTTCCCTGGCAGCCTGTGCCGGTCACTCGATTGACACCGAACGCAGTGAGCTTTCTGAAGCCCGTGATGCGATTGCAGCATCCAAAGCGGCCGGTGGTGAAAAATGCGCACCAAAACTTCAGGCTGAAGCTGTAGCTGCCTACTACTGGGCCGCTCACGAATTGACTGAGACAGGTTACCATGCTGAAGAAAATGCCGAACTGATCGCCCGGGCAACCTCCAAAGCGAAAGCGGCTAAAGCTGCAGCCGGAAAAAATTGCGCTCCTCCACCCAAGCCCAAACCAGCTGCGCCCGCACCTGTTGAAATCATCAAACTCGATGGCATCAACTTCCCGCATGACAGCGCTGAGCTGACGCCGGCATCCATCGCCAGACTCGACAAGGCAGTTGCCACACTGAACAGTCGCTCCAAGATCAGTGTTGAAGTAGCTGCCCATACCGACAGTTCCGGCAAAGACAGCTACAATCAGGCACTGTCTGATCGTCGTGCAACCAGTGTGATGAACTATCTGGTATCAAAGGGCATTGCTGCCGACAGATTAAGCTCGAAAGGTTATGGTGAAACACAGCCTATCGTAAGCAATAAAACCAGCGATGGTCGCGCACAAAATCGTCGCGTTGAACTTCGCGTCATGAACTAAACAGTCTCTAACGAGACGTTCATTCGATACGGGTCGCATGTTGCGGCCCGTATTTTTTCACACGTGGGCTTGCCTTGCACTCATTGTCACGGCTACTAGAGTGCCGTTCCCAACAGGAGTATGCCCATGTTTCAGCTCTATTATAATCATGCTGCCAAAGCCAAAGATGACATTCTTTCAGGACTGACCGTAGCGCTTGCTCTGGTTCCCGAAGCAGTTGCCTTTGCATTTGTTGCAGGCGTTCACCCGCTGGTAGGTCTGTATGCTGCATTCATGGTCGGACTGATCACCTCACTGATAGGCGGGCGCCCGGGTATGATTTCAGGTGCTACAGGCGCATTGGCAGTGGTAATGGTGGCACTGGTTGCCCAGCATGGTATTGAATACCTCTTCGCCACTGTCGTACTGATGGGTTTTATTCAGATTGGTGCAGGACTGCTCAAGCTCGGGAAATTTATCCGCATGGTTCCCTACCCCGTACTTATTGGTTTCGTAAATGGCTTGGCCATTGTGATTTTCCTCGCCCAGCTTCAGCAACTCCAGTTTGAAGATGGCTCATGGATGAGTGGTACTCCAATGTATATTATGGGTGGCCTGATCCTGCTGACCATGCTGATCATGCACTTCCTGCCTAAACTCACGCGTGCAATTCCTTCCGGTCTCGCTGCGATTATCGTGATTTCATCTATCGTGATCCTCGGCGGTCTGGACACAAAATCAGTTGGTGACATTGCCAGCATCGGTGGTGGTTTCCCGCCATTCCATATTCCCGAAATCCCGATGAACTTTGAAACCTTGCAGATTATTTTACCGTATGCGTTCATCCTTGCTGCCATTGGCCTGATTGAATCACTGCTGACCATGAGCGTGATTGATGAAATGACGGATACCCGTGGGCAGGGTAATCGGGTCTGTATCGGACAGGGTACATCCAATATTGTAACCGGTTTCTTCGGTGGCATGGGCGGTTGCGCCATGATCGGCCAGAGCATGATCAATATCTCATCCGGTGGCCTGCGCAACCTATCCGGCATTGCCGCAGCACTCTTCCTGCTCAGCTTTATCCTCTTTGCCTCGCCTTTGATCGAATTAATTCCAGTAGCAGCCCTTGTCGGCATCATGTTTATGGTGGTCATCGGCACATTCGAATGGGGCACGTTCAACATGCTCAACAAAGCCCCTCGCGAAGATGTTTTCGTGAGTATCCTTGTTGCCGCTGTCACCGTAGCGACCGATCTGGCTGTTGCCGTGATTGTTGGTGTGATTGCCACAGCCCTTATTTTTGCCTGGAAGCAGGCACGCCACGTGTATGCAGAAACCCACATCAATGAAAATGGCAGCAAAGTCTATGTTGTGCATGGGCCTCTATTCTTCGCTTCCATCCATCGTTTCAATGAACTGTTCAATGTAAAAAACGACCCGGATGATGTAATTGTCGATTTTGCCCATTCACGTGTAGCCGACCACTCCGCCATTGAAACAATTGACTCTTTGGCCAACAAGTACACCAAAGAAGGTAAAACCCTGCATTTGCGTCACCTGAGTATTGAGTGCAAAGCGCTACTGGAAGACGCAGGTGATCTGGTGGAAATAAACATCAAAGAAGACCCTCACTACCACGTCGCCGACGATAAACTGGCCTAGCTTCGCTTACAGCGTGTAAGCTTTGATAACTGTTTCCGGGGCTAAACCCGGACGATCTCCACAGACGACTTATTCGCTATTGATTAGCCAGTGGAGATAAAGAATTTATCTGTAAGGATTCTTTTCTGTAAAGTTTCTGCCCACTTTACAGCACAGCCTCATCCTGGTTTGAGAAAAAAGCTGTCTGATGAGAACGGCCATCAAGCCAGACATCTGCTTGGAAATGGGTTCTACCCACCCCTTTAATTTCACTGATTTTTAGCATGCATATCACCCCGACCAGTTCAAATAGATTGGTCTCTCCAAGAGATTAAGCATAATTTGTACCAACAATCGGGACGCGATTATTTTTGTGTAAAGTCCGAAGAGTCGAATGTTCGAGACTGGCCCAGGCTGTATGAAAATAAAACCCATCGTTGTAAGTGTTCATAGGGTTGAAGGGCAATAAGGCCTACGAAATGAGTCCTCTTTGCCATATCATTGAATACCATGCCTATCCAGGATCACTCCCACCAGCATGAAATATTTTGTGTTTTCATACAGCCTGGGTCGAAAACGGCTGGTCAGGTCATCGCAGCATAGTATCGTTTTGCTTCACAATAGGGTGTCACCTTTGGCTCGAAACAGTCATTCGATAAACAAAGCATAGTTTGATTAAGGGGTTTGCATCTCCCCCAAATGAGGGACATACAGACAGTAGCGGGAAGGTGATTAACCGGCAGGTACGATTTCACCCTTTTTGATGCTGAATACATCAAGTTGTTTCTGACCAACACCGGAATCATCAAATTTCACGTGACCTGTCATGGCCGGGAAACCTTCAGGTGCACGTAGCCCCCGAGCAATTTCGTGTCTGGATAAACCCAGACGACTGGTCATCACGGTTGCGATACGCATCGTATCATAAGCCAGACTCATTAAATCAGATATCTTGTCATTGCCCCACACCTGACGGTGTTTAAACTGGAATTGACGAATATTGAGATCTTCCTGATTGCTGTTTACATCAACTGCAGTGTTGGACGCAGCAAAGCGGGCTTTGGACAGGTAACGACCACGGTCATCCAGCAGATGGCCATCCTGCCAGCGGCTGGTGCCATACAATGGCACATTTCTGATCCCGGAGTATGCAAGCTGGCCTGCCAGCATCGCAACATGACGACCATCAAGAGCCAGATAAATACCGTCAAATCCGACCGGCATAAGTATCTCCATGTCCATCTCAGGTAACATCACCGCCAGCTCTTCATCAAGCTCAGCCAGCAAAACCTCATCATCCGTTTCATGACGTAACTTTCTCAACAGAGAGCGCTGGTCCATGGTGGATTTATCCAGATGAACAAGTTGGGAAATCTCGCCTCCCAGCCTCTGAAAGGAAACAGAGAACATTTCAGCCTCAGTCTGATCATCACGTGCCCCTGCCATCACGACCATACGCGTTGCACCCTGCTGCCATGCATAGTTGGCCATCACATAGACCTGGGCCAGAGGAGAAAGCGTATGAATAAACAGAGCATCCGATCTGGCTGCAAGGTCCGTACGGCCTGTCAGACTGATTACAGGCAGATCGGATCTGAGGTATGGCAATAGCGCCTCGGTCGTTTCGGCCAGTAGCGGGCCGATAATCATATTCACTGATTCATCTGCCAGCAGCTTATAAGCTTGAATGGCTGTCATGCTATCAGATGCCGTATCTTCAACGCGCAGTGTAATATATTCATCAAATTCAAGCCCGGCCAGGGCAACACGAATACCGCGCAGAGCTTCCTGACCATAACGGGCATAAGGACCGGTCAATGGCAGCAAAATACCGATAGTCGCCGCCCGAATTTCTCCACTTGCCCAGGCCTGCAACTGTTTGACGTTACGATGTGTTGGCTGAGATGCCGATAACAATTCAGCAATGCGGGCGACTGCTCTCGTATCACCTGTCATCAGCCGCGAGCGACCGGCATGCAGGTCAAAATCCGGCATCAGATCAGGTGACAATGCAAGCTCACGATGTAATTGTTCAATCGTTTCCATAGACGCACGGCGTGCAGCCATGCGCAACCAGCTATCCCTACCCCCCTGATCCACAGCTGCTGCTGCCAGCAACCAGTAGACTGCTTCACGTTCGGATGCCTGCTGGGTAATTGCCGGTGCTAATTCAAAAATTTCATCTGCCAGCTCCCTGGTCAGACGTTCATGTAACAGAGCTTCGCGCATTTTTTCCAATGCACGCCCTGCCTCGTCCTGAGATATCCACCATTTGGCCAGCCAAACATGAGCATAGGGAACCAGCGCATGTTTCGGGTGCGCCTCAATTACAGCACGGGTGACTTCTGCTGCACCGGGACTCTGATTTTCCAACAGTAATTGTGCTTTGCGAAAAACGGCTTCTTCGCGAAGCAGGGGTTCACCCTGTTCAATAAGACGATCAAATCCTCGCATAACCTGGTCCAGATCTTCACCTGATCTGGCGCGTAACATCAGGGCCTGTACCTCAATCGCACTTATCGGGGCCTCCGCCATTCGCTTCAATCCGGGCCGTGCTTTTTCCCCGGTTGTTACACCGGTTGGCTGTTTCGGCTGACAGGCACTGAGCAAAAGCAGGGAAAACGCCCCTAGCAAGGCATAGGTTACGGCTTTGGAAAGCATGGCTGCCATTGCAGCCGGGGGGTTAGATCGATAACGTGTCCACAACATGGATACGCAGCCTAAACATCAAACCTCATCCGGCCAACTTTTCATCGTGGCCACACCGATTGGAAATCTGAGCGATATGACGTATCGCGCCGTAGAAACGCTGAAATCGGTTGCCGTGATTGCCGCTGAGGATACCCGTAACAGCCGCAAGTTATTGCAGCATTATGGCATCAATACGCCTATGATTACTGTGCATGAACACAATGAGCAGGCCATGCTGGATTCACTTCTGACACGTCTGAACAGTGGTGAAGATATTGCCCTGATTTCCGATGCCGGTACTCCACTCATCTCTGATCCCGGATACCGCTTGGTCTCCGGACTGCGGCGAGAGGCCATTCGCATTACACCGATTCCCGGTGCCAGCAGTATTTTAACCGCCCTGTGTGCCGCAGGTTTACCAACCGATCATTTCCGCTATGCAGGGTTTCTTGCCCGTAGCGGCAATAACCGCCGCGAAGCATTAAACAGGTTGATCGGTTCCGATGAGACTTCAATCATTCTGGAGTCACCACGAAGACTTCTGGCTACCCTCAGAGAAATCCAGAAACTGGACAATAACAGGGAAGTGGTAGTCGCTCGTGAGCTAACCAAATTGTATGAAGAGTTTGTTTCAGGCCCCGTACACGAAGTTATCACTCATTTCGAGCAACATGAACCGCGAGGAGAAATTGTCCTGTTGCTCGCACCTGCCAGTGAAGAAGCGGTGGATCTTTCTGACCAGCAAATCATTGCATGCCTGAATGCCGAAGCCATGCAGGCCCTGCCTCCTTCAGCTCGCGCCAAAGCCGTTGCCAAAACTCTGGATGTACCAAAATCGAGGGTCTACGCACTTATCAACAACACATGAGTACGGCTCAGGGACAAGCAGGTGAAGAACGGGCAGCCCGCTTTCTCAAACGCAAGGGCTTCAAAATTCTGGGGCGTAATATCCGCCTCGGCCGCGGAGAGTTGGATATCGTTGCGTGCAATCACGATCTGCTACTGTTTGTTGAAGTAAAAACGCACAAAACCCGCGAGTCCGGGTTATTGGCCTTGCATGAAGACAAATGTGCCAGACTGTTATCGGCAGCAGAATCATGGCGCGCCATCCATGCCCAGTACGCACATTTACAATGCCGCTTTGATTTAATCATTGTCACCCCTAGACTCGGCTTACTTAGCTGGGTTTCACCCCGCATCGAACATATGAGGAATATTATCAACTGATGAATAGTGATCTGATCCGCAAAGCCATGTTAGATGGCATCGAGCTTCGCCAATCATGTAGCGAAAGTATGACCGAACCGCTGCTTAAAGCGGCCCGCACCATCGTCGAGTGTCTGCAGGGCGGAGGCAAAGTACTGGCCTGCGGCAATGGTGGGTCGGCTGCCGATGCACAACATTTTGCGGCAGAACTGGTCAACCGTTTTGAAATGAACCGGCGAGGACTGGCTGCTGTTGCCCTCACCCACGATGCATCAGTGATCACCAGTATCGCCAACGATTTTTCATTTGATCAGATATTTTCACGCCAGGTCGAAGCCTTAGGCCGCCCCGGCGATCTGTTGCTGGCCATATCCACCAGTGGTGCCTCAGCAAATGTGATTGCAGCCGTCGACAGGGCTGGAGAGATCGGTATGAGTGTCATTGCCCTGACCGGTAAAAACGGTGGTGAACTTGGCCAGAATGACAACATCAGCGTACACTTGAACATCAACCATGCTTCAACACCGCGCATTCAGGAGATGCACATCACCTGCCTGCATATCCTATGCACACTGGTGGATGATGAAATGTTTGGAGGGGCCTCATGACGATCAAACCACTTTCGTTCACAAAGATTAAAACCGTTCCGCTGTCCAAACGCGATGTGGACAGTGACGGCAAAGATTTTGCCGCTCCATACAAGGCCGGTACCGGTTTCGAAAATTTCCTCTGCAGCCTGCCCAATCTCGGTTGTGCCGGAGACCTGTTCCGCCTGCGCGATGCCATCGTGTCAGCGCACCGGCACGGGCATCAGGTCTTTCTTGCCTGCGGCGGCCATGTCTTTGATTCTGGACTTGGCCCGCTGATCTGCCGCCTGATTGAGCAGAAGCTTGTGACCGGTATCATTCTTACAGGTGCTGCCCTGGAGCAGGATATCGAAATTGCCATGCTCGGGCAGACGGTATCGGCCAGTGACCGGGCTCTGAGTGATGGTAAATACTGTATCACCGAAGAAACAGGCTGTATGATCAATGATGCAATTAATTATGGTACATCCGAGAACTGGGGTCTGGGTCAAAGTGTAGGCAAACGTCTGATAGAATCAGATCTGGAACACCTTGACCACTCTGTAGTCGCGACAGCTGTTCGTTACGGCATTCCGGTCACTGTACACCCTGCCATAGGTGCCGATGCTTTCGGCATGCACCCTGCAGCACATGGTGAATCCATCGGTGCAGCAGGCTTCAGAGATTTTCGTTTGCTTGCCGGCATGTTGGCAGAAGCCAATCACGGCGTTGTCATCAATATCGCATCGAGTGTAGTTCTGCCACGCGTACTGCTTCAGGCAGTCGATGCAGCACGCAATCTTGGCAACAACATTGAAAACATTACGTCTGCAGTAATCGACCCGGCTGCCAGCACCAACGCCATAACGGATGTAGTGACCCGTTTGTCACTGCCCAATGGCAAGGGATACTGGTTATCCGGCCCGGATGAAATTCTCGTGCCTCTGCTATTCGCCGCTGTTCTGGAAGCTCTGGGTGATGAAATAATATGAACAACACAACAGGAGATTTTTCCATGTTCACATGGCGTTTGATTGCACTATGTGCTTTACCACTTTTTCTTTCCGGCTGCTTTGCGGCAGTTGTCGGAGGCACAGCCGCTGTAAGTTCTGGTGTTCACGATCAGCGTAGCATCGGCACCCAAATCGATGATGTGACTCTATCCACAAAAATCGATGCCCGCCTGATAGCAGAGAAGGATATGCCATCACGGTGGGTCAGCGTTCAGGTTATAGAGGGAAAGGCTACTCTGACCGGCCACCTGCCAACCGAACGACATATTCAACGCGCCATATACATTACCGAAAGTATCAGGGGCGTTCGCTCCGTACATTCAGAGTTACTGGTTGGGAAACCGGCAATAGGTGCCATGATGTCCGATTCTTGGATTACAGCACAGGTCAAAACAAAGCTGTGGAACGATAAGCTGGTCTCCGGCTTCTCCATCAAGGTGGATACTGTCGAAGGCAAAGTATATCTGCAGGGTATAGTCAATGACTTCGTTCAACGCCAGCGTGCCAAAGATATCGCCCTGAAAGTGGAAGGCGTGACTGCCATTGTTGACCTGATGCAAGTCGCCGCGAAGTGAATCACAGACAAGCCTGGAAGGATGCCGTAAGGCAGGTTGAATCTTGGAAAGCGGCGGGCAAAACTGTCGTTCTCACAAATGGTTGTTTCGACCTGCTGCATCCGGGACATATCGATTATCTGCACAAGGCACGTGAACTCGGTGATATACTGATTGTCGGTCTCAACGATGATGACTCCATCTCACGTCTAAAGGGACCTGAGCGGCCTATCAACCCGATAAATGATCGTAGCATCATGCTTGCGGCACTCAAGTCGGTTGATCTGGTTGTGCCTTTCTCTGAGGACACACCGCTTGCCCTGATTTCGACTCTTCTGCCGGATATTCTGGTCAAAGGCGGCGATTACAAACCGGACGAAATCGTCGGAGCACAACAAGTCAGAGATAACGGCGGTTTTGTCACAATCATAACCTTTGTTGACGGCCACTCCACCAGCTCACTTATCAAGCGTATTCAGGCAGTCGGCCAGATGGCCTGAGTAGCATTGATGCTGTTAGACGATGAGTGAACAAAAACTGAGAATTGTCGCTGACGCGCACATCTGGGGTGTGGAATCCGCATTTTCTGCGCTGCCGGGTTTCGACGTTGACCTGCATATTCTTGAAAATCGGGATATATGCCGACAAACACTCATGGATACTGACATCCTGCTCACCCGTTCATCGACCATAGTAAATGCCAACCTTCTGGCTGAAACTGCTGTTCGTTTTGCAGCCACAGCTACGATTGGCGACGATCATTATGATAAACAGTGGCTTGATGCCAATAACATCACCTGGGCCAATGCAGCAGGTTCATCCACGGGATCTGTGATTGAATACATGCTCGCTGTATTACTGGAGATGCAAGATCGCGATATCATCTCAATCCCGAATACCACTATCGGCATTATTGGTGTAGGTCGTATTGGCAGAGCATTGGCAACAGTTTGTCAGTCTATGGGCATGAATATCTTGCTCAACGACCCGCCCAGATCCCGTTCTGAGGGAGAAAAAGGCTTCTGCTCACTGGATCAGTTACTGAATCAGGCTGATTTACTCACACTGCACACACCTCTGATTCGTGGAGGTGACGATTGTACAAAACATCTGCTCAATGCAGAGAGACTGAATCAGTTTAAAGGACGCGGTATTATCAATGCCGCACGCGGCAGTTGTGTTGATAATATGGCACTTGTGCAGTGGCTGGATGACGATACATCCAGGTTTGCAGCACTCGATTGCTGGGAACATGAACCGCATCCAGACAGGTCTCTGCTTGCACATGCAGGCATGGCCATCGCCACACCTCACATCGCTGGCCATTCTCTTGATGGAAAAGCCACTAACACGCAGTACATCTACCATGCGCTGTGTCACTATCTGCATATCGAGCCTGTATGGAATATACAAAACCATCTGCCTTCCGCTGACTTTCCTCACACGATTTCAGCGCAGGGCGGTAGCTGGCATCAGTTGCACACTGCAGCCAACTACCTGTATCCGTTGGCTGAAGATGATGAAACCATGAAATCGTGGTCGGATCTGACCCATAGTGAACTAGCCCATGCCTTTAGCGGTTACCGTCGCCACTATCCGGCTCGCCGCGCCTGGCATTGCTCTCCCATTCACTTTACTCATGCCGACGAGCAAGCCCTGCAGCTTGCGAATGCCATTGGCATAAAAGTTGTATAGGTTAAGCTCATGAAGAATGTGACTAACAATCTGGTCTGGATGGACCTTGAAATGACCGGGCTTGATCCGGACGTAGAAACCATTATCGAGATCGCTACGATTATCACTGATGGCAAACTGAATATTCTCGCTGAAGGGCCCAGTCTCGTCATTCATCAACCCGATGATATTCTTGATCGCATGGATGAATGGAATACCAAACATCATGGTGATTCCGGTCTGATAGCCAAAGTTCGTGCATCCAAACTGTCCTTAGCTGATGCTGAAGAACAGACACTGGCATTCATCAAACAGTATGTGGTCAAAGGTGAGTCACCATTATGCGGCAACTCCATTCATCAGGACCGACGTTTTCTTGTGCGTTATATGCCTAATCTTGAAGCCTATGTGCATTACCGAAACATCGATGTTAGCACCATTAAGGAGCTGGGTCGCCGTTGGTATCCGACTAAAAAAGCTCCTATCAAAAGAGCGCAGCATCTGGCTCTGTCCGATGTGCGCGAATCTATTAAAGAGCTGGCCTATTACCGCAAACACATCTTCAGATAATGTAGTGTGTGATTCGTCACATTGGTAAGACTCCCCTGCTATACCATTCAAACCGTCTGAATTCCAAAGAGAGGTTTATTATGGCATCACGCTTATTTTATCTGTTCTTCATTTCTCTATCGCTATTTTCTGTTTCACCACCTGCACAAGCTGCAACACTGGATGAGGTCAAGCAGGCTATTGCCGAGGCTGAGGCGCTGCGTGCAACTGAATTTGCACCCGCTCACCTCCATGCTGCAAAACAATCTCTGAATCAGGCCCAGGATCTGTTAATTCAAAAAGCTGGCAATAATCAAGTGCTTGGCCTTCTTGATCAAGCGGCTGGCGAAGCAGCTGCTGCGTCGCGAACGTCTCAGGAATTCACTCAAAATTTCTCCAGCCTGGTAGAATCCCGCGACCGTTTGCAACTCGCGGGTGATGAATACATGCGAGATGATCTGGCAGAACGCTCTGAAAAAGAATTTTCCGGTGTAGTGAATGCAGCAGAAAGCGGTCATATGAAAAAAGCCCGCAAAGAGGCAGTAAATGCCCGCCGCACATTCAATGCAGCACAGGTAGTAGCAGCCCGCGAACAGTTTGTACGCCCCATCGCTAAATCCATCTCCCAAGCGCGTAAAAACAAAGGCCGCGAGTACGCCCCCAAAGCCTTTAACAAAGCCTCTGCCATGCAAAAAAAGGTCAAAGGACTGATTCAATCGGACCCGGATGCACAGACACAAGCATATGCACTGTATCAGCAGGGATACAAGTCAGCACAGCATGCCTTTCGTGTTGCAAACCTTGGTACTCAGATGAATAAAAAACCGCAATTACTTGAGGGCTGGGTTGATGCCAATGATGCACGCATGGTAATTTTGGCAAATACTCTTGGTATCCAGCTTGACCGCAGCCAATCACCTGAGGTTCAACTGTCTATGCTGAAACAGGCTATTGAAGATATGCAGAGTGAACATAAAGCGCAGCTCGCCGATGCTGACAAACAATCACGTGAATTGAGTGAAAAACTTGCCAAATACCAGGGTGACATGGCCAGCATGGAAGGCGAACTCAGTGTGATGGCTGAAATGCGTCGCAAACTGCAACTCAAACGCGAGGCAGAAGCAAAAATCAAACGCCTGACCAAACTGTTCAGTCCGGATGACGTCGAGATCCTGCTTACACCGGATGCGGATGTGATTTTTCGTATGAAAACGCTGAATTTCAGAAGCGGCAGTGCGGTGATTCCAACACAGACTTACGCCCTGCTCGACAATGCCATCAAATCGATTGAAATATTCCCCAAGCGCAGCGTGCGCATCGAAGGCCATACCGACTTCATGGGTGGAAATGGGTATAATCAGGTTCTTTCCGAGCGCCGTGCCAATGCTGTGAAAGGTTACCTGCATCAGAATATGCCTGAGTTCACCAACACATTGAATGCCGTCGGCCATGGTGAAGAGAAGCCGATCGCCAACAATGAAACAGCAGCAGGCCGTACCAAAAACCGTCGTATCGATATTATTCTGGTCGCACCACCTGCCGTGGCTGAGAGCAATGAACAATAGAATGGAGCCACCATAGAAGTATCATGTTCCATCACCTATAATAAAAGCATAGATTGGTGATCATATGACAAACAGGAGGTCGTTATGTTCCTTAAAAATGCAGCTAATGGTGATCTGGCACAAGTGGTTGATTTAAGCGAAGTCACGGATCCTAATTCATCAACCGTGACTGTACGATACCACGCCGGTGAAGAGGCGGGTGACCCTGTCGGTGTCGCCAAATCAGAGCTAACCTTCCCGTCCGGTGAAGCCCTGCCGAAATGCTGGCTGGATCCTCACTATAGAATCAGTTTCTAAACGAACTCAAATGCAATAAAAAGAGGTCGAGTATCGGCCTCTTTTTATTGCTTATCCGGAAATACTATTCTGCCAGCACCATAAAAAGCTTAAACCTTCTTCCATGATGTTCCTCTTGGACCATCTTCCAGAACAATACCCTGTGCAGCCAGGTCCTTTCGGATTGCGTCGGCTCGTGTAAAATCACGATCTTTTTTTGCCTCGGCACGCTCGGCGATAAGGCAGTCGATCCGATCGACATCAGCATCACCACCCTGGAACCATTCGTTTGCATGATGCTGAACAATACCCAACACTTCAGTCATGCCGTTGAATTGGCCAGACAGTAAGCTAATCTCATCTCCGTCATTAATGCCTTTGTTGAGCGTTCTACTGAGATCAAATAACACAGACAGTGCTTCCGGTGTATTAAAATCATCGTTCATAACATCGATAAATTTATCCGGCAGTACTACTGTATCATCTGAAGCTTCAGAGAGTCGTTTCTTTGTTTCATAAAGTCGATCCAGTGCCGACTTGGCCTCATCAAGCGCCTGATCTGAGAATTCCAGTGCTGAGCGGTAGTGGGTGCCAAGCATAAACATGCGCAGCACTTCCGGGTGATAAGACTTCAGAACCTCTCGGATGCTAAAGAAGTTACCCAGTGACTTGGACATTTTCTCCGCGTTAATATTCACAAAACCATTATGCAGCCAGTAGCGGGCAAAACCGCCGCCATTGGCAGCACGTGCCTGTGCAATCTCATTTTCATGATGCGGAAATTTCAGATCCATGCCGCCACCGTGAATGTCGAAGGTGGTACCAAGATGTGAACAACTCATCGCCGAGCACTCGATATGCCAGCCCGGTCGGCCAGGCCCCCACGGTGAATCCCAGCCGGGCTCGTCTGCCTTGGCCATCTTCCAGAGTACAAAATCAAGCGGATCCCGCTTGCTATGATCAACATCGACGCGACTTCCCGATTCCAGATCATCAATATTCTTGCCCGATAGTAGTCCATATTCCGGAAACTTACGTACGGCATAAAGCACATCACCGGAATCAGAGACATAGGCATGCTCCTTCGCGACCAGTACTGAGATCATCTCGATCATCTCATCCATATGCGCAGTCGCGCGTGGCTCATGTGTTGGTCTGGCACAACCCAAAACATCAGCATCCTCGTGGAAAGCTGAAATCATTTTGGTGGTCAGTTGAGAGATTGTAATACCACGTTCATTGGCTCGACTTATAATTTTATCATCCACATCGGTGAAGTTGCGTACATAATTGACATCATAACCAAGCCGTTGCAGCCAGCGATTGATGATATCGAACACCACCATCACACGTGCATGGCCAACATGACAGTAATCATAAACAGTTACGCCGCAGACATACATGCCTACTTTGCCTGCAACCAGAGGGGTAAACAGCTCCTTCTTGCGGCTGATCGTGTTGTAAACATGCAAACTCATGTTTCCGCCTGCCCCTCTATGCACACAAGGCTTGCACACTCCATTCTTGCCACAATGGCATCAGTGCCAAGGAACGCCACCACGTCTGACATCTCAGGACCATGCAATGCGCCTGAGAGTGCCACACGCAGCGGCATAAACAGCGACTTGCCTTTACAACCTGTCTTCGCTTTCACGGCCACCGTCCAGCTCTTCCAGTCAGGACTGACATGCCAGGCATCCAATGCATGCTGATAAAACTCTGTCCCTGCTCCGAGAAGCACGGATAGTGCTTCAGCTTCCAGGGGCGCTTTTACATCAAGCAGGCGCTGGAACAGCGCCGCGTCTTCAACCCGCTGCAGGTTCTTTCCAATCAGGGCTGCAAATGCTAGCAGCCGTTCGTGCCCAACATCCGGCACAAACGTTTTTATCATTGGGATCAGCAGCTCACTGTCCAGCTCATGCAACAGCCGTGTATGCCAGCGCCACATCTCCTCATCCGACCAGCGCACAGAACTGGTGGAGACATGCTCTGCATCAAGGTGCACAGCCAACTCGGTTGCCGTATGTGCTTCTTCCGGCATATTCGGATGACCCAGTCGCCCCATAGCCTGCACGAGAGCTCCTGGCAGCAAACCTTCCTCACGCAATTCGGCCACACTATGACTACCACTGCGTTTGGATAATTTTGCGCCATCCGAACCAAGCAGCAGACCATGATGCAGATACATCGGCGCTTTATAACCAAGCCGCTCAAGCAGCCAGACCTGATAGGCTGAATTGGTCAAATGGTCATCACCGCGCAAGGCATGGGTAATTCCGTCCACAGCATCATCCACAGCATTCGGCAGCAGAAAAGTAAACGTACCATCAGAACGCACAACCACCGGATCATCCAAATCACGCTGGGCAAAGGTTACATGACCATGCAACAGATCCGGCACCGTCACTTCACCTTCTTTGGCATGAATTGCCAGACGCCAGACATACGGTTCATTTTCAGCACGTTTCTCGGCTTCATCACAAGCCAATTCGCGGCAACGGCCAACATATCGCGGTGGTAAACCACGCGAAGAGGCTAACTTGCGATCCAGACTCAGCTGTGACTCTGAGCAGAAACAGCGGTATGCCAGCCCCTGATCAGCCAGACCGTTCAAAGCACGCGTGTGTTTGCCTGCATGTTCGGACTGAAACAGCACATCACCATCCCACTGCAATCCCAACCAGTTCAGATCGGCTTTAATGGCTTCGATATACTCCACCTGTGAACGATCCTGATCGGTATCCTCAAAGCGCAGCAGAAAGCGGCCACCATGTTTTCTGGCATACAGCCAGTTAAGCAGTGCTGTACGCACATTGCCCAAATGTAATAATCCAGTGGGTGACGGCGCAAACCGGGTAACAACCTTACTCATGATCTATTTACCTTTCTCTGTCATTTTCTCGGGCATAATCACCATAAATTCATCGGGGTACACATATCCCAATTCACGATGGATCAACTGCTCCAGCGCTTTGGGATCATCTCGTAAACGAAGAATTTCCTGCGCCAAGCGCTCCCTGTCTGCTTTCAACGTAACAAGCTCGGCTTTCAATGCCTGCAGCTGAATAGCCTCCTCGCGGTAGACCAGATAACCATGATCGGAAAAGATCAGGTTCCAGCTCATATAGGCCAGCACAGCCACACCGGCGAACCAGTACAGCCACCGACCTACAGATCGAACCATCTCACAGACTCACGACAGCGCGATACTGCTGGATCAGGAGATGCGTGAAAAAGCGTCACGACCCGCGTAACGGGCAGCACTTCCCAACTCCTCTTCAATACGCAGCAACTGATTATATTTAGCCATGCGATCGGAACGGGATGCAGAACCGGTTTTAATCTGTCCACAAGACAGCGCGACAGCCAGATCGGCAATTGTGGTATCTTCAGTTTCACCGGAGCGATGGCTCATCATGCAACGATAACCGGCATCATGCGCCATATTCACAGCTGCAATCGTTTCAGTCAGTGTGCCTATCTGATTGACCTTCACCAGCAGTGCATTGGCAACGCCCTTCTCAATGCCTTCTTTGAGGATTGCAGGATTGGTCACAAACAGATCATCGCCTACCAACTGTACACGATCACCACATTTGTCGGTCAACAGCTTCCAGCCATCCCAGTCATTTTCATCCAGACCATCTTCAATAGAAACAATCGGATACTGACGGCAGAGCGAGTCAATCAGATCAACCATACCCTGTGAACTCAGTTTGCGGTTGCCTTCACCGGCCAGAATATAAGTGCCGTCATGATAAAACTCGGAGGCGGCCATATCGGAACAGATCACAATATCAGAACCGGCTTTCAGCCCCGCCTTCTCAATGGCTTCCAAAATAACGGTGATGCCTTCTTCATTCGAACCAAGATTCGGTGCAAAACCGCCTTCATCACCGACAGCAGTCACATGACCACCCTTCTGCAATACGGATTTCAACGCATGGAATACTTCCGCGCCCATGTCCATAGCTTCGGCAAAGCTGGAAGCGCCGCTTGGCGCAATCATGTACTCTTGGAAATCAATGCTGTTATCAGCGTGTGAACCACCATTGATGACATTCATGCATGGAACAGGCATGAGTGTTGCGTCATTGCCGCCCAGATAACGGAACAGTGACTCACCATTTTCAGTCGCCTGCGCCTTGGCTACAGCCATGGAAACGCCAAGAATAGCATTCGCACCCAGGCGTCCCTTATTCGGGGTGCCATCAAGTTCGATTAGACTGCTATCAACAGCTTCCTGATCTGATGCATCCATACCCTGAATCGCAACAGTAATGTCATTGTTTACATTAGCGACAGCCTGTTTAACGCCTTTACCACCCAGACGACTACCGCCATCACGCAATTCCACGGCTTCGCGGGAACCTGTTGAGGCTCCACTTGGTACGGCCGCACGTGCAAATGCACCACTGGCCAACTTCACATCGACTTCTACAGTCGGGTTACCGCGCGAATCAAAAATTTCTCTTGCATGGATACTTACAATTTCACTCACTAATTTCTCCTGTGTCCGACCCTATGCCGAACATCTTTCATTTCATTTTCAATCTTTTTCCCGGACAGCCATCCTGACCATGCCGGTTAATTCTCTTTAACGACCGCATCGATTCGTTTCAATCGTGTCAGTAACACCTGTAGGTCGACCAGAGGCAACGAATTGGGCCCATCTGACTTTGCTTTGTCCGGATCAGGATGCACTTCCATAAACACTGCGGCGACACCTACTGCAACAGCTGCCTGGGAGAGTCCAGGCACATATTCCCGATTGCCACCAGTTGCACCACCGAGCCCTCCGGGCTGCTGTACTGAATGCGTCGCATCAAATACAACAGGTGCAGCAAACTCTTTCATCACCATGAGGGAGCGCATATCGGAAACCAGATTGTTATAACCGAAGCTTGCGCCACGCTCGCACAACATGATTTGATCATTGCCGGTGGCTTTCGCCTTCTCCAGCACATGTTTCATATCCCATGGTGCGAGGAACTGGCCTTTTTTGATATTCACCGGTTTTCCTGCTCGTGCAACCGCATCAATAAAATCAGTCTGGCGACACAAAAATGCTGGTGTCTGTATGATATCGGCGACTTCAGCTACGGATTTAATTTGATCCACTTCATGAATGTCGGTAATCACCGGCAAGCCAAGTTCATCTTTTACACGCTGCAGAATACGCAACCCTTCTTCCAGACCGGGGCCACGAAAACCATCTTTACTGGTGCGGTTGGCCTTATCAAAACTGGATTTGAAAACCAGAGGCACACCACATGCCTCAGCAATCGCGGCAATCTTTTCAGCGACCTGCAGGGTGAAATCTTCACCTTCAATGACACATGGACCTGCAAACAACACCAGTGGCAGATGATTTGCGATGCTTATATCACCAACGTTTACACACGCATCTCTCATACAGCAGCCTTGTCTTTACTTGCCCCGATAAAAGCAGCGAATAGTGGGTGAGGCGCATAAGGGCGGGAAAGAAATTCAGGATGGAACTGGCAGGCAACAAACCACGGGTGATCTGCAACCTCGATCATCTCCACCAGCGAATTATCCGGCAGCGTACCCGATACAATCAGACCCGCCTGCTCAAGCTGTTCACGGTAGGTGTTGTTAAATTCATAACGGTGGCGATGACGCTCACGAATCTCCGCTTTGCCATAGGCCGCAGCAGCATTCGTTCCTTCAGTCACCTTGCAGGGATAACCACCCAAACGCATGGTGCCACCAAGATCACTGTCAGCGCTGCGTTGCACACGCCCGCCTTCCTGATCCCACTCCGTCATCAGCGCAATCACAGGGTGCTCAGCACGCTCATCGAACTCACTGCTGATCGCACCTGTTATCCCTGCAACATTACGCGCAAATTCAATAACAGCCAGCTGCATGCCAAGGCAGATGCCCAGATACGGTACTTTGTTTTCGCGCGCATATTGAATCGCTGCAATCTTGCCTTCAGTGCCGCGTTCACCAAAACCACCGGGAACCAGAATGCCATCCATATCATTCAGACAATCGGTGCCGGTTTTTTCCAGCGCTTCTGCATCGAAATATTTAATCTTCACACGCACACCGTTGGCCATGCCGCCATGGATCAGCGACTCATTGACTGACTTATAGGCATCGGCCAGCTCAACATATTTGCCCACCATGCCAATGGTGATTTCCTGCTCAGGCTCACGAATTCTGCGACAGATATCTTCCCAGATTGAAAGATCCGGTTCCGAATCATCCATAGCAAAATGCTTCAGCACGGCAGAACCCAATCCGCCTTCGCGCAGTTTCAGCGGTACTCCGTAAATCGTATCCACATCCGGTGCATCGATCACAGCTTCACGATCAACATTACAGAACAGCGCGATCTTGTCTTTCTGCCCCTTAGGAATCGGGTGCTCTGAACGGCATAGCAGCACATCAGGCTGAATACCTATTTCACGCAATTGCCTGACTGAATGCTGGGTCGGTTTGGATTTCATTTCACCGGCCGATGCGATATACGGAACAAGCGTCAGATGAATATACGCGGTGTTCTTGCGGCCCAGATCAAAACGCAACTGGCGAATGGCTTCCAGAAATGGTTGTGATTCGATATCACCAACCGTGCCGCCAATTTCAATTAGCGCAATATCCACATCCTCGGATCGAAGCGAGAGAATGGCACTTTTGATCGCATCGGTGATATGTGGAATCACCTGTACGGTAGCACCGAGATAATCACCGCGACGTTCACGACGGATTACAGATTCGTAGATGCGGCCAGTCGTAAAGTTGGAACGTTTGGACATGGTAGCATGGGTAAATCGTTCGTAGTGCCCCAGATCGAGGTCGGTTTCCGCCCCGTCATCGGTCACATACACTTCGCCATGCTGGAACGGGCTCATGGTTCCGGGATCTACATTAATGTAGGGGTCGAGCTTCTGCATCGTGACCTTGAGGCCACGCGCTTCAAATAGGGCTGCAAGGCTTGCAGCGGCGATACCTTTGCCGAGTGATGAGACCACCCCGCCGGTTACAAAAACAAATCGAGTATTATTAGTCATGACGGGGCGGCAATTTAGCAGAATGCCTTGCTGCACGCCAGTTAAAACCTTTTAACCAACCCACTTTCTGGCGTTACGGAACATACGTAACCAGGGACCATCTTCACCCCATGCATCCGGCGCCCATGAATATTGAGCCGTACGGAACAAACGCTCAGGATGAGGCATCATAATCGTGAAACGACCATCGGCTGTAGTGAAGCCGGTTTGGCCATCCGGGGAGCCATTCGGATTGTGTGGATAGGCTGATGCAACGTGTCCATCTGCACCAAGATAACGCAGAGCTGCAATAGCGCCAGCCTGCTGCTCTGTCGATGCGAATTCGGCACGTCCTTCACCATGAGCCACAACCAGAGGCAGCTTCGATCCCGCCATGCCAGACAGGAATATCGACGGTGAATCAAGCACTTCCACCTGCAGCAAACGTGCTTCAAACTGCTCGGAGCGATTGCGTTCAAAGCTTGGCCACTGCTCTGCACCCGGAATGATGTTTTTCAGGCCGGACATCATCTGACAACCATTGCATACGCCGAGCGCAAAGGTATCAGTGCGATGGAAAAAGGCATCAAACTGATCACGCGCACTTGCATTGAACATTACTGAATTGGCCCAACCACGACCGGCACCAAGCACATCACCGAATGAGAATCCGCCACAGGCTACCAGTCCCTGGAAGTCTGCCAGACTGATACGCCCTGCGATTACATCGGACATATGTACATCTGTGCAGTCAAACCCTGCGCGATCAAATGCAGCTGCCATCTCGATTTGCCCGTTCACACCCTGTTCCCTGAGCACAGCCATCTTAGGCCGTGAACTATTGATAAACGGTGCGCAGATATCTTCAGATGGATCAAAACTCAGTTCGGCAAACAGCCCGCTGGCTTTACGATCACCGAGCACATCAAATGCCTCACTTGCACATTCAGGGTTATCACGCAGCGATTGCATACGGAAACTGGTTTCCGCCCAAGCCTGCTGCAAATCCTGAACATGTGATCTGAACAGAACCTTCTCACTGTGCTGCATGACAATCTGGCCATCGGTGCGTGGATGCCCGATCACCTGGGCTGCATGCAGAAGGCCTGTCTTAGCCAGTTCAGACAGCACAGTTTCGCGATCAATCCTGCGAATCTGCAGTACTGCACCCAATTCTTCATTAAAGAGAGCCGAAAGCACATCACCAGCCAGTGTTTCAAGGTGAACCTTCAAACCACATCGCGCAGCAAAAGCCATTTCACTCAAGGTAGTAAACAAACCGCCGTCAGAACGATCATGATAAGCCAGCAGCAACCCCTTCTGGTTCAAGACCTGCACAGCATCGAAGAAAGCTTTTAGCAGGGCCGGAGAATCAACATCGGCAACATCTTCACCGGTTACGCCATAGACCTGAGCAAGCGCGGAACCACCCAGACGATTTTTACCCTCACCCAGATCGATCAGGACAAGATCCGTATCACCTTGATCCAGCTGCAGTTCAGGCGTCAGAGTTTTGCGTATATCAGTGACCGGTGCAAAGGCAGACACAATCAGGGAAAGCGGCGAAATCATTTCGCGCTTCTCTTCGCCCCCACCGTCACCACCCACCTGCCATACAGACTTCATGGAAAGTGAGTCTTTGCCCACCGGAATAGAGATGCCCAATTCAGGGCACAATTCCATACCTACCGCTTTGACGGTGTCATACAGACGCGCATCTTCGCCATCGTGGCCGCAAGCGGCCATCCAGTTGGCAGAAAGTTTTATATCACCGATTTTACCAATAGATGCTGCAGCAACATTGGTCAGCGCTTCACCCACAGCCATACGCCCGGATGCCGCAGCATCGAGCACAGCAATCGGTGATCGCTCACCCATGCACATCGCTTCACCGGTATAGTTCGTATAATCACTTGCCGTAACAGCCACATCAGCCACAGGCACCTGCCATGGGCCAACCATCTGGTCGCGGGCCACAAGCCCGGTTACCGAGCGATCAGCAATCGTGATCAGGAACTCTTTACTGGCAACAGCAGGCAGCCTCAACACCCGTTCAACCGCCTCGTTCAAATCAACTGACTCCAGATCCAGCGACACACTGATGGGCTTTTCATGGCTCACATCACGGGTCATTTTAGGGGGTTTTCCGAGCAGCATATTCAGCGACAGATTTACCGGCTGGTTACCAAATTCCGGATCGTTGACCACCAGGTCACGCTGCTCCTTTGCTTCGCCCAACACAGCAAACAGGCAACGCTCACGTTCACACAATCGAGTGAACAATTCGCGCGATTCCGGCGCAATTGCCAGCATATATCGTTCCTGCGCCTCGTTACACCAGATCTGCATCGGGCTCATGCCCGGCTCCATATTATGCACAGCGCGCAGATCCACCCAGCCGCCGCGACCGGCATCATCAACCAGCTCCGGCACCGCATTGGACAGTCCGCCTGCGCCAATATCATGGATAAACAATATCGGGTTGAAATCTCCCATCTGCCAGCAGCGATCCAGTACCTCCTGACAACGGCGCTCCATCTCCGGGTTACCACGCTGCACCGAATCAAAGTCCAGCGATTCAGCATTGGCTCCGGTATCCATACTCGATGCCGCGCCGCCACCGAGACCAATTAACATGGCAGGACCACCCAACTGAATAATCAGGCTGCCTTCGGGCACCTCTTTCTTATACACATGACGGGCATCGATATTGCCAACACCACCTGCAATCATGATCGGCTTGTGATACCCACGCAGCTCACCGGCCACGTTCTGTTCGTAAGTGCGGAAATAACCGCAGAGGTTCGGGCGCCCGAATTCGTTATTGAATGCAGCTGCACCAATCGGCCCTTCAATCATAATGTCCAGTGCAGAAACAATGCGATCAGGTTTTCCGAAATCTACTTCCCACGGCTGTTCAAAACCGGGGATGCGCAGATTAGACACGGTAAAACCACACAGACCAGCTTTCGGCTTGGAGCCAATTCCGGTCGCCCCTTCATCACGAATTTCACCACCGGACCCTGTGGCTGCTCCCGCAAATGGAGAGATGGCAGTTGGGTGATTATGTGTTTCTACCTTCATCAGGATATGGGTTTCATCATCATGGGCCGAATACTTACCGTCCGCATCGGGATAGAAACGTTTGGATTTTCCACCTTCGATCACCGATGAGTTATCACTGTAAGCCACCAGTGTGCCTTGCGGGTTCAACTGATGGGTATTTCGAATCATGGAAAACAGCGAGCGATCCTGCTTTTCACCATCAATAACCCAATCCGCATTAAAAATCTTATGACGGCAGTGCTCAGAATTGGCCTGGGCAAACATCATCAACTCTGCATCGGACGGATTGCGCTCAAGCGCAATAAAATTCTCCAGCAGATAATCGATCTCATCATCCGCCAGTGCCAATCCGAGCTCACGATTGGCAGTTTCCAGCGCCGAACGACCACCTGCAAGTACATCTATAGTCGCCAGTGGTTTGGGCGTATGGTGAGCAAACAACTGATCCAGTTGATCCACATCCGAAAGCACCGATTCAGTCATACGGTCATGCAACAGAGCAGCTGCCGCTGCATGCTGATCATGAGAAATACCGGAGATATGGTAAGCAATGCCGCGCTCAAGTCTGAGCAGAGCAGAAAGCCCGCACAGACCGGCAATATCGGTTGCTTTTGATGACCATGGGCTGATGGTTCCGATGCGTGGCACCACGACAAACAGATCGTCAGCAGCATGAGATACAAATACATCCGGGCCATGATTCAGCAGCTCTGCCAAACGATAGGTATTATCAGGGATCCAGCCTTCCCCCACCTCGGCAATGTGAATGAAATCAGCGACAATGGTATCTGCCGTGATGCCGGCAGCTACAAAAGCAGCATTGAGCTTTTCACGACGAAAGTCGGACAGTGCATTCTGCCCTTTCAGCGTAATGATGTGGGTGGAGAGGAGAGAATCAGTCATGTACGCATCCTAAGAAGTAGTAACCGGAAACCAAGTAGAAAGTTCACTACGTATCAATTTACCGTGTTTGCACCATTTTCATCAACCTTGCCGACGAAAACATAAAAGGGGAGCCGAAGCCCCCCTTTTATAAATCCATTGCCTGAAACAGCCGGATTGTTCGATCTAGAAACGACGCTCGCGGATACGAGCAGCTTTACCGCGCAGTGCACGCAGGTAGTACAGCTTGGCACGACGAACGCGACCATGACGTACAACTGTAATGCTTTCCAGCAATGGTGAGTGCAGCGGGAACACACGCTCAACACCAACATTATTGGAAATTTTACGTACAGTGAATGAGCTGGAAATGCCGTTGTTATGACGGGCAATGACAACACCCTCATACGCCTGCAAACGCTCAGTTTTCACTACACCGTTCTTGGTATCTTTGAAATCGATCAAACGAACATTCACACGGACGGTATCGCCCTCACGGAATGCCGGGATATCTTCACGCAGCTGATCTTTTGTTACATCATCCAGTGCACGCATTGTTTTTTTGCCTCCAAACACAAACCAGTCAGGGTCTGTTTTTCATTATATACCAAGCCGATCCAGATAAATCGCCAAGGCAGCCCTGACAGAAAGGTGGCGCACTTTACCGATACCTTTGATTGGTGACAACCATCCATTTGCATTTGGCATGTTTTCCTCATCCAAACCCCAGCCTGTACCGAACACAATCAGGTGTTTTCCGTTGATATGCTTGAGCTCCGAGGCTTCGATGCACATCTCACCCGGCGGTGTGGCCGAGGTGTACCAGAGCTGATAAGGCTCTGCTTCAATGATCTGATCAAGAGATTTGACGCATCGAATAGCCTTGAGTACTTCTTTGCGTTCAGGATTTCGCTCTCCACCTTTGCCATTCAGATAGTAGTCAGTCATATCATGAATGAGTGAATGCATACCGTCAGCCGGATGCACCAGATATACCGGCGATACATCGTAAAAAGCGCAACTTCTGGCAAAATCATGCACATCAATCGAAGTAATGGCCGTGGTTGAGGTCTCCCCTCTACGGTTGAGTATCGGATGATGCAACAGTGCGACAGCGATTTGAGATTCAGACATCGCGGCAGACTACATCAACGAACTGTCGTTAACAGGCCCTGCTCATGCATCTCATGACCTTCTCGGTCTGGGTCGGGATGCAGGCAACATCTTTCCACCGGCCACCGGCCTGGGCGCATTCAGTGGCAGCGGTATGGGCTTGCCATCCGGAGTGACAGACCGTCGTTTCCTGGCATGCTTATGGTCTAGATAGATCCGATCAAATGGCGTGAACAAAGCAATACCAAGCAGCGCTCCGAAACACTGCATCATCCAAACCAACTTCAAGCCCTCGCCTGCAACGGCATACGGCGTCCACACTGCCATGCCTTCAATGACTATCTTACCCAGCAGAATCAACAGCAGCGGATAACCAAGCAGAAGCCTGGGTGCCAACGATTTACACTCGATGATCAAAAACCAGCTGGTCATCATCCAAATCATGGTTACCAAGCCCGTGGTCCCGCGATAGACCTGCACATCCGGCATAAAAATAAACAGCAGCCACATCATCACCGGCATGACAAAGATAAAACCGATCAATAAATTTAGAAGTTTAACATAACGACTTAGAATCAAAGCAAGAACAAACAGCCCAATGGAATCGATAATCAGCTGAAGTTGGCTGGAATGCGTCAGTTGCGCAGACCACAAGCGCCACCACTGACCATCAATAATGGCTTGTCTATCATAAACCAGAAGATCGACACGTTCAGGTGCAAGGTACCAGACACCCCAACAGGCAATCGCAAACAATAATCCAAACATCGAGCAAGATTACGTTCTCACACACTTTGTGCCAACAGCGTTTATCCGAGTCGTGTGCAAATCTTTCAACTCAGCCTATGATTGCCGAATGAAAGAAAGGGGCATACATGGCTGAAATCGGACGACTGAACAAACTGCGCGTAGTCAAACAACTGGATTTCGGCGTCTATCTTGATGGCGGTGAACATGGCGAGATTCTAATGCCCATCCGTTATGTGCCTGTGCCGTGTGATGTTGGCGATGAGCTGGAAGTCTTCATCTATTGCGATTCCGAGGATCGTCTGGTTGCTACCACCGAAAAGCCTTATGCCATGGTTGGAGAGTTCGCTCTGCTTAAGGCAGTCGCGGTTAACCAAACCGGGGCCTTCCTTCAGTGGGGACTAATGAAAGACCTGCTGGTGCCATACTCGGAGCAAAAACCGCGCATGGAAGAGGGTAAGCTGTATGTCGTACGTGTTTATGTGGATGAAAACAGCAATCGCATCGTTGCCTCCGCCATGCTCGATGATTTTTTGCACCGTGAATCTGATAATGAATTCGAAGCCGCTGAAGCAGTCAAGCTGTTCATCGCCAACCGCTCCGATCTCGGCTATCAGGTTATCATTGATAACAGCCATTGGGGACTGCTGCACCACACTGAAGTAGCACGCAACCTGAAACGCGGTGAAACCATACCCGGTTTCATCAAACATATTCGCGAAGATGGACGCATTGATGTCTGCCTGCATCAGAAACCCAGCGAAAAAACCGATGATGTATCTCAGCTGATTATAAGCAAGCTGAGAAAAAATGACGGATTTCTCTCTGTCACCGACAAAAGTTCGCCCGAAAAGATCAGTGACATGTTCGGCATCAGTAAAAAAATGTACAAAAAGGCAGTTGGTGCATTGTATCGAAATAAAACCATCACCATCGAATCCGATGGCATACGTCTGCTCAAAGCCTGGGCTACAAGAAACAATGATGAGTAACGGCCAGTGCCGCCTCCATTCTATTTCACCTGCTCAGTGCTATACTAGGAATATGTTGATTTATTGGTCTCCTGCCAAAAATCAGCACTCCCCTAGCAACAGGCATCCCCTTTCGGAGGTTATATGAGCGACAAAAACAAAACCCGCAGCATGGCACTGTTCTGTGATTTCGAGAATGTCGCACTTGGCGTGCAGGATGCAAAATACGCCGCGTTCGATATCCAGAAAGTTATGGAGCGGCTGCTGCTTAAAGGCAACATAGTCGTCAAGAAGGCTTACTGCGACTGGGAACGCTACAAGAAGTTCAAAGCCCCGATGCATGAGGCCTCATTTGGGCTGATCGAGATCCCGCATGTGCGACAATCCGGCAAGAACTCTGCCGATATCCGCATGGTCGTCGATGCGCTCGACCTCTGCTACACCAAAGCCCATGTTGATACCTTCGTCATCATAAGCGGTGATTCCGATTTCTCACCTCTGGTCTCCAAGTTACGAGAGAACGATAAGGTTGTGATCGGCGTCGGCGTTAAAAATTCCACCTCCGACCTGCTCACCTCCAATTGCGACGAGTTCATCTATTACGACGACCTGGTTCGCGACTCCGAATCCAAGGGCACAGCAAGGCGCAAACGCTCCACCGCCAAGCCAAAAGCCAAGGCTGCAAGTGAGGACGCCAACGAAGATACCGATGCGCTCAAGCAAGAGGGGATTGATCTGGTCATGGCGACAGTAGAAGACCTGTTCAAGGAACGAGGCGAAGAAGAAAAAGTATGGGGTTCGATGGTCAAACAAACACTGAAACGCAGGCAGCCCGGTTTCTCTGAAGGTTACCACGGCTTCCGTAGCTTCGGCCAAATGCTGGATGAAGCGCAATCGCGCGGCCTGCTGGAACTTGAACTGGACGAAAAATCAGGCGGTTACATCATCAAGAGCTTCTCGCAGGACGAATAATCATTCAAAGCCGGACATATCAAGCTCACGATAACCGATGCGAACAAAAAAAGGCCCTGGAATATTCCGGGGCCTTTTGTATTCACTTTCGAGAGTGGAAACTGAGTCCGGAGGGCTTAGAGGGAGGGGAGGGAAAGCCACTCCGGACACGTCACACTATGGGAGCGACTGGTTAGATGTCCGTGAATCATCCATGAACATTCATTCATTTGATCCAACATGATGACGAATGAATGCTAACGTTTTTCACCCTTCCATAGGCCTGATCGCTTCTGTCTTCAAGGCCTCCACCCCTTTTCCGCTTAACGATAAACAAAGTGGTCAGCATTAGACTACACTAATAGTGCACTGGCTGATAGCAGTCCAGCAGCAGGAGAACAATGTGAATGCTGATAAACGAAGGTCTGAACGAAACACCCCTCACGACATCCAAAGAGGCACGTTATACCTTTGTGCCGACCATCGTCATTTTTCGGTGGACAAGGTTGACGATTTTTCACCAAATGGCGTTGGCCTGACTGTCAGCGGCTTGATCAACAGTGGTGATAAAGTGCTATTGCGCCTTCAACACAACAGGAGCTTCGCACCAATACTTGGCTACGTCATGTGGAGCAGTTCAGTTGCTATGAAATCAACAGGCACAGTACAAACACCTGTTTCCAGATTAGGAATAAGACTTATCCATTGAATCGCAGATAGTGTTCAGGCCTCATCATCATGAACAGATAATCAGTCCATAACTTTCCAGGTTCCATCTGGCTGACGACAAGCCGTTCCCTGACCATTCTCCCTTTTGCCATCGATATAAATATCGGTTTGATATTTACGGCAATTCTCGCCAGACGCATTCAGGTAGCTAGAGGTCGGTGTGGCAGTGAAATTTGCACCGGTATTAGGATTATTCCAGGAGCTGGCTTGTCCATCATAATTATATTCCAGTGCCTTCTGCGCCCTGGCCTCATCGGTTTTCCGGGCAATGTCTCGACCCAACAATGATCCCGCCACCGTACCTGCAACAATCGCTGCAGTACGCCCCACCCCTTTTCCGACCGTAGAACCGAGAACTCCGCCAATCGCACCACCAACCACAGAGCCCACATGTTCTCTGTCACTTTGTGTCCGACAACCTGATAGGGGAATCATCAACAAACCGATGAACACGATGATAAAAACATTTTTCATCACTACACCTCCGTCATATCACCCTTGCCGAAGCAGCTCCTTATTAGCTTGCGACTCAGGAGGCCGTCCATTGCTTGCACGGACACTCTGACAGCTTCAGAGTATCCTTAACTGTTAACTTCCAGTAAGTATAATGAAGACTACAAACAAATCGCAAGCATACTCTTTACTCCAATTTGAATTCTGACCAGCCCACAGGAGTGTGCCTGAATGTGACACAGGACGAATAGCTGTTTGACTCGCATGTCTACAATCGCAAACTCTGCGTCATGAATCTGCACCGCGCACACAAGAAGATTGCACCGTTTGGCTGGCTAGTGGCCCGCCGAACTGCTTCCCTGTGCGCCAGAGCATTTATGATTTAAAGGACTCTTTAAAACTGCTGCTGCAACGGCCACGGGTTTTGATAAATCCGTGGCCGTTTTTTTGAGGCCGAAAACAAACATTCAGTCCAACCAAGGAGATTCAAATGTCTGTCCCATCGGCGTATTTAGGCGTCATTCTTATCTGGAGCACTACTCCGCTGGCCATCCTGTGGAGCAGTGAGGACGCCGGTTTTGTTTTTGGCGTTACCAGTCGAATGCTCATTGGTGCTGTATTGGCACTGGTGGTTGCCGCCCTGCTCGGCTCCGGCCTTGAATGGCACCGCCGCGCCAAACTTGCTTATATGGCCAGTGGTTTCGGCATTTACGGTGGTATGATTACAGTTTACTGGTCTGCCCAATTTATCCCTACCGGCTGGATTTCAGTGATCTTCGGCATTTCACCGATTGTGACCGCGATAATGGCTCGTTTGTGGCTGGACACTGAACAGCTTACGCGTTCGCGTCTGATTGGCATGATGATGGGTGTGTCCGGGTTGATCGTGATTTTTGCCACCAGTTTCAGTCTCAATGAACAGGCGGCTCTCGGTGTTATCGGCATGCTCGTTTCGGTGACCCTGCACTGCGCCAGTGCAGTATGGATTAAACGTATCGATGCCGGAGTGCCTGCTATTGTCATGACCAGTGGCGGCCTGCTGTTTGCAGCCCCGCTGTTTCTGATTACGTGGGTATCAAGTGGCGCATCACTTCCAGATCAGGCGCTATCCACTCGTACCCTAGGTGCCATCGCTTACCTGGCTCTGCTCGGTTCGGTGCTTGGTTTTGCACTTTACTATTATGTATTGAGTAAAGTGGAAGCTACACGTGTGGCATTACTGACGCTGGTGACACCAGTCTGTGCATTGGGTTTGGGCAACGTACTCAATAACGAACCTCTGACTTTAGAGATCGTAGCTGGATCCCTGTTGATTCTCTCAGGCCTGGCTACGTTTGAGTTCAGTAGCCAGGCTAACCGGATCAGGGCACGTTTTCTGCGGTATTGATATGCCTGCAAGAGTGAAAGCAGCTCACACCCCGAGTCACTACTGCATCAGGACAGGTGAGTTGGACCAGTATTAACTCGCCCGCAGGGCAGGATGCCCTGAGTCACCAATAATAAAGGCTCTGCTTGTGCAGGGCCTTTATTATTGGTGGATATGCTGATGTAATCAGCACCTTCCGCAAGGGTCCATACCACCACCCATGCTGAAATCAAGGCTATCGCCATGCCGCACCCCTTAGCGTTCCAGCTGCGCAGGGATATCACCCATACACCCAACGGCAAAACCCCGGGGCACAGGCCTGGGGAATCATCGATAAAATCATGATGCCGATGCAAGCATGTCACGAATAGCACGGCATAAGACTGGTATTGAGAACGGTTTGTTGATCAAGCAACTCACCATGGAGTTTTCTCCAAGGCTTTTCGCCTGTTCGGAGCCTCCATCATAGCCGGTGATATAAATTACCGGAATGGTCTGGTCGGCGGACCTGATTAAACGCATCAAGTCGATGCCGCCCATCTTTGGCATCACGATATCGGTAATAATCAGCGCAATATCCTGCCGCTGCTGCTCAAACAACTGCAATGCCTGCTCACCATTACAGGCCTCTACCACCCGGTAATTCAGGCTTTCCAGCACTTCACGTGTGGTCGTGCGCAAGCTGTCGTCGTCATCGACCAGAAGAATCGTTTCTCCCCCTGCCGAAACAGCAGGCATATCCGCTTCGCTTTCAACCTTCCCGATTTCCCTGTCACTGAGCAACAGGTAAACATAAAACGACGTCCCCTTGCCCTCTTCGCTTTCCACTTCGATAACTCCGTCGTGGGCACTAACCGCACCATAAACCATGGCCAAGCCGAGTCCCGTACCTTCACCCACCCCTTTGGTAGTAAAGAAAGGTTCAAAAATCTTTGCCTGCCTCTCTTTATTGATCCCAATACCGTTATCGCAAATGCGTATTCTGGCAAAACTTGAACCTTGCAGGTCGGGGTGGGCCCTGCTGAACGACTCATCTGCTTCAAAGCGACTCAGGCTGCAGCTAATCCTTGGTCTTTCAACGCCAGCTACTGCATCACAGGCATTATTTACCAGGTTCATCACCACCTGCTGAAGTTGTGTCGTATTGCCATAAATGACCAATGGGTCCCGACAAAAGTCGGTTACATGCTCGATATTGTCTGGGATGATCGTTTTGGCAAGCTTGTACCCGTCAAGCATAAACTGGTTCAGGGAAAGAAGTCGCTTTTCGACCTTGTCCTTGCGAGCAAAGGTTAATAGCTGCTGGATCATCTCCGCCCCCTGATCGGCAAGACTTTCGATATGATTCAGCCGTTTTTCAAGCATATCTGCACCATGCAGTCCGCTCCTGGCCAGATAGGTGTGACCTTTCACTGCAGCCAGCATATTATTAAAATCATGGGCAATACCGCCGACCAGTGTGCCTAGCGCTTCCATCTTCTGTGACTGACGAAGTTTCTCCTCCAGCTCCTGATGCAGGCTCATATCCTGCTGGATGCTGACATACGCACTAATTTCGTTTTGGTCGTCAAGAATCGGTGTCACCGACATATTTACCGGATAGAAATGTCCGTCCTTGCAGCGATCAATCATACTGCCACGCCATGTTTTTCCGGACGAAATGGTACACCACAGATCTTTGTATGCCGATGGATCCTGAGCCGGACTTTTGAGTATTGACGGTTTTTCTCCGACCAGTTCTCGGGCAGAGTAGCCCGACGTTCGCTCCAGAGCAGGGTTGGCATATTCTATCGTGCCATGTTGATCGGTAATCATGATCAGTTCATCGGCATGCTCAACCACCTGAGACAACTTCATCAGCAATTGTTGCGAATGCACCTGGCTGGTGATATCAATGATGGTTGCAGTATAAAAGAGATCCGGCGCGTCATGACAAGCCCAGTGCAGCTCAACCTTGATCTGCTGCCCTGCAGATGTACAAAAAGAACTGACAACAGAGCCAGGGAAAGAGCCACTTTCCGTCAGCTGATGCAATGATCTCTGCATGGATAGCCGGCAGCTGTCATTTAAGCAGTAAGACCAGATCGAATTTCCAACAAATTCTTTTTCTTTTACTGCAAGTAAATCGCAAATATTTCTGTTGGCAAACAGTACTTCACCCTTGCCATCACACTGGATCGCACCGTAGGGAAGTGTATCCAGAATGCAGCGAAATTGAATCAGGCTGTCCAGCAGACGATCTTTTGCCAGCCCGATGAGAAACCCGGCACTGCCGCCAACCAGCATAGGTACAAGGAATCTGTAAAGCTCATCTTCATGGCCAGTTCCATGCAAGGCAATGCGCCCGAACAGCGGCACAATAGTCATACCCAGCAATGCATATTTAATACATTTTTTCACAATCACATATCTCCGGGAACACTCCTAACATGCCCGTTACATGTTCACGAACTCCTGTCATAACAGACATGGCAGAACAACAGATCACCCATATAACCACATTTATACTGTGAGGACAATTCTTGTGCGTTGAGCTGCCACACCCTGCGGACACTTCTTCATCAGGCTAGCGACTGATAAAACATGTTAGCAAAGTCAGGGCAAGTTCACCCATATCCAAGACATCGTCCACGATGCTTTCCTAAAATTTCAGCACAAAATTATTCGGAGCTCCACCAGCCTTCAGGTATTCATTATTTGAGCAGGTTAACAACTCTGCTGCGATAGGAGGCATGGCAAGTCATGCAGGCACTGAGCAACTGTGACTGGCGCTGTATCAGCAAAGTCATATCCTTGGCCTTGGCTGCCTCTTCTATCTTGATGGCCAGATCATGTACCCTGCCATCGGCCTTTTTGAAATCGGACATCTCCGCACCCAATTCACCCATGAGTTTCAAACGCTGCCCCATTGAAGGCTTGTCGTGATTGGCAATCGCATGCGCAAATTGAGCTGCCCCGTCAAAATCTTTCAACAGGATTGCATGATTAAGACTGGAATAATCTTTGCCTAACTGCTGCATAATTTGCTTCAGAGACCCATCACCAGCCCAGGTCGTCCCGGCCAATAACATTACTACTGTCAGAATCATGATCTTTTTCATCATTCACCCCTTTTCAGTCACTTAAAATGTGTATTCTAATTCAGAATACATACGGTCATTTTTATCAAACTGGCCAAAGAATCCATTATTGCCGCCGAAAACATCACCACCCAACCTTGCCGTGATCTGGTCACTAAACTCATAGGAAAGTTTGGGGCGTAACATCCAGCTGCCGTCCGCCCAGTCGTACAGGCCGATGACCTCAGGCTTCAGCTTTTCATTCATATAATCAGTGGAGATCATCAGGCTGACAAAACCCGAGGCCTGATCTTCGCCAATCGTATTGTCCCAGCCCGGCAAATAACGGATAAAAAATTGCGGGCTGATACGCCAGTTGTTTTTGTTATAGTCCAAACCAAAGGCAGCATTGACTGTGGTTTTCCTGCCGATTGATGTGACAGGTGTGGTTCCTGTTTTATTGATACCTTCACCAATATTCACCGCCAACTCGCCGCGCAATACTATAGCCCCGAAAGCATTGGAGAATGACCCGCCAACCGTATTCATACGCTGATAAATCGGTGTCAATGTCAACAGTCCCGGAGTCAGATTTTTCTGCATATTGGGAGAGTCTTTCCAGCCGTAGAACCAGTTCAGTGACAGATCCCAGCCGGAGACATTGGAACGCCATGCCATACCCGCCTCCACATCTGAAGGACGCCATCCCGGTTCGTCTCCGGGCAGTACGGCAACAGCTACACCAGCCGGAGCTGCTGGCGGGGCAAAAGCCCAGCGTGAACCCGCCGGTGCAAGCTCTCCCGGACGTGCGTCGGGAATAACAATAAACTCGAACTCATGCTGAGAGCCGCCGATATCGGCATACCAGTTCAACCGAGCTGACCACAGACCGATACGTGAATCGAGAAAATCATCGAGCATGAATTCGCGCATATCCAGCGGGTTGATGATGTCGAGCATACGCAGGCCGTCAGTCTTGCCCCAGACAATCTGCTGCTGGCCGATACGGAAATCGAACGTATCACCGCCGTAGAGCAGATATGCCTCCTTGCTCTGCAGGTAGGTGCGATAGTGGTTCTTGATGCTGGTAGTCAGATCAGTGGCATTGCTCGCTTCGATATCCATCGCCGCGTCATACCATGCCAGCACCCTGCCGCGAAACTCCCAACGATCACCAAGGACACCTTCCGGCTTCAGATCCAGCCGGTTCTGCATCTTGTCCAGCCGCTTCTCGCCCGAAATAAAATAAGCCGTCTCATTCTTCAGGCTGCCGTGCATCGTCCAGTCGGATGCGGAAGCTGCTGAAGGCAGAACCAGCAACCCTGCCAACATCAGCAAAGAGAGATCGTTCATACCTTGATCTTTTCTTTACCCAGTCCAAGCAATACCGGGAACAGATAACAGGTGGCCAGATAACAGATCACCATAGTCGCTGCGATCAATGCTCCGAGTTTCATCTGCGGGTAAAGTGCTGCGGAGAGTAAAACCAGGAAACCACCAACAACGACAAAGGTATTAAACAGGATGGCATGACCGACGCTACGATTGGTGTTGATGACACTGTCTCTGTAGCTGTTTCCAGCCACACTCTCTTCGTGATAGCGGTGCAGATAGTGAATGGCAAAATCGACGCCAATACCAAGGGCCATGGCACCGGTCAAAGCTGTAGCAATATCAAGCGGGATACCAAAATTGCCCATCATACCGTAGTTCACAGTGACTGCGAGCGATACCGGAATCATGGCAATAGCTGCAATCAACAGGCGTTTAAACATCCACCAGCAGAGCAGGAAAATAGCCAGAATTGAGGTCGCAAGTGAAGCGAGCTGACCATCGATAATCATTTCGGACAGACGGTACACCGTGAAACCTGTACCGGCCCACTCCACCTTATAACCCTTATCTTCAGGGAACCATAGATCAGTCTTTGCCTGCATTCTCTCCAGTAGTGCCGCCACCACCTTAGTCTCGTCCGTTTTCATATTGATGCGCACATGGGCCTGACGATAATCGCCGGTCATAAAGGTCTCAAAATCATCGGGTGCTCCGGAGAAGGAATAAAGCAGCAGGTACTGTGCTGCCATATCTGATGATTCAGGCACACGATTCCAGGCAGGATCATCGGCATGCAGTGCCTGATTCATGGTCTGCAAAAACTCGGCGATGGAAGAGCTGTCTCCGACCATACTATCCTTCTCGATCTCATCCTGAAGATCGATCAGATGCTGCAGAAATTGAGGCTCCAGCAGACCATTCTCACGACCGGTGTCGATCATGACATCCAGGCTGGTCGTGCCGGAAAAGTGCTGGTTGAGCATTTTATCAGCCTGACGCAACGGATCATCCGGCTTGAATTGATCCACCAGTGATGCATTCACATCCAGTTTCATCACACCAACAATGGAGACAACCAGCAGAGCTGTAAAAAAAGCCATAATACGCTTGGGATGATTTAGCACCGCCCCGCCCAGCCACTCAACATATCCCGAGAACAACGGCTTACGCTCAGCATGTTTGGCTTTTTCGGGCAACAGTATCAATGCTGCAGGCAGCAACAACATGGTAATCAGCAGAGCATAAATGATACCGACAGCTGCAAACATGCCGAAATCGCGAATCGGCGGCAGCTCTGAAGCCAGCATGGAAAGGAAGCCCGCGCCGGTAGTGACAGTGGTCATAAGCATAGGTTTCCACAGCTCATGCATCACTTCGACCATGCGCTCTTTACGGTGGGAATAAGCCTGATGATGAGCCAGCAACCGCTCGCGGCTGAGAAAATGCACCGCATCGGCGATACCGATAGCCAGAATCAGAATCGGTAACATTGTGGTAATCGTATAAATCGGAGCACCTAACGCGGCCATGGTACCCAACGTCCAGATCTCAGCCATCAGTACCACTGCAATCGGCAACAATACCCCGCGCGGCGTACGGAAAGAGAGAAACAGCAGCACCAGTAACAGCGACATAACAATCGGCTGCATACGTTTCATCTCTGCCGGCATATACACACCGAACACACCTTCAATGACTGGACGACCGGAGATAAAAAACCGTTCGCTACCACCGCGAGCCTCAAGCTCAGCCACCTTGGCTTTCACAAGACCGTAGATTTCGGCATATTGGTGCCGCGAATCAGGCATGGGACGTGCTGCAAAAATAGTGCCGCTGCCATCGGCTGAAACAATCACATCTTCGTAAACACCGAAGTCGTGCATACGCTGTTTAAGATGGTCGATTTGAGCCTGTGTTTCCGGCACACCATCCATAAATTTTTCGACATCAAGTCCTGCATCGGAACCCCTGATATCCTTGATCGTTGCCAGAGAGAGCAGGTCATTGAGTGCCAAGGTACGGAACTGCGGTTGCTCTGCCAGCCAGTCGGTCAGTTCCTGAACCAGCTCCAGACTATGGGTATTGTAAACGCCATCCTTGGCATTGTTGATGATGCCGATGATCACCATGTCCGTACTGCCAAAACGCTCTTCCAGCACTTGTTTGTTGATATAGGCATCGCTGTGTTTGGGCAACATCGCATCCATATCTGTTTCGATATAGATATGTCGCATCTGGCTTGCTGCCAAACCTGTAATCAGCAGTAGCAGCAACACGATCGATTTTGGATGGGTAAGCACCCAATTAAAGATTTTTTTCATGAATACTCATCTCCATCTCTCTGGCTAACACTGACAGCTTCAATTCTGGTCATTTGCCGCGATAACCGCGCTTGAGCATACGTTCGGAGAATGTGTTATCTGACAGGCCTGTGTTATAGCTATGTTCAGAGAACGTCAGCTCTGTGCGATGACCCGACTGCACATTGCTCATCGTACCGCTCATGGCTGTCCAGATACCATTGATCTGCTTGATCTCTCCTGAAACCAGATGCTTGAGCTCCTGCCCTTTACGATCCCAAAAATCAACACGAACATACATGTTGATGTCTTTGCGAACGTAATAGCGGGTATTGGAATATCCCAGATTCTTCTTCAGCTCATCGCTCTTCGGCTTGCCTTCAACAACCCACATAGCCTGACCATCGAGCATTTCCGAACCGATCAACATCCAGTTGTAATCCTCAAGCTCAGGCGTCTGCTTGATATCCTCGAAGGTGAAATCGGTTCCCATGAAATAATCGCCACGGTCGGATGAGGAAATACGGCGTACCTTTTTCAGAGCCGGAAGGTAAAGCCACTGGTCATCGTCTTTTGCAATACCATCATAGTCCCAGGTCAGCAGAGCCGTATCACGAATATTCGACGGTGCCAAGAAATAGGTGATCGATTTGCTGTCTTTGCCGTAATCCTTACGAAACGAAATCATTTCACGTTCACGCACATCGCCACGGCGATCTACAAGGCGCTGCTTCATTTTCTGAATCAGGTCATCACCATCATCACGTGCATCCACTTGTTGCATGATTTCAAGCCCCGTCGGCTCGGCGCTATATGCCGGTGCAGCCAACAGTATTGTTGCAGTCAATATCATCAGGGTAATTTTATTCATCATATCTCCTTGTTCAGTTTATTATCGACGAATCAGCTGTCGATAAACCAGAATGGATATCACAATCCAGACTGTGGAGCGCAGCGTCATGGCTGCAACCGTTCGTGTTTCGTAGGCACCATCAGCAAATATATGCAGACCAAAAGCTGCGAATACCAATAATGTAGAAACCGCAAGCAACAGCGATACAGCTGCTGCCCAGGGCTTGCGCAAAGCGATACCGACACCGGCAATCAGATAAATGAATCCCGCAATGAAGTTAAACCAGAGTACAAACGAAACATAGTCTCCGGCCGCAACCCGATAACTCGCATTGCCAAACAATACCTGCCCTCCGGATTTAATCGTCATGATACCAAACAGCACTGCAAGCAATGCCATAATATACGTCATAACTTTACTCGTAGTTGTAGCCCCTTGCTCTGACATATTCACTACCCCTTAGCTTTCGCACGTGCCGCAGGCACCACCGGGTTTCACACCCAGTTTAATCAGGATCTTTTCCATCAGGCACCAGCGGGTAAATCCGGACTGAAACAGGTTGGCACCGACAAACAGCGTAAACCATAACCAGGTAGGTTCATTCAATACCGTTCCGTTATACACCGAACTCAAAAGCACCGACAGCATGATAAAAAATCCTGCAATAATTCTAATTAATCTTTCTGTAGTCATGAGGATAACTCCCTTCTTTATATTGTTCCGGTCATAAATGACCTGTTGCTCTTCATTTCTCTATCTCCTTTGATAGTGAATGGCCTGCAATTATTCACTGCTGCCAATGATCAGAATCAAAAGTTTTTCATTGTAGAGAATGCCTTTGATCAACGCTTATCTATACATGCTGAATAGTTACGATTGCTTTATAATTAACCGTCATCTCTCCCATGGATGTTTACAACGGTATCAGCGTTTAAGTCCTATCAGTTTATCTGCAATAAGCTTCAGTGTTCTGATGGTCGTGGCTTTCTCTTCATCCGGTATATCACTGAGCACTTCCTGCTGAAAATCCCGCACCAGCGGAATCATCACTGCCAGTGCCCTATGTCCGGTTTCGGTCAAAGCAACGCGAAAACAGCGGCGGTCATCCGGGCACGGATTGCGTTCCACCAGCCTTTTTTTCACCAACCCATCAATGCGACGGGTGATGGTGGTTTTATCGCGCATGAGCAATGTCGCGATTTCCACCTGTGTCATCGCCCCCTGTTTCATCAGGCGAAACAGGATGCCGAAGTCCTGAGCTGAGAGCGGGTAGCCGCAAGTTGCAAAACGTCGGGCAATCTCTTCGGTCATCAGAAATGCCGTACGATTTACATTCAGGCCGATGGCCTGCTCCAGTTGAAAATCCAGTATTGATTCACTCATCTTTCTCTCCTGTGGGGCGAACACTAATCGCATTAGTTGTATATTACAACAGTTGCCAGCTACATCTCATGTCGGACATCCCTGCTATGCAGCAATAAACAATCCATTCAGGGTGCGCCCATGCTCAGTTATCAGCACACTTACCATGCAGGCAATCATGCCGATGTATTGAAACATATCATTCTCGGTGATGTCGTAGCTGGCATGTTCAACAAAGAAACACCGCTGTTTCTGCTCGATGCCTTTGCCAGTCGTGGCATTTATGACCTGAACTCTGCTGAAGCACTGAAGAACAGGGAATTTGATACCGGTATCGGAAAACTGTGGCCACTGCGTCACTATAAGAACCCTGAAGGTGTATCACGCTGGTTTAAACTGGTCGCATCAAAAAACCCGGATGGCATTTTTTCCCGCTTTCCCGGCTCCACCGCCCTGCTGCACGACATGGCACGCGACCATGACCGATTGAGTGCCTGTGATTTACACCCGCAGGAATTCGATAATCTGCGTCACTCTTTTCAGGCCAGCCGCAGGTTCAACCTGCTTAAACGTGATGCCTTTGAGGCATTGAAAGCACTGCTGCCGCCGAAAGAGAAACGAGGCCTTGTGTTCATTGACCCATCCTACGAGGTGAAAGAGCAGTATCGTGCTGTTGCCAAAGCGGTCATTGAAGCGCACCGCCGTTTTGCCACCGGCGTTTATGTCATCTGGTACCCGCTGTTGCCGGCAAACCGCCACAATGATCTGCTCAATGATCTCAAACGCTCAGGCATTCGCAAAATCCTGCGCCTGGAACTTGATTGCTGTGAGACCTTCCCTGATATGCAGATGAGCGGATCAGGTTTGCTTATCGTCAATCCGCCCTGGCATGCAGAACAGACCATGAAAGAGTCACTGGACTGGATCTGCAAGCATCTGACCCATGGCAAAGGTAAAAAACAGTTCAACTGGCTGGTAGCAGAGTAAATAGACTTCACTGCTGCCACATTCTTTGTCGGAAAGATAATCCGATCCTCTGAATAAGGCAGATACGCATTATTCAAATATTTAAATATTCAACTACAGGTACCATAATGGTCCAAACAGTTACCACCGACAACGGCTCTTCGAACAAGTTCGACCGCATCGTCAATGATCTTGCCGAAACAGGTCTGTCGATCTGCGATGATTTTTTACCCCCGCTACTGGTCAGCAGCATGGCTCAGGAGATCAGGGAGTTATGGCAACTGGGTGAATTTCGCCACGCAGGTGTCGGCAAAGGCACATCGCTGCAACTCAGGCCCGATATTCGCAACGACCGCATCCACTGGCTCGACACTGAAAACCCCAGCAGTGTGCAGCGACCTTATCTCCTCGAACTGGAAACACTGAGAAACTATATTAATCGCAGCCTGTTTATGGGGTTGTTTGAATTTGAGGGCCACTTCACCCTCTACCCGCAGGGAGCTTTCTATGGTGTCCACTATGATCGTTTTATCAGCTCACTCGAACGCGTAGTCACCTGTATCCTCTATCTTAATCATGGCTGGCAGCCCGAAGATGGCGGCGCATTGAACATTCACTCAGGCGCCAAGCCATGCATCCTGCCCCTGCCTATGCAGGTCTTGCCGCAGGGCGGGCGTCTGGTCACCTTTATCAGCGATCGCTTTCCTCATGAAGTATTACCCGCCAACCGCGACCGTCTGAGCCTGACCGGCTGGTTCCGCGTCCGACCATAAAGACAATTTACCGCAGCAGACCCAGAGGAAAAATGTTTTTTTATTATTTATACAGGCAGAGGTATGCGGTCTGTTCCTTGACGCGAACGCCGAACGACTGATCGGCTTCAATCATAAACTCATCCCCTGCGACAAAGCTCATCCAGCCATCAGAACCCGGCAGCTTCACATCCATAGCTCCGGATGTTACCGACATAATTTCTTTACTGGATGTAGCAAATTCATATTCACCTTCGGCCATCACGCCTACCGTTGCCGGACCATCAGCCGTTTCAAATGCGATGGATTTCACTTTGCCATCAAAGTATTCATTGCTTTTAAACATAGTATATTCCTTGTTGAATCGAAATAAGAACCTGAAAATCAATCAATGCGCAGAATAAACGTAAAACAACCGGAGGCAAGTTGGGATAGAAGACAGGATCAGGGTTTCATCAGGTCACTGTCAGGCACGATGCGCAGCGGCAACAGATCACTCTTGCCAGTGATGATGGGCGATTCATCCACACGCAGGCAGGCTCCGGCATAACGCCCCTCAACGACGAAGGTACTGACCTGCAGATGATGCCGACCTATCTGCGGCAGTTTGAAATACGCCTGATACATCAGGTCACGATCCTCAAACTGACCGGATGTTTCCTCAATCACCTGTTCGCCGCGACCGATGATGCTGATATTTGAGCCGCAGCGACCGACGATCGGCTTGGTCACATAACCCTTGCGCCGCAGATCCGGGGTCAGACTGAACTGGGCATCAAGCAGGCCGAAATGATCGGGGAACAATTCCCATAACACCGGCAGTATCGCCTTGTTGCTCGGCACCAGTGTCCACAACGGCTCGAACACCTTGACATCCTTACGCAGCAACACATCAACCAGTCGCGGCTTTGCATACCTCTGCACACCTGGCGCATCGGGTAGCTGCAGTTGTTCATCTTCATCGCACTCGGCGCGCAACTGATCAAGCGCAGTCTCCCAGGCCCAGGTTTTCCAGACAATCCGGATACGCTCACCATCCCGATCCACAACGTTACCCGCCGCGTCCCAGGCCAGATCGTTTAATCCCCGGATCACTTTGCAGGGAATACCAGCCTCTTCAATGGCCGACTTCATATACAAAGCGTGATAAGTCTCTTCCATGTCATTGTCCTGCATAATATGAAGCACACTATCGGCAGCACTTTTTTTCCATGCATGCACCAGCATCTCATGCAGATGGTCGCCCGGATCACGGCCATCCCGCACACCGTGCAGATCAGCCCAGCGCCCCTGCACATGTCCGCATTCCATATAACAGGATGCCGAGTCGGCGTTGTATTCATACACCTTCACACCATGCTCGCTGACCGAAAAGTCGAGGCGACCGGTAATCATGTGGTTGCGGCGGTCATTCCATGACTGACGCAGGCGCGGCCAGAGCAGACGCGGAAAGCCAAAGCGTTCCAGTAGCACGTCACTCTCCAGCACATGATCGGTTGCCTGCATAAACATCGCATGCATCTCGTTACTGGCATGACGAATCTCCTTCATGGCCGATTCGGACATACAAAAATAGATCGACTGGTCCTGAAGTTGTTTTGTCAGCCTGTAGCCACCCATAAACGTGACAAAAGCCCTCTCTTCAGGCTGCAGCTTATGGATGTCGGGTTTATCGGCCACATGTTCACTGTCCGGCAGCCTTCTCTCCTGCAGGTTGAACAGTGCCATATCCAGCGGCGAAAAACTCTCGGCATGCGTATCATCATCGGTCTGAATCACCCAGCCCAGTATGACCGCATCATCATAAGAACATTCAATCCGGTAAGCACCATCCTCACGGATATGCGCGCGCAACTCCCGCGAATAGTGCTGACCCTTTGCCCACACATGGTGACTGACATTTTGCTCCACGATACGGATGCGATCAGCAAACACCTCGGTGATGATGGCTACATGGCCGGTCTCCTCGAATTCGCCACCCTCCTCCCAGATCAGCATACAGCCCGGTTCAGGGTGACGCAGTGAACCGTTACGGAAAGAGCGTAGCGGCAGCAGCGTATGATCCCTGAGCGAGCGCATGCTACGCAGATAAAAGATATCATAAGCCATGGGAATATTGTCAAAGGTGCAACCGTTGTTCAGGTATATCCAGCGTCGTGCAAACTCCACGCACTGCCATTTATAACCCATAAAAATGCCATCGACATAACTGCGATAGGCGCGGCGATCAGGGAACTCCTGCTCATCAACAGAGTGATAGTCAGAGGAGTAAACCGGCACGTTTCCGGGTGCATAACCGAGTAAGGTATTAAATTTGGCAGATGGACTCACAGCGCCTCCACAACATGCAATCAATTGCTATCGCAAGTATATCCACCAACAACATCAGGGCCATCAGCAACATCAGGGATCCCCATAGAAAAACGCCGTTGGATGAACAACAGCCATTACAGCAGCAACCGGTGTTATCAGGTGCTGGCAGGATACAAGTATGGCGGAAAAACCCCCTTTCACCTAACATACAAATCGCAGGAGTTCATTATGCTCAGAGAATTCACACGCAACGAGCGCATTGCCTATTTCTCGATGGAGATCGCACTGCACAATGATATACCCACCTATAGCGGTGGCCTCGGCGTACTGTCAGGCGACACCATACGCTCAGCTGCTGATCTGGAGATGCCTATGGTGGCTGTCACGCTGGTCAGTCGGAGCGGATATTTCCATCAATCGGTTGATGATCAGGGCAGGCAGAGCGAAAATCCTGACCCCTGGTCTCCGGAAAAATATGCCCGGACCCTGCCTGCCAAAGTTGCCGTGCCCATTGAAGGGCGCAATGTATGGGTCAGCGGCTGGTTATACGTTCTGGAAGGCCACATGGGCTGCAGGCAACCGGTGCTGTTGCTCGATACCGATCTGGATGAAAACACAGAGGAAGATCGCCGCATCACCCATTTTCTTTATGGCGGTGATACAAGTTATCGCTTGAAGCAGGAGATCGTGCTTGGCGTCGGCGGTGTCAGGTTGCTGCACGCGCTGGACTTCAATGTGCGCCAGTATCATTTGAACGAAGGCCACTCTGCCCTGCTTTCCCTTGAACTGCTGCGCCGTCACGCCTATCCGGCCGATGATCTGCGCCCCGGTGAATCCCCCTATGATATTCCCGCCGTACGTGAGCTGTGCAACTTCACCACGCACACACCGGTTGAAGCAGGGCAGGACAAATTTCCCTACGATCTGGTACATCGCCTGCTCGATGACTTTATTGACGACAAAACCCTGAAGAATCTTGCCGGTCAGGATCAGCTGAACATGACCCGATTGGCAATGAATATGAGTGATTATGTCAATGGTGTGGCCAAAAGACATGCCGAAGTATCACGGAAAATGTTTCCCGGTTATCGTGTACGTGCCATCACTAACGGCGTTCATCCTCACACATGGGCAAGTATTCCGTTTCGCAAGCTCTATGACGAACACCTGCCCGGCTGGTGTCACGAGCCGGAGCAACTCGTACGCAGCGACTGCTGCATTCCCGGGCAGGAGATCTGGCAGGCCCATGTCGAGGCCAAAGCGGAACTGATTTCATTTGTCGAAGAATCGTGCTCCATCACCCTGGATGCAGCCCTTCCCATTCTCGGTTTCGCCCGCCGCATGACCGCCTACAAACGCCCTGACCTGCTTTTTCAGGATATGGCCCGACTGCGGGAAATTGCCGAACGCAGGCCATTCCAGATCGTGCTCGCCGGCAAAGCGCATCCACGTGATGAGCCGGGTAAGGAACTGATCCGTCAGCTCTATGAGCACAGACAGCAACTGGCTGACATTATCCCCATCGTGTTCCTGCCCGGTTATGACATGAACATCGCGCTCAAACTGGTCTCCGGTTCCGATGTCTGGCTGAACACCCCGCTCAAACCTTTCGAGGCATCCGGCACCAGCGGCATGAAAGCGGCTTTCAACGGTGTGCCGAATCTCTCCGTACTTGATGGCTGGTGGATTGAGGGCTGTATTGAAGGTGTAACCGGCTGGGCCATCGGTGACAGTTGCGACAACGATGCTGACAGCTGTGATATCGTCAACAGCAGTGATGCCGACTCGCTGTACCGCAAACTCGATGAAGTCGTGCTTCCTCTCTACCATGAAGACAGGGACGGATGGATTTCCGTCATGCAGGGAGCCATCAGCAAAAATGCCTCCATTTTCAACAGCCATCACATGATGCGGCGTTATGCAGCGGATGCATACATACGTTAAAACGGAAACCATTTGTGATGAAAAAATTCCGGATGCGGAGGTAAAATGAGCAGCCAAACGAGATCCAAAAACAGCTCTGTTTCCGCAACCGCCATCATCCTCCGGGCAGTGCACCAGGGACACCTTCCATCATCACCCTCTGGCCATGAGGACCTGATCAATACAGGTCAGCGGCCCAAAATTGAAGCATGCGACAAGCAATTGCCCCTAATCATAAGCCAGCTCGCAGTGATTACCGCCATCGTTATTCCGTTGACCTTTATAGTCGGTATGTGCGGGATGAATTTCGACCGCGCAGCAGGCCCGTGGAATACGTCTGAACTGGGCTGGAGCTACGGCTATCTGCTGATCTGGCTGCTTATGATTGCCATTGCCGCAGTGATGGGAGTCTATTTCAAACGTAAAGGGTAGTTTTAAGGATGCTCTGAAAAAGTCAGAGTATCCTGCGGAATATGGATGTCCCGCCAATATCAAGCACTGACAGTGCTTGATATTGTAAGCAAAGGAAAAACTACGCTTTTGCCTTTGCGTGCGGAATAACTTCAGGATGAAGTTATTCAGATCATCCCTAAGACTGCCTGCGCAGCCCCCTTGCACAGCACCTGCGTTGGCATGAAACACTAAACCGGTTATCGGTTTGTACTATCACGGCTGAATTTCAACAATGGCAGTTCCCGCACCTCTATCGGCATCTCCCTGATCTTGTCATAGGTCCGGCGCATGCGGCGGATCGGCCACCAGTCATACAGATAGATCTGAATCGGGCGCCACATTGCCACCCAACCGCAGATCAGCAACCCTTCCTCAGCGATATCACGTATCAGCGCCGAATCCAGTGTAGTGATCAGCAACTCGCGCGCGGCAAGACAACCGAACAGGAACAACAACCCTATCAACAGGGAGGTGCGCCCCTGCAACAGCATAAAGCGCAGATTCATATCGGCATGGTGAGCACGGTAACTGAAATAGTTGCGGACTGCCTCGGGAATTGAGACAACATCTTCACTGTGACACTGCTGTGCTGGCAGATGAATCAACAATTTCATTGGCGTGGCCAAAGGAAAGTCCTGTACCATATCCACGATATAACTCTCGGCATCGCTATCCAGATCCTTCTCAATGAATGGAGCAGGATCAAGCGAGTTGAACAACTGGCGTGCTTCGCTCAGCCGCAATTCGACAAGATAGTGCTCCCCCTCACGGCTATAGTGGCTGGCCAAGTGATGTGCGGGCGAAAAGAGACGCATCACGCTTTACCTGTGCAATTCGGCTGGATGCCATCGAGCCATAAACGGTGTCTTCTCTTCCGGTATGCTTGTCTCATGACTCCAAGTCTAAAACAGGGCGTGAGGAAAAGACATCGGCCGGCATAAAAAGTGATAGCATGCATCAGGATAACAGTCCGTTGTACTTGAACCCTGCACAGTTGCCCACCATAGTTAGGACAACCCACAAAAAAGGACACCTCCACATGAAACGTATCCCTGCAAATTCCGCCAGTGCAACCAGAGGCCATGAGCTGGTCAGCTCGCTCCAGAGCCGCTTTGTGACAGGACTGGAAAGATTGGCAGCAGAGCTCGGCAGCACGCAACGATTCTCTCCTGTTCAATGGTTTCGTGATCAAGGACTCCATGGCGGTGGTGTACGTTTTGAAACAGCCAACGGTGACCTGTTCGGACGCGGTTCGGTGAATGTTTCGCAGGTACACTACGATGATAACCCGGAGAAGAAGCTCGGCTCGGCTTCTGCGATCTCCACCATCATCCATCCGGTCAATCCGCTGGCCCCGTCGGTGCATATCCATATCAGCTGGACAGAGATGAAGAGCGGCATCGGTTATTGGCGCATGATGGCAGACCTGAACCCGTCGAATGCAAATAAAGAACACACGGATCACTTTTTAGCCGCCATGCAGCAAGCCGCGCCAAACAGTTATGATGAAGGCATTGTTCAGGGTGAGCGTTATTTCTTCATCCCGGCACTTGGCCGCCATCGCGGCGTGGCGCACTTCTATCTGGAAAACTACCGCACCGGTAATGCGGATGCGGATTACGCTCTGGCAAAAACAGTCGGAGAAGCTGCCATTGACACCTATCTGGATATTCTGGAACAGGCTTTGCATAACCCTACGGAAGCAACGCAGGCAGAACAGGCCGCGCAACTGGCCTACCACACACTGTACTTTTTCCAGGTACTGACACTGGATCGCGGCACCACCACCGGCCTGCTGGTTCACAACCAGAACGATGTTGGCATCATGGGATCGCTGCCAGCCTATGTTGACCGCGACCTGCTCGTCTCTTGGATAGCACGCATGCAGGCACCACAGAATAAGCTGCTCACAGCGCTGATCGCCGCACTGCCGGACACATCACCGGCACTGGTGGATGAGCCGGTCAAACAGAAACTGGCTGCTGTGGTTCGCTCCCACTACCAGACGCACCCGCAAGCCATCGATATGCAGGCCTCAGGCCATACCATTCCACCGACAGTGAAAAATCACAGCTAAGCGGAGCACTCCATGAACGGCATCCCCCAAGCAGACCCCTGTAACATTGTAATCTTCGGGGCTTCCGGCGACCTGACCCGGCGCAAGCTTCTGCCAGCACTGGCTCGCATGCGGGGCTGGAACCTGATATCACCTGACTCCCGTATTATCGGCATCATGCGCGACCAGGCCTGGCAGCTCGATGCATGGCGGGATTATGTTCACGAGTCATTGCAGGAGTTTCATGCTGAGACCATCAATGATCCTGCCAGCTGGGAATCTATCTCGGCCATGCTGGAGCTGACGATCGGTGACCTCACCGAACCATCCATGTACCAGCACTTGCGAGAAACACTGAAAACAACGAATGGCAAGGCCAACACTCTGTTTTATCTCGCCATACCACCGCAGTGGTATGAGACTGCAGTGTCCAACTTGCACAAGTCGGGGCTGCTCGATGAAAGCGATGGCTTTCGTCGTATTGTTATTGAAAAACCCTTCGGCAACGACCTGGACAGCGCATGCGAACTCAACCGAACATTTCGTGAGTATGTAAAAGAGTCGCAGATATACCGTATCGATCATTATCTCGGCAAGGAGGGGGTGCAAAACCTGATGGTGTTCCGCTTTGCCAATACCGTCTTCGAGCCATTGTGGAACCGCAATTATATTGATCATGTGCAGATCTCGGTTTCCGAAAGTATCGGTGTAGAATATCGCGCTGGCTATTATGAAAAGTCCGGCGCTTTAATGGATATGATTCAGAGTCATCTGATTCAGGTCATGACGCTGGTTGCCATGGAAGCACCTGTTTCGCTCGATGGCAATGCCGTACGCGATGAAAAGGTAAAGGTACTGAAATCCGTACGTCCTATCCCGTCTGACCAGGTCGATCAGTTTGCCGTGCGTGCCCAATATGCCGGTGGCACCATTGCAGGCAAGCGCGTGCCTGCTTACCGCGATGAACCCGACGTCAACCCCTCGTCCGGCACGGAAACTTTTGCCGCACTGAAACTCTATATCGACAACTGGCGCTGGCAGGATGTGCCGTTCCTGTTGCGCACAGGCAAGCGCCTGCCGGATCGTGTTTCCGAAATCGCCATTCGTTTCAAAAAACCGCCGAAAAATCTGTTTTCACAGGTCGAGGAGCACCTGCCGCAAAACGAGCTTATTTTCCGCCTCCATCCCGAAGAAGGCATGATTTTCCTGCTTAATGCCAAACTTCCGGGACTCAATGATCAGTTGCGCAAACTGGCTCTGGATGCCCCTTATGCCGTAACCGGATCCGATTCACCTGAAGCCTATGAAACACTGCTGCACGATGCCCTTCTCGGGCAGACCGCCCTGTTTTCTCGCGCCGATGAGGTGGAGGAGTCCTGGCGTATCGTTGCCCCGGTGATGCAGGCTTGGAAACAGCACAGCAGTATCCGCTTTTATGAGGCAGGCAGCTGGGATATCCCCGATATGGAAAACATGATGGATGGATGCATCGGCTGCTGGCGTGATCTTTCAACCACCTACAAACATGGTTATACTTCGACCTCCTGAATCTGAGGGCTGGTGCTCAATAGAGACCATACTGCACAACTAATTACTATAGCCGCAAAGAACATGCATGATCCGGGTCACTCACCTGAATTCTGGCATCATGTATGCTTTAGTATTGCTACATAGTCGTTACACTGGTCTTGTGACTTATAAATCTGGGCCGATGTATACTGAATGGGAGCTAATATTTCCGGATTGTGAGAATCCCTGAACTGGGATACCTGATGTCAGGATGCAGCGCCCCCCTTACTTAAAGGGTTCAGTTTTTATAGGTCACAAAACCAGTGCAACGGCACAAAATTCCCGCCGTCCCCGACACGGCAGGAATTTTTCTTTTATATCGATATTCATCGCCAGCAAATGTATGTGTGTTTCATCTCAGGCAGCTACCGGACCTTGACGAAAGACCAGGCATGTTGTAGCTTGAATACCAGTTCGTTGCACTGGCGTTGTGGCTTATAAAGGTGAGCCGATGCGCACTGAACGGGAGCTTATATATTCTGGTTGTGTGAGTCCCTCACGGGATACCTGATATCAGAATGCAGCGCCCACCTTAACGTAAAGGGTTCAGAACATTATAGGCCACAATGCCAGTGTAATGATAAGCAACTCCCAAAGGCCTGCCACCCTCCCTCATCGGCAGGCCTTTTCGTTTTTATTCCTTAAAGCAATAGTTAAATACTCAGCGTTAGCTGATCACCACTCTTTTCCCCGATTGTTCATGCAACATTCATGAGTGCCAAAGAGTAAGGGGGAGCCGCAGCCCCCCCTTTTTTTCACTTGTCAGTCATGGCCCTGGCAAAAGCCGCAGCCAGAGCATTTTCAGGCTTCCGCTTTTGTTTATTCATTTGCTGTTTCACCTGATCTTTTGTCGTTTTCGGTTTACTCGGCCGTGGCTGTCTCTGCACCGGGTTGATTGACTTGGCTCGTGGTTTCTCATCCGAGCGCCCTTCACCTTTTGCCTGTGAAGGAGCCATCTTCTCATTTTTTACATCCGGCCGGTCATCCATGCGCATGGTCAGAGAGATACGTTTGCGCTTGGCATCCACGTCCAGCACCTTCACCTGCACCACATCACCGGTTTTCACCACCTTGCGTGGATCCTCAATAAACTGGCTGGTCAGAGCAGAGATATGCACCAGACCATCCTGATGAACACCGATATCAATGAAAGCGCCGAAATTGGCCACATTGGTAACCACCCCTTCAAGGATCATACCCTCACGCAGATCGCGCATTTCTTTAATGCCCGACTTGAATTTCGCTGTCCGGAACTCAGGGCGCGGATCGCGACCGGGCTTTTCGAACTCGAGAAGAATATCGGACACGGTAATCTCACCAAAACGCCCATCAGCAAAATCCCGTGCTTTCAGTTGCTGCAGAAACTCGCGATTACCCATCAGCTCACGCACCGGTTTCCCGGTGCTCACCACTATCTTCTCTACCACAGGATAGGCTTCAGGATGCACTGCCGAGGCATCGAGGGGATTATCACCCTTGATGATACGCAGGAAGCCAGCCGCCTGTTCAAAGCTTTTCGGCCCAATGCCCGGCACCTTGAGAATCTGCTGGCGATTGCGGAAAGCGCCCTGCTCATCACGGAAACTGACAATATTTTCCGCCATCGCGCGGCTCAAACCCGCCACATGGGTCAGTAGCGGTACCGATGCCGTATTGATATCAACGCCAACACTGTTCACGCAATCTTCCACCACACCATCAAGGCTGCGGGCAAGATAGCTCTGGCTGACATCATGCTGATACTGACCGACCCCGATCGCTTTCGGATCGATTTTCACCAGTTCCGCCAGCGGATCCTGCAAACGCCTGGCAATGGATACCGCACCGCGCAATGATACATCCAGATTGGGAAACTCCTTGGCTGCTGCCGCCGAAGCCGAATAGACCGAAGCCCCTGCTTCGGAAACCATCACCTGTGTCAGGTGCAACTGTGCAAAAGACTCGCGCAATTCTTTCACCAGGGTTTCGGTTTCGCGTGAACCGGTGCCATTACCGATAGAGACCAGATCAACGTGGTGTTTATCGGCCAGCACAGCAAGCGCTGCAATCGCTTCATCCCAGCGTCTGGCCGGGACATGCGGGTAGATGGTGGCAGTATCCAGCACCTTGCCGGTCGGATCGACCACCGCCACTTTCACACCGGTGCGCAGTCCGGGATCAAGTCCCATGGTCGCACGCTGTCCGGCAGGAGCTGCCAGCAACAGGTCACGCAAGTTATTGGCGAAAACCTTAACAGCCACTTCTTCCGCCTTCTGGCGCAACTCAACATAGAGATCGAGCTCCAGACGCGCGAACAGCTTCACCTTCCAGGTCCAGCGCACGGTCTCCAGTAACCAGCTGTCTGCCGCCCGCCCTCGCTCGCTGATTCTGAAATGGCTGGCGATAGCCGATTCACAGTAACCCGCCCCATCGCGACCTTCAGCATCTTCGAGCATTTTGAGACTTAGCACACCCTCTTTCCGACCACGGAACAGTGCCAGCGCACGATGCGATGGAATCCGTTTCAACAGCTCGCTGTAGGCGAAGTAGTCGGTGAACTTGGCGCCCTCCTCCTCCTTGCCAGCCACCACCGTGCTGGATATTAACGCATGTTTGCTCAAATAATCGCGCAGACGGCCAACCAGGTTGGCATCTTCGCCGAACTGCTCCATAAGAATCTGACGCGCACCCTCAAGAGCAGCATCAACAGTTTCGATGCCGAGCGCTGCATTTAAAAAATTTTCAGCCAGAGCTTGTGGCGACTGTGCGGGATCAGCCAGTAATGTATGCGCCAGCGGCTCCAGTCCTGCCTCACGAGCCATCTGAGCCTTGGTGCGGCGCTTGGGCTTATAGGGAAGATAGAGATCTTCCAGGCGCGCCATCGTTTCAGCTGCCTTGATGAACTTTTCCAGCTCAGGACTGAGCTTTTCCTGACCGGCTATTGATTTCAGAACCGTGGCACGACGCGCTTCGAGTTCACGCAGGTAATGCAGACGTTCTTCCAGCTGACGCAACTGGGTATCATCGAGTCCGCCGGTTGCCTCTTTACGATAACGGGCTACAAACGGCACAGTTGCCCCACCATCGAGAAGTCCGATAGCGGCCACAGTCTGTTGCTCAGTCACACTCAGTTCTTTAGCGATACGCAGTTCAATTCGCATGGTTTCTCCTGAAACTAAATCATCTAGCCATCGTACTCGGCAAGCCCGATTCGGCGGCAGTTTATAGTCACAACGCAAGAATGAAATGGGCAAACTCACGCACCTAAAAAAAAAGACCCCGGTAAAAACCGGGGTCAGATTCATACATCTCAATTCGAGAGAGATTTGAGTCCGGAGAGATCGGGGAGGGAGGGGAGGGTGATCCGCTCCGGACAAGGCGAACATTGCTGTCCCCGCGTTAGAAATCTGTGAACCAACCATGAATATATATTTATGATACCACTCGATTGTTTGAATCCATGAGGTTGGCAACGGTTCCATATCAGCATATGCAAAGGGCTGCGCAGGCAGACTGGCTTCACCAGCAAACTAATCCACCTTTTCACGCCTTGGAAATTATCGATTACGCTCTAACTTTCTACTGACTATTAAAGAGATGTTGATCAATGGCTTCCTGGCAATAATCAGATCGCAAAGATATCCTGTTACAGGATAGTGAAATGAGGCAGCGACTAGCCTGCCACGCAGTGGTGCGAAGCATGATGCAGAGCATCAAAAACGTGCCAAAAAGGCCGGGTGCCGTTGTTTTAACGGCTCTGTTACGCGGAGATCATTGATCGTGAATCGGCAGCACGTTCGATAAACACAGCATTGGTGGCGCCATTGCTCGCAAGCATATGCGTGGCCTGCTCGTTTCATTGGCAGGCGGCAGATGGTTTTGGCATCATGTATGCTTTAGTCTGTGTACATAGCTCGTTGCACTGGTTTTGTGACTTATAAGTCTGGGCCGATGTGCACTGAACGGGAGCTTATATAACTGATTGTGTGAATCCCTTAGCTGGGATACCTGATGTCAGGATGCAGCGCCCACCTTATCATAAAGGGTTCAGTACATAGGTCACAATACCAATGCAACGACAAAGCTAACAGAAGGCCTGCCACCCCTCCCCCTCGTCGGCAGGCCTTTTTGTTTGCCCCTGCGGCTCTCATACATGTGTCAAAACCGCCATCGAACCGCCGTCAAAAAATCGGACAACAATCCAACAGATGTTGATTGCTTCACGGTTTACCATCATACAGAGTGGAACCATGTTGGCTGCACTCATCAACGGATATGAATAACTCCAGCGACCTGTCTTATCCGGACGACGGTACTGACATGCTCCCCGGTCAGGCGACGCCTGTTACAAGCACTTGCAGCGACGACGCTGCTGCCATTGATTCCTGTGGCTGTAACAACAGTCTGGGCTTCGGATGCGCCGCGACCACCCACTTTTGAAACATTCGTAACATTATCACAGCAGATGACCGGTTATCAGCCGTTAAACGCCGACATGGCAAAAGCACTGTTCGAACTTATTTCGACAGAGCCATGGGGCATTGAGCATCTCAGGCGAGTACAACACAAATTGTCACTGGCTGGCAACCCGAAAAAAGGTTTAGCTTCTCTGGATCAAAGCGAACGCTGGTTTTTCGGCCATATGCTTACCTCCTGGGTTACCGGCATCTACTATCACAACTCGGGAAATATCATGGTCAGTTACGAGCATGCGCTGATGCATGCGTCTTTTAAAGATATCCGCCCCACACCCGGATTATCTTCCGAAGAGTTCGGCTTCTGGAGTAAACCTCCTTCGTCTGCGGAGAAGATCTATTGACCGTCAACAACCCTGCATGTGATACAGATGTTGTTGTGATCGGTTCCGGTATCGCCGGTTGCACGAGAGCTATCTTTAGCAGGCATCAAAGTACAGATACTGGAGGCAGGTGATACGTGGCAACGGCACGAAGCTGTTACTCGTTATCAACAAAGCTGGAACAGAACCATAACAGCCCCGTTCAAACAAGCGGCATGGACCAGCTCGCCTGCCGACGCAGGCTATTTTGGCAGGCGGGGAAACCAACACTACAACCCCAGCTTTATCAAAGGCGTTGGAGGTACAACATGGCACTGGACTGCTATCACTCCGCGTTTTTTACCGGCCGACTTCGAACTGTATCAACGTTATGGCGTCGGATCAGACTGGCCCATCAATTACAACGACCTTGAAGCCTATTATGTCCGGGCCGAACTCGCTCTGGGTGTATCCGATTGGCGCTTCATACAGTGCTGATGTAGATGTGGATAAAGCCGTTGCCGCCGGAGCCAGACTGATCAAGCAGGCCGTCGCCTGCAACTTCAGCCTCGATCACAGCGAAATCTCATGGACCATGCGATTTTTATGTGCAAATTCACCATGCCTGAACCGCTCTATCTGGGGCGCGGTCCGCAAAGCGTGAGCACCATACTCAAGGGGCGTGACGGTTTTTTCAGATCCCAACATGCTGCTGCCAAGTTTTTTCTCGGCAATGATCTGAACATTCATCAGCTATCATCCCAGATACTCGAAGATGACAGCAACTGGATGCTGAACGCCTTGATCCGCTGGGACTTCCTCTGCCTTTTATCGATTATGTTTTAGCTGATTACACACAGCGAGGTGTGGATATCTGGCAGCGTTATGTGTACGAACTGATAGGCAAGCCGGGGGCAACAGTCACAGGAACTTCCCATGATCTTTCTTCGCATCACCCTGCCGGAACCACACGCATGGGCCGTGATGCAAAGCGTTCTGTGGTCGACATCCACTGCTGCAGTCACGATCATGATAACCTCTATATCACCGGAGGCAGCGTTATCCCGACCATAGGCACGGCAAATCCAACCCTGACGATTGCCGCGCTGAGCCTGCGACTGGCTGATCACCTGCTGGATCGAAAGAACTGACCGCGCTCTGACGTTCAAATAAAAAAGAATTGCTACACGCCTTGTCTAATAACCTTGAAATATGGCATCATGTGAGCATGACAGAAGGTCATGAAGTTTTCCCTTGGAATGCCAACTTCGAAACGGGCATCCCGCTGATTGATGAACAGCATAAAAAACTGGTCTGGTTGATAAATGAGCTGGCCAAACATCTGGCTTTTCAGTCAAACGAGATGACACTCGATGAAGTTTTTGGCGAACTGGCCGACTATGCCGCCTATCATTTCAACACAGAAGAAAAGCTGATGCGCAGCTATCTGGGAAATGATGCCATGTCACTCGAGCATGAGTCGACACACCGCAGCTTCGCACTTGAGCTGACACGCATGAAAGCCAATAAAGCAGGCAAGCCTGTGGATGCGGTATTCGGGGAAATTCTCTCCTATCTCAGTCAATGGCTGGCTCTTCACATTCTCGAATCCGACAAACACATGGCTAAAGTGGCCCTGGCCATCCAGAACGGGGCAACGATCGAGCAGGCAAAAGCTATAGCGCATGAACAGATGAGCGACTGGATGAAGGTCATGATAGACACCATTCTGTCGATGTATGACACCCTCTCTTCCCGCACACTGCAGCTGATGCGCGAAATCAATGAACGTAAAAAAGCCGAAGAAAAACTGCGACTTGCGGCCAGTGTTTATGATAACACGCTGGAAGCGATTTTCATCACCGATGCTCAGACTGAGATTATCGAGATTAATCCGGCATTCAGCCTGTACACCGGTTATGCACGCGAAGAAGTGGTTGGAAAAAATTTGCATACCCTGAGAACCGGACTCGAAGGCGATAAAGGGCAAGAGATTTGGCAGGTTGTAGCCAAAACCGGCCACTGGAGTGGTGAGATCCATAACCGCAACAAGGATGGTGAGCTGACTCCGGAGTGGCTGACCATCTCTGCCATTACTGATGAGCAGGAGAACATTATCAACTATGTCGGACTATTCAGTAATATCACGCAATTGTTACAGCGGCAGAAGCAACTGGAGCGATTCGCCCATTACGACACCCTGACAGGATTACCCAACAAACTACTGCTCAGCGACCGCCTGGATCAAGCCATCGCCAAGGCTCGCCGTGACAAGAAGTTCTTCGTCATCTGCTACCTGGATCTTGATCACTTCAAAGCGGTCAACGATACCTACGGCCATGCCGCAGGCGATGCGCTGCTACTGGAGATCTCGGCAAGAATAAAAGGTGTGTTACGGACCCAGGATACCATCGCCAGACTCGGAGGTGATGAATTTGTTCTTATCATCGAAGAACTTAATCACCCGGAAGACTGTCGACCGCTGCTCGAGCGTATACTCAAAGAGGTTGAAAAACCGGTACAATTTGGCGGGGATACAGCTTCTGTCTCGGTGAGTATCGGCGTCGACTTTTTCTCCTCTGACAACAAAGATGCTCATGTCATGCTGCAGCAGGCAGATCAGGCCATGTATCAGGTCAAACAATCGGGAAAATCGAATTATGCATTTTTCTCAGCATATGCAGCGGATTCAAAACCGGAGTAAGTACTCCCCCGACAGTACAGCATTCAAGCTCTCAACCATGATAAAGGCTCAGGCATCACCCGACTCAGTCCGGAACAGGTTGCCTATAACGCGCTGCTGGAAATCCGCCGTGTGCTCAAACCGAAAGGTCAGGCCAACATCCTCCCTCCATACCGATACACATTGACCTGCTGCGCAACCAGCGCTGAGATCACAGAAGAGCAGATGCTGAAGCCGTATTCAGCACCTGCCTGCAATCAAGCGGATCAATCGTCGTCGCGGCCCCTACGCTTCCCTTCCTCGTCATCGCCACCCCGATCACGGTATTTGCCGTCCTGTTGATCACGGTTCTGGCGCGACTCCTCGCGCTGATTACCTTGCCTGTCGTGCTGATCGCGTTTCTGGCGTGACTCCTCGCGTTGATTGCCCTGCCTGTCGCGCTGATCGCGGTTCTGGTGTGTCTCAACGGCCCGGCTTTCCTGCCTGCCTCGCTGGTTGCTGTTCTGGCGGTAACCTTCGCGCTGAATTACCGGCCTGTCTCGCCGGTTGTTGTTTTGGCGATATTCATCGCGGTCGTCCTCACGCTGCTCATAACGATGGCTGTTTTGGCGTTGTTCACGGTACTGTTCAAACCTGTGCCGGGGAACATGATAATGGCCCAGGTAATCCATATTCCGCTGGGCCGGATAATAACGCGGCTCCAGCCTCAGGGCATGGCCGAAATGGATACGCGCAGCGCCAGAATCGCCCCATAGCATCAACGCCACACCAAGGTCATTGTGCGCAGCCGGATTATTCGGACAATATCGGATGCCCTGGCGCATCAGTGAAACCCTCATACCCAGATCGCGGCTATGTCTTGCCCTGTCGAAGTAAATATCACCTCTACTGCAGGATCTGCGATGATAACGCTGTTCAGAGGCATAGATGCGATCATCCCTGTCCTGGGCCAGAATCGCACCGGCCAGGCCGCCAAGTACGCCGCCGATGATGGCACCTTCGACAATCTGGTCACTCTGTGCACCGATGATGGCACCGGCTGCACCGCCAATTACGGCCCCTTGCGTGGCTGAACGTTCCTGATGTGCAGTTGCACAGCTGGACAGGAGTATCGTTGCAGCAATAAAAATATATCTGTTCATAATCACCTCCACGGCAACAACAGACTACTCTGCAATACTGGTCAGACAAGTGGGCTTTGCGCTGACCTCAGGTGCAGAATGTCCGCCTGCGCCATCGACCTCATCCGTTGCGGCGCTTTCTCTACCCCTGCGATTCATTCCTACAACTAACTGCTCGTCATTTCCTCACGCAGGATTTATTCTGTCGCACGGAAAGACCGTAATATCTTGCCGCCGTCACTATCCTAATATTGGAGATAACACATCCTATGCAAGAAGGCATCATTCGAGTCGAAGATTATTACAACCCGGAAATTTTTTCCGAAATCAAGGAGTTTGCGGATAGTAAGGAAACGCCATTCGTCGTCATTGATCGACGTATCATCAATGATCACTACAGTGACCTTGTCGAGAATTTCCCCTACGCCAAAATCTACTACGCGATCAAGGCCAATCCCGGCAATGAGATTTTGAGCCTGCTACGCGACCGCGGTGCCAATTTCGACGTGGCCTCCATTTATGAGCTGGACAAGGTTCTCAACCTCGGGATATCACCTGAGCGCTGCAGTTACGGCAACACCATCAAAAAACGTAAAGACATTCGCTACTTTTATGAAAAAGGCATTCGCCTGTATGTCAGCGATTCGGAAGCTGATCTGCGCAATATCGCCCAGGAAGCTCCCGGCTCAAAAGTATATATCCGCCTGCTCACCGAGGGCAGTCATACCGCCGACTGGCCACTGTCACGAAAATTCGGCTGCCAGACCGACATGGCTGTCAATCTACTGGTACTGGCTAAAGAGCTGGGGCTAGATCCCTACGGCGTATCGTTTCATGTCGGCTCGCAACAGCGCGATATCGGTGCCTGGGATGCAGCCATCGACAAGGTCAAATCCATCTTCGACTGGCTCAGAGATGAATGTGGTATCCAACTGAGAATGATCAACATGGGCGGCGGATTCCCGGCCAACTACCTCACCCGTACCAATGACCTCGCCACCTATGCCAAGGAAATCACCCATTACCTCAAGGATGACTTTGGTGATGATCTGCCTGAGATCATTCTCGAACCGGGACGCTCACTCTGCTCCAACGCCGGTGTGCTGGTCAGTGAAGTGGTGCTGATCTCACGAAAAACCACCACATCTCTGCATCGTTGGGTTTACACCGATGTTGGCATGTTCTCGGGCCTGATTGAGACATTGGGTGAAGCCATTAAATATCCGATATACACCGAACGCAAAGGTGAGCGCGAGGAGTGCGTAATAGCCGGCCCGACCTGTGATAGTGCTGACATCATGTATGAAGACCACAAATACGGGCTGCCTAACAGCCTGGAAATCGGTGACCGGCTCTACTGGTTCTCAACCGGCGCTTATACCACCAGCTACAGTGCCGTAGAATTCAACGGTTTTCCGCCACTGAAACAGTACGTCATCGGATAAGTGAAAAGCCGGGCAACCGGCTTGTATCGCAGGAATATGCAGGGGTTGATCCATGTGGTCGGATCCCGGTCATTTGTTACAGGGAAACACTTCTGCAAACGGGTCTGTGGCAGCTTCGTATATACTTCCACAACATGATTTATAATCTTTGACGCCGCAGGACTATGTCAGGCTGTTGTGGAAACACTACTCGGAGGGGTTTGTTCGATCATGCCTATCCTTGCCCAGAAACCCCCGGCCAAACCTCCGAGCACACCGCAGAAAATCTGCAGGATGATATAGGCCTATGCTTGCAGCCAGTGATGTACCTGCCGTATCGAAAAAGAGTGCCACCACCAGAAAAAATGCGCGCACGAAACGGATAAACAGCCCCGCAGTTGAGATGTCCTCTGAATTCATCAGCTGTTTAAGCAGGCACTCCATATTCAGCGCATAAACCATCCACCCCGATTTGGTAAACGGCAGCGGCTATCGATAGGCAGCAGAGGATTCAGATCAATGATTCAGGCGCGCAATCAGCAGGGCTTCGAGTTTGCCCTGATCGGCGGCAAATGAGCGAATGCCTTCGGCCAGTTTTTCAGTGGCCATGGCATCTTCATTGAGCTGCCAGCGAAAATCGATCTGGGTCAGGCGCTGCTCATGCCCCACATTGCTGCCATCATCGAACAACTTGCGCTCCAGCGCTTCGGTTGAAGCTTCCAACTCCTGCATCAGCGACGGACTGATGGTCAGCCTGTCGCAACCTGCAAGTTCGAGAATTTCACCGACGTTGCGGAAACTCGCCCCCATCACCTCTGTGCCATAACCGTGACGTTTGTAGTAGCGGTAAATATTTTGCACCGACAGCACACCCGGATCCTCAAGAGCCGCGTAATCCCGCCCGTTTTTGGCTTTGTGCCAATCCATAATGCGACCGACAAAGGGTGAAATCAAGAATACGCCGGCATCGGCTGCGCTGCGTGCCTGCGCCATGGAAAACATCAGCGTTAAATTACAGTTGATGCCGTCACGTTCCAATAGTTCGGCAGCCTGTATACCCTCCCAGGTTGACGCTATTTTGATCAGGATGCGATGGGGCTGAATACCGCCAGCGGCATAGAGATCAATCAGCTTGTGAACACGCTTGACGGTTGCCTCGCTATCGAAAGAGAGACGGCAATCCACTTCGGTGGAGATACGGCCGGGTACAATCTCCAGCACCTCGCGGCCAACCATCACCGCCAGCATATCAGCGGCATCTTCAATGATACGTGATGAATCACTGCTTTGCCCCGCCGCCCATGCCACAGCTTCATCGAGAAAATGGGCATACTCAGGCTGGTTTACTGCCTTGAGCAATAGCGAAGGGTTGGTGGTGGCATCGATGGGTCGCCACTGGCGTATGGCCTCAATATCACCTGTATCGGCGACTACTGTGGTCATCTGGCGTAGCTGTTCAAGTCTGGTTTTCATACAAACCTCCACATCATTGCATGTCTGGATGGCTTACTATTATCACTCTCTTCCACAGCGATAGCAACCAGGCTTCGTCATCGGCAACCAAACCACGTATCCTCCCGCCCATGGCTGACACTGATCACACTATCCTGCTGACCACACTGAATGCACGCTATACGCACAGCGCCATCGGTTTGCGTTATATCTTTGCAAATATGGGGGAGTTGCAGGGCATAA
>JAJFLE010000085.1 GCA_021772835.1 Mariprofundus sp.
GGATCCGGCATAGCAATACGGTTACCCGGGAAAACAGCATTAAAGTTGCCATCAGGAACCTTACCATCGTGATCATGTACATAACCGGTCAGCAGTGAGTAGACATAGTCTGCGCCACCACGGCGGCCTGCTACGATCAAAGACAGATCTGGTGGAGACTTGCCATAAGAAACCACTGCATCTTCAATCGACAGGTCAGAGATCATGCCGCTCATCAGTGATTTCTCACCACGCAGCTCATCAACCTCTTCACGTGTCAGACCGATTTCCGGATAAGCCAACAGGCCACGATAGGTCAAATATTTAGCCGAATGACAACCCATACATACGTCGGTGAATACAGTCAGGCCGCGACGAATCTGCGCCTGATCTGTCATATCCACGTTGGCATGTTCAAGTGCAGCACCGCCACCACTTGCCATAGCTGATGTTGAGAAACTCATCACAGCTGCGGCAACCATTGCCATCAAGAATTTAGATTTTTTCATGTTAAATCCCCTCCGGCACTGGCTTGGTCTTCTCGAACTTCGGCAACAATGGCAGAGCGAAGAAGAACAGGAAGTAGTATGCAGTCGCAATCTGACCGACCACTTTCAACGTTGCCGTTGGAGCGGAGTGACCACAATAACCCAGCACAATCACATCAATGAAGAACATGATTACCATCATCTTGTAGACCGGACGATAACGTGCAGAACGCACAGCCGATTTACACAGGAACGGCAACACGAACAGGATCGCCAATGAACCACCCATCGCAGCCACACCAAGCAATTTGCTCTCGAAGGAGCGCAGGATTGTATACCACGGCGTCAGATACCATACCGGCGCAATATGTGCAGGTGTCTGCAGATTGTTCGCTGGCACATAGTTATCGACTTCGATGAAATAACCACCCATCTGAGGGTTGAAGAATACGATATAGCAGTAGAACAGCAGGAAGAAAGAAACACCGAACGCATCCTTGAGCGTGTAATAAGGATGGAAAGGAATCATCTCTTCAGGCTTGTGCAGGTCTATACCTTCAGGGTTGTTGGAGTGAACCACATGCAATGCATGAATATGCCCACCAACAATTGCTGCCAGCAGAAGCGGGAACAGGTAATGCAGTGAGAAGAAACGGTTCAGCGTTGGGTCACCAACTGCGAAGCCGCCGACCAGGACCTGGCCAATATACTCACCCAATACCGGAATCGCACCGAACAGGTTGGTAATAACTGTTGCGCCCCAGAAGGACATCTGGCCCCAGGGCAGCAGATAACCGAAGAAAGCCGCACCCTGCATAATCAGCAGAATAACCACACCGATGATCCACAGCAGCTCACGCGGAGCCTTGAATGAACCATAGTACATGCCGCGGCCAATATGCATATAGACCACAACAAAGAACATCGATGCGCCAACCGCATGCATGTAACGAATCAGCCAACCGAAGTTCACATCTCGCATAATACGTTCAACCGAGTCGAAGGCGACAGTAAATCCACCAAACGTCGCTTCAGCTGATGGCTTGTAATACATCACAAGGAAAATACCGGTAAGTATCTGCAGCACCAGCACCAGCAGTGCCAGGGAACCAAAGTTCCACATGTAGTTCAGATTCTTTGGAGCCGGATATTCGGTCAGCTGGGATTTAATGATTGCCCCAGCATCAGTTCGCTTGTCAATCCAGGCGAACAGGTCTGTTTTCATAATTTTATCTAACACTTTACCTCCCCCCTGAATTAACCGATCACTACTTGAGTGTCGGTTTTATATTCGTATGGCATCACGTGCAGGTTATGCGGTGCAGGTGACCCATTAATTACGCGCGCTGAAATATCATAGTAGGAACCATGACATGGGCAATGCCAACCGCCTGCCCAGTTCTCGGGAACCGAATCGCCCCAATCCTTACGGCCTGCCGTTGGTTTAAACAATGGAATACAACCCAGATGGGTGCAGCTTGCCACCACAATCAGGTATTCAGGTTTAATCGCACGGTATTTACGCGCGTCAGGTGTGTCCATCCACGCCTGAGAAACTTCCGGAATGGCTTCGGAGTTGGCATCTTTGAGCCTGTCATCGTGCCCATCAACCTGTGCCAGCAGTTCTGCAGTACGGTGTACTACAAAGACCGGTTTACCCTGCCATTGGATGGTTACCAATTGACCGGCTTCTACGGTTGATACGTCAAACTCAGTTTTTGATGCTGCCAGTGTATCTGCTGCCGGTAACATACTGCCGATAAACGGCACTAATGTGGCACCTGCAGCAACAGCTCCTAAACCACCCGCAGCAACGTAAAGAAAATTACGGCGCGACTGATCTGCTTGATCTGTCATAGACTCTCCTCCCCTCTTACAACTCAGACTAAATCTAAAGGTCGCATGACTATCAGCGTGCAGACTGACGGTCAACCTTTAATGGGCTGAAACCTTACCCCAACAATGGGCGCACTTCAAAAGAAAAAAACCCGCCAGCCGTTGGGCTGCCGGGTTATTATTTCCCAATATTAACCTTACTTTAGAAGAGGCTACTCATGCACCGTCAGCCAGATCCCTTATCTCTTTGATCGCCTTGGCGTAATCATCGGTATTGTAGACGGCAGAACCTGCTACTACAGCGTCAGCACCAGCAGCACCGACTTCAGCAGCAGTCTTCAGATTCACACCACCGTCAACCTCCAGCCAGGCATCAGAACCGGCGTCATCCAGCATTTTGCGTGCTTCGCGGATTTTATCAGTCACAGCATGGATATAAGACTGGCCACCATAACCCGGGTTCACGCTCATCAGCAGAACCAGATCAACGCAGTGCAGTACATTCTTAATCGTAGAAACCGGCGTGCCGGGGTTCAGACTGACACCGGCTTTTTTACCGTATGAGCGGATCAGCTGCAGCGTACGCTCCAGGTGTATGCACGCTTCCTGATGCACAGTAATGATATCAGCGCCTGCATTGGCAAAAGCTTCAACCTGGGTATCCGGGTGGTTGACCATCAGATGCACATCAATCGGTTTGTCAGTATAACTACGGATTGCTTTGCAGATATTATCGCCAATCGTAATGGGCGGTACAAACGAACCATCCATGACATCAAAATGAATCCAGTCAGCGCCAGCTTCGTCAACGGCGCGAATTTCTTCACCCAGACGTGCGAAATCAGCCGACAGAATGGACGGTGCAATTACAGTACTTTTTTTCATGGAAAAGGCCCCTTTAGCGAATCTGGTTTTTTTCACGTTGCGATAACACGCGTTTCTCACAGGGTGGAAAAAGCCAGATTCCGTATGTTCGACGTTTGTATAACAATATCGTCGAGAGCCCGCAAAATAGCGATTTTCGCCTTATTCGTCCAGCTTGGATAACCATTCACTAAGTGCAGATATCTGCCCTTTGCTAAGCGGGCCGCCCATAGCTTGCGCAAAGCCCGGCATATGCTGGCTACCTGTGCCATTGGCAATGAGTGAGGCAAGAATGTCTGCATTATCATGGTGTCTCAAGGCTGGAGCAACAGCTCCCTTCGCGCTTGCGCCGTGGCACATAGAGCATACGGCCGTATAAATCTCAGGGCCTTTGCTTTTGCCTTTTGCAGTATCGAAGTGGCAGGCTGCGCATTTGCCGTCAAATATGCTGCGCTTGTTATCGCCCATATGCGGATTTGGCCGAACTGTCAGCGTCAACCAGGCTTTGCTGGTTTTTCCTTCACCATCGGTCAGCTGCACCCACTTCTTCACATCATCGAGTTTGGCAAAAGTATCAATAACGACTTTGATACGGGTAAAACCACCGGGCATGAGCAGGCGCTCTTCCGGTTCTGCGACCGAACAGCCGCATGAGGTCTGCACATCGGCGATCTGCTGCATGCTATCACCGGAATTTCTCACACGCAGATAAACGACCGCCTCCTCACCCTCCTTAACCGCACCCATATCCACATGCGGCGGCTCAAACACCAGTGCCGATGCTGAAGCCTCAACAGCGACAGCCAACGCATCTGTGGCTGGCTGCTTCACCTGCGTGCAGGCAGCAAGCATCAGCATCAAACAAGCAAGAAAGATAAAACGCGGATTCAGCAACATGACAACCACTTCTCCAGGATTTTCGGCAAAGCTGTTTCACCCTGCATCATAGCCTGTAATTCAGGCGCCTCGCACCCTAGCAGAATCTCCGCTGCTGCCATCACTTCGGGTTCTGTGAAATCAGCATTGAACAGCGGCTCAAGCCAGGCATCCAGCTCCAGCATACCCTGACGATTCAAACGATAGCGCAAACGGCGAATATGCAGTTCAGACTCATTCATGAAAACTTACCGCTCATAAAGCAGTGTTCAGGATTTACGCGACAACAGTTTACGTTTGATATGGCCAATGGCTGCCGTCGGATTCAGCTCTTTCGGACAGGCTTCCATGCAGTTCATGATCTGGTGGCAACGATAGAGCCTGAAGGCATCTTCGAGCTGATCAAGCCGTTCACCCGTGGCATCATCACGGGAATCCACGATCCAGCGATTGGCCTGTAGCAATGCAGCAGGCCCCAGAAAACGATCTCCGTTCCACCACCAGGATGGACAGGCGGTTGTACAACAACCGCACAGCACACATTCATAGGAGCCATCCAGCCGTTCACGGTCTTCCGGCGACTGTAATCGTTCGTGCTCCGGCATCGGTGTTTCAGAGTGTAACCATGGTTTAATCTGACGATACTGGTCAAAGAAGTGATCCATATCGACGACCAGATCGCGAATGACATGCATGCTCGGCAATGGCCGCACATGGATAGGCTGTTTCAAGCCTTCAATCGGCGTAATACAGGCCAGTCCGTTCACACCATTGATATTCAGGCCATCGGAACCGCATACACCTTCACCACAGGAACGACGATAAGTCAGCGAGCCGTCGATCTCCCATTTGATATAATTCAGTGCATCGAGCAACTTCATGCCGGATTTGAGCAGGGGCACTTCATAAGATTGCATAAACGGCTTGTCGTCCTTTTCAGGATCAAAGCGGAAAACGGATAGTTTGATTATTTCACCCATCAGTAAATCCTCTTCTTCGGCGGAAACGATGCCACCGTCATCGGCTGTGTGCGCACAGGTTTATAGTCCAGCTTGACCCCGTTTTCACCAATCGAGGCCAGCGTATGTTTCATCCAGTTTTCATCATCACGATCAGGAAAATCATCACGAGCGTGAGCCCCGCGCGATTCGGTGCGAGCCAATGCACCGGCTGCTGTGACGCGGGCGAGCCCCATGAGGTTCTCCAGCTCCAGCGCTTCAACCAGCTCAGTATTAAACAGGCGACAACTGTCATCCATGCGTGCCTGTTTCAACTCAACCGCCAGCGCCTCAATCAAGTCTACCCCTTCGTTCATGACACTTTCAGTGCGATAGACGCTGAAATGATCCTGCATGATGGTCTGCATGCGATTTCGCACATCGCTCACGCGCGGCCCATCCTTTTTATCTGTTGACTGAAACCAGCGCTCGACGCGATTCACGCCATCCTGCCAGCAATGCTTATCCAGCGGTGGATGATAACGCTGTTGTTGCAGAAATTCGTTCACCCGCTCACCGCAGGCATGGCCAAACACGACAATCTCCAGCAGTGAATTACCACCGAGTCGATTAGCACCATGCACCGACACACATGCCGCCTCACCAATCGCGTAGAGGCCGGCACATACCTTCTCGGTATCATCGCCATCGCTATAAACCACTTCGGTGTGATAGTTGGTCGGCACTCCTCCCATGGTATAATGCATGGTTGGCTGCACGGGTATCGGTTCTTTTGTGCAGTCCACACCGGCAAAACGCAGGGCCAGTTCATGGATATTGGGCAGGCGTTTCATAATCAGCTCTTCACCCAGGTGGTCGAGCTTGAGCAGCACATAATCCTTATTCGGCCCACAACCCCGTCCGGCACGGATTTCCAGCGCGATGGCGCGGGAAACGACATCACGGCTGGCCAGATCCTTGGCCGTCGGTGCATAAGACTCCATAAAACGCTCACCCTCTGAGTTGAGCAGATACCCGCCTTCACCGCGCACGCCTTCTGTAATCAAGGGTCCCACATCGGCAATGCCGGTTGGATGGAACTGGAAAAACTCCATATCCTCCACGGGCAGGCCTGAATCCAACACAAGCGCGCCACCATCGCCGGTACAGATATGGGCATTGGTCGTTGTTTTGAACACGCGCCCTGCCCCGCCGGTCGCCAAAATCACGGCCTTAGCCTGAAACAGGTGATATGTACCCGTCGCAATATCCCATGCCATCACACCATGACATCCGTCATCATCGGTAATCAGATCAAGGGCAAAAAACTCTTGATAGAAATGGGTGCCTGCACGCAGGTTCTGCTGATACAGCGTGTGCAGAATAGCATGTCCCGTACGATCAGCTGCCGCACAGGTGCGAGAAGCCTGACCGCCCTCACCAAACTCTCGTGACTGGCCGCCAAAGGCGCGCTGATAAATCGTGCCGTTATCCAGTCGGGAAAAGGGTACACCCTGATGTTCAAGCTCGCGCACAATGCGCGGAGCCGCCCGGCACATGTATTCAATGGCATCCTGATCACCCAGATAATCCGAGCCCTTTACCGTGTCGTACATGTGCCAGTGCCAGTGGTCGGAAAGCACATTGCCGAGAGAGGCATTGATACCGCCCTGAGCCGCAACGGTATGAGAACGCGTGGGCAAAACCTTGGTAACAATGGCTACACGGTGCCCTGCATCGGCCAGTTGCAAAGCGCAGCGCATACCTGCACCACCGGAACCGATAATCACGACATCATGAAAATGATTTTCAACTGTATCTGTGGAAAGGTATGTCACAGTGAGTACTCCAAAAGCATTAAATCCAGGCCCAGATGATAGCCAACCACCAGATCCCGAACGTCGCCATCATCACCAGCATCGCACCCGTCAGCGGAATGCGCCAGGCAATGGTCCGTATATAATCTTCAAGTATGACTTTCAGTCCCATATAGGCATGGATAATCAAAGCCAGAATCAGAATCGTATGCAACAGGCGTGAAACAACATGATCAAGAATATCGAGCAGCCCCTGCTGATCGACACCGCCGCTATAAACCGCCACGAGCAGGAAAAACGGCAGCGGCAACAGCACTGCCAGCACAACCGCTGAAAGTCGCTGCCAGTACCAGTCGGACAGCCCGCTATGCGCGGCACCCGGCTCTTTCACCACCCTCATAACATCACCGCCATCAGCATTGCGGCGATAACAGTCAAGACAATCACCACTTTAGCACTGTTTCGCATACCGTCACGGCTTTCACCCCAGCCTGAATCGATGCATAAAAATCGGATACCGTTACAGAAGTGATAGACAAGGGATACACCGAGTAACCAGATAGAAACTTTTCCGAGATCGGAGTGCAGCCAGTTCAATACAGCTTCAAAATTCTCTTCGCTGCCGGTCATACCGCGTAACAGCCACAGATAGATTGGAACAAAAAGAATCAGCGCCAGACCACTGACGCGGTGTGCGATGCTGGCGAGCATGCCGACATGCCAGCGATAAACTGACAATCGGGGTGACAGTGGCCCCGTTGGCTCTTTTAGTCGATTCTGCATCTGTGGTGAAACCTCCAAACAACGATGTTGCTAAGACTATAGTCGAGTTCAGTGATCCTTTCTATCACCTCTTTCAATTTCCTGGCGTGCCACAGCAACAAGCCCGGCCAATTCACCTGCCAGATACCATCCTCCCTTCGCACCCGCCTTGGCATGCAAAGCCACACTCGATGAAATCAGCTCAGCAAGCGTAGCCCCGTCACCTTTTCGACGGGCAAGTTGAGCGCCAATCATGCCGGAAAGTACATCGCCGGAACCTGCGACAGCCAAATGAGGGGAGCCAAATGGGTTGAGATAGATATCACGTTCGGGAGATGCGACCAGTGTTTCAGACCCTTTCAGCACAACCCAGCATGCAAAGCGAGCTACCAACTCAAGTACGGCCTGCTTACGATCATCCTGAATGGTTCCGACATCACAGCCCAACAACCTTGCCGCTTCTCCCGGATGGGGCGTAATCACCGTCATGATTTTTCGCGCTTTGAGTGCATTCTGAAGAGCCGGGTTTGCAGCGATCATATTGAGTGCATCTGCATCCACAACCATAGGGATATCACTTGCAAACAGACGGCTTAACAACTCATCACGCCCTCGCCCCCAGCCGGGACCTGCAACAATGGCATCTGCCCTCTGCCAGGCCGTCGACGATTCAGGGTGCGCCATCACTTCCAGGTTTACCGATGCAACGACGGGCCATACTTCATCCGGGCAGGCTATACTGGCAAGCCCTGCACCTGCTGCATATGCCCCCAGGCCCGCCAACTGAGGCGCTCCGGTAAATCCGACAGAGCCACCAAACACCCACACATGTCCGAAAAAACCTTTATGTGAAAGCCGGGGCCTCGGAGGCCAGGCAGCTTTAAGGTATTCGTCATTGATCAGGCAGGTGCTGTTCACACAAAAACAGTCCTCATCATCTTCACAATCGCATGAGGCGTGCCATGAGTCCTGAATGGCCTCATCACTGATACCGATATCGGCCACTTTCAAAAGCAAGCCGGTAAAATCACGCCCCTCATTGAGCCAATGCCCCCACTTCGAAGCCGCAATTGGCAACGTATAATCAGCGTTGACCGCACAGCCCAAAACTGAGCCTGTGTCAGAGCAAATACCACTTGCTATATCGATACTCAAAACAGGGCGGCCACAGGCGTTGATTCTGGCCACCGTTTCGGCCATCAATCCATCCAGCGGTCGGCACAGACCTGTGCCAAAAATAGCATCAACAACAATCACTGAACGGCTTAACCAGCGCTCCACCTCGCATAAAGCTTCAATCGAGGCTGCCTCTCTGATTTTCACACTGGATGCAACTGCCTGATCGACATGGATTTTACAGTCACCTGATATGGAATCAACAGGGACAAGCGATACAACGGTAACGGGAATGCGATATTTGCGCAGATGGTGGGCAGCTGCAAAGCCATCCCCCCCATTATTTCCAGGGCCGGCAATCACAACAACACGCCCATAATCAGGAATACGTTTTAGCACGGTGGCGGCAACAGCGCGACCTGCTCTATCCATCAGTTCATAACCAGACAAGCCTGATTTGATGGTGATTTCATCCGCCCTGCGCATCTGGGCGGCAGTTAAAATTCGGGTAACACTCAATACACTCCCCCTACCTGAGAGGGCTCAATTCAGCATGCTCTCATCAGCTTTCACTTACGTCCTAACAACACAAGCTCTCTTTTCCAAAGGGTAAGTGTCAATAGCAAAGCTCCGAGAGAATCGGCCAGCCAGTCGTAAACATCAGCCTGACGGCCATCGATAAAAGATTGATGCCACTCATCCGAAATGCCATACAATGAGCAGAATAGAATCGTTGTTACAACCAGCAGATTGAGCGACATTAAGCCGTGCACCACATGCCAGAACAGCCATGCCATGACGGCGTAGGCGCTCGCATGAATGAGCTTATCCTGCATATTAAAGAAATGGGGAACCGGCAACACAGTTTGATCGGAGAGATAATAGATCAGCGCACAATAGGAGAGCAGACTCAACAGCCAGATCCTCCAGGAAGGAACAGGGATCATATCAGGCTACGAATGTGTCACACCCGACTCTGCAACAGCAAAAGCCAGAGCCACACCATCATCATCGGTCAGCGAAACATGAACCCGGTTGATACCTGACGCCTTCGCAACGGCCAATGCCGTTGCATGCAGGATCACTTCAGGTTTGCCGCTGGGCTGATGGATGGTTTCGATATGATGCATGGCTATACCCCGACGAAAACCGGTACCCAGCGCTTTGGATACAGCTTCTTTGGCAGCAAAGAGCATGGCAAAACGTCTGGCAGGATTGCCTTTGGCATGCGCCTGAGCAATTTCGTTGTCAGTATAAACACGTTGTATAAAACGCTCACCAAAACGTTCCAGACTCGCCTCCACTCGGGCAATCGCGATACGATCCACACCAACACCTGTAATCAACGAACCATTACCGCCCGGAAATCAGCCACAGCCTGCTGCAGCCCTTTGAAGATCGCATCGGCCACAATGGCGTGACCAATATTCAGCTCTTCAACCTCGGGCAGCGCGCAAATCGCAGGGGTGTTCTGCACGGTCAGCCCATGCCCGGCATGTACGATCAAGCCGATATCGCTGGCCAGCTTTGCGCCATCGGCGAGTGCAAGCAACTCTTTTGCCTGTGCCGCGCCAAAATAATTCGCGTAGTGCCCCGTGTGCAATTCAACCACTGCTGCACCAATGTCCCGGCTTGCCCTGATCTGTTCAGGAATCGGATCGATAAACATCGACACACGCACACCTGCCGCAGACAGACGCGCAACGGCAGCTGCAAGGCGGACCTTGTGCGCAACAACGTCCAGGCCGCCTTCAGTCGTCAGTTCTTCGCGTTTTTCAGGCACCAGACAGCAGGCCGCAGGTCGCAATCTTTCGCAAATCGCTACCATCTCGTCACTTACGCCCATTTCCATATTCAAATGTAATCCGGGAATGGCGGCAAGGCGCTCCATATCGTGATCCTGAATATGACGCCTATCCTCGCGCAGATGAGCGGTAATACTGTCAGCACCAGCAGCCAGACAAACCGATACCGCATCCACAGGATCAGGGTACGTTGTACCACGCGCCTGACGAATCGTTGCAATGTGATCGATATTTACACCAAGATTAATCATGTTTCCTTCCTTAATATTCAAAAGCTTTCACCGTAAAGAACCAGAGTAGAACACAGGAATACCAATAGCCAATATTCCTTATATGTTTTGCCTTTCCTCCGTGTCCTCTGCGGTGAGTTCCTCTGGACTACACTTTAAAACTATCTGTGGCTTTGATGCCATGCTCTTTCAGTACCAGCCTGATGATCTCTAGCCATGTTCTGCAGTTCGGCTCCGACAGCATAACACGATCACCAGCCAAGACGGCCGTGATCGATTTCCTCAAGCCTGCGGATATTTCCATACCTTTCCCGCAACTACCACAGAGAAGATGCCCATGTTGCCAGAACATGCTGCCTTCAACAGGTAGCGAGCAATGCCAGCAATGACTCAAATCACCCAGCCAGCCAGCATGATCGAGTAGTTGCCAGACACCAGCCAACAAGCCTTGCTGATCACGGTTGCTCAACATTTGCAGTGCAGCTGTCAGCTCTTCATATCCCTGAGAATCACCTTCCTGAAACAGACGGGACGCAATAGCCAGCAACTCTTGTCCATCAAGAACCTGTTCTGGCTGCAACAGTGATGAACCGCGTTGAACTTCAGTCAGGGTCCCCATCCCCGTCCGTCCCGGTCGCCAGCTGATATGCAACGCATAAAGTGGTTCAAGGCTGGCGCGGAAACCACTTTTGGGGCGCCTTGCCCCTCTGGCCATCAAACTGATTCGTCCATGCTGCTCGGTGAAAAAATGACAGATCAGTGACGTGTCGCTGTAGGGGATTCGCCTGACCAGCAACGCTTTATCAGATATCTCAGCCATAAACGCCGCTATTCAAAATATCTCTTCAATCAGGCGCAACCTTGCACATATTCATGTGGAGTGCTGAAAATCTCTGTTTTGATAACAAACACGCCCGGATATGAAACCGTTTTCCAGCCGCTTTTTAAATAACAGGTACCGGGAGGCATTTATTTATTCCCCTGTTTCTGCTTGATCCGGTAGTGCCCTGTTTTTGGTGCACCTGTGAATTCAATCAGCTCTTTTTCTCTGAGTATGGCAATATCTCTTTTCGCAGTCTTCTCCACCACATCCCACTGTGATTGAATATCTGCTGTTTTCATTTTTCTACCTGCATGAATTTGTTCAACAAACCATTGTTGGCGCTCATTCAACTCATAACCAGTTACAGGGACATTTACAGGGACATTTACAGGGACATCGGGATGTGGACGGAAGATCACCCGCACACATGAAGCAAGCTCCTGCCATTCTGGTTCGGGATAACCATCTCTGTTGCAGGTAGTTGCGATACGCTGATAACCGCTGCCCCACTGCTCCATCAATCCAGCCTCGTGAAGTACACGGCTAATCACACGATTCCTTATTCGGCTAACCCCCGATTTAAAGTCATCCATGGTCATGCCAAATGGAAACATACCCGGACTCTGTATCTCCAACCGATCAGAATAAATCGACACGAAGATACGCATGCCACTGCAGGCATAATCGGCGTGCGCCACAGCATTCACCAGCACCTCGCGAATCGCAACAGCCGGGTATTCAGCAATATCTTGCCGCTGCAATGCTTCGATCCGTGATGTCAGCCGGGTATTGCGAGCAATAAACTTCGGCACATCCTCCACAGAATCGAGCAGACCACCCATATCCTGTCGATCAATAAACTCGCTTTTATCCGCGCCACGAAAGCGTGCACAGGAGATGCGTGCCTCAGGAAAATAGCGTCGCCGCACATCTTCGTTGCCAAACAAAATCAGCCCACCATTGGAAACAACACGCCCACTGCCATGGCGCACCAGAATGCCAAGCGATTCGAGTGCAGTCGCATCCATAATGCGATCTCTGCCCGCAAACCACCGACGTAGTGCCAACTGGTCCAGATCGAATTCAGACGTAACTGCACAAGGCAGCTGGTCAAAAGCGCTGTTGTGATGCAGTCGATTTAACTCATCGAGCATCGCCACATCGGCCATGCGATTGGTCGAGCCGAGCCGCACATAGACAGCATTCTCCGCCCCCTTCTCTTTCAGGTAAAACGGCCCCGGCCAGTGTGCCACACGCACCAACAACAACGATTTCCCTTCTACAGTAACCGCCTCAATCTCCGGCATCATCGAAGGGGCAATGCTGTCGGAAATCAGGTTGGCCAGCCGCTCTTCTTCGGCCAGTACATCCTCGACCCCGATAAGACTTCCATCGTCAGCCCTGCCGATAATCAGTGTGCCACCCGCCGTATTGGCAAACGCCACCAGCGTTTTCAGAATCGGCTTCGACGAAGACAAGTCCCGTTTAAACTCCAGCGTTTTTCCTTCAGGAATAGTGAGTAATAGATCTATAGACATCACACCTCCCTATGCACGACTCAAGACCAGACACCGCAAGTGTTTGCCAACAATTGAGTTCGCCAGTATCAATGTCCGCATTGGGTCGGAAGCAGTCATTTGATTGAGATGTGGCACTTAGTTCCAACCAACAGCTTTTTCTATGGTGTTTCCAATATGGGCCTCTACAACCCACCCAAGATGAGAAGAAAATAGGATTTTTGGTGGAAGACTAGCGCTCTTCTTAGACAGCTCAGAATGGACTGTTATTTCAAACACATCACCTGGCAACTTAGAGTTATTTAATAGGTAGTCATTTATCTGCTTTGTCACCTCATACTCTAATGTGTTGCTTCTGCTCTTTCCTTTTTCCATAGAGTTTGTTGATGCACGTTGAATGATTAATTTATTCCCAACCTTTAAAGGAAATAGTTGGCCGGATAATACTTTCAACTCAGTTACTTGAGACTCAATAATCATTGTATGAGAAAATGATGCAGGTAAAAACTTGAGATTATTGGAAGATTTCATATTCATTTTATTGCTGCCAATCAACTCAATGAGTCCTCCAACAGAAATGCCAGAGCCAGTTGATCGTAAGTCATGCTTATTAGTAGACCCTTCATTCAGAAATCCACCAAAAAACAAATCATAAGCCACATCTCTTGTTTCAAAATTATGAGTTCCTGCAGAAGAAAGTTTAGTAAGACTAGAATTTACTTTTTCTATCCGATAATGACCGTATGTAACATTTTTTGGTTTTTCCTGAGTATAGGATACCGTGCCAAGCTCTTTGAATTTTGGAGTGGGGAAATTTAATGATTCAGCAGATTTTATAACCTGATCGGAAATTTGAGAGAATGTCGCTTGATTCATACCTTCAGCAGCGTTAGCTGGGAAATTTAACCAAGCAAACATCGTTATAATAATTAGAACAAAGCTTCTCATTTCCCTGGCTCCCCTCATATTCAGATTCCCGCCTAATTGTTATTTATGTCGAATGGCCGCTTTGGGTCGGAAGCAGCCACTGAGCTTGGATAGTTAGTTATTGATCACTACCCAGGCCGAGATCCATCAGTTTGCCCGGGTGATCGAACCAGTCTTCATCCACCTTGGCCCAGATATTCAGTCGCACCCGGCTATCGAGAATCTTTTCCAGACCCAGACGTGCCTTGGTGCCGACTGCTTTCATGCGTTCGCCACCCTTGCCGATCAGCATCGGTTTGTGGCGTTCGCTACCCACCAGAATCACTGCATCTATCTCAATCAAACCATCGATCTCTTCGAAGCGTTCAATATCCACTGCAGTTTGAAATGGGATTTCCTGATGCATGGAGAGGAACACCTGCTCACGCACATATTCCGCCGCCAGCTGTCGCTGACTCTGGTCGGTAAACCAGTCCGGATCATACATGGCATCCTGCACAGGCAGCTGCTTGATCAACTCCTTCATCAGCGATTCGGTTTGTTTACCCTTTTTGGCAGAAACCGGCACATACGCGACAGCTCCGGGATCAAGCCGCTGCATCATCATCAGACGGGGAAGCAGCTGATTTTTGTCCATGCAATCGATCTTGTTCAGCACATGAATACGCGGTTGTGTTAAGCGACCAGTGGCAAACTGCTCGATCAGTGTTCTGGTCGCAGAATCCATCGGTTTGCTGGCATCCTGCATAATCGCCAGCACATCGGCCTCTTCGGCTGCCGCATAAGCTACACGCACCATATTTTTATTTAACTGCATGCCACCTTTATGAATACCCGGGGTATCAACAAAAACAACCTGGCTTTTTTCGTCGGTAAAAATACCAAGAATGCGATGGCGCGTGGTCTGAGGTTTTGGAGTAACAATCGCCACTTTCGCGCCGATGATGCGATTCATCAGTGTTGACTTGCCGACGTTTGGCCGACCCAACAGAGCAACCGTGCCGCAATGGAAATCTGCTTCGCTTATGTTTTCAGTTGCTGCCATGCCTGCTCCGCTGCTTCTATCTCAGCTATTTTTTTTCGCTCTCCGAAACCGGTCCCTACCAATTCCCCTTTCACCCTGCACCTTGCTTCAAAACGAGGATTCTTTCCGACACCGTAATCCTGCAACTCATATTCAGGAAGTCCCCATGTTTTAGCCTGAGTGAACTCCTGCAAACGAGATTTTGCATCACGATTATCCACTTCATCAACAGACTGCAGCATGCTATGCCACGCTTGCAACACCACCTTGCGTGCCGGTGGCCAGCCACCATCCTGAAACACGGCTCCTATCACAGCTTCAACCGCATTGGCGGCAATCGACGGCGATTTGATGCCGCCTTCCATACGCTCGCTCTCTCCAACATGAAGGTATTGTGTCAGTTTCCAGGCCAGTGCCACATCATACAGGCTCTCTTTACGCACTAGCGCTGAGCGCATGCGTGAGAGCTGACCTTCCGACTTTTCCGGATACTGGTGATGCAGATGCTCCGAAATCACCAGACCCAGCACAGCATCACCGAGAAACTCCAGTCTCTCCATATGCAAATCGGTCATTGAACGGTGAGTCAAAGCCCGCTCAAGCAGATCAGTATCTGAAAAGCTGTAAGCGATTGTTGTTTCAAGCTGTCTCTGTTTATCTGAAGCACTCATGGGGCGTCCGTCTGAATCAGCGACGGGTCGGTAATCGCGTAAGGTTCAAATTCCAGATCTACACGCAGCTTATCACGCAAAATATCCAGACCATTTAAATCATCCGGGTGGTAACTGCCATCTTCATCAGTCTCTTCTACACGGCCCACCGGCCATAGTGTAACCTGATAGTTCGATGATATCTCCACGATGCTGCCGCTGGTTTTAATGCTCAGGTTATCGAAGAATTCCTCGGGAAAATCTTTATGCGAAATATATTTCAGGCCAAACAACTTCTGCATCTGGCTGCGCACTTCAGCTTCGGATGCCGAGGCTTTATTCTCCACCAGCAGCGTGAACACATCCTCAACTTTCCAATTGTTGTAATATGCGTTAAAACCCAAGAATCCGTTCCAGACTATAGTGCCAAGCAGGGCCAGCCAGAATAGAAATTTAAACGTGGAAAAGCCCTGTTCATGGCGGTCAGAAAGCTGCCGACCATTCACAAGCATGGATAACCTGTTATTCAATCAGATGGCCGATACGATCCCAGCGTACCGAACCTTTGACACTATCCCAGGACCACCAGACGATAGCAGCACGACCGACCATGTAGGATTGCGGCACAAAACCCCAGAAACGCGAGTCACGGGAATTGTTACGGTTATCACCCATAGCAAAGTAATGACCTTCCGGCACTGTCCACTCACCGTCACGAATCGAATAGTCCTTGATCAGCACCTTGTGTTTGAGACCGTTGAAGTTTTCTTCATTCTGAATGGATACATCAATACCGCCATCAGCCATGAAGTAGGTCCTGTTACCTTCTACTGTCAACGGCATGTCAACGCCATTGACGCTCAAATGGTTATTGAGGTAGACGATTTTATCGCCGGGAATGCCTACAATGCGCTTGATGTAATCCTTGGATTTATCTTCGGGATAGACAAACACAGCAACATCACCGCGTTTCACCTCTTTTGACATCAACTGGGTATCAGTCATGGGAATTCTGAAGCCATAGGGATAACGCAACACAAACAGATAATCACCAATCTCAAGTGTAGGGATCATGCTGGAAGAAGGAATCTTGAATGGTGCAACAATAAAACTGCGAATGACTACAGCCAGAACTGCAATCACCAACAGACTTTCCAGCCACTCTCGCCAAACCGGTTTCTTATCACTCATCACTTAGCTCCATCGCCCAGTTTCAACACGGCCAGAAAAGCCTCCTGAGGTACGTTCACGCTACCGATAGACTTCATCCGCTTCTTACCTGCCTTCTGCTTTTCCAGCAGTTTTCGTTTGCGGGAAATATCACCACCGTAACACTTCGCCGTCACATTTTTACGTACGCCTTTAATTGTTTCCCGGGCCAAGATACGACTACCAATTGCAGCCTGCAAGGGCACATCAAACTGATGACGCGGAATCAACTCGCGTAGTTTTTTCACCAGGTCCCGGCCGCGTGACTCAGCGATCGAGCGATGCACGATCAGGGAGAGTGCATCCACAGGCTCTGCGTGAACCAGCACATCAAGCTTCACCACATCACTGACAGTGAATTCGGACAGCTCATAATCCATCGATGCATAACCACGTGATACCGATTTGAGTTTGTCGTAAAAATCGATCACCATCTCGGCCAGTGGCAATTTATACGTGAGCATCACACGCCCCTGCCCGATAAATTTCATATCCTGCTGCATGCCGCGTCGATCCTGACACAGCTTGATCATCGTGCCGACAAACTCTTCCGGCATAAAAATATTGGCCAGCACTGTCGGTTCCTCAATACGGTCAATATCCTGGGGTTCGGGAAACTCACTCGGATTGGAAATCTCAATGGTGTTTCCATCGGTTTGATAGATGCGGTAAATCACGCTCGGTGCCGTAGTAATCAGATCGAGATCATACTCCCGTTCCAGCCGCTCCTGCACAATTTCCATATGCAACATGCCAAGGAATCCGCAACGGAAACCCAGCCCCAGCGCCGAAGATGTCTCCGGTTCGAAGGTGAAAGCAGGATCATTCATGTTCAGCTTTTCAAGCGAATCACGCAGGTCGTTGTAATCGGCGGAATCAACCGGATAGAGACCGGAAAACACCATGGCCTTGGGTTCGCGGTAACCCGGTAACGGCTCGGTTGCACCATTTTTCAGCGTTGTTACCGTATCACCCACTTTCAGATCAGCCAGCGTTTTGATACCGCCAATCAGAAAACCCACTGCTCCTGATGCCAGCTGTGGCGTGGAAAAGGGTGTGGGCACAAAATAGCCGACATCCTGCACTTCATAGGAAGCCGCCGTAGGCATCGACATGAGCCTGAATCTGTCACCCTTGCTTACCGTACCTTCAAATACACGAATCAGGGCTACTGCACCCACATAGGAATCGAACCACGAATCCACAACCAGTGCTCGCAGCGGTTTATCATCATTGTTTTCAGGTGGTGGTATATGCTCGACTACCGCTTCCAGCACATCGACAATGCCTACACCGGTCTTGGCGGAAATTGGAATTGCACAGGAAGCATCCAGCCCGATAACATCCTCGATCTGACGTTTGGCTTCTTCAATATCGGCACTGGGCAAGTCAATTTTATTGATCACAGGAATGATTTCGAGATCGAGATCCATGGCCAGATAAACATTGGCAAGCGTCTGGGCTTCCACACCCTGGGCTGCATCCACAATCAGCAGCGCACCTTCACAGGCTTGCAGGGATCGGGAAACTTCATAGGTGAAATCCACCTGACCTGGAGTATCGATCAGGTTAAGCTGATAGACCTCACCATTTTTAGCCTTGTAGTTCAAAGTCGCCGTTTGCGCCTTGATCGTAATGCCGCGTTCCTGCTCCAGATCCATCGAATCAAGGACCTGTTTGGTTTTCATCTCACGCTCGGAGAGCGTTCCGGTGAACTCGATCAGTCGATCGGCAAGGGTAGACTTGCCATGGTCGATATGGGCGATAATGGAAAAATTACGGATATGTGATTGCTTTATCTTACTCATTGGTGCGGCAGTGTAGCGATGCACCGATGCCTGCGCCATAAGGTTATGACATGGCTTTGGTGGTTAGGGCCTGTGCCTGATCAATATTTAATTCAAACGTTGCACACTAACCCTGCCATCAGCAGAAACATTGAGCTGATATCGCACACCGTTAGAACAGGTCGCCTGAATGGTTTTATTGCCACTGGCATCCATAGATTCAGCGATGTTATTTACAGTCCTGCCCGGGCAGGCGTGACCACGCAGTATAATCGTTGTGGCAATATCTTCAGCTTTGCTCACAGCATGCGCTGTAGGCACCATGAACACCATCGCCAACAGAGCCAATAAAATTCTTTTCATGCTTTCACCTCCAATAAACTTTTCCATATCGATTCCCGGCTCACATACAGATCGCGGGAAAGCACTGGATCTCCCTCAAGCAGTGTAACGATTTTCAACAACAATCCATCAAAATTAGCGCGCACTTCAGCCTTCTTTAATTCGAGCTTGGACTGTTTACGATAACGATTAATCTCTTCGACCAGCCCAACAATATCACTACGAATCGCCAATTTGGTAAATACGCCGATTGCATCGGTTTCTTTCAAACGTGTTTTCAATGTGTCTATGTCGACGGTGACTTGCTCTGTTTTGGCTTTTTCCGGTTTCGTCTCTTCCGCTTCAGTTTTTTCAAATTTGAGCTCTGTTACATTGGCAACCTTTAACACAGGCACCTTAGTCACATGCCTCTTCACATTCGAATTTGGTTCGGCTGCCTCTACTCTGGAAACATCCGTATTGGAAAAGCCCTGAGCATCAGCATAGAGCGGAAAGGCCAGCATCAGTGCGATCAGACACGTGACCACCACGACTATGATGTCCACCACATTCGGAAATTCCGGTGTTTGCATATCTTTCATAGAACTCATTATAGGCGATTTATTTCAGTCAGGCAGATGCAAACATTGCACCCCTGTGACTTTTTTACACCTCAAGCCTGGACAGAATGATATCAGCTGCAACTTCAGCACCATCTGCTTCCAAATCCGGAAACGGCTTTGGTTGTGAATCTGCAACTTCAAGTGCATGCAACCAGTTGCTGCTGGCAAATTCTTTTCTGGTCATGGATACACTCGGCAGCACATTCTCCAGCCAGCCTTTGAGCATGGGGTATTCCGGGAAATCTGGTCGCTCCACCCAGGCCATGGGTGTTTTTGTGCGCCAGCACTCCGCCAGAATACCGTAACCGGGTTTACACACGACAACCTCAACAAACGGCATCAAATCCACCGCCATTAAATCTGCACTGAATGCGATCGACGTAACATTATCAGGGGCATCATGGGGAGCATTTGGAATCAGAAACTGCCATTCATCCATCACCGACAGCCTCTGCAGATCAAAGGCAGGCTGATGGGAACCACCAAACACCACCAACGCGACTTTTGAACGGATTCTCTTAAACGGACACTGCTCAACTGACGGAAAGGCAGCTATCAGTGGTATCTTCTGTTGATTTGGAAACACATGCATGTCCATCGCCATCGGTGGTGTAAGAAGCAGATCGCACTGGCTATATGCTGCGTTTAATTTCTCCAGCACAGCATCACCAGCACTCAACCAGTGGGAGTAGATGGTGAACCAATCCAGAGTTGCCAGACCCAAGCCAGGTACCTCCAGCGCTCTGGCCGCAGGAAATGCCAGAGGAGAGATGTCGGAGATAACCAGCGCTGCTTTAAAGGTTCGAAGCAGCTGAATCTCCCTGTTGATCCGGTCATCGATTGTGAGCAGCCACTGTCTTATGCCAAAAATGGAAGCCTCGCGATCCTCTTCAATGGCGGTTTTCTGTACAACACCGACATCCACAGGCGTTCGCTCAAGCTCACATTCAAATTGCAACCGAGCCCTGATCTCAGCTTCAGGCAACGCACAGCGAATCAGGAACTTACAATCCGGTCGCAATGTGTAGACTTGATTGAGTACCGGCGCCATCTGTGCCAGATGCCCGAAACCATGACCGCTGATGTATACGGCGACATTCACCCTGATGACTGCTGCAAGGCGAATTTACCCGAGAAAAAAGCTGCCAAAACTATTGCCCCTACTCGCCGAACCAGAAAAAACCGAAGGCAGGGATTGCCAGTCTGTCGTTGAAGACCGGCGGGCGCTCGCCACTGATCAAATCAACGGTATTCTCGAAACGGAAAAAACCGAACTGGCGCAGAACATCCAGATCCAGATACTGACTTTGGGCATCAAAGTTCCCGACCACCAGTACTCTGGAGTGCATGGATTGCTGATCGAAACGTGCAAAAACAAACAGGTGTGGATTATCCACAGCAATCAGTTCGCGATTGTTATAATCGGCAAAGGCCGGGATCTCCTTGCGCACGGCAATCATCTTTTTCAGGCCAGAGAAAATGCGCTGTTCAACACTGCCTGCACAGTTGCGCAACTCGGCTTTGTCCCAATCGATATTGGGCCGATGAATCCAGCGACTGTCGCTGCGCTTGACCTCATCATCAAGGTAGACGTAGTCATTAAGCGTGCCGATTTCATCACCATAGTAGAGCAACGGAATACCGCCGAAAGAGAGTATCATGCTATGCAACAGCAGTATGATGCGAATGGCCGTATCGATCGCTACCTGGTCACCACTCTCCAGCGCGCTCTCCAGGCCAACCAGTGATGCCAGCGAACCGCAGATGCGGGCATCACCCGTTTTTTCATTCTCCCCGAAGGGGTGGCCGCGTGCAGGTGAGTCGGCAAATCGGCCAGTCAGATAGTCGACCAGAAAAAGACGATGCGCCTGCGGATCATAGTCACAATTACGGATGTCACTGTCGTCAAATCCCAGTCCTATATCATCGTGACAACGCACATAGTTGAGCCAGGTCGCCCGCTCCAGCTTATCGGGCAGACTCCTGATGCCGCGATTGAGCAACGTCGTCTTTTTCGTTGCCACCGCCTCCCAGAGCAACGCCATAAAGGTGGCGTTATAGGCAATCTCACACTCCTTGGCGATCACTGCATCTTCACCAAAATATTTGGTGATCTCTACCGGTGCCACGATGGCTTCGGCGATAAACAGCACACCGGGTGCGGTGACCTGACAGCAGTCCTTCATCAATTGCAGGATCAGGTGCGCTTCACGTTCATTCTGGCAACTACTGCCAATCTTCTTCCAGAGAAAAGCGACTGCATCCAGGCGCACGATATCGGCCCCCTGATTGGCCCAGAACAAGATGATATCCATCATCTCGATAAATACGGCCGGGTTACTGTAGTTCAAATCCCACTGATAATGGTTGAACGAGGTCATCACCCACTTGCCCATGACTTCATCCCAGGTGAAGTTGCCCGGTGCAATTTCGGGGAAAATTTCAGGCATTGTCTCTTCAAACATGTCCGGAATTTCGCGATTATCAAACACGTAGTAGTAGTCCTGATAGCGTTTTTCTCCGGCGCGTGCACGCTGCGCCCACCCATGTTCATCAGAGGTGTGGTTCAGCACCACATCAAGGGTAAGCAGCATATTTCTTTTTTTAAGCTTGCTCGACAGCCTCTGAATGTCCTCCAGTGAACCGATACGCTCATCGATGCGGCGGAAATCGCGTACCGCATAACCACCATCGCTGTGCCCCGGCGGACAATCGAGCACGGGCAGCACATGCACCATATTGATGCCCAGCTCCTGCAGGTAGTACAGCCTGTCCTGCAACCCCTTGAGATTACCGGCAAAACCGTCACTGTACAAAGCCATCCCTGTCCACTGCTGGCTCAAAAACCAGTCATGATCCTTTTCACGCTGCACATCGCTCTTTTTCAGCGTTGCTGATCGCTTGATATACTGGCGTGCCAGTGTTTCCACCAGTCGCTGCATCTGTTCCGGCAGATCGGGCCGGTCACCGTAGAGACGGTAGAACAGAGAATGGATGGCATAAAAGTTGGCCCCCAGACGGGTGTAGAAATGCTGCATCCCGCGATGGCTTTTGATCTCAGGCTTGAGCGCAATCAGTATTTCGTTGAGTAACGAGTGTGATACCTGTTCATACATGCTGATGATCCTGTTTTTCCCATGATTCGATAATATTGTTATAGAAATCTTTATTGTCGGTTGTTGCACCGCGTATGCCAACGACCTCGCTGGCAAATGCCTGTGCCCGACTTAATGTCAGCGGCACAGGCCAGCGACGAGTCAGGCCTGTTATAAGCACACTGCAGAAAGCATCGCCCGCCCCCACCGTATCGACCAGCGTGGCTTTTTCTCCGGGCTGCACCGTGTGACGGGAGCCATCGGCACAGATCGCCGTTGCGCCCCGCGCACCTCGGGTTAACAGCAAATAGTCCGGCTCATGCTGCATCACTGCCGCGATACGCGCCTCTTCATTGCAAAAATCCGGCAACAACTGCTGCAGTTCGTCACTGTTGAGTTTGATCCAGCGCGCCTGTTGCAACAGCGGTCGGAGCAAAGCCTGCGACCACCACGGCGTGCGCAGGTTGATATCGAGAAACTGCGCTGCGCTGGTCTGCTGGCGAACGCGGGTCAGTGCCTGTGCAGAAGTTGCCTGACGCAGTGCCAGTGAACCGTGGTAGAGCAACCACGGGGTCCCGGCCAGATCGGGGAGCTCTCCTGCATCGATAAAATCATAGGCACACTGCTCGACAATCTCATAGTGCGGTTCGCCATGGCTGAAGCTCACCTCCACCCTGCCTGTCGGGTGGCTTTCATCATGCTGGAGACCACTGACATCCATACCCCACTGCAACATGGATGCGCGCACCTGCTGCCCGGCTGCATCGTTACCTATGCGTGAAATCAACAACGGCGAAAGCCCGAAAGCCTGCAGATGCCAGGCCACATTAAAGGGAGCCCCGCCAAGCACCGAAGTGCCGTCGGGGAAATGATCAAACAGCACCTCGCCAAAAATCAGTGCGCGTAATGACTGGACACTCACAGCTGCTCCCTCAGCCAGCGATCATAGCGGGGGTGATAATGCACCAGCCCTTCAAGTATGCCTGCGCTGTAGTTGCCGTTCATGCCCAGATAACCGCCCTGCGCCAGATACAGATCGCCGTCGAATGCCAATGCATCCCGCCGCACGTCATCACTGGCATTGGCCACCAGTACCGACGGTATCGGACTTGTCAGCACATCCAGGTCGTTGCCACTGTCGCCTGCAAAGAGCATATCACGACGGGCAAAACCGAAGCGTGCGGCAAGAAATTCGATAGCATGCCGTTTGTTGGCCGAGGCAGGAAGTATATCAAGCAGGCCCACGCCCCTGGCATCATCCATGCTCCAGATCAGGTTTGCCTTTAGCCCCAGAGCCTGCAGTCGTGTCTCAACCGCTGCCCTGGCTGACGGCTTATTCCACGTGACAGGGGTGTAATAACTAAGCTTGAAACGTCCCTGTTTTTCAGGCTCCTGCAATTGCAAAGCATTCAGACCGGTCAGCCCTGCCTGCAAATCAGCCGGGGCCAGATTCCCCCAGTCCGGTGCGATCTCGTCGTCCCAGGCTTGCAAACGCGTCCATTCGCCTTTTTTGATGTCATAGATCGTCGCACCGACATCCGCAATCACATCATCGGGTACGGGAAGATCGAACTCCTTAATCGCCTGTTCGATCAGGCTGCGATCGCGACCGCTGACATAAACCAGTCTGACTTCGGCCTTGCATGCCAGTTGACGAAACAGTGCTCTTGCTCCTGCTGATTCAGGTGCATCACCGTTGGGAATTAACGTTCGATCCAGATCGGCACAAAGCAGAATGCGACTCAAAATTCGCCCCCGAAAAAGTCATAGTGATCCATTGCTTCGATGACTCCACCGGCAAAACTCTCGTGCGCAAAATAGATGTGCTCAATCTCGGCAAGTTCGGAAAGCTCTTCATCATGCCGATTGGCCACAACCACCGCCTTCGTATTGCCACGCATCATATCTTCATCAGCTCCCGAACCACCGGCAGCAAGAATATTTTCCATGGGGATATCAAATTGTTCAGCCACCCAACGCAGGGCAAAGCCTTTAGAAACACGCAGAGGCAAAATATCGAGATACTGGCCGAAGGAGAAAACAACATTGACCGCCTGTTCCTGCTGCGACAACAACTGTCTGATATGCTGCACATCCGGAGCAATGGTGGGATCAATATAATAACTGAGTTTGAATCTGTGCTGCTCCGCCTTTGGTTGCAACAGCAAGCCGGGCACCTCACTGAGGATTTCACTTACCGCACTGCGGTTCCACTGATGATTGATATGTTTCGCCCACACCTTGTCCTGGGTCAGATTAGGCGCATAATGAATTTCAGCCCCCTGACTGGTAATCAGCACATCGGGTTGCGGAATTCCATACTGGCGCATCACCTTCAAGGCTGAATCGAGTCGGCGACCGGTTGCGATACCAAAGCTGATGTGTTTGCGGTGCCTGTGCATCAACTCCAGCAACCGCTTGAGCGACTCGCGATCGCCCATCAGATTCTGATCCAGGTCGGTGAAGACAGCCCTGTCGCGGTAGAGCTCCCGTCGCCTGCTCAACTGCATGCGTTGCAAAGGTTCGCTCTTCTGAATCAGTGGCCGAATCACATTCAGGTAGCCCTTAGCATGCGCCTGCCATGAATAATGCTGACTCACCCCCTTCAGCCCGTTATCTGCCAGTTTGTGCCAGGTATCCGTGTCAGAGAGCAGCTTTTTGAGCGTTACTGCCATCCCCTCTTTATCCAGCGGATCGATCAAATAACCGTTATGACAGTGACCGATAATATCGGTCGGGCCACCATCCTCGGTGGCCACGATTGGCAGGCCCGAAGCCGCCGCTTCAATAAGCGTCAAACCGAAGGGTTCGGTCAGTGCCGGATTGACAAACACCCCGCCGGAGAGTGCAGCCAGACGGTAGATCAATGCCACCTCATCGGCATTGTGATGTTTGGGATAGGCCACCAATCCGTAGAGGTCGTAGAGGTCAATGGTCAGCAGAATGTCTGTCAGCACATCCTGAGCGCCGCTTTCAAGCTCACGAATATCATCACGGTTACCGGCCACGATTACCAGATTAGCCATCTGCTGCAGTTGCTCCGATTCGCCATAGGCTTCAATCAACGTGACAATATTTTTGCGTGCATCGGGACGTGACAAAGCCAGAATCATCGGCTTCTGCGGCGTTCGAAAAAAACGGTTCAGCTCGGTAGCTATCGGTGTGTTGACCTCGTCACCGTTCGGCGGATACAGTTTTTCCAGATCTGTTCCCGGCGGCACCACGCGCATCTGTTCGGGCTGATAATAATCGTAGAGCGCATACTGTTCACGAATTTCCTGACTGGTACTGGTGATCACACGCTCGGCCACACCCAGCGTAGCCTCCTCGGCTTCGATACGGCGCGACATATTGTAAGTGGTTTCAATTTCGGCGCGTTTGACACCACTGGCCAGCAAGCGCTTGCGCTTGCCACGCCCCAGCGAATGGCCGGTATGCACCAGCGGTGTGCCGAGGTGACTGGCAAGTATGGTGCCTACATAACCAGCATCGGCATAATGGGAATGAATAATATCGGGCAATCGCGGCTGTTCGTGTAGCCAGCTCAGGGTATTGTCAGCAAAACTCTCCAGCGTGTCCCACAATTTCTCTTTGGCAATATAGCCATCTTCACCACAGGCAATACGCACAATGTGAACGTTCTCCGAGAGTTGCTCAAGCGGCTTGGCATAATCATCACTGAGGCTGTCATCAACCACCAGCCGAGTAAGCAGATCAACACGTTCGACTTCCGGGCATTCGCCGAGCGCCTTTGCCAGCTCGACGACATACTTGGTCTGGCCACCGGTGTCTGCATCGCGACCGAGTTCGAGATTGTCGCCCCGGATCAGCCCGTGAACACTGACCAGAACAATATAATAACGGCCAGTGACTTGTTCTTCGTCTCCCCCTTTATTCGTATGTAGCATGGCATAGCGTTCGGGTTGATTCATTGTTCTAGCGTAACAGTTACAGTCGTGAAATCAAGGAGTTGTGCGAAACAAAGTGCCTTTACATCGGGCAGGCCGGAAAGCTGAATTCTTATATCGCAGCAGGCGCAAACAACCAGTTGCAACAAAACGAAGCAAACAGCTCAACCTACCATAACAACTGGCCCGATCATTGCTACTTCTTTTGGCCACCTACAAATGGAGTAACCCGATCATGCAAGCAAAACCATATTTTCGACTTATCCTGCCAGCACTTCTGCTTGGCCTAACTGGCTGCTCTGGTTTTCAGGGCTCATATGACTCTGACACATCCTCGATGTTCACTGAAATTTCTGGAAATGAGAGGGAGACTTCCGGCAACAAAAAGATCGACAAGCGCCTGGTAGAGCTGGATCACGCCCTTGACAGAAATGCTGCCAGAAATGCTCTTGTTCGCGAATTTATCGCAGAATCAGATCAGGTGTGCGACAAAAAACTTACAGCCATTTCCGATCAGATCGAAGAATGGGAATTGAATCCGAAACAGTCCGACAAACTAAGCAAGACACTAAATGAGACGATTGCGTCAAGGCAGCTCGATACAGTTACTCCTGAGCTGACCATAAACCAACCTGCCAGTGCGAGCAATCCAGTAAAGGAGCTGGGGCAATCTATTGTTTCTATCATCAAAAGGAATCGTGAACAAACCCGCGTAATCCTCAAAGATCGAGAATACATGGACATTCATCGTTATTCAGTGAAGCAAGCACTACAGGACATGCAGGTATACCACCAGTCATGTTCAATTCAACTCGGTATATCCGAAGCTGCCCGCATGACATCGCAGCGCATGACAACGGAAGAGAAAAAAGCTGAGATCGAATCGTTAATCCAACTGCGCGAAACCCTGATGAAACAAGGCCTGAGCGCACGCGCAATTCAGCAGAAAATCGATGCGGTTATTCTGGCTGATTAACTACTATTTCCTATGGAAAGGCTGATTTATTGCGTCCATACAACAAATCAGCGCATAAAGGCAAAAACGTGGCTTTGCCTTTACTTACAAACCAAGCACTTACGTGCTTATTTTGGCAGCCCGTCCATGGGCTGCATGGAAGCGTCGAATAAATCTACGCTTCCCTATGGAGCCAAAGCCAGGAATGACCCGCCATTACGTTTTGTTAACTCCCGCATAAGGATAGAAAAACGATTGGTTGCATAATTGGACATAAATCCGACGGCATGAATTTTAGCCAACTTTTTGCCTGTGATCTTATTGGTATTCAAATTACCAAGGGTTTGTATCACAGCATCATAGGATGAGCCGGTATAATCATCTCCGAAAATATAAATGGAGAGCGAAACACCTTTTTTTGCATACCTCTTGAGCGCAACCTCAAGCCCTTCAACCGGACTGCTGTTCGAGGCACTTTGCCATGAGCCAAACACCTTCATCACACCACTACGCCGCTGTGGCGTGTCAGGAATCCATTTCCCCGCATAACTTGAAATCAGATGAATGCCGTTATCATTCATAATTTGGAAGCCCTTCACCTTGGGGTGAATCTTTAAAACATTGAGAACTTCTCTGGATACGCGATCCCATATACTCTGCATACTGCCTGAGGTATCGACGATGAAGATGATATAATCGCTATCAACAGGAATACCGCCAACCTCCACATCTCTTTTTGTAGATGAGCTTGGTCTGATAGAAGTCCGTTTGATAGAAGACTGAACAAGCGACAAACCTTCAAGATCACCATCAAGTTTTTCAAGTTCACTGGTTTTATGACCAAGGTGCTGCTTCGCACTCGCCTCTGACGCCTCAAGAGAAGCCTTGATCTGTTTCAGCCGTGCCAGTTCCTGCTCTTGTTTTTCAAGCTCCCTGGATAAACTGGACACACTCGTTTCAGCGGAAACAACTTGCTGCAAGAGCTGTGCGGTCGCATCCACTGAGGCGGCCCCCGGCAGCGGCTTGGAAATCAAGACCAGCAATACCACGGCAGCAAATGCGGAAGAGATAATATCCAGGAAGGAGATGGTAAACAGTTCAAGGTTTTCCCTGCGCGGTTTCATGGCCAACTCACAGCCGGGCTAATCAGCAGGCCCCCCGTTGCAGCAGTCCATCGCCAATACTCAGGAGCGGCCTGCGGATCTCCTTCAATCGGCAACAGGATGACATTAACCTTGGTATCTCTGCCGGGCGCACTATCATTGATAGTTTGTCTGAACAGTTTGACGCGGCAGGCACCCGAGATGGTATTCGATTTCCCCAGCAGGGAGCCACAAGTGGCGAATGGATTCAGACTCGCATATCGCGATTGCCCATCGGTTGGCAAGCCATCGGTCACCAGATAGATGTCCGTGGGCTTGAGCCTTGCAGCTTTCTGTAGACCCCGTTGCAAATTGGTCGAACCTGTTGGCACAAGTTTATCCAGATCGCTGTAAACCTTACCGACACTGTTGCCATCACGGCTACTGAACCAGCCTGCCCCGCCAAGCACCTCTGCCTGTTTGTGATATGCCACAACAGCAATCTGGCTGGTCTTGGGTGAACGGGCGATCAGCCAGCGAACAACACGTTTTGTGCGTTGCCATTTGGGGCCACTTTTTTTCTCACTTGCGGAACTGTTTTTCCGACGGATGATGTCAATCAGCTTTTCATCAGTCATCGACGCACTGCTATCAACAAGAAAGACAATTTTACGCCCTTCAACTTTCAGCCCCATCACATAATCTTCTTCACCGCCGCTGTCGCTCTCCACGACATCATCCTTTTTTGCGCCGGGTGAATGTTTGATGTTATCCCTGACTGATGACACCTCCATTTTCTTTTGCGACACCACATCACTCTTTTGCGACATCTCAGCTTTTATTGCACTAATCTTTGCCTGAATTTTGGCAATTTCCGTTATTTCGGCCAGGGCATCGCTACTCAGACTGGAAACCGCTTTTTTCAAGCCTGCATCCTGCTCCGCAAGGCGCGCCACATCCGCCTGCAAGAGATCAACCTCCGGGGCCCCTTTATCAACATCCTGTTTTACAAGAATCAGAACAAGGATAATCGCACCAAGACCTGAGGCCATGATATCCAGGAATGCAATATTAAATCCTTCGGTTTTACGATTGCGTCTCAGCTTGGGCCTCTACTCGGATATCCGTTTCAAGAGGAACTTTTCACAATAGGCCTGCGTGTCCACCACCAGCCCGTCCTGCAGACGCAGCAACTGATGCAGCAAAAACATCAACAGTATACTTATCAGCAGGGCAACGAACGTTGAGTTAAAGGCCAGCCCCAGACTGTTGGTCATGCCACTGATATCGCCTGCCAATGCCTGATCCGCCTGAGCAAGTGCGCCGCCGATACCTCTTACCGTTCCGATAAACCCTATCGATGGAATCGCCCAGATCAGGTAGCGAATCATCGAGTTTCCTGCATCCTGCCGAAGCGCCAGCGCTTCGATGCTGGACTCGACTGCATCTGAGGTATGCTGCACATTGCTGGTGATCAGATAACGCCTCAGACTCGCCATCAAAGCCACGACCAAGGGTGTTTCTTTAATCTCTGCAGGCAGCTTGGCTAAATTGGAGAGCACACCCTTGAGATCCGAGCCCTTCTCACCTGTATCTTCCAGAAAATCGACTTTGAACAGATACTGGTTTTTAAGGATAGCCAGACACTTGCTCACAATCAGGAATCCCGCCCACAGCATCAGAATAATGCATATCTCCTGCTCATAATCCTTCAGAATCACAAGCAGATCGCGAGGTGCAGACTGCCCGGCCTCTCTCGCAGACTGCATAATCAATTCAGCCTGTGGTCGAACAAAACCTATATAGGCAAGATGGACGGTAATCGCGCTAACAATGAGTGCGGCAAAGCTTTTGATCATGTCTGACATACTATATATCCACAGGGAAGCTGGCTGACGAATTCAGCTGGATAGATTGCATCGCGGCATTGGCCACGCCGGTAAACAGGGCGAGTGCAGCGACACCAACAATCACAAGCAGGATGAGAGCCTCTCTTTTGGAGATGCGTGTTCCGCTAGAAATACGTTTTCCGGGAATCATATGTTTCCCGGCTACTCTGTTATTGACCATTGATGCCTCCATAAACATATCTTGCAACTCTAAAGCCTATATCATCACGACCGATTTTTTCACCCTCGCGATACGAGGCCCTGAGCTCGGTCATCCTGCCCGATCGCCAATTGGAACCTTTCACGGTGTGCGTATCACCCGATCGTTCACCCAAAGGGTCGCTCTCCACTGTTTTTCCTTCAGGTGGTGTCAACGTATATACATCATGCACCCATTCGCTGACATTACCGGTCAAATCATACAGACCTGTTTTCTCAGGTGGATAACTTCCGACCGGAGCCGGGCCTGCATGACCATCTGAATAATTCGGCACATAGTGAGAAACTTTCCCATTGGCCGATTCATCTGCAATATTACCGGAATTCGGTGGTATCGTAGTCTCATCACCCCATGTGAATTTTGTCTGTTTTGGTCTGGATGCCTTTCTGGCTAGCCATTCCCATTCAGCTTCACTGAGCAGCCTGTAACCATCTGAGACAATGTTTGAGCCCCGCAACTGCCCACCCCGGATATCGTAAAATGGTGTTCTTCGCTCCTGCAGGCTAAGCCAGTTACAATATTGTGCAGCTTCAATCCAACTAAGCGAGGTTACCGGTTCACTGCCAGCCCCCTGCACTTTTTTGAATTGCCTGTATTGGACCCGGCTGACTTCATGCCTGGAAACGTAGAACGGCATCGTCAGCTTCACGGTTCTTAAAAATTCGTTGGCGCGTTGACCCTTCTGATGGCGGGGAGCGCCCATAACAAAGGTATCGTCCGGCTTGAACAATTGAAGCTCAATGCCCACCTTGTTGGTAACTATTTTTGCGGCTTCTGAAAGTCTCGCCTGTTTCTCCGTCTGCAATACCACCCTGATCTGTTGTGCTGACTTACTACCCGGAACAAGAGTCTGCTTATGCGAACGGTAGCCCTTTTTATGCAACTCAAGCCGATGAGGAAGTGCCGGGAGTTCCATAACCAGCGGCGTTTGTCCGACATCCTTTCCATTGAGGGAAACTGTCGCATTCGGTGTGGAAAAGAAACTGACCTTGCCTATTTCAGCCTTCAAACTGATAGAGACCTGTTTCTCCACTCCGGAATTCACGGACAGCGTTCGACTTTGCGGAAAGTAACCATCCTTGAGATAAATCAGGGAATGATTCACTCCGGCCTTAACAGCCAAGGCCGTATTTGACTGCACCTGCTTACCGTTCAACAGTAACTTGCCTCCCGAGGGGGACACCCGGACAGTCAGAAAGGCATTCTTCTGAGTCAGGCGGTAATCCCTTTCAATCAGGGTTTCACTGTTTGTGATTTCAACGCTCTCGGTAATCGCCTGATAATCGTTATGGGCTACTTCAATCCGGTAACTGCCGCCCCACCTCGTCAGAGAGACAGGGGAATGACCAACCGGTTCACCATTGATTTGAATCAATGCCCCGGGAGGTGAAGTCTCAAGTTTTAGCTGGCCTGAAATATTCTCCAGTTCAATTGTCTCTTGCAAAACCTTGCCCCGCTCTGTTGTGAGCGCAATCTCCTTTTTCCGATAATAGGGATTGTCGATTCCAATAACATGCTCACCTGCAAGAACATCCAACTCCAGGGACGCCGCAACAGCCACCAGTTCTCCATCTATAAACCAGCGTGTTTTCTCCGAAGCCGGGACTGTTTTGAGACTCAGTTCACCGGACAGCTCGGAGAGTTCAACGTTCACCGTGCCGCCTGTTTCAGAAGCCTGAAGCGTTCTGGACAGAGGCATGAAACCTGCAGCAGACACTTCAATGGTTGGATTTTGGCTCAGCGAGTAGACCCTGTGGCCCATGCTTGTGCCCAAGCCATCCACCAGTCTCAGGACAGCACTCTGCCGGGCATCTTCCGGCATAACCTCGATTACTGTGCCTTTGGAAAAGCCGATGAGAGCCAGCATGAGAAACAGAGCAAAGAGCAGGGCAAAAGCGCCAAAGAGATATAATTTTCTTTGCCGGGACTTGGCATGCAACATCTCAGCTCTGATTCTATTAATATGGCTGGAGTCGCCTCTTGTTTCTTCAGGCTGAACCGCTGATTCAGATTCGCTCATCGCACACGACCTCAACACTTAGTGGTCTTTCCCCGACATAAATTTGAAGCTGAACCAACTTGGATTTATAACCTGGACGGGTGCCCTCAAACGTATAAAAACCGGGTTTCAGCTCTATCTCACGACCAGTTGTAAGCCCGACTTTGCCGACACCTCGAACCAGAATGTAGGTTTGATTATCCGATTTCACAAAGACAGGAAGTTTCACGTTCATGCTGGCGAGCAAGACCTTTAATTCAGCAGCCAGTGCTGACAGCGATTTACTATAAGAGGCAAAGATATTCGCCTGCACAAGTTCATCCTCAGCTGCTGCGAAAACATTCCGGGAAGAGAGCCGATCCGGTCGATTGATATAATCTGTGAGAGCCTGCTGCAAACTCACCAGTCTGTTTGCCAGCTGCAAACCGTCGAGAATAGCCTTGTCTTTGGCATGCCGTTTTGAAGCTGCTGCATACACGGACTGCGCCCCTGACCAGTCATCTTCAGCAATAGCCTTTTTGGCCAGTCCAACAGCCTGATTTAAATCCAGTTCGTCTGATGACTTGATAATCGCATCATTGAGAACGCGCAACTCCGGGCGTCCGGGCAGGAGAGCTTGTGCCTTTTTATAGTGCAATCGCGCAGCTCCAGGATCTTTCTTTTCCACACTGACCAAACCACGGGAGATATAGCTCGAGAATTGATTTTCCCTGATTTCCCTGGCCAGCACATCCCGACGCTGTTTTAACACTTCCCTGTCAGGAGCAATGTTGACGGCCTCGGTAAGCAGCGCGTATTCCTTTTCCGGGTTGTTTTCTATGGCTGCGATATCAGCCTTTTTCATCAGTGATATAAGTTCAGGCAGGCGCTCGATTCTCTGTTCAAGGGCCTGAGCCTCCGGATTACTCTGTTTAAGCAGCGTAGCTTTGCTGATATGGAGCTTTGCCTGCATATAGTCATCTACACTTAACGCCTGTTTTGCTCCACTGATTGCCGAAGCAAAAAGGAGATCCCTTTGCGCGACGGTCTCCCTTGCCTGCCCTGCCAGTTCAGTCAGTTTTTCAACTGCAGTTGCATAGTCACCCATAGCAAATGCCGAGATGGCCTTCTCCTTGAGTGAAGTCAGTTCAACATCTTTTGCCTGATCCCGGCCTTTAAGGTTCGTGCCTAGCAACTCCTGTTCAAGCGCACCCTCATAAGCTGATAATTGCTGCATAAACTGCTCCCGAAGAGCGGTTTGATCTACAGGCTGACTATTGTGAACAGCTGTTATCTCTCCGGGTTCCGGTTCAGATTTTTCATCATCAAATAACGATATCATCACAATAACAGCGATGCAGACAAGCAGACCGAAAAGAAACATCAACATCATTCGGTTTCGATATCTGGCACTGGATTCGCCAGCCTGGCGAAGTTTCTCTTCCAACATCAGAGTTGAACATCCGGTGTGGCTTCCTGCTCATAGAGGCTTTTGAGGAAGGCTCTCCATTTGGCAAACTGCTCTTTAGCACTACCGGTAAGCTCTGCTGTTGTTGTTTCAAAATTAACAACCTGAGGTGCCATTTCACCATCGATGGACTCTCCAAGCTCATTGAGTGCATCCCTGTGGAATTTCGACTCCTGATTCATTTTGGAAACTTCTCCCAGCATGCCCACGCCAACACTGCCAGCAACAATAGCCCCCGTCGTGCTGGTAACAGAACCTCCATATGTATTTGAATTGGCACCGGCAATAGCAGCCAGCACAGAAAGAGCGATCAGACCAACACCTGCAGCCGCCTTTCCGATCGCAGCATTTCTTGCCTCGCGGGCTGCATTGAGTTCAGTGAAACTCTGTTTCTGCCAGAGGGCGTAACTGTCATCCATATTCTGGCTGAACTGCTCATAGTGCGGCTGCATACGATCGGTAAACATCTGATCCCGAATCCGGATCGCTTTCACACGTTGTAGCATGCTGTCGCCCTCATCGGGATAGCCCACCAGAGATACTTTACCACCCTTCACAGTCATATAGCGGGAAAATGCCTCTTCAGAGAAATTCGCACCAAAACGTAAATCTGTGAGTGCCTGCAGTTCTGTCAGCTCCTCATCTTCAAAGTCATCAAGCTCTTCCACAAGCCGCTCAGCTGCCTGCTTGAAAACAGGGTCATAAGGGTCTTTGCCCTTGTTTCTTATATTGCTGTAAAATTCTTCATCCACCTCGTGGTCAAAAGATTGCTCGAACCACTGCTTACCACTGATATCATAAACCCTGACATTGATCTCCACCTCTTCACCGTTGGATTCATTGATTTTACCTACAACGTAGAGATCGCCGGTTGCCGTTGTATCCGGCATCACACGCACTGCTCCAAAAGCTCCGGTTTCTTCAATGGCCGATTTCATTTTATTGGCAAAACGAGAAGCTTCTGCCCGACGCAGCTCAGGCCAGATACCCATTTCTTTATAATCTTTGGCATCTTCAGGAAGCCCCGGATCAAAGACAGGAATAATAATATCAAGTTTGGGCTTCTGAACGACAGCCACCGCTTCAGCCTTCTCCTTCTCCTTCGCATATAAGGAGGATGCCTGGGGGCCGACATTCACATTCGATGATCCCCCGCTACCTGCAGCACAACCGCTCAAGAACATGGTACTCGCCACAAGGATCGAAATCGCTTTTCTAAAAACCATTACACCACACCCTCTACGGCTTACGAACAAGCGGTAAACCCTTGTACTTCCGATATTCATTCCACAATTTTTCTTTGATGACGGGATCTGTTTCATTTATCGCCGCCTGACGAATCTGCTCCTCAAGAATACTATCGTTATCAGCAGGTGGAATATCATCAGGGACTTTTCCATTACCTAAATTCTTATCGCTCTTGTTATGCTTATCCGCAGCTACAGGTTCAGCAAGCCCAGTCGTATCGTCTGATGTTGAACCCTGCTGTTCAACATCAGGCTGCGTTCCAGACATTTCGGCACTGGCAGTAGATGACACTTGTCCGCCACTGCCTGTCTCACCGGCTTCGCCTGCCTCACCGGATCCGCCTGCATCACCTCCGCCACTGGCAGAAGAAGCTCCGGTTTGGCTATTCTGGCACCGCTCATATTTGTTCAACGAATTCAGCAGTGCCCTGTCCATCAGCTCGGTTTTTTCCTGCCGGGTCAGATTCGGATCATCCACAAAATCGACCGAAATCTGGCTGCAATCATCAGCTGCACCGATACTGGAGCTTTCTTGCTCTTGCGCCAGGCAAATGCCGGCTGTTGAAATTGCGAGTAGAAAAGCAAACAACTGCACAACTGTTTTCACCATCAATCCACCTGCCATCTTAAACATATCTCCATAAAATAGTCCTTTATCCACACGCTATATATCATACGATAAGTTTGAACAGATCACACAGCAAGCCTCTGCAATTTATAGCTTGAACTGAATAGGTTAAGCACAAAAACAAAGAGACCCCCACTGGGATACGAAGCAGTCCAGGCAGAATCATCACGAATCCATATTACAGATTCATGAAACAATTCCGCTCAGAACAAAGGGTTTGAACGGCCTTTAGCTTGCACTTATGAAGTATCCGGACAACCGGTTTTGTTCTCCACTAGTGTTTAGTAGAATCTCCGGCAACACTGGCAATACTAGAGTCCACAAAGGGATTCCTATTGCCCTGAATGGCCATGATTTTTCGATTGCGCTCAATCTCCCAAACATCTACCGGATCTTCCTTGTTCCAGATAGCAAACAGCCGCCGCTGTTTTTTACCGATATTCAAGCCGTACTCCCGCTCCATGTAATAGTAGATGCGAGCAATATTTCCACGAACATAGAGTGCAGGCTCAGCGACCTTCTGCTTAAAATCCACTTCGAAATCAACGGCTCCATAAGCGCGTGATTCACCTGCGATCATGCCGTATCGGAAATTGGATCGATCACCGTTGAGCTCACCGATTGCCGGCACAAGGTTATGCATATCCGATTCCATTGCCCGGAACGTTGCATTGTTTTGCCCACAGCACTTGCGCCCCTTGAATGCTTTGCCCTTGCTACTGGTGCACACCTTGTTTTGCCAACACTGCAGAGCGTGACCAAAGGCCCAGGCAGGCACGACATGTTCCCATTCAATTCTATTCCCGCGTTTTTCATTTTTTCTCGCAGAATAACCGCAGGACTTTCGATCCACATGACCCTTCTTTCCATACTCGCAGTTGGCATAAAAGGTGGATCGGTTTTCGGAATACACTTCCATCATCTCTTTTTTTGCTTGTCTGAAACTACTGCCCGATTCATTACCAGCAGCAAAAGCAGCAATCGGTATCAGGAAAATCAAGGCACTCAGGGTGATCAACCTCTTAAAAAAGCTAACGTCGCTGTCGCGCATGTGCAGCACTTCCATGTGATCCATTCATTCCTCTGTCCATGAGATTTAGCCACCATCAAGGTCGGTGCACGTTAGCTATCGACATCCGACCTACAGTGACCTGCGACACCAATTCATCACACCAGGCAAGCATACAGACGAAGGCACTATCACGTTGAGCAACGTATTTTTCATAATATACAGTATCTTCCATGGAAACTATCCACCGAAGTGCATGGCTCAAGACTTACTTATGAATATTACAGAATAATGCTACAATCAAGATCAAGTAAGTAAGCATAAGGTATTGTTATTAAAGCTTAATATTATATGTCTATTTATTAGGCAAAGTCAGTGCAATGATGACAACAACAAGTCACGCAACGGTATACGAAATTCTATCCACTGAGTTATCCACAGGCGCTGTGGAGAGATGATGCAGGCTCTTTTGTAGCAACAGATTACCCCCCTGGAGAATGCATCCGCTCACCTTCCACCTCAGATGCCTATAATTACAGGTGGCCAACAACTCACACCTTGCAACGTCACCATGATCTGATGCGAGCTACCGTGATTTCGATGTTCACCCAGATAAACACCCCCGCCAGCTCTCCGGTGCCAGACTACCTTTAAAAATCGAAACCCAGATGCTGCAGCCCAACGTAGCAATGTTGATCCGCGTTGGTAGGTGCTGCTACAAACAGCATTGATGGATACGCTGGCATGCGATATTCAAACTACAATTTTCCACGATTTCTCATATGATTGCCTCATGTGGATACAAAAAACCGTCACCTTAAAACCTCGCAGCAGGGGCTTTCACGTAATCACAAATGATATTGTTTCCTGCCTACCCGAGCTAAAGCAACTCAGCATTGGAATAGCACATCTCTTTATTCAGCACACGAGTGCCAGCTTAACAATCAATGAAAATGCTGATCCTTCAGTTCGCACAGATATGGAACTTCATTTCAATCAAAATGCCCCGGAGAATCGATCATTTTACACGCACACTTACGAAGGGCCTGATGACATCACAGCCCACCTGAAATCGACCACCATTGGAAACAGCCTTAGCATTCCCATTAAAAATGGTCAGTTAGCGCTGGGCACCTGGCAGGGCATTTATCTGGGTGAACACAGAAATCACGGAGGATCAAGAACGCTGATTGTAACACTGAACGGCGAATGACAGCTCTTAAGAACACGCTGATTGGCCTTCAGCAAACATACTCACCGCCTCCATGCGACGCACTTCGGCTCTTGATGGTCATGGCGTTTACTCAGCTAAAAGTCGCCCACCGGACAAGATGATCCCGAGGCACACGTCACTTTTCCTTTTCTCACAAAGCCAATGGCTTAACAGTCCCACTCATTTCTTTGGGCGAAACACCTTACACTGCTCAGGATTGGCTTCCAAAAACGGGCCTTCAATAAGATCTATGCAATACGGCACAGCCGGGAATACGGCATTCAGACAATCAGCAATGGCGGAGGGTTTGCCCGGCAGATTAATAATCAATGACTTGCCGCGTATGCCTGCGGTCTGGCGTGAAAGGATTGCAGTCGGCACAAACTTGAGCGACTCCTGGCGCATCAATTCACCGAATCCCGGCATCATCTTTTCACACACGGCTTCCGTGGCTTCAGGGGTCACATCACGCACGGCAGGGCCTGTGCCGCCGGTGGTCACAATCAGACAGCATCTTTCATGATCTGCCAGCTCTTTGAGTGTGGCTTCGATACCATCCTGATCATCAGGGATCACACGGCTCACCGCCTCCCATTCAGAAGCTAATACCCGCTCACACCATGCGACCATGGCTGGCCCGCCCAGATCCTCATATTCACCGCGGCTGGCGCGATCCGAAACTGTAATAAATCCAATTTTTGCTTTCATTCTATATTCCTTTAAACCGAAGTTTGATGTGCCAAGACTACAGAACAACACGAATATTATCGCCGTTCACAAATCTTTACATAAGGGAAACCTTCAAGAAACGGAGTCGCTCTAATATTCACCCTGTGGTTCAGACAGACAAACCAACGTCACAGGAGATCACAACTATGAGCGAACATGCAAAAGAAAAAATTGATCAAAACAACCATAAGGATGAATCAAACAAGGTAATTCCCCCATTATAAATCGAAGTTAAAAGTAGAGTGTTACGCAGCTAACGTCGGTTATAACGGGTGGTTTGGAGCATAGGGAGGAACGACCGATGCGGAAAACCATCCCTGTTTATAACCCTGGTTAGGCATTTATTACCTGTCGACAACGCCAGATTGAAACAGCCGCAATAGCTGCTGACAAAGCAACTAGTACCGTATTCGACTGTATACTCTCATTGGTAGTGCACTGCTGGACAGTAAGATAGGTCGCCCATGCCACTGCCCAATAAATTAAGACGAAGTATACATGCGGAATTATCATACTCTTCGAACTGGTTTTTTGAAGTTCTTCTTTTTGAGCAAGCAAGTGCCATATAAATGCCATTGCATGCCAAGAAGTAATGGTAATAAGGATACTTTGCCAATTAGGGCTCTTACTAAATGCGTCTGACAAAAGCATAAATAGAAAAAATGCCATTACTAAATCGAGATAAAACCTAGCAAACCCTATCAGGGTTATCTTGTACGGAAATTTGTTTGCTAAAATGTGATAAGCCGCAACATCATAAACAAAAAATGAACCCATGCTCATGGCGATGAAGATGGAGAGAGAGAAGGAGCCAAGGCCGTTTGCCCAAGCCTCACGAATGATCGGTTCATACTGCTGAAGAATAATGGCGGCAATGCCCGCAAATAATACATCTATGAACCAAATCCAGCGGCTAAAGTAAGGGCTTGCAGTTTCTTTAGATGTGGACATTTTTTGCTCCATCAATACCTAACGTTGCGCTCAGCCGCCGGCGAAGTAGGTCGGCTGGAGCGACTTGTTTTGACCTGACATTGGATTACGGGACAAGCTCATAGTCTTGGCCGAATTCACTTGTCTTGAATAGACGATACTTGACGTCGCTTAGGTCTAAAAACGGAAAGCTGCTTTTATACTCCGCAATCTGTTTATCGAATGCGGCTCGCCCCTCCGGGTAGTAACGCCACAAAGTCGGACCATAGGCACAGTCTAGATAGAAGTTGCCTATGAACACCGTTTCGCCTGGTTTGACCGTAAAGCTCCCTCCTACCAGCTTTCCGCCCTTATACAACTGGCTACGTTGCGCGGTTAGAAAGCCGACCTTCGTCGCGGAATCCGCTACCTTGATACTGAATGCACTCAATGCATATTCGCCCGGTTCTAACGAGAACGCTTGGTTCAAAAACACCGGATTAACCATGAGGCGTGCTGGGCTATGTATAGCGAGAGACGGTTCTGCCTCATTTTCGGGCGATAGTGCGGGGAGCTTGTCAAACGCGAGGCCGACTAATTGTGCGTTCTCGCGACCACCGCAGCCCCACCAACGACCCCAGTTAATATCCAACAGCACAACGCCATTGGTTTTACCGGTTCGGGCGTATACGTCTTTCGTTATTGCTTCAGTCCCCTGAAATTTTAGAGGCTGAGTAACGCCCGCACAGGCGGACAGGGTGAACGCCAAAATAATTATGAGCCACCTATTAACGATCATTGATGATTCCTTTTGGTCATAACGCCTTAATCAGCCGACGCTTTCGCGGTCGGCTGCATTAACTTGTTAGGCTCTTGGCTATCAATTAGTTCATTTAGTTTTGGTAGCTCAACCGCTTTTGTAATTGCATCTCCAGCATAATTAATTTTCCGATAGCATTCCGTTACCAAACTAGTCTCGGAATTATTCTTATACCATTCCAAATCTCTAGCAGACACCCATGCTTCTAGAAATGCTTCTCTAGGCTCCGCTTCAAGGTAAAGTGAATTATTCCCCCACCACTCATCACACTCATGGATTATTTCAAGAAGGCTGTCCTTCCCAAGCGCCCCGTTAATTTTCCTCCAAAGGCAAAAAGCTTCCTGATGGGCTTGAAGGCGCCTTTCGACAGCGGCTAAACGTAGCTGGTGCTGAGCCCTAAGTGTTTCTAAAAGATTATTATAGTTGGATTTCACTTTTTCTATCTCAGTTGTTATGCCGGCTATATCTTCTGTTGTAGCCAAATTTTTACCCTTTTCGGATAGATAGCCCGGTAAAAAATATTTAAGTAAAAGAAAAACGACTAGACCAGCGACTACCGCTTCGAACCCATATCTAAGAGTAAATGATAAAATAATTTCTATCTGTTCTGCGCTCATGATCTCTCCTGAGTTGCCTATGTAGTGGTCAACAAAATTTGGCCACGTTATTAGAGTTTTTCCAAAATTGCCGTTCAGCAATATTTGGAGTCAACCCATCATTATGTCGGTGAGGTCTTATCTGGCTGTAATAACCAATGATATAATCCCACACAGACCGT
>JAJFLE010000086.1 GCA_021772835.1 Mariprofundus sp.
ATGCCATCACGCTCTATCACTTTCATTTCCGGCATCATGAAAATGCTGCGCACACAACCGCAAATGCAGGCACCACTGATGAGATTATGCAGAAACTACGCGAGTGGATGCGGATCAAGCACTATTCACCAAGTACTGAAAAGTCATACAGGCACTGGATTGATCGCTTTATTCGCTATACGGGAGAGCAAGGTGGCAATGGTGAAATCTCCACAAATGATTTTTCCGATTTCATCAGCTATCTTGCAACTCAAAGAAAGGTCAGCGCGGCCACCCAGAATCAGGCCTTCAATGCACTGCTACTACTGTTCCGCGACATTTTGCATGTCGATACGGCCCACCTTCCCGTAACGATCCGCGCAAGGCAGGGGAAGCGCTTACCATCTGTTCTGTCGGTCAATGAAGTTCAGCAAGTACTGGCGGCAGTTGAGCCGCAATACTGCCTGATGATCAAGCTGCTATACGGTAGCGGCATGCGTATGGGTGAGTTGCTCAGACTCCGCGTTCAGGATCTTGATTTCGATCATCGCCTGATCACCGTGCATGCCGCCAAGGGTGATAAGGATCGCAGCACTCTGTTACCCGATTCACTGGCTGAGCCTTTGAGGCAACATCTGCAGATAGTAAAATCGTTGCATGAGCAGGATAAGATGGAGGGTTTCGGCGCTGTTTGGTTGCCTGATGCGCTGGCAAGAAAGTACCCCTATGCTGCTACAGAATGGCCATGGCAGTTCCTGTTTCCTTCTGCACAACTATCACGAGACCCTGAGACGGGCATCATACGCAGGCATCATATCTACGACAAAACCCTGCAGGCAGCTATGCAGCGGGCAGTCAGGCGCGCCGAGATCAACAAACGTGCTTCCCTACACACGTTGCGTCACAGCTTTGCCACCCACCTGTTGATGCAAGGCACAGATATTCGAGAGATTCAGGAATTACTCGGTCACAAGAGCGTGGAGACAACCATGATTTACACACATGTTGTGCGTGAGTTGAAAACGAATGCAAAATCGCCGCTGGATATGCTTACGGAATAACTTGTTCAACACGCCCCGGCAAAGCAATGGATAAATGTTTAATTACGACGACAGCTTACTAAACACACGGAACTTTCGGGAATATTAACTTGCAAACACACCGCTAGCTGACAATAAAAAAGTCCATTCATTGCCTTCGCATTGCCATGTAAATACTAGCATAATACTGATGAAGTCTTTTATCTGTGGCTAAGTATATTGGCTGATGTTTCTATAAATCAGATTCAGACTGGAAATCCATGCCCTGCAGCAGTTGCACGGTCACCATCGCACCTGCCTTCAACTTATCTGCATCAGCAGGAACCACCATAAACCCTTCAGCCAGAGCCATCGACATCAACACTCCACTGCCCTGTTCGCCTGTGGATGAAGCAACATAACCCTGTTCATCGGAGCTGAGAAATACGCGTATAAAAAGAGTACGGCCGCCGCTGCCTTTTATATCGTGTTTTAAACGTGCTTTAATCGTACGGCGGAATAGTTTTTCATGGCCCATGATAGCTCGCAGTGCAGGAGCAACAAACTGCTCAAAGCAAACCATACTGGCGACAGGATTTCCCGGCAGACCAAATACAGCGGAATCTCTCCTGCCTTCACAACCCTGCACCGTACCAAATGCCAACGGGTGGCCGGGACGCATCGCGACGCGCCAGAAATGGAAGGTAATGCCCAACGCATCCAGCATGGGCCGCACAAAATCATGATGGCCAACCGATACACCACCGGATGCCAGCAGCACATCGTAGTTCAAACCTTCTGCAAGCTTGGCGCGCAGATCATCCGGATCATCTTTGGCAATGCCCAGCAAGGTCGCGGTTATGCCAAGTGATTTACACTGGGCATAGAGCGCATGCGAATTGGCGTTGGGTATTTTGTTCTCATCAATCGGATCATCGATACCTTCCAGCTCATCGCCGGTAGAGAGAATTGCTACGGTAGGTCTGGCAAACACAGGCACATCTTTCTGTTTCACCATCGCCAGAATCGCCAATACACCCGGTGTAATCAGCATACCTTTTGTCAGCACGACATGACCGTTTTTCAGATTTTCACCCAGCGGGCGGATGTTCGCGCCTTGTTTGGGCGGTGCAAGAATAGCGACCACATCACCATTGAGCTCGGTATCTTCAACACGAATCACTGTATCAATGCCCAAAGGCGTTGGAGCACCGGTCATGATACGAGCCGCCTGCTTATGCCCAATCGTATGCTGTGGCATCTGTCCGGCCCGGATATCATCAACCACAGTCAATAGAACGGGTTTATCTGAACACGCTGATTCAATGTCCGCAAAACTAAGAGCATAACCATCCATGGCAGATACATCATAAGGCGGATGGTTGCGGTTGGCAGATATGTCTTCAGCCAATACACGACTCAGTGAATCATGCAGTGCCACAGTCTCAATCACTGATCTCTTCACATGTTGTAGAATAGAAGCCTGTGCTTCTGTTACTGAAAAATCACTCATGCATAGACTCCACCCTGCTCACATCCTCAATAGTGTCCAAACTCATTAAACTGCTGAACTGTGGATCAACCGTTTTGACCTGCAACTCACTAAGCATGCAGGTATGCAACACATCCAGCAGACGTATCATGCTGCGCTCTCCCTGCTCAATGCGCTCAGCCATCAATGGCAGGCACGATTTGCTGTAAAACCCGAACAGCGGCTGTGGCCTGTCAAAGACATGTGTCACCACAGCTTGATGACCATCACGATGAAGTGCCAGCTGTTGAATTAATTCAGTGGAAACAAACGGCATGTCGCAACCGATGACAAAGATCCAGGGCGTTTGTACCTGTTCCAATGCAGCTTTAATACCAACCATGGGTCCACGATCTGTTGAATCATCAACAATTTGCTGGTTCACAATATCAGCTCGCAATTCACGCACACTGATCAAGACATCAGAAAACAGTGGCTCCACCTGCACAAGTACATGCTGCAATAGCGGCTTGCCATGCAACAGCGTGCTCGCTTTATCCTTACCCATGCGTCGCGATTCACCGCCAGCCAGAATCACAGCCGTACAATCAGAAACAGGCATGGTCACACCTGATCATCCGGGAAATGAATCAGCTCCCCATCCAGGCTTATGTTATTACGCTCCTGCCAGTACGTGGCAACACCCGTCTCTCCCTTCCGGATTGCCCACGCATTCAGGGTATCCCTATCATCGATAAAATCATATAACGGCACACCGAAGCCGCACGAGGTCTGCACCAGATCAATCGACACATCGAAAATCTGCCGGGCACCCGGTAGCGGTTTAAACAACGAAAAGAGTTCATCCCACTGTGGCTGCCCCGGATAGATCGCAGTGGCATGACCATAAAGTCGCAGGATTTTAGGCGAACCTTCAAAAGCGCAGAACATAATCGTCATGCGATTATTATGCTGCAGATGTGCGGCGGTTTCGTTACCACTGCCCGTCACATTCAGCCAGACCACCCTGTTTTTACCCAGCACACGCAAAGAGTCCATACCCTTGGGCGAGATATTGATGCGACTATCCGCCGTAGCACTGCCTACAAAAAAGATATGCTGTTGTTGGATAAACTCGATCTGTTTGGCTTCTATTTCAGCATACTGTTTACCCATCGTTACTCTCCTGCTTCAGCCGTCTTCATCCAGATAAGAATATGATCCATGATGGCTTGTGTATCATTCAAATCAAGCAGAGGCACCGTGACATCCAGATCGCAGATGTCGCTTGCTACAGCAATCAGTTCATCAGCAGAGCAGCGCAAAACCTGCGAGCGTTCGGCACGCACAACTTCAATCTTGGGCCCCGGCACCGACGCATAACCTTCCACCAAAATCAGATCATAATCACCGAACAAACGACTTGCCAGGCGCTGTGGATTTAACGTCTCATCCACATCGCTCACCATCAACATACGCTCAGGGCCTACCAATAAGGATGTGGATGCCCCTGCCTGTTTGTGGCGCCAGCTATCCTTGCCCGGTGTATCCATCTCAGGCTGATGATGAGAATGTTTGATGGTAGCGATACGCAGTCCCTGCGCTGTGAGGCCCGCCACCAGTTTCTCCATCAGTGTAGTTTTGCCGGAGTTGGAATAACCGACAAGTGATAATATGGGTGCCGTCATGGGTGCTGAGTAACCCATGAATCCCCTTCGGGAGTAAGCTCTTTTTTCCAGATCGGCACACGCTGTTTCAGGGTATCAATGATCCATTCACATGCTTTAAATGCCGGCCCCCGATGTTCGGCAGCAACCACAATCAGCACAATCTGGTCACCTGCATACACGGTGGTGATGCGGTGAATAATACGCACCTCGATAATATCGAATGTTGCCAAAGCCTCTGCACGCAGCGACTGCAGTGCAGCCTCAGCCATACCTGCATACTGTTCAAAGGCGATAGATGACACATCGCGCCCTTCGGAGAAATCACGTGCACAGCCCAGAAAGGTGGCAATACCGCCTATGCGTTTGGAACTGGCGCGCAGCGCATCAACCTCTGCCTCAATCGAGAAGTCCTCTTCCTGTATACGAACAGCATCCATGATTACCCTCCTGAAAAAGGCGGCATGATTGCAACCTCATCACCGGCATGCATGAACTGCTGCTCATCATTCACCTGTTCCTGGTTCACTGCGACCAGAAATGGACGATATGATTCACAACCTGCCTGTTGCAACACATCACTGAGCCTCATGTTCTTCTGCTCGGGCACGACCAATGAGCGTGTACCAAGCTTATCGGCAATCGCACCAAAAAAGAGTACTTTAATGCTCACTCACGACTCCAGTCGCCTGACTTGCCGCCCTTCTTTTCATCCAGACAAATATTGCTCAAGGCCATGCCTTTATCGACTGCTTTGCACATATCATAAATCGTCAACAGGGCTGCACTTACAGCGGTAAGCGCTTCCATCTCCACACCTGTTTTACCATTGCATTTCACCGACACTTCAACCCTCAGGCCACAGCCTTCTACAAGTTCACTGAAGGATACATCGATACCGGAGAGCATCAGCGGATGACACATCGGAATCAGGTCGGGAGTTTTTTTGGCTCCCATCACGGCTGCCACATCGGCAACGGCCAATACATCACCTTTCTTCAGTTTTCCCTGTTGAATATGGATCAGCGTTTCCGGCTGCATATGAATCTCACCGCTGGCAATCGCGATGCGTGTCGTGACCTCTTTGGCCGAGACATCCACCATGCGCGCCCGTCCGGCTTCATCGAAATGGGTTAGCTTGTCACTCATGCCTGTTTCACCTTGTTCATCCCTGTCATTTCAATCTCTTTGAGCAATCGTCCTTCACGCATACGCCAATGTTGATCAGCCAGTTTAGCAGCATCTTCTACATCGTGGCTGACCATAATCACCGCCATATTCAACTTTCCCTGAATGGATTTCAGCACCACACGCAGGCGCTGACGAATTGCTGGAGCCTGAGCTGAAAACGGTTCATCCAGCAGTAGTACGGAGGGTTTTTTATACAGGGCTCTGGCCAATGCCACTCGCTGCGCCTCACCCGTGGAAAGCATGGATGGCCTACGTTGCAGCAAAGCAGATATTTCCAATAACCCTGCCAGTTCAAGCAGCCAGGCTGCATCCTCAAATTCTGCACCCAACAGAATGTTCTTCGCAACGCTCAGCCAGGGCAACAGTGCAACATCCGTCCATACACAACCGATTTGGCGAGCCTGACTTGGCAATACAAAACCGGCCCTGCTATCCAGCCATGTTTTACCATGAAAAAGCATCTGACCCTCTGAATCGTCCAGACCAGCCAGACATCGAAGCAGTGTAGTTTTACCCGCACCGTTCTCACCCGAAACAATAATGATTTCATCACTGAATTCGGTATCGGCCTGTAGCCGCATAATACCAATTTGGGCGATTATCTGAATACGATTCTTCATCTGCCACCAACCATGTTCAGCCCCTTCCGGTTGATCGTATAGACCAGGGATAACATCACAAATGACACGCCCAGAAGAATCAGAGCAAGCATCCAAGCCTCAGAAGCCTGTTGCATTTCAACAAACTCAAACAGTGCGATACTGGCAACTTTTGTTTCACCGGGAATGGAGCCTCCTACCATCAGCACCACTCCGAATTCACCCATGGTATGCGCAAAGGAGAGCACGGCAGCCACCAGCACACCGCCTCTGGCAGCAGGTAACATCACCTGAATCAGCGTCTGTCTTAAACCCAATCCCTGTGTCGATGCCATTTCAAGCCAGGACTTTGGAATACTTCGCAATGCCTGCTGCATGGGCTGCACAGCAAAAGGAAGGCTGTAGAGCACTGAAGCGAGCACCATGCCGGAAAATGAAAATGCCAGAGAGCTATCAAACAGACTTCCCCAGCTCCGGCCAAGAGTAGAATCCGGTGCAATCATCACCAATACAAAATAACCGAGCACCGTGGGCGGCAACACCAAAGGCAGAGCAACCATCACCTCAAGTACCGTGCGTCCTCTAAATGATTTAAAGGCCAGCAGATAAGCCAGTGGAAGTGCTATCAGCAACAGAATGACTGTCGTCACAAGAGCCAGTTGCAATGAGATAAAAAGAGATTCAAGCATCAGTGCGCCAAAACCAGAGTCGTGGTCGTTTCATCTTTTGCTGCCACATGTTTGAGCAGACGCAGTGCCAGTGGCTTGCCTGTGAGCACAACACCCTGATAATGAATAACGGCAATCGCAGATTCAGGTGAAACGAGCGGTACGAAACCGGCATCAACCAGCCCCTGATCCACCATCATGGAGGCCTGCATAGCATTCTGAGTATAAACAAGTTTTGTTTTCAAGGCATCCCACAATCCCTGTTGTTGCAGCAGCTCTCTGGCAGCCAGACCAAAGGGTGCAACATCGGGATTGGGTATGGCAATTCGCTGAACAGAAGATGAGCTCAGTAACTTCAGATCCGGCAATATTTGACCGCCGGACTTCGCGCCAAGATAACCCGATCCGGCTATGCTCTGAGCAATCACCTTGCCCTGCTCGATTAATCTTGCAGGCCGTAGCTCATCCGCCGAAATAAACATATCGAATGGCGCGCCCTGCATAATCTGGTTATACAAACGACCGGTTGAACCGGAAATCAGTCGCACCTGTACATCATGCTCTTTTTCAAATGAAATAATCTGCTGCTGCATGGCAGGATACAGGCTGGATGCCACAGCAACCGTAATGGTCTCCTGAGCATGACTGATCGCAGGCAGGCAAAAAAGGAGCAGAAACAGAAAACGACGCATCAAACCTTAACCACCGATATGAATCATCGAGCGCTGCTCTGAATCTTTATCAAAAGCGTAAGTACCGATTTTCGGTTTCATCAGGGCAGATCGTCTGAACATGGCGAGGATATCATCATCACTACCACTGCCACGCATCAGATCTCGCAGATTCAATTCACTGTCAGCTGGCAGGCAGGAGCGCAAATGACCATCGGCTGTTAATCGTAAACGGTTACAGCCATCGCAAAAGCGCTCGGACATCGGAGTAATAAATCCGACTTTCTGTGATGCATTTTTTAACGGCAGATACGATGCGGCGGTATTACAGTTCTCTGCTACAGCGGTAAGATCAATGCGCTCTGACACACCGGGCTCTGCCAGTACTTCATCAATGGATATATAATGTTTATCCCAATCCATACCATACTTCATTGGCATCAATTCAATAAAGCGAATGGTCGCACCATGTTCAACAGCAAAATCAATCAGCTCAGCAACTTCAGATTGCCCTTCACCTGCATTGATGCCGCGCATCAATACTGTATTCAGTTTGATGGGTGCAAGACCTGCTCGTTTTGCTGCTTGGATGCCTTCAAGCACAGGTGCCAACTCAGCACCTGTCAGCTTGCGAAAGCGCAGAGCATTAAGGCTGTCGAGACTGATATTAATACGATTTAACCCGGCCTGAACCAGTGCATCGGCATATTTTGCCAACAGCGTTGCATTGGTGGTCATGGAGAGGTCTGTTATACCGGGAATAGCGGCAAGTTTCTCAACCAGCTTTGGCATATCACGACGCACCAGTGGTTCACCACCGGTAATGCGTATTTTATTAACACCTTTCTCAGCCGCAAGACGGGCTATACGTTCAATCTCCTCAAACGTGAGAATCTGGCTATGGGGTTCAGCCTTGTAGGCATCTGCAGCAGGACGACAATAATCACAACGCATATTACAGCGATCGGTCACTGAGATTCGCAGATACGTAAGCCGGCGATCAAATCGATCGACCAGTTCACCCTGCGAAGGCATGTGTTCAAAAAAACGGATTGGGGTTGTTTCAACCATCAACAGGCGCCACGTATATTCATGCCCTTAGAATACATATTGTGCCATGAGATAGCCAAATCTGGCACTATCAGTCTTACCGCCGTTGCGCTCAGCAACTGCTGCACCCGGGTTAAAGATACCGTACAAAGCCACCAACTTCAGGCCTTTAATCGCTTCAACCTTATATACAAGCTTCACATCAATTTCGGTACCTGCTTTGCTCTGCGTATACGTTGGCGATCCTGCAAAGACATTTCCTGCCCCCACAACATTGAGCCAGTCACCCCTGGCTTCAGCCAGTGAGAGAAAGTGCACATTGCCTATAAAACTCAGCCCTTTGACTGGAGAGGTTTTCAGCGACAGGTTGATATCCTTCATATTTGCCCATGAGAAAAAATCCATCTCACCGTAGTGGGCGTGGTTGGTATGGAACGGGAAAACAAAGTTCTTATGTGTTGTTGCATTGCTCTTGTCATCACCCGGACTGTAATCGTATTCCACACCGAATCGTGTTTTCCAGAAGTCGAAGGTATAACCTGCTTTCACAGCATAGGCAGATGCCTTCTGTGACACATTATTCGCCCATGTTCCAGTCTGAAATGCAGCTTCGGCCGTGCCATCAAAGCCGTTTGCCTTGCCAAACAAGCGTACACCAAAGGTGTTCATATTACGTCCTTTACCAATCGCAGCCTGCTGGTTGTGACTCCAGTTGATAAAATAGGCATCGATGCCGCTCTTGGCTGCAACGGTGTATGTACCGTAAGCACCGATCAACTTACGATCTTCCCAGGTCACCAGTGACTGCCCCTTTGGAGCGGCAGGCGTTGGCGTCATAGCACCGATATCAGACGGATGAACAGCAAAGACGTCTAAAGCAACATCGCCTGATTTATACATGCCCTTCACGCCATCAAAGGTACGTGCCACATCTTTCCAACCCAGGTGGCCGAGCAGTCTCTGATCACCGTATACCAACTGCTGGCGACCTATCCTGATAGCAAAGTCGGCCATATCATATTGCAGGTAGGCTTGCAGAAGGTCGGCCTGAGTAAAGTTCTTTCTCCCCTGATTTGTAACATGGTTGACTGTGTATACAGCCTGGGGCTGCAGATACAGCGTCAGGCCATTGCCAAAATCTGCTTTTGCTTTCAGATATAGACGGGAATTAAATTCCTGCCAGTCATTATCAACAGCGGAATTAAAGTTAGGGTTAACAAACGACTGGTAACGCTCGCGAATATCCCCCGACACGGTCCACTCAGCAGCGTGGGTGAAACCCGCAAAGCTTGATGCAATAATCAGTAATGCCAACAGTTGTTTGAAATGCATATATATATCCTCTTGTATTATTTTATAAATAAACATCTATTATCGGCACGCAAGAAGCACGGCCGTTCAACATTACGCTCTGAAACCATACCAGCAATGGCAGTGCTTCGGGCCTACTCTTCTGTCAACGACCTGAAGATATTTGGAACCAGTGGCCTGGCATCCGTTTGCGGCACATGACACTGGGTACAGAAATAACGGTTTGGCGATATATTGGAAAGCGCCTCACCATCCCTGTTTACGAAATGTGAAACAGCCACCTTGGTTGCACCCGGCATCTGTGAATCCCAGTTATGGCATGCCAGGCAACTGTTATCTTCACGGGTAATGGGGAAATCCTCAATCGAGTGCGGCACCAGTGGCGGCTGCTGGGCATAGTTACGCTGGATTTTACCCTCGCCATCCTGCCACGCTTTGGCAGAAGTTTGTGCAGAGGGAGCATCCAGTGCCGCATCGCCGCGCAGGGATTGCACATTCGCAGCTCCCGCCCATGCCACGGACGAGACAACAATCAATGCCAGTGCAATAATAAATGCTTTCATGTTTATCTCCCCTTAAACCTTAACGACGCGAACAGCGCACTTCTTGTAATCCGTCTGTTTGGAGAGCGGATCGGTTGCATCCAGTGTCACCTTGTTGATCAGACGCCGCGCATCAAACCACGGTACAAAGATCAGCCCAACGGGCGGTTTATTACGACCACGTGTCTCAATCTGTGCCGTCATTTCACCGCGTCGGCTCTGTACCTTCGCCGTATCACCACGTTTAAAACCGCGTTTCTCTGCATCTTCGGGGTGCATGAAGATCTGTGCATCCGGCACAGCCTTGTACAGCTCGGGAACACGCTGAGTCATGGTACCTGAATGCCAGTGTTCGAGCACACGGCCCGTGCAGAGCCACATATCAAAGGTCTCATCCGGCATTTCCGGCGGTTGTTCATAAGGGGCAAAAATAATATTGGCACGACCATCTTTGTTGCCATAAAAATAGAGCTCGGATCCGGCAGGCACAAACGGATCACTGCCTTCTCGATAACGCCATTTGGTCTCTTTACCGTCCACTACAGGCCAGCGCATACCATGTTCAACGTGCAGTTGATCAAAGGCAGCCAGATTATGCCCCTTCTTCGGCCCGGTTGTACCGAACAGGCGATACTCTTCAAACAGCCCTTTCTGCACATAGAAACCGAAATGATCCATCTCATCATTGGCATAGGTGTTGCCGCGATCATCGCTGACCTTCTGGGCTGGAAACTTATCAACATTGCCATTGCGATAAAGCACATCGTAGAGTGTTTTATTGCGTAGTTCAGGTCTCTTGGCCAGCAGATCAGCAGGCCAGATATCCTTGACCTTGAAACGTTTGGAGAACTCCATCAGCTGCCACAGGTCGGACTTTGCCCCTGAAGGAGGAGCAACCTGCTGACGCCAAACCTGTGTGCGGCGCTCGGCATTGCCATAAGCCCCCTCTTTCTCCACCCACATCGCTGTAGGCAGAATCAGGTCGGCAGCCATGGCGGAAACCGTGGGGTAAGGGTCGGAAACAACAATGAAATTATCCGGATTGCGCCAGCCCGGCAGTGTCTCTTCATTCATATTGGCGGCGGCCTGCACATTGTTATTGCACATCGACCAGTAGGCATTGATGACACCATCTTTGAGCATGCGGTTGTGCTCAACGGCATGGTAACCCGGCTTGGCGGGAATCGTGCCCTCAGGCAATTTCCAGACGCCTTCGGCAAAGTCACGATGTTCCTTCTTCTTGACCACCAGATCAGCAGGCAAGCGATGTGAGAATGTTCCAACTTCTCGGGCCGTACCGCATGCCGACGGTTGGCCAGTCAGTGAGAATGGGCTGTTTCCCGGCTCAGAAATTTTACCCGTTAACAGATGGATATTGTACAGCAGGCCATTGGTCCAGACACCGCGGGTGTGCTGATTGAAACCCATGGTCCAGAGTGAAGTGATCTTCTTCTTCGGATCGGCATAGAGTTTAGCCAGACGCAACAGATTCGCTTTCGGTACACCGGAAAGCTCTGCAGCATGCTCAAGCGTGTAGGGTTTCAGCATCTCCGCATAGGCTGCAAAAGTAATGCCGGACATATCCCCCTTACCCGGATTCTTGGCTTTTTGCTCCAGTGGGTGATCAGGACGCAGGCCATAACCGATATCCGTAACTGTCTGTTTAAAGTTCACATGTTTATCAATGAACGTCTGATCGTATGCCTTGTGTTGAATAATGTAATTGGCAATAAAGTTGAGAATCACCATATCCGTCTGCGGTGTGAAGACCATGTTGTTGTCACCCAGATCAAAACAGCGATGCTCATAGGTTGAGAGCACATGCACCTCAGCACCAGGTTTGCTCAGGCGGGTATTGGTAATACGCGTCCATAGAATTGGATGCATTTCGGCCATATTTGAGCCCCAGAGTACAAAGGCATCGGCATGCTCAAGATCATCATAACAGCCCATAGGTTCATCAGAACCGAAAGCACGCATAAATCCACCAACCGCCGAGGCCATGCAGTGGCGGGCATTCGGGTCGATATTATTGGAGCGGAAACCGGCCTTCATCAGCTTGGAGGCCGCATATCCCTCCATAATCGTCCACTGACCGGAACCGAACATACCGACGGCTTCAGGCCCCTTCTCTTTCAATGTTTTCTTCCACTTCTCAGCCATGATGTCGAAAGCGACATCCCAGGATACCGGAGTAAATTCACCCTCTTTATGGAATTTACCGCCTTTCATACGCAGCAACGGCGTGGTCAATCGATCCTTGCCATACATAATTTTAGAAAGGAAATATCCTTTGATGCAGTTGATGCCTTTATTCACTTCGGACTTGGGATCGGCCTGAGTTGCGATCACACGGCCCTCTTTGGTACCCACCAGTACAGAGCAACCTACACCACAAAACCGGCATGGCGCTTTATCCCATCGAATCTTGTTTTTCTCTGCATCAAAGTCCATCGCATGCAGCACAGTGGGCAGGCTAATGCCAATGGATGCTGCCGCAGCTGTCGCTGCACTTGATTTAATAAAACCTCTACGGCTTAGCGCCATTTCCAGCCTCCTTGCTGATCCTGCTGCTGATTCTCTTCACAATGTTGATAGACCGGTGTCACACTCAATACCCCATTCAGGTTCTGAATATGTTCGGTCAGTTTCAGGGCTGCTTTACTTGTTGCTGCTTCCATGGTGATCACCAGACGTGACTGCTCATCTTCGCTATGAACCTCAACTCCATCAAACGCTGCCAGCTGCTGACGAATGTCTGTTTCAACATCCGGCTTCAACTGCACTACTGCGCCGACAATACAGCCGATATATTCCTCATCTTCAATCTGTTCATGGTTCATAAAGACGCCTCAATCGCCTGCGTTGGGCACGGTGCTACGCAGGCACCACAGCCGGTGCAGGAATCCAAATTTATAGATGGCAGGGAAACACCCCCGAGTGCCGGGGTAAATTTGATGGCTTGTGCTTCGCACTGCTCACCACAGGTGCGGCAAACCACGTGCTGTCTTGCCAGACATTTATCACCTATATGTGCTTTCGTCATCCACGGCTGTGCCAGCGCACCATTCAATGCCTGGGTTGGGCAGGCATCCACACAGGATTGACAGAACGTGCATTCGCCGCGGCTGAAATCAACACGCGGGTAACCGCCTGTCGTTTCCGGCACTAAAATATGTTCGGGGCATTGGGAAACACAGTCGCCGCAACGTGTGCAGGCATCCTGAAAAGCAGCTTCATCCAGCGCCCATGGGGGTCGAATCGGGATAGCCTTGTTATTCAGGCCCATCCTCAGAAATTGGCGGCGTGTTGGCATAGAAGGAATGTTTGTCATAATTTATCTGGCACCTGAGTGCCGGAGACGCAGTATATAATCTGCATTCATAATATACAATGTAAATACATGTTATAAATATCATACCGACAGATCGTGTCCGTCACAGCTATACAGCCATGTGGGAGCAAAAGCCTTAACTGCCCTGTTCAATCATTGCCGCACGGCTGTCAGCTTCAGCAACAACGTAGTTTCGGCTGCAATTCTCAACCCTGATCGTTACGTGTTCATTGGCACAGTTACGCGCAGTTTTCATGATCCGGAGAGCAGCCTTTTCAGTTCGGGAACGCATGAGCCGCAACCGGTACCGGCCATGGTACATGCCTTGATCCCATCCAATGAATCCGCGCCGTTTTTCATTGCAGCTTTCAGTTCCAGTTCACCGACATTCTGACAGGCGCAGATTATCCTGCCTTTGGTATCCTCTTTATTGACCGGGCCACCGGGTGCCAGCAGGTACGGGCGCAACTCCCCTACATCACGACCTTCAAGCATCAGTTTTCGCAACCACTGCGCCTCGCTGATATCACCGCCAACCCAACGCACGGCAATCAGGTGACCATCCTGCAGCCACGCCTTGCGGTTGATGCCTAGCTTGCGGTCAGAGTAGTTCAGCGTTTCAAAACTCTGTCCCTGCTCCAGCATCTGATCCAGCCGTTTGTACTGCTCAGGTCTCAGCGGCTTGCTGCAGGCCAGTTCAATAGCTGTCACCGGATGATCGCTGCCCGCACAGGAGCTCACACCGTAGCTATACCCCTCAATCATGGCACGGCCCAGCTTCATCTTCTCACCGGCGATCAGCATCATTCCGCGCCAGGCAGGTTCAAACGGCTCAATCCGGACTGCAGCATGTTTAAACTCAGGCTGTTTGGATATCGGATCCACAACTGTCTGCGTCAGGCTGTTGGCACGTCCGCCTTTGGCTGTCATTTCGCCCCAGTGCATAGGCAGAAAAAGCAAACCGCGGCGTATATCCTTTGACATTCGGGCAGGAGCAATCACTTCACCGCGACGCGATGTGATACGTACCAGGTCATCCTCTTCAAGCTGACAGAGCACCGCGTCATCCGGGTGAATCTGCAGTTGCGGAATCGCATAATGTTGCATGAGTGCAGGCACGTTTCCCGTTTTGCTCATCGTGTGCCACTGATCGCGAATGCGGCCGGTTGTTAATGATAACGGATATGCATCATCAGGGGGTTCCGCAACGGGACGATATTTCATATCGATAAACCGGGCCTTACGATCCGGAGTTTCAAACTGCCCGTTTGTGTACAGACGTTTGGCTATTCCCGGTTCAGAGCCCTTTGCATATGGCCACTGCTGTGGCCCCTGCTCATCAAGAATCCCATAAGAGAGACCTGAGATATCCATGTCTGTATTCACCGTCAGATCACGGTGTTCGTTAAACACATGTTCAGCCTTTTCCCAGGCAAAAGCAGCCTGCCAGTTCTTGCCCAGCTTCTGACCCAATAACACGCCAAAATCTGCTGTAATTTTCCAGTCGGGACGCGTCATACCCGGTGCAGGCAGTGCTTGCTCGAGATGGCTAATACAGCGCTCAGAATTGGTAACCGTCCCCTCTTTCTCAGCCCAGCCAGAAGCAGGAAACAGGATATGCGCGAAACGCGTGGTATCGGTGGGATGATAGGCATCGGATACCATCACCAACTCAGCTTTCTTCAATGCGCTCTCGATCCGTTTTGCATCCGGCATGGATACAACAGGATTGGTGCAGGCAATCCAGACTGCCTTCACCGTTCCTGATTCAAGGTCTGCAAACAGTTCAGTAGCAGTCAGACCCGGTTTATCAGAGACCTGATCCACACCCCAATACTCTGCCACTTCAGCCCTGTGTTCAGGATTACTGTAATCCCTGTGTGCAGCCAGCATATTGGCCATGCCGCCAACTTCTCGGCCACCCATGGCATTGGCTTGCCCGGTTAATGAAAAGGGCCCGCAGCCCGGCTTGCCAACCTGTCCGGTGGCCAGATGTAAATTGGTCAGTGCATTGCCGTTATCGGTGCCTGAAGTGGATTGATTCAAACCCTGACACCAGAATGAGAGTGTCTTGTTTTCTGCAAACCAGAGTGATGCCTGCACAATATCTGCAGCATTCAGACCACAAATATCCGCAGCCTTGCCAGGGGTCATACTGCGAACGGATTTAGCCAGTGCCTCATAACCCTGAGTATTTTGGCAGATGTAGTCCTGATCTATGGCATCTTCCCAGACCAGCACATTAAGCATGGCCTGCATCAGTGCGACATCAGTACCCGGACGTAGCGGCAGGTGCAAATCGGCAATCGAGCAGGTATCGGTGCGCCGTGGATCAACCACCACGACCTTGATATCGGGATTGGCTTCTTTCGCAGCCTCTAGACGACGGAATACGATGGGATGTGCATAGGCGGGATTACCACCAATGATAAAAAAGTGTTCAGCCAGTTCGATGTCCGCATAACATGCGGGTGGGCCATCCGCACCAAAAGCACGTTTGTAACTGGCAACGGCCGATGACATACACAGGCGCGAGTTGGTATCAATATTATTGCAGCCGATAAAGCCCTTCATCAGCTTGTTGAAAGCATAATAGTCTTCGGTCAGCAACTGGCCTGAAACATAAAATGCAACAGCTTCCGGCCCATGTTTACGAATAATATCCGCAAACTTACTCGCACCAAAATCCAGAGCCGTGTCCCAGTCTACCGGTGCAAAAGGGGCATCCAGCGATGTGCGCAGTTGCGGGCGCAACAGGCGGTCATCGGTACGTACGGTATGATGCAATTCCCGGCCCTTGGAGCAGAGTTTGCCCTGATTGGTCGGATGCTGTGTATCACCGATCAGCGAGATGATACGCTTCCCATCGCTTTCCAGCTTAATGCCGCATCCCGTACCGCAATATGAGCACACGCTGTTCACTGTTCGGGTCATTCCAACTCCTGTTTCTTCCATAAAAAGCAATACTCACCACAGAGGACGCAAGGGACGCAGAGTAAAGACGAAACATATTGAGTAGAGGCTCTTGAAACTCGGCCTTTTATTGCCAGCACAGGAAAGCCAACGTCTTCCACTCATGCATGCAACTGGCTTCCCTTTCTATTCCTCTGCGTCCCTTGCGTCCTCTGCGGTGAAAAGCTTGTGAGATTAATTTAAGCTTAAAAACACTTGGCCATTTTCAACTTTAACAGGAAAACGGGTTACACAGCCTGATTCAGGGGCAGCGACTTCACCGGAATCCAGATTAACACGCCAGTTATGCAAAGGACAAAGCACATCTCCGCCGGAGATAACACCTTCTACCAGTGGACCATTTTTATGAGGGCAGCGATTTTCAATCGCCTTCACACTGTCGTCGGTCAAACGAAACAGGGCGATACTCAAATCACCTGCATTCACAGTTCTGCCGCCCGATTGGGGAATCTCATCCACCTTACAGACCGGGTGCCAGACTGGATGGCTAATAAGAGGGAGGGTAGTAGAGCTGCTCATCAGTTAATCTCCTTGATTTCGATGGTTCTGTATTCATTAAAGACTTTCTTTTCAGGAAGCTGGGCATCAGCAATACGCTCCAGCCACGGATCACGAGCCTGACCTGCCAGGTAGTCATTCAAGCGTGCAACCAGTGCCTTGCGACTGTCCATATCATCTACAACCAGCGCTTTGATACTCTCCAGCCCCACACGCTGCTGCCACTTCGCGCAACGCTCGTTATGACGACCTGTTTCGCGGTAGTGCTGCAGGTAAGCCTTGGCAATCTCTTCCACCTCTTCTGCGGTTTCCACCAGACAAAGCAGCTCTGTCGCCACCACGTGTACACCACCGTTTCCGCCGGTCTGGATCTCCCAACCGCCATCCACACCAATAATGCCAAAATCCTTGATGGTGGCTTCCGCACAGTTTCGCGGACAACCTGAAACTGCCAGTTTCACCTTGGCCGGGAACCAGATTCGATCCAGCTCTTTCTCCAGATGAATACCCAGTGACGTA
>JAJFLE010000087.1 GCA_021772835.1 Mariprofundus sp.
TTAGTGTGCTTCATGGCCTGAGTTCTCCGTTCGGTAAATTTGCTGTCTGATTAACTACAAATATACCATAAACGTTGGGAATTCAGGCCTCCTTTCTTACTGCAAAATCCTTAACCGGACAGCAGTGAGTGTATTTAGTAAACTGTCACCGTAATTACCGTAATTACCGTAATTCGTAACTCCAATTATTTAACCCGCCAGCTTTCGAGTTGAGCGATAATAAAATCCTTTATCTGATCCCGAAGATGCATATTGGGGCCAGGCATCGAAACATCTAATTCATAATTTCTGTATGAGATAGGTGTATGACAACTTATTTCCTGAACATGAGAGCAAGGTCCAATCAAGAAATTCTCTCCACGCTCAGGAAGAGTCGCGGGATCACCCGGCTTTATCCGAAAAGCCACCCAATATTTTTCACTCCCAAATGGTCCAAAAACTTTATAAGTATTTGTCTTCTCATCATATTCGACACGGGCTCCCTGAAAATCTCCTATCAGCAGGAAGGCATCTTTATATGGTTCGTTACTTCGCCGATATGCCAGCTTTTCAGCAGATGGTGCATATAGTGCTGCACTTACATGGAAGAAAAAGTTATCTCTACTCTCAAAATAACCTGGAATCGCTTTGGACATCTCTTCAGGAGACCATGACACAGAAAACATAAGACTACTGGTGTCATACCCCTCATCCAGTCTCTTATCTATATCACCTGAAACTATTCCAACATTAGATTTAGGAATCATAAAGGTATCATTACCAACGGTAATCTCACGATAGTCAGAGCAAGCGTTAAGTAACACACAGATGACCAACAATACTGTCCGCAACATCATCGAACCCCCAGTTCATTGCTATCACCCAAGGGGTTAAACAGAAACCCTGTAGGCCAATATCCACCATATGACCAGAGAGGTAATCCAAGTTGTTTAACAAATACATCTTTGTGGTATCTGTTAATTTGATCTGTACTCAGAACTCCCAGCCTTCTACCTACTCTTTCAGCTACATCCCAGTTAACAGCCTCAGTATGAGCAGTCATTAAAGCTCGCCCAAGTTGATCCAGTGTGACATTCCGAGAATTGGTGTTGATTCCAAACTGGGCAAAAGCATTTGCTATACGGCCTCCTCCGGGAGAATTATTCAATATAGCCAAGCCTACCTTGCCCATTGGATCACCTCTGTTATATCTGGATGTCCAGTATGCTCTCCTGTTTCCAGTCTCAGACCAAGCTTGTTCTTCTGCTGTGATTGGTACATCTGGAATTACGGTGACAGTTTACTAAATACACTTAACTTTCATCCGCAGGCAATGCGGGACGGTCCATATATGTCATCTTTTTCGGAAATCAGAAAGGAACGCGCTGGGCCTGGCAAAGGAACTGCATCAAAGAGCGGCCTGCTGTGAAATAGTCGCAGGCGATATCGGCCAGTTCTTTCTGCTCGATAAGGGCAGGTGCAAGATCGCTGATGCCGATGAAATCTTTGCGTTTAATATCATCGATGACCGGATGGGTTTTATCAAATCCGCGCGGTGCGGTTTTGAGACTGTCGCCAACCAGATTAAACCAGCGACTGAACTGGGCATCATCACGGGCAGCTAGCCAGAGGTCTGGATCATTGGCCATCAGGTCCCGGATTTTGTACAGGGCATCGGCTGGCGGATGCCAGGTTCCAACTCCGACAAAACATTCGGCGGAACTGATATGCAGATAATAACCTGGCGCATGCACATCTTTGCCCGCTTCGTGGCGGAACTGGATGCCGATGTTGGTCTTATAGGGTGTTTTATCTTTGGAAAAGCGGCTATCCCGATAAACCCGCATGAGAGATCCGCCCAACTTGCGGGCATCAGCTCTGAAATGGGGCGAAATATCGGGTAAACGCTCTCCTACTGTCTCAATAAATGCCAGTGCAGGCGTACGAATCTCATCTTCATAGCGTTGTTTATTATCGGCAAACCACTCGCGATTGTTGTTCTCTGTAAGCTCTTCCAGAAAGGTAAATGTGGTTTGACTAAAACAGCTCATTCATGCGCCTCCAAAATCGGCTGCGTGCTTCTTAATCCATTCAAATGCAGCATCTTCAAATGACAGTTCGCGCCCATGCCCTGCATTTTTTTCCTGGTAATTCTTGATATGACAGACCTGCTCTACCATTCGAACGCGAAAGGCCGTTTCTTCATCAAGAAACATCACACCAATTTCAAAGTACCCCTGATTATCGTCCAGAACCCGCAGCCAGCGTACAACACAAGACGCTTCAAATGGTGGCTCAACATAGGGAATATTTATTTTCAGTATATGGCCCACTTCAATATAGACGTTGGTCTGAAATGCCAAACCACCCTCACTAAGGTCGCTTAGCGGAGCTTTTTCAAGCATGGCACCCTGCGGAAAAATCTGAATCGGCACGTCGACCGGATGGCGGTAGAACTGCCGGCGATTTTCTTCGGGCGAAGGTCCTTCCTTCACGATTTTTTGCCCAGATATTTCGGGTCAAGTCCCATCTGCCGATAGGTTCTAAAACGCTCACGGGATGCCTGTTTCAGTGACTCATCCCAGCCATCAACAAAATCAACCAGATGGGCAAAATCGGATACATCCGGAGGCACTTCCAGACCGCCATTGATCAACACTTCGGATTTGTTATCGCGGTTGATCGAGGTTGCCAGCAGAATCGGCTGGGCTGCATTTTTTTCAATATCTGTTCCTGCCAAGCCATGCGCCAGAAAAGATTCAGGGTGAATCGTCCACAAACGTTCATTAAGCTGAGCGGCAAAACCATCATTCGGGCACAGAATCAGCACAGACGGCGTTAAACGCCCGCGTCTGAGCAGCAGCTTTGCGATGCCCTCAACACGATCCGGTTGCTCAAGCAATTCAAAGTGCACCTTCATCTCTTCACTCATGTGCCGACCTCTGTTTCCATACCTGTGCCAGAAGCACTAACGATGCCAAAGGCAAAATAAGTGCCAGCGGTTGTGCTGTCACAGGTTGCACGTGATAGCCCAAGCCAAGCACAGCAGCCTGAATCGCCACAATCAAAGCCGGTATTTTCCACGACCAATCCGATTTCAGCCACGACTCTACAGGCAGTTTTTCAGAAACTTTCCAGCATAACCACATCGTGATAACACCAATGCTAAGGCCTACCGCCACATCCACAGGAAAATGCACACCGCCATAGATTCGGCCAATAGCCGCCAGCAAGAACAGAGCAGCAACACTCCAACTACGCCAGTCGGCACGGCTCCAGATGAGGAAAGCCAGCAATACCATGACCCCATCGGAGGTGGAATGACCGGATGGAAAACTATGCGAGCTCAGACTGTGCCCCAGTACATGCACATTATCGAGCACAGCTGGCGGACGCGGCATATCAAACAGACGCTTCAATAACTGGGCAAACAGCCCTGAAACAATAAATGCGGCAACTGAAGCAATGCCTAATCTCAGGCGGAACAACATCAGAAGTGAGCAGAGTAACGAAATAATCAAACCGTCACCAAGACCACTGACCATACCAAAAAACATATCACCCAGTGGAGAGTGAGCATCATTAATCAAACGAAAAAGATCATGGGAATCAGCAGCCTGTTGCATACGCGGGACACTACTCATCTCTGTGCCCGGATTCTACCGGTCTGCAGGTTACAGCCTTTTCTACAATTTCTCAGGGAAGAGAAATTGGACGAGCTTTAGTTCGCCCGAAGGGTGAGGTACATGGATGTGCCGAGTCACAAAAAGGCAGGATGCCGTTTGGACGTGCTTCAGCCCGCCCGCAGGGTGAGGTACAGGATGTGCCGAATCACCATTTGGCAGGAAAGCCGAATGGAACGTGCCAGAGGCACACCTGAAAGGCGAAGATTATGGATGAGATGAGTTACATCACAGAGTAAATAAAGTCGTTGTAGTCGATGACGCCATCGCCAGCCATCTTCAGAGCCGACTCTGCCTTTGGTTTCATGCCGTTCTCCACAGCAATACGCTGCAGCTCCTGGCCTGTCACACCATCATGGATGGCCTGTCTCACCTTTTCATTCACCACCAAAAACTCATAAGACATTACACGTCCGGCATAACCTGTCTGACTGCAGCGCTCGCAACCCACAGCCTTATACAACTTTTCGGGCACCTCAAAACCAAGGTCTTTTACCATGGAAAAAGCTGGATCGTTCTCATCCAACTCGGCACGGCACTCCACACAAAGTTGTTTAAGCAGATTCTGACTGATAACTCCGAGCAATGCCGGAGCGATGAGGTAGTTTGGGATGCTCAGATCATTAAGTCGGATGATGGTATCAACAGCCGAATTCGTATGCAGGGTGGAAAGCATCAAATGGCCGGTCAGTGCTGCTTCAATACCGATCTCAGCTGTTTCAGGATCACGCATTTCGCCAATCATAATGATGTCCGGATCATGCCTGAGCACATTGCGCAGGATACGCGCGAAAGTCATACCGATTTTATGATTCACCTGAATCTGGTTGGCGCCCGGTATATCGGACTCAACCGGGTCCTCAATGGTCAGAATATGCGCGGGTAGATGCGAGATTGATTTTAGCACAGCAAACAGGGTGGTAGACTTACCCGATCCCGTTGGCCCCGTCACCAGCACCAGCCCATAAGGTTTACGCGCCATGACTGAAAGTTTTTTCATATCATCATCGCGTAGTCCCAAAACATCGAGCTCAACTGCCATATCTTTATTCAGCACACGCAGAACCAGCGACTCTCCGAATGAGTTGGGAATACAGGAGACACGAAATTCGTAACTTTTTTTACCCTCGCGCAAAAGTAACCTTCCATCCTGAGGCATACGCTGCTCGGCAATATCCATGCCACACAAAATTTTAATGCGTGCCGAAATCTGCTTGTGCAGGCTCTTTTCCAGCGCATTTTCTGATAGCAACTGCCCATTGAGTCGGTAGGACAGCGTAACCTTTTTCGCCTGCGGCAAGATATGAATATCAGAGGCTTTTTTGTGCAAACCATTCCTGATAATACGATTCACCAGACGAACTATAGGCGCATCTTCAGCGGATTGCGTCATTTGCAATTCAGAGAGCGGCTCATCATCTTCGTCATCATCATGATGCAAGAATTCACAGGACAGTTCATCCTCCACCAACTTCTCTTGCAGAAAGGTTTCAAGATAATCTTTCATCTGCGATGCCTTGACCAGTACCTCGTGTACCTTCTTTCCTGTTTTGAAACTGATGGTGTCATATGCCTCCAACCCCATGGGGTCGGAAAGCGCAATCGTCAACGCATGTTTGTCAGTATCAATCGGCAGGATTTGGAATTTTTCAACCACCTCCCTGCCAATTTCGATGCCAGCCATGGGGTTGATCTCATAGTCATCCAGATTAACGGTTGGCAGACGGAATTTCTTGGCCAGCGCCGATAATAATTGATCCTCGGTAATAACATGTGAGTTAAGTAAAATCTCACCGATTCTTGAGCCACGCACCTTCTGCTCTTCCAACGCATACTGCAGGTCTTGCTCGCTGATCAGTCCCGCCTCAATCAACAATTCGCCAAGCCGCACCTTACGACGGCTCTGTATTTCCAATGCGGAGCTGATATCCGAGTCCTTGACTTTACCCTTCTCTACCAGGATATGGCCTATCGGTTTATCTTTCTCATCCAACTGATGTTCCAGAGCCAACTTCACATCTTCTGAGGTAACTAAATCCTGGTTTATCAGCAGATCGCCCAGCTTCATCTGGTGCAATTGCTGCATCTCCAGTGCCTGATCCAGTTGTTCATCGCTAATTTTACCCTGTTCTTTGAGAATATTGCCTAACGGCATCATTGACTCAGCCTGTTTCTTCAGCGCTTCCTGAACATCATCAAGTGATAAAATCTCCTGATCGACAAGCAGATCACCCAAACGTTCAGGTCTCTCCTGGTAACGGATACCATGTTGGTAAAAAAAGATACGCTCATACTGCATGCTGCCATCACTGCTGATGGCAAAAAATCCCGGCGAATTGGACAGGACAGGTGAAGCCAGAACATGGAAGGTTTCGAGGTTAACCGTGATGATTTTCAACGCATCCATATGTTGCAATTTGGATGGTTGCTCAGCAGTCGTATCAGTGGAACGCCACATACCAATATAAACTATAGTATTCGCTTCCAGCTTTCTGGAAGCCGCGTCATCGGGCCGATTGTTTTCATGAAAGTGCAGGTTGCGCATAATTGGTGAGAATCCGAGAAGGTAACCTTCCAGTGTCTCTCCATTGATCAGGTTGATCGTTACTTGCTGATAACGACTGCTAATTTTTTGAGCTGCACTCACCGTTTACCCCCCAACCATATGTTGCGGTTTCATTTCTCACCGCCCTCAACTGTTCCATCACCAAAACAGGCTAGCCACACATGCGACGGGAGCATATGGCAGAAGCTTTCCCAGCGTTTTTTATCCGATGATTCACTCATGCTATTGATGAGGTCATTTCTCTCCTCGGTACGCCCGGTTTCATGGTACAGCTGGGCACGAAGTACGGCTATTCGCAATGAATTTGGAGCCCGAGCTGCTGCCTGATCCAGCAACAATTCAACCTCTTCATAGTTACACTGACCAAGGCTCTCTTCTATACGATTGATTTGTGAATCTACAACATCCAGGGCCTGATTCGATACAGGTTGCACGGGTTGCTCCACACTACCCTTTTCCGGAACAGACTTCTCAACCACCTGAGGTTTTTTGTTTTCAATTTCTTGCCACCGCTCAACCGAACTTTTCTCTTTTGATTTACGCAAAAACATACCCAGAATCAGACCAAGCATAGCAGCCAGTGAAACAAAAAACGCAATCATCCAGTAGTGAGTTGACGAGACTTGGGGTGTCTGTGCCTTGAGTTTGAGAGTTTTCACATCTGCTTTGATCGACTTCACATCGGCCTGCATATCATTCATAGACCTGCCCAAGGTCGCCACGGCTTCATTCAGATTATCCATCTGCAGTTTGCCGGACATCATCTGCTGGTGTATGGAATCAAGCCTCTCATCTGATGCTTTATTAACCACATCAAGAATCTGCTCAGCCATTTTCTGGTTTGCAGCGCCAGCTAGTTTGATTCGGCCTGAATAGCGAAGCTCCTGCAACGCTGCCGGAGCTTCTGGAGCGGCCTCAGGTGCCTTTGCCACGCTGACTGCTTTTTGTTGCTGTATTAATCCGGAAAGCTTCTGCATCGCCGCCTGTGATGCATATTTTTTAACAACTTCTCCCGTCGGCACTGTCAGCCAGGCACCTTGTTTCAGATGATTGATATTACCATCCACAAAACTATCGGGGTTCTGCTCGTACAGGGAAAGCATGACTTGCCTGTTTGAGTAACGTTTATCTTTTCTCAGGCGATAAGCGATCTCACTCAGATTATCCCCTGCACGTACCGGCCCATATCGCCAGATACGGGTCCAGGTTGAATCGTCAGCTACGTCATTAAATAACGGCTGAACAGATGTATTGATATCGGGCAAACGCACCGGTAAAACTGTTGGTGATGATGTTTGAACAGCAGCGATTTCCGCAGGATCCAGGAGCAACAGGTAATGGCGGAAATAGGTTCCCCGACCCTCTTTTTTTGCCTTCAGCACGATGGAAAGCATAGGAAGCTTAATGATGCCTGAGGAACTGAGTACAATAACGGGAGAAGTCGAATGTTTGTTTTCAAGCACCACCTTGATCAGCGAAAGCCGGTCATGCCAGGCCAGGCCCATTTGTCGATATTCCGACGCCGATGCCAATTCAACTTTGATCCGGTCGATATCCTCAGATCCCGACAACAGAACCGGAACCCGGGCTTTGAGTTTTTCATTCAGGTGGCTATTTAATTCAAGTGTGCCCAAACCCAGGGCATACGAATAAAGAGGCAGAACAAACAGTGCAGCAAGCAGCAAACAGGTTTTTATCTGTATGGTTCGCATCAACAGATGACAATTCATTCGTCTATTGAACAACTCGATTCTCCCATGCCAATCCCCTACCCCTGAATGGATTTCATCATGTCTGTATCGACAACAATGAATGACACGCAAAATCAGTGCCATTTTCTATGGCATTATTTTGACTCATCGCCGTATGACATAAACATCATCGGGATCCACTCGTCACAAACTGGAATACTGTGGAAATACAACAGTCCCCCGGCTCTTTCAAACAGGGGGACTGTCATGATAAGTGAGACTCAACTCAGGCGGATTTTCTCAACAAATAATCAATCACCAGCCGCACGCCCGCACCGGTTCCGCCCTTGGCTGAAATCTCCGAACCCTTCATATTCCACGCCGTTCCAGCGATATCCAGATGGGCCCAGGGAATATCATCGACAAAACGGGAGAGGAAACAGGCTGCAGTAATCGCACCGCCTTCACGGCCACCGGTATTTTTTATATCGGCAATTTCAGATTTTATCTGCTCCTGATACTCCTCATACATGGGCAACTCCCATACACGATCATAGGTATAGTCACCCGATACCTTCAGCCCCTGCTTTATTTCCTCACCCGTACCCATCAGCCCTGTTGCATGAGCACCGAGCGCAATGACACAGGCACCGGTCAGGGTAGCAAAATCGATGATTTCAGCCGGTTTCCGTTCAGCCGCATACGCCAGTGCATCGGATAGAATAATGCGACCTTCCGCATCGGTATTGAGCACTTCAATATTGATGCCTTTATAACTGCTGATGATATCGCCCGGTTTATATGCAGCAGATCCCAGCAGGTTTTCAGTAGCTGGAATCACACCGAGCAGGTTCAGCGGCAAGTCCATTTCGATTGCTGCCTTGAAAATTCCAAGCACCGATGCCGAACCACACATATCAAATTTCATCTCATCCATCTGAGCCGCTGGTTTGATTGAAATACCGCCAGCATCAAATGTCAGGCCTTTTCCGACAAGCGCTACAGGCGCGTCATTTTTCTTGCCGCCCTGATAATCCAGCACGATAAAACGAGGCTCTTTCGCAGAACCCTGATTCACAGCCAGAAGAGCGGTAAAACCTGCTTCTTCAATTGCCTTTTTATCCATCACGGTGACTTTCAGGTGCTTGTGCGACAATGATGCCGCCTGATTCCCCAGATATTCAGGTGTGCATACATTGCCCGGCTCATTTGCCAGGTCGCGGGCAAAGTTGGTGCCTTCTGCAATTGCGCGGGCGCGGGCAACGGCATCTTGTGCCTCATCCAGATTCCGGCCTGATGGCAGCATCATCGTGAGCGAGCGCAGCTCACGTGTATTGTCATCTTTTTTGCTTTTGTATCTATTGAAGGTATACAGCCCCAACCACACGCCTTCTGCCAGTGCCTGTACTTTTTCAGCCATGGACGCCCCACGTACAGCCAATTCAGGAAGATACAGGGACACATCCCGCGCACCGCCTTTATTCAACTTCCGAGCTACAGTTGCACCGAGCACACGCAGCTTATGCAGGGTCAGTTTTTTCTCATCACCGGCTCCCACCAGCATCACACGCTGACTGAATGTGCCATCCACATCATAGAGCATCCGGCTATCGCCAAATGAGCCTGAAAGATCAAACTTGCGCAAAAACGATGGCAAGGCTTTGCCTGTAGCTTCCTGTAGCGCTTTGCCAGATTCCGTCAGTTTACGACCCTCGAGCAGCGGCAATACAACGGCATCATCACGCTGTTTATGCGCATGTCCTGCTTTGATAAAAATCTCAATCATAAAAACCTCTTGTTTGATATGCTTAACTTATCTGCTGATGTTATGATAAATGACTCAATCTCCAACGCTCACATTGGCAGATCAGTCTCTCCAGAATTCAGGCACCAGTAACACAAAAAAGGTGTATATCTCAAGCCGACCGAGAATCATGCCGAAAATCAGTACACCCTTGGCCATTTCCGGTAAATCTGCATAGGTGGCAGCTGGCCCTACCTGTCCGAAACCCGGGCCTGTATTGGTAATGCAGGCAGCGGCCGCCGTAAAGGAGGTCACCATATCCACACCTGTAAATGAAAGCAGCACTGCCACAATGATATAACAGACGATGAACAGCACAGCAAAACCCCACAGCGCCTCGGTTACATTGGAATGAATACGCTTACGGCCCATTTTCACATGGATCACACCATGCGGGTGCACCAACCGACGGATTTCACGCATGCCCTGACGAAACAGCAATAATATACGCACCACTTTCATGCCACCGCCGGTTGAACCCGCGCAGGCACCAACAAACATTGTCATAAGCAACAACATCGTTGCGCCCGCTGGCCACAGACTGTAATCACTCACCGCAAAACCTGTTGTTGTGGCAATAGAAACAACATTAAAAACAACATGTATCGCTTCATCCTGCCCCGTCCAGGCAATCATCGCGCTAATCACCACGATCAAAGTCATGATCCAGAGTATATAAGTCCTGAACTCCTCATCCTGATAATACGCCCTCAGGGAAAAACCCCGCAGTGCAGCAGCAAAGTGAAGTGTGAAATTCATGCCCGCCAGAATCATGAATAAAATCGCAACCAATTGCAGTGGAATGCCGTGATAATAACCAAAGGAAGCGTCGTGTGTTGAAAAACCACCAATAGCAATGGTACACATGGCATGGTTAATCGCATCAAATGGTGTCATGCCGGCAAACCAGTATGCCAACCCGCATGCTACGGTCATGCCAAGGTAGAGATACCAGAGCAATTTGGCAGTTTCAGTCACGCGCGCGGTCAGTTTATCCTTCACGGGACCAGGCGTTTCAGCTTTAAACAACTGCATGCCACCCACACCGAGCAGCGGCATAACCGCGACCGCCAATACGATGATACCCATGCCACCCAGCCACTCCTGCATAGAACGCCAGAACAGTATGGAATGAGGAAGATCGTCCAGACCGGAGAGCACAGTCGCACCAGTGGTCGTCAACCCCGAGGCCGACTCAAACAATGCATCGACTACCGTTGATACCGTACCGGTCGTCCAGAAGGGAACAGCACCAATCAGGGCAAGAATAAGCCAGGCCAGTGCCACAATCAAAAAACCATCCCGATGGCTCAACTGCTCAGGTGCCCCGCCACCATAACGCATCATCAGCAAGCCCAGTACAATCACAATTGCACCTGCCTGGAGAAACTCTACGATATGGCTTGCATCGTAATACATGGCGACTAGAGCAGGTATCATCATGGCGCAGCCATACAACGACACCAGAATGCCTATTGTCCAGATTACTCCCTTGGGATGCATGAGTTAAAAGAATTCCAAATGGACTTCGAACAGCTTTTCAACCGCAGCAACGGAGGCGCTCGTTGTAACAATCAGCACATGATCATGCGGCAAAACCTCAACCGCACCGTTGGGTATGATAATCTGGCCTTCGCGCAGGATTGCTCCGATCACCGTATCTTCAGGCATCGACAGGTCTTTCAAAGGTACATTCAGGATCGCACTGGTCTCCAGGGCTTCGGCTTCGAGCACCTCAAGGTTACCGTCAGCCAGCGAAGCCATCCCGTGGATTCGACCTTTGCGCACATAGCTGAGAATCGAGGCCACGGTCGACAACCGTGGAGACACTGTCACATCAAGACCGATCTGACGCACCAGTTGCGTATAAATAGAGCGGTTCACCAAAGTAACCACATGCGGAACACCATAACGTTTGGATATCAGGCTACTGAGAATATTGGTTTCATCATCATTGGTCAGTGCCAGAAAGTCATCCATTTTATCAATGTTTTCTTCTTCCAGTAGCTTCTGATCCAGTGCATCGCCATGTATCACAACCACATTGTGGAGCTGGTCAGACAGCCATTCTGCACGTTTTCCATCATATTCAATTAATTTGACCAGTGCACCGGCCTTCTCCAGCTCTGTGGCCACCTTGAAGCCGATGTGACCGCCACCCACCATCATGACATTGCGGCCTTTCGGTGAATGACATGTCAGATCCAGTGTTTCCATGAGGCCGTCAAGCTGTTTGCATGATACAGCCACATATATACTATCGCCTGCAAGCAGCACGGTGCCACCGTTGGGGACGCGCCATCGACCATTATGTTCGTGAGCAACCACATACACTTGCAACTTACCCATCACTTCGGGCAATTCCATCAGTGAGAGACCGGCCAGCTTGGACTTGGGGCGAACAACAAACTCAACCAACTGAATCTCACCACCAAAAAACTCTCGTGAGTCCAGAGCGCTGGACACATTCAACCGTCCCATCACAACCTTGGCTGCTTCGCCTTCTGGCGAAATAATCACATCAATGGGCAGGTCATCCCGGCCAAACAATTCGGGGTGCAATGCATAATCCGACTCGCGTACACGGGCCAGTTTTGTCGGTACTTTATACAACGAATGCGCCACCTGGCAGGCCAGCATATTCACTTCATCGTTGGTGGTTACAGCAATCAGAAGATCAGCATTTTCAGCACCAGCCTGCTCCAGAATCGATGGCCGGGAGGCCATGCCACAGACCGTTCTCACATCCATCGAATCAGCAATCACCTGCAAACGCTCAGGATCCTGATCCACCACAGACACATTATTGCCCTCTGTCGCCAGGCGGCTGGCAATATGAAAACCCACCTCACCAGCGCCAAGAATCACAACATTCATACAGACTCCTTGTCAGGCGGCAGCAACCCGAATGCCTTGATCTTTCGATGCAACTGACTGCGCTCCATACCTATATCCGAAGCTGTACGGCTGATATTCCACTCATGTTTGTCCAGATATTGAATCAGAAATGTTCGCTCAAATGCCTCGCGAGCATCATGGAAGCTATCGGCTTCAACGGTTGAATGTTGCAGCCGTGCATTGGTCTGTGCGGCGGATGTCTGCATGCTTTGTGTTGTCGTCTGATCCGGTGGCAACATATTAGCCTCTGTCATCTCTTCTCCCGGCATGAGAATGTGACAACGTTCGATATAGTTGCGCAATTCGCGGACATTTCCCGGCCAGTGGTATGCTTTCAGACGAGCCAGCGCCAGATCAGAAAAACGCACAGCATCACCACCAAGCTCTCTGGCCTGTTCAACTGCCAGCGTTTCAATAATGAGTGGCAGATCTTCACTGCGCTCCCGCAAAGAGGGCATGCGGATCGCAACCACATTCAAGCGATAATAAAAGTCCTCACGTAATTGCCCACTCTTTAATGCCTGATCGAGTTCCTGAGAACTGGCAGCAATCAAGCGTACATTGCTGGGAAGTGGTGCAGGGTTGCCAAGTCGCTGCACCACCTTCTCCTGCAGTACCCGCAAAATTTTTGCCTGAGCACTCAGACTGAGTTCGGTCACTTCATCAAAAAACAGTGTCCCCTGATGGGCAGTCTCGAAACGGCCACGCTGTGAATGCAGGGCCCCGGTAAATGCACCTTTTTCATGTCCGAACAGCTCGGAATCCATACGATTCGACGGCACACTGGCTGTATTCACTTCGACAAACTGAGCCTCTTTGCGCCTGGATGCAGCATGCAACATTTTAGCGGCAACAGCCTTGCCCGTTCCATGCTCACCCAATATCAGTACGGGGCTATCGGATAAAGCCACTCGATTGATCAACGCCTTGGCTTCAACAATAGCTTTGCTTTTACCAATGAGCTCTTTGCGGCTCTGATGAGATAACTCCTGACGTTTGAGATCTTTATTTTCCTGTTCCAGGCGGCGTTTCTGTACTGCATTACGCACCAGGATCATCAATCGCTCAAAAGAAAGCGGTTTCTCTACAAAATCAAAAGCCCCTTGCCGGGTTGCGCGTACAGCCGTATCAATCGTGGCATGACCACTCATCATGATCACCGGCAATTGGGCGTCCAACTGCTGTATGCGACTAAGTGTTTCCAGGCCATCGATGCCTGGCATCCATATATCCAGTAAAACGCAATCCACCGGCTGCTTGCGCAGACGTGCAATCGCCTCCTCCCCTGATGGAGCACAAACAACCAGATAATTCTCATCCTCAAACAGACCTTGAAGAGAATCGCAAATAGGCTGCTCATCATCCACTATCATGATTCGTGCCGTCATGATTCCTCCTTTAGCTGACACTGTCTTGGCAAACGTAAACAGAAATGCGTCGGTTTAGTCCGTGATATCAGTTTCAACTCCCCACCATGGTCTTCCGCAATCCTTTTAGCGATTGCCAGGCCCAAACCTGAACCACTTGCCTTGGTTGAATAATAGGCTTCAAATAGTTGAGAGACTGCGGTTGCATCAATGCCTTCCCCATCGTCTTCAACATGCCATTCTGCATATTCTTCACTCACTCGTGAATACATACGAACCGATCTGCCAGAGCTTGTTTCAGTTGCAGCCAGGGCATTATCCATCAGGTTGATCAACACCTGGCGTACCTGGTCCGGGTCGCAATGGCATGTCCATCCGGCATTCAACATATTCACATCAATACGTTTATAACTGTTGAACAGCTCTTCCATCTCTTTTAACAGCCCATCGACTGAAACATCGCGCATCTTCGGCTGTGGCATGCGAGCCAGTGTTGAAAAGTCAGCAATCAGACGCTGTAGACGCTCCACCTGTCCGATAATCGCCTGGGTACAAACATCAAAAACGACCTCATCATCAACCTGCGCACGAAATCTGCGCTGCAATCTTTCCGCAGAAAGCTTGATTGGCGTCAGTGGATTTTTGATCTCATGTGCCAGGCGACGGGCGACTTCGGCCCAGGCCTTGTTTCTCTGAGCTTCAGCCAGATCGGAAATATCATCAATCACCAGAAGATAGCCCGAAAATGAGGTGGAAGCTGTAGCACTCAAACGTGCACCGCGCGCCAGCAGGTGTACATTTTTCCCATGCGGCAGGGCAACATCAAACTCTCTCTGCAGGTGATCTTCCTGCTGATGTTTCAGCTCACCATAAAAATCACCAACATCATGCAGGCTTCCCTGGCTTGCCTGTAAAATATCCACACTGGGTACCCAGTTAGCAGGCAAATGCAGAATGTCGCGCACAGCCTGATTAAGCAGCCTCACCCGCCCTTCCGCATCAACCAGAATCACTCCGGTATGCAGGTTGGCCAACAGTGATTCAAGCACATATTGGCGTTGCCGGGAATTCTCCAGCGCCTTGGTCAGATCCTTCTGGGCCTTTTCAATGGCTTCCACATTCAACTTCAGGCGATTGGCCATCTCGTTAAATGATCTGGCCAGAGAGCCCATCTCATCCTGTGAAGACTCGGATATCACTACATTGAGATCACCATCGGTCACACGTCTCAGAGCCTGTGCCAAATCCCCTATCGGAGCGGTTAACCGGCGGGCAAACAAAAGGCCGACCAGACCAGCAATGAGTACAACAATCAGCGTCACAAACAACATGACATGCGTAAATGTCGCAACAATCGACTGGCGATTGTGCTCAAGTTCACGATAACTGCGATAATCCGATTCCACGGCACGGGCATTCTGAATCACACCCGCTGGCAGATTCATCTCCACACGTAACAGACCAACCACGGATGTTGCTCCGATTAGCGGCCCATATGCTACTGCCACCTCACCATCCTTGCGTGTAACCAGCTCTGTTGATATTCGCCCCAGCCGCATAGACAGGCGTGCCGTATCGGAAAGGGGCTCTGCCTTCAGTGCACTGAGTTCTCCCTCCTGTACACCGCCCACCAGTCTTTCATTGATATCAAACAATTCGACTTTCTGCCAGCCTTCTATCGCCCTTATTTCAGCCAGATGGCTATTCACTGACCGGTAATTCAGCCCGCTGCTAACGGCGGCCAGCAATGTCGCATCGGAGATGTAACCAAGCATGCCGCGTTTCATATCGGTTTCGACACGTTCATAAAACCCCTGTGCCAGATTCAACGCACGATCCAGAAGCGTGTCTACCCGCACATCGAACCAAACATCCATACCCCGCTCAACCATCTGCGTAGCGGCAAGCTGAATGACCACAGCAGGAACCAGTAACATGCCTACAAGGCCAATGACCAATTTTGCTCTTAATCGCGAACCGGGAACCGGCTCATTACTCTCTCTGAGTAAGCGGATGCCGTACTGAAACAGCATGAGCGAGCTCACCAGCATCAGGATTACATTGATCCAGGCGAGCAAACCAGCATCTGCATCTTTCGCAGGCCATAACAGCACCGTGATCACCATCAGCACAACTGCCATCAATAACGGGATCAATCTCATGAAGCCGATTCTGTTCATGGCAGGCTGAATTCCTTCACAAATTCCGCATCAACCGACGTCCACAAATCACTCCACCAGGCATCACTGACCTCGCCATGTTCAATAACAACGGACACAGACATTTGGTATGCTGTTTGTTCTAGCAACAGGCTCCGATCCAGCACAGACAGGTTTTCCAGCCGGGAAAGAAAGCGATAGAGCTCATCTCTTGAATAGATTCGCCTGGAAATACCACTTGTCTCATCAATCAACATCCAGCTACGGGACAACAGATCAGGCACAACACGGTGTATCACAACAATCTCGGCAATCTTCTTATTCAGCCAATATTCACGCAGTTTGCTTACTTTAATCTTCCAAATCGTAGTTACAGGGATACCGTCCTGAAGGAGATGAAAAAAAGTTTCTTCATCCTTGTTCATGGTAGCATCGCAATAAACCACCTGCTGATCCATACGAATCTGCAGACCTGCTTGAGTCTGGGCAAATGCAGTGGACTGGGCAGCCAAAAGAACCACTGCAAAAACAGATAGAAATCTTAACCGCTTACATTGCAACATATGCTTCATTAAGGCGGAGTGTAGCAGCAGATCACAGCATATTCGATGGGAAACTGAGCAAGGAATCAGGGAGGCCCTGAATTAATCAGTAGCGCATTAGTCTGGCTCTTCCACTGAAACGGTACGCACCTCATAGATATCGACAGACTTCTTTTTTCCTTTAAACAGCTGAGCCCCCAGAAATGAACAATATTGTTCTTTACTGGCCAGTGAAATGTCTGCTACCACATCCTCAGTCAACAGCGCCTGAAACGGCCCGGCAATGCCACACAACCGTGCAGCCGTATTGGCGACATCGCCAATAACTGTGTATTCCCAACGTTTTTCATCACCAAGCACACCAAACAGAACTTTCCCGCTATTGATGCCAAAACCGACCCGGCATGGCAATAACAGCCCCTCATGTTCAGGCAACAATTTAAGTAGCTCGACAACACATGCCAATGCACGTTCACTTTTGTTTTCACCTGAAAAACAGGCTAACAGTCCATCACCAAGGAATTTATTCACACTGCCGCCAAATGCATGAACGATTCTCACTTGAATCGCAAGACTGGCATTGATAGAAGCATATACCTCTTGTGGTTCAAATTGTTCTGCCAATTCAGTAAAGCCGCGCATATCACTGAAAAGGATGGTCATCTCCTGCTCGAGTGCAAGATCATGAGGAAATCGGGCACCATACTGATCGATCAACTGCACAGTCTCGCGCGGTAGAAACATTTCAATCGGCAGTGTGGAATGGCTGCTGCTCATGTGTAACTCCTGATTGGCTTGATAGCCATGTGACCAGACAGCCAACTTCAGCAATAGCTATGCCAATTCCAATCCCTGCAAGAAGCGGATAGATTACACTCATGCACAGACAAACCATGCAGCAATCGCGATTCACACGCACTTATACAGTCAGTGATATGGATCTGAACCATTACGGAACGATGCATGGCGGTCGACTACTCACGCTCTGTGATGAAACTGCTTACTGTGCTGCCAAAAAACTAACACATCACATTTGTCTGACACGAGCTGTGCACCGGGCCCAATTTCAGCGGGCAATCCATCAAGGGGAAGAGATCACTCTTTCTGCCATCGTTGGTTTGACCGGAAAAACCAGTCTGTGAGTAGATGTTGAAGTAACGTCTGCTTTGCATCAAGCAGCCGCTATGGAAGCGATATTTGTGTTTGCTGCTGTCAATGAGAGTCGGCAACCACAACAAGTGGTGAAATGTATTGGCTGAAACCAGTGAGGAGATACTGCTGCAGGATCGACTTATAACACTACGCAATCAAATCTAGGGAAGCCCATCATCTTCAATACGCACAATGGCAAAAAGAAAGGTTCATCGCGGATTAGCGGGAAATAGGGTTTGGATAACAGGTTTTTGATCCCCCGTTAGCAGGCTGCCGAGACAAATGTTCAAAATCGGAGAAGAGTGGCAGGGCCGCGACCATTTTGATTCAGGCCGTCCTTGGCCTTCAGAGTTTCACTCCGCTCTAAAGAGCGTCCAAATCAGCAGGATAGCTGATTTGTTAGAATGCAGGATCGGGTATCCGAAGGAGCAAGCGGCGCTCTCCCGCCGCGCGATAGGAATCAGATCAAAATAAACCGGGGCTTTTTCTTGATTCGGCACATCCATGTGCCTCACCCTTAGGGCGCGCTGTGCAGCGCGTCCAA
>JAJFLE010000010.1 GCA_021772835.1 Mariprofundus sp.
TTGCCTATTTCTTTGTCGGTTTCAGCGTGGCCTACGGTATCAACTTTTTTGCTCCGGTATCGGAGCTGAATAATCTCACAGGCATGTCTAACGGTTACAAAATGGTGCACTTCTTCTTTTTGCTGACTTTTGCAGCGGCCATTCCTGCCATTATTTCAGGTGGCATTACAGAGCGTGTGAAGTTCTGGCCCAATGTTCTGGCAACTGTTTTGTTGGTGGCAGTGGTTTACCCGTTATTCGAAGGTATGATCTGGAATGGTAATTTTGGCTATCAGGCATGGCTGGAAGCTTCATTCGGTGCTGCATTTCATGATTTTGCAGGCTCAGTAGTTGTGCATGCCATGGGTGGCTTCCTGGCGCTCGGTGCGGTTGTGATTCTTGGTGCTCGCAAAGGGCGTTATGCACATGACGGTCGCATGCTGGCTATTCTGCCATCCAATATTCCTTTCCTGGCCCTTGGTTCTTGGATTCTCTGCGTTGGCTGGTTTGGTTTTAACGTGATGAGTGCAGGCACGGCAGAAGGCGCATCAGGTCTGGTTGCGATCAACTCGCTGCTGGCCATGGTCGGTGGTTTACTGGCGGCACTCATAGCCGGGAAAAACGATCCGGGTTTCGTGCACAATGGTGCGCTGGCAGGTCTGGTGGCGATATGTGCAGGCTCCGATATTGTGCACCCGGTTGGTGCGCTGGCCATTGGCTCCATAGCCGGTGTTGTCTTCGTTTTTGGTTTCGAATTCATTCAGATGAAGTTGAAGGTTGATGATGTGCTGGGGGTTATCCCGCTGCATGGTATTTGCGGTGCATGGGGTGGTATTGCGGCAGGGATTTTCGGATCAACTGTCATGGGAGGTGCCGGTGGTGTTACTTTCATGGCCCAGTTGGTCGGAACTGTGACCGGTGTGAGTATTGCAGTTGCCGGTGGATTCATTGTTTATGGTATTGTTAACGCGACCATGGGGATTCGTCTGTCTGAAGAAGATGAATACTTGGGCGCTGATCTTGCTATTCACAACATTAGTGCAAATCCTGAACAGGATATGGCAAACCATTAAATCTGACACCACGAAGCGCACGACGTTGATTAACCTATCTATTCGTTTTTATCCTTCGTGTGCTTCGTGGTGAAGATATAAATTTATATGATGCGGGGCAGAGCCGACTGCAAAACCGGCTCTTTTTTTTCACCTTGTTTTCACCGCCCCCAAGCGCTAGAAAGCCCCATGCGATTACTGACCGTTTTTCTTTTTTCTTTTTTTATATCACTCCAGTCACAAGCAGCAGAATTCGATATTTATCAATCGACTTACAAGCCGTTACGGGTTGCGCTAGTTCTGGAGGCCGGTGAGATACCGCCTGACAAGCAAAGCTTGGTTTATGGTGTGATGAAAAACGATCTCACATCCAGCCAGTCCTTTGCAACCATAGATCCGATGGCTTTTCTCTCTACTTTGCAGGAGAGCTGGGGTGAGGTCGAATATGGCGACTGGCGTATCATTGGTGCAGACATTGTTGCTTTGTGCAAATTGACCGAAACCGAAACCGGCTGGCGGGCAGAAATTAAAGTTCATGATCCATTTCGTTCCAAGTTGCTGGCCAGTGTTGCTGTTGAGAGCACCCAGCAGGGGCTAAGGGTGCTGGCACATCGCCTGGCCAACCAAATCTATAGTGCGGCTCTGGGTATTCCCGGGTATTTCACCAGTCACATACTCTATGTTCAGAAACGGGATGATTTTTCTGATCTGGTTTACATGGATCAGGATGGCGCCAATAATCAGGACGTGGGCAAAAACTTTACTTTATTGCTTTCTCCTGACTGGTCGCCTGACGGCAGGCAGGTCGCGCTGAACACCTATGTGGGCAATCGCCCAAAGCTTGAGTTTTTTGATCTTCGCACTGGAGCAAGAACACCATTTGGTAGCTTTAAAGGTTTAAATAGCACCCCGGAATTTTCCCCTGATGGTCGATACGTCGCCGCCACGCTTTCCCACACCGGCAATACCGACATTCATATTTATGATATCAAGGCAGGCAGATGGTCTCGTTTCACCAATCACAGTAGCATTGATACGACACCAACCTGGTCACCGGATGGCAAATGGATAGCGTTTGTGAGCAATCGCTCGGGCAATCCTCAGGTTTACCGTAAAAGAGTTTCAGGTGGCGCGGTTCAGCTTGTCAGTACTCAGGGCAGTTATAATACATCTCCGGCCTGGTCGCCTATGGGTGACAGGATCGCTATGATTTCGTTGAAAAACTGGTCGTATGCTGTGGCAACAGTGCGCTCGGATGGTCAGGATATTCGTTATCTGGCTACAGGTGATCGTGTCGAATCACCATCGTGGTCACCCAACGGCCAGATGCTGTTATATTCGGCTGAAAAGCACGGATCACGGCGTGTCTACCGGGTGCCAAGCTGGGGAGGCAGGGAGGAGCCAATTACTCCGCCTAACATAGATGCATCGGATGCTGCATGGTCGCGCCATTAATGGTTTTATTGACCTGCATTAACAAATGCTGGAAAATGTTTGATAATAGGCGATAATTCGACATCAAGGTTGACTGTAGTAATGCAATTGTCACTATACGTCTAAACCAGATGTTTATAAGGGAGAGAGATATGGAAACTACACGTTCAAGAAAACAATTACTCTTGCTGGGCGTAGCTGCAGCAGCATTGATGTTTGCAGGCTGTGCCAAGAAGACCGAGGTGGTTACTGAGGCTGCTCCGGCCGCGCCAATGGCAGCGCCAACAGTGGCACCGGTAGCGACGCCTACGGTTATGAAACCATCGAGTAACTCACTCTATTTTGCATTTGACATGGCTGATCTGGATGCAGCTGCGCGTGCAACACTGGATGGTTATGCAACATGGCTGAATGCCAATGCTGCTGAGAATGTTACCGTTGAAGGTAACTGTGATGAGCGCGGAAGCCGCGAATACAATCTGGCACTTGGTCAGCGTCGTGCTGACAGCGTGCGTGATTACCTGACTTCCGCAGGCGTGGAAGCAAGTCGTATCGATACCGTATCTTTTGGTGAAGAGCGTCCTGTATGCAAGGGCTCCGGCGAAGCTTGCTGGGCTCAGAATCGTCGTGGTGATATTGTCGCCCGCTAATCCATTTGCTGTGAAGACTAAGAGGCGGCCATTGGTATACCCAATGGCCGTCCTTTTGTTATGTGGCACAGCATTAACTGCCTGTGCAGGCAATGACAAGGAAGTTCGATGGGTTCAGGATAAAGATACTGTCATCCGTTCCGTCCATGATCTTAAAGTTAACCAGCAGAAGTCTGAAGCCACTGCGCTGGAGATAGCAGCAGCTACTGGCACCCAGCTCAAACAACTCGAAGAAGTGAATCAAAAGCAGCAGCAACAGATTGATTTGCTGATGGCCCAGATAAAAGCCATGCAGGCGGTCAAACATAGAGTTGCAGTGAAGAAAAAGGTTGTTGTAGCAAAAGTTAGATCAGCAACAACGCATCGTACAACGGAAGTGGATGCTCCGATTGCCCTTCCTGCTGCCGCAGCCAAAGCTTTGGTAGACCCCTCAATTGAAGTAGAGGCAGAAAAAAATGCCTATACGGCGGCTTACCTGGCGTTGAAGAGCGGGCGTTTTGATGAAGCATCTACAGCCTTTAATGCTCAGCTGGATAAATATCCCGATGGTGAATATACCGACCAAGCCTGGTACTGGCTTGGGGAAACCCGGTATGCTCAACATGATTTTGAACGTGCGCTTCATGCCTTCAAATATGTCGCAGATCACTACCCAAACAGTGTGAAACATGCTGGTGCACTGTTGAAGCTGGCCCAGATTTCTGAGGCTGAAAAGAAGTCAGGTGCCGCTGTAGCTTATTATCGCCGTTTGATAAGAGAACATGCTGATTCCACACCCGCTCAGCAGGCGCGCGGTCGGCTTGCCATCATCAATGCCAAATCACCTGTGGATAGTCAAAAAACTACGGCTGATCAAATTGTGGATGGCCAGGCTGCGGACAATCCACCTGTGGAGACTCAACAATAACTGTTTCAAGGTTCCGCCTACGCATTCATGAAATTTATGACAGCATACAGGGGGAAAGTACCCTGGCTGGCATGCCGTGTACTTTTATCCGTCTGGCGGGTTGTCCGCTACGCTGTGTCTATTGCGATACCACACAAGCCATTCCAACCGACAGCGGTCAGTGGATGAACATGGATGCCATTATCTGCGAAGTAAAACAGAGAAACCGTCCACTGGTGCTGGTGACGGGCGGCGAACCTCTGGCCCAGAAGCAATGTATCACTCTATTAAAAGAGCTGGATCAGCTCGATTGTATCGTACAGCTGGAGACATCGGGTGCCTACCTGATTGATCAGGTTCCTGAGTCGGTTCACCGTATTGTAGATATTAAAACGCCGGGTAGCCTGGAAGTAGAGCGCAACCGGCTTGAAAACCTTGAGCTGTTATCGGCCAATGATGAGCTGAAATTTGTACTTACCAGTCGTGATGATTACGAGTGGGCAAAGCAGTTCATCGATCATAACAAACTTGAAAATAATAAAGCGACCCTGTTGATGTCTCCTGCTTTTGGATCGGTGCAAGCCAGCGATTTGTGCGCCTGGATACTGGAGGACGAACTGCCTGTGCGTATGCAGATGCAGTTGCATAAAGTGATATGGGACGCTGACGCAACAGGGGTATAGAACAATGGAAGAACCAATCAGGGCGGTTGTACTCTTATCCGGTGGCCTGGATTCCAGCACTGCACTAGCCTGGGCAGTTAAAACAATGGGTTGGCATTGTCACACCGTTGCTTTCGATTACGGCCAGCGGCATAAGGTAGAATTAAAATCTTCTGCACGTGTAGCGGCATCAATGGGAGTAACTGACCACCGTATTATCAATGTCGATATGCGCACAATTGGCCATTCCGCTCTCACCTCTGATCTGGCCGTACCCAAAGATGACGAAAACCATGTGGGTGTACCCGTCACCTATGTGCCAGCCAGAAATCTTATTTTTCTTTCGCTGGCAGCAGGCCTGGCGGAGACAGTGGGCGCATCCTACCTGGTGATTGGTGCCAATGTCGTAGATTACTCCGGTTACCCGGATTGCCGACCTGAATTTCTCGAAGCATTTGTACAGGCGGCACGTCTGGGCACAAAAGCCGGCTCCGAAGGTAAAAAACTGGAGATATCTGCGCCGCTGATTGAGCTGGGGAAGAGTGAGATTATCAAGCTGGGGCTTGGTCTTGGTGTGGATTATGGGCTGACCAGTTCTTGTTATGATCCGCGAGAAGATGGCACGCCCTGTGGGCATTGTGACTCCTGTTTTTATCGTCGTCAGGGTTTCGAAAAACTCGGGCAACAGGATCCGCTGATTTATCCGGACTTCTGAACTTGGAAGTTGGGGTACTCTGCACTAGAGTGCCGCCGCCGCAGCAGAGAAGCTGCATCGTTACCTTAGGGGGATTCTAAAATGCCAGTTCAACGCACACTTTCTATTATTAAACCTGATGCCGTCGCTAAAAATGTTATCGGTGACATTATACGTCGCTTTGAAGAGAACGGTCTTTCAGTTATTGCTACAAACATGACACACCTCAGTGGCGAAGAAGCTGGTCGTTTTTATGCTGTTCACGCGGCTCGCCCATTCTTTGCAGACCTCTGCTCATTCATGAGCTCCGGGCCTATCCTGGCGATGTGCCTGGAAGGTAAAAATGCCGTACCATTGAATCGTCAGCTGATGGGTGCAACCAATCCGAAAGAAGCTGAAGCCGGTACGATTCGTGCAGACCATGCAGACTCCATTGATGCCAATGCCGTTCATGGTTCTGATTCTGAAGAGAATGCTGCGACTGAAATTGCATTTTTCTTTTCTGATCTGGATTTACACAGCCGTTAATCGATAAGTATATGAGCGATAACGTTCCGGAAACCACCGGTCAGCAACAAGCAAACGCGCAAGCACCTGGGCCACAGGCCTCGGAACAGATTTTAGTTCGTCGGGAGAAGCTGACGACCATGCGTACGCATGGCGAGGCTTACAAAAACACTTGGCGTACCGATCACAGCACGGCTGATATTCACAGTCGTTTTGGTGATGTAGAAGCTGAGGAGCTGGCCGAACTTGGCCATGAGGTTCTGATCGCAGGGCGCATGATGGCCCATCGCGTGATGGGTAAGTCCAGCTTTATCAAGATTCAGGATGGTTCTGGTCAGATTCAGCTGTTTGTCAATCGTGATGCTGTCGGTGGAGCCGATATCTATAACCCAACCCGAAAGTGGGATCTGGGAGATATCGTTGGTGCCAGAGGCACGCTGTTTGTCACTAAAACCGGCGAGTTGTCGGTCAAGGTTTCTCATATCGAAATGGTTTCAAAATGCTTGCGTCCGTTGCCTGAGAAATGGCACGGTCTGTCTGATATCGAAACGCGGTACCGCCAGCGTTATGTGGATTTGATGGTAACACCTGAATCGCGTGAGACCTTTAGGACACGTTCGAAGGTTATTTCGTTGCTGCGTCAGGGGCTGGAGAGACGCGATTTCATTGAGGTGGAAACACCGATGTTGCAATCCCAGCCCGGTGGTGCAGCAGCGCGTCCGTTTGCAACACATCACAATGCACTGGATATGGAGCTGTTCCTGCGCATTGCGCCTGAGTTGTACCTTAAACGCCTGTTGGTGGGTGGTTTTGAACGCGTGTTTGAAATCAACCGCAATTTCCGCAATGAAGGACTCGATGCCACGCATAATCCTGAGTTCACCATGGTTGAATTTTATCAGGTTTATGCCGATTTCAATGATGCCATGGACACAACTGAAGGTTTGATCCGCGGTATTGCCGATGGACTTGGCATTGCTGCTGTGCAGTGGGAGGGGGTTCAGATTGACCTTTCCAAGCCATTTAAACGTATTCGACTCGATGAATCTGTGTTTGAAAAACGACCCGATCTCAGAGGCCATGCCAATGACAAGGCACTGCTGGCAACGGTTTGCTTGCAGGAAATGCCGGACTTTAAGCCGCTGATTACCTGGAAAGCAGGCCATTATCTGGTGGCTTTGTTCGAAGAGCTGGTGGAGCCGAATCTGGATCAACCTACATTTATCACCCATTACCCTGTTGATGTCTCGCCACTGGCGCGCCGCAATAATGATGAAGCTACTGTCACTGATCGATTTGAATTGTTTGTTGCCGGTTGTGAAATGGCCAATGGGTTCTCTGAATTAAATGATCCGGATGATCAGCGTGGTCGTTTTGTAGCGCAAGCTCAGGCTAAAGCTGCCGGAGATTTGGAGGCAGTCGGCGTGGATGAAGATTATCTGCGTGCGCTGGAATTTGGCATGCCTCCTGCAGCAGGGGTGGGTATCGGGGTAGATCGACTGGTTATGATGCTTACAGGGCAGCACTCTATTCGTGATGTGCTGCTGTTTCCTCATATGAGGCCGGAGTAACTCCCGGGCTGTTTATTGTTGTAACCGGTGTGATTGAAATGCCAGCGCACAAAACACTGGAATTAGCCCGTGGTGATTTGCTGCTACAGCCGGATCCCCGGCCTGTGGATGCTGCGAATGCATCCGCTCTTGTCGATAATGTTCCTTTTGCGGTGGCCGTGATTCCGTTGCTTGCAGTGCATGGATACGGCACTCGGCGACCCTGAGCCGCTGATTCGATTGTGGTGGGCTCTGGAGCCAGGGTCTTGCCTTGGTGGTAATGGTTCATTGATTGGCGCTTCAGCAAAGCTGATTGTTGCTGGCTTTGCACAGCGCGCAGGGCATCCCGTAGCATTCGTTGTGTTTATGACGCGTGCCTTTGGCATGATGCTGATTTCCATCGTAATTTCACACGTCTATCTGTATCTTCGCTGCCTGAGCCGATCGCTCATCAAGAGAGGACAGATGTATCCATATTCGCTACCTATAGTTGCACAACAGACATGAAACAAGGCTTTTTTCGCCCATATGAATGGATGCTGGCGCGTCGTTATTTGCGTTCCCGCCGCAGTGAGAAGTTTGTTTCCCTGATCAGCTGGAGCTCCGGTGTAGGCATCGCCATCGGTGTGATGACGCTGATTGTCGTGCTTTCCGTGATGAATGGTGCGGCCGTTGAAATCCGGGATAAGCTGCTGGGTTTTTCTTCTCATATCGATGTGCAGGGGCCCGGTGACACACTGGCTGAATGGCCTGCATGGTTGAAGCAGTCCGAGTCGTTGAGCGGTGTAAAAAGGGCAGCTCCCTATATTCAGTCCCAGGTATTGGCGTCTTACGGATCACGTGCTTTTGGTGCGCTGCTCAAAGGTGTGGATACAACACGCAGTGACGATATTGCTGCTCATGTTGTCAAAGGACGTTTTATCAGTGATCAGGCTTCACCGTTTGAAGTGGTGATGGGTAAAACACTGGCCAGGAAGCTGGGGCTTGATGTGGGTGACAATGTGCGCCTGATGTCACCGAGCGGCGGCATCAGTCCATCGGGTGCTTCACCGCGCATGCGGGCTTTCGAACTGGTGGGCATCTTTGATTCAGGCTTCCACGAATATGATGTTGGTGTGATAGTGACGCCGCTGCTTGCCGTTCAACGTCTCAATCGTATGGGGAATTCAGTGACAGGTATTGAACTGTTTCTGCATGACCGCGATCAGGCTGGCGAAATAGCAAAGCTGGTGCGTCAAAAGCTACCCGCTGGCGCATGGGTCACTGACTGGCAGCAACGCCATCGTGCATTTTTTAATGCACTGAAGACTGAACGTGTGGCCATGGGTGTTATTCTGTCGCTGATTATCATGGTGGCTGTGTTTAACATGGTGGCGTCCCTGGTTATGGTGGTGATGGAGCGGCGTAAAGAGATCGCTATTCTGAAAACGGTAGGTGCTACTCACAGTTCTGTCATGCGCGTGTTCCTGCTTATGGGCATGTTGCTCTCCGGTGTCGGAACCATGCTCGGTACAGTGCTCGGTCTGCTGCTGGCGTGGAAACTTGATCCATTGCTGGCCTGGATTGAAAGCATGCTCGGTATGCAGTTCATGTCTGGAGAAGTTTATTTTATTGACCATGTACCTTCCGTAATAGATTTTTCATCGGTAGCGGTGATTGTAATTGCCAGCTTGATCATGGGTGTGTTGGCAACATTCTATCCGGCCTGGCGTGCTGCCAGCGTGCCGCCAGCTGAGGCCTTGAGATATGAGTAAATCGTTATTTAAAGTCAGTGGTCTGTGCAAAGGTTTCGATGCACCGGACGGACGCCTGGAAATTCTGCGTGCGATAGAATTTGATCTGCATGAAGGTGAATTTCTTGCCGTGATAGGTGAATCAGGCAGTGGCAAGTCTACGATGCTGCAGGTTCTCGGTACGCTGGAGCGCCCGGATGCCGGTGAAATCTGGTTGGCCGGTGAAGCGATTCAGGATCTGGGTGCAAATAAACAGGCGCGCCTGCGCAATGAAAAGATCGGTTTTGTTTATCAGGCCCACCATCTGATTCCTGAGCTGACTGCGTTGGAAAATATTGTGCTGCCGTTGATGGTGCAGGGCGCAACAGTGGAAGTGGCAAACATACGTGGCAGGGAACTGCTGCAACGTTTGGGGCTGGCGGAACGTGAGAGGCATACGCCTGCCAAGCTCTCGGGTGGAGAGGCTCAGCGTGTGGCGGTAGCCAGAGCATTGGCTACAAAACCGAGACTTTTACTGGCCGATGAACCGACAGGTAATCTGGATGAACGCACTGCCCATGAAGTGTTTGAGTTGCTGCAACAGCTATGCAGAGAAGAAAATGCTGCTGTTGTTATGGTGACACATAGCAAAGCTCTGGCTAAAGCCTGCGATCGTATGTTGTGCCTGCATGAAGGGCAGTTGATTCCGGCATAAATTCACCAGCCATACTTGCCGGACTATATAATCATCACAATTGTCGCAGATTTGTTTTATTTCTTAAGCATGTTAATTTCAAAAAATCTTTGACAGATTAAGAGGTTCTGCTAATGTTCATAAGCTTTTTCTAGCAGGAAATGGCAAAGACTCGTTTTAATTGTAGTTTAGAGGGTGAGGGTAGTGACCAAAGCTGAGATTGCTAAAATCGTTCACGAACGTGTCGGACTGACCAAAAAAGAATCAGCTGAGATTGTTGAATCCGTACTTGGAGTTATTCGCAACTCACTCGAACAGGGTGATAATGTGAAGCTGTCCGGCTTTGGTCATTTTATTGTTCGCCAGAAACATGCTCGCCGGGGCCGAAATCCCAAGACTGGCTCTGATATTACCATTGCACCGCGTTCTGTCGTGACCTTCCGTGCCAGTCCCTTGTTGAAGAAAAAGCTGGTTGAGGGTGATCAATGAGCTCAAAAGAGGCGTTAGCCAAATCAGGGCTGCAAGTTCCTGAGCTGCCCGACAAACTTTTTTTCTCCATTCGCGAAGTCAGTGATGTATGCGGCGTTGAACCGCATGTGCTTCGTTATTGGGAAACGGAGTTCAAACATATCAAGCCGGTGAAGAAAACAGGCAATCGCCGTTTCTATCGCCACCGTGATGTTTATGCGGTTCTGCAGATAAAGCATCTTCTCTACGATCTTAATTTCACCATTCGTGGTGCCAAGAAACGCCTGCTTAACGGTGATCTGGAAGATATTGTTGAACAGAAAGACAGTCAGACTCAGCTTCGTCAGGTCAAAGAGGAGCTGAGCGCAATTTATAAGTTGCTCGATTAATCTTATCGTCTAACCTGAAAGTCAGATCAATCTTCTATCATTCTTTATTGTTTTCAGTATGCTTCATCGCCCATGAATCGGGACGTAGCGCAGTCTGGTAGCGCACACGGCTGGGGGCCGTGTGGTCGGAGGTTCGAATCCTCTCGTCCCGACCATTTTTTTTAAAATCATGGAGATGTAACCGATGCAACCGCATACCAACCTCGCATATGAGCGCCCCAGGCAGCGCATGGTGTCTGAACAGCTGCTTGCGAGAGGCATTAACGACGCTCGCGTGATTGATGCTATGCTGTCGGTGCCCAGACATCTGTTTGTTGATTCAGCACTGGCCTCCCGTGCCTACCATGACTGTGCACTGCCTATTGGCTCCGGCCAAACTATTTCCCAACCCTATATGGTCGCTCGCATGTCCCAGCTGCTTGAATTGCAGGGGCATGAGCGTGTGCTTGAAATAGGCACTGGTTGCGGTTATCAGACCGCGGTGTTGTCACGCCTGTGTCGAAGAGTTTATAGCATAGAACGCATCCTGCCTTTGCACGAGCGGGCTCGTAAGAATTTGCGTGCAGCGCGTCATGCCAATGTCATGCTTAAGTGTGCAGATGGTCGTCTTGGTTGGGAAGAATATGCACCCTATGATGCGATCATTGTCACTGCAGGAGGCTTTGCTTCCGATGTATGGTTGCAGCAATTGAAACCCGGTGGTGTATTGCTGCTTCCTGAAGGGGAAGGTGGTGATCACCGTCTGGTGAAACGACGCAAACAATCCGGCGGTTATACAGAAGAGTATTTCGATGCATGTACCTTTGTTCCACTGCTTGAAGGAGTGAATCATTTCTGATGAACAGGTAAGCCAATCGCGTATCTCCCTGCTGCGACGTCTGTACAACTGGACGCTGGCCTGGGCGGAGCACCCGCATGCAAGATGGGCCCTGTTTCTGATTGCCGTTATTGAAGCCAGTGTTTTTCCGATTCCGCCTGATGTGCTGCTGTTGCTGATGTCTATGAGTAGTCCGACAAGTGCATTCCGCCTTGCTGCGATCACAACTGCGGGTTCTACCATCGGAGCCGCCATTGGTTATGCCATTGGTATGTTTCTGTTTGCCGCCATCGCCCAGCCGGTATTGGAGTTTTACCACGCAATGGAAACGTTTGATCATGTTCAGCAGTTGTTTGTTGAGCATGGTATCTGGGTTGTGCTCGTGGCCGGATTTTCACCGATTCCTTTCAAAATTATCACCATTGCAGCGGGAACATTCGGTATGCCATTTGTGCCGTTTATACTCGCTGCCCTGGCATCGCGTGCCGCACGTTTCTATCTGGAAGCAGGGTTGATGTACTGGGGTGGCGACAAACTACGCCACTGGGTTGAAAAACATTTTGAATTGTTGACCGTGGCGGTAACTGTGGCGGTTATTGGAGGGTTTGCTCTGTTATGGGTTTGATGGGCCGGCTGCTCTGCCTGTTGCTGCTGGTGTCGCTTGCGGGCTGTTACAGCACGCAGACACCACCCAGCAAGCCGGGCAGCAGCAAGCCGGTGGTCTCCAAGCCAGCCGGAAAAAGTGGCAAGCCTGTTATTCGTTATGTTAGAGCACAGGATACACTGTACAGTATTGGTAAAAAATTCGGCGTGCATTACAAGCTCATCGCCATGCGCAACCGCATTCCTTACCCCTACAGAATCTATGTGGGACAGCGATTGTATATAGATCGATGGGCTCCTAAAGGCTCCTATGATTCTACCGCCGCTAAAATCAATAATGCAAGCAGGCCGCGTCAGGCAAAACAACCGGATAAGAAGTTAACAGTAGAAAAGCCGCGCCATAAAACCAAAGCAACCGGAGGGCGTCTGCAATGGCCGGTGCGTGGTAAGGTGACCAGTCGCTTTGGTCGCAGAGGCTCTCGCATGCATGACGGGGTGGATATCAGTGCCAAGGAGGGTACGCCGATACATGCTGCGACATCGGGTACGGTGGTCTACTCGGATCATCGCTTAAGCGGTTACGGAAACCTGGTGATTATCAGGCACGGCAATAATCTATTTACCGCCTATGGTCACAATCAGCGCAACCTCGTGGCTAAGGGGCAACATGTTAAAGCTGGAGCTGTCATTGCAAGGGTAGGGCAGACTGGCCGGGCCAGTGGACCACACCTTCATTTTGAAGTCAGACAGGGCAGTGTGGCGGTTGATCCACTTGCCTATTTACCACACTGATGAGATAGTCGCCTTGACACGGGGCGTGGTAAATTTTCAGCTTTAACAACTCTTCAGGTATAGGGGCCAATGAGTAAAAATCAAAGTCTTGAACCTATGACAATGTATATGCGGGAAATTTCCCGTTATGAGTTGCTGTCCGCCAAAGAAGAGGTTGATCTCTCCAAGAAAATCGCCGCTGGTGACGAAGGCGCTCGCCAGCAGATGATACAGACCAATCTGCGACTGGTCGTGAAAATATCACGTCGTTATATGAATCGTGGCATGGCACTGGCTGATTTGATCGAAGAGGGCAACCTGGGGTTGATGCGCGCGGTAGAGAAGTTTGACGCATCACACGGTTGTCGTTTTTCTACCTACGCGACGTGGTGGATCAGGCAGGCGGTGGAACGCGCCATTATGAATCAGTCCCGTACAATCCGTTTGCCGGTACATATCGCCAAAGAGTTTAATGCGGTCCTCAAGAGCTTTAATCAGCTGCGCACGGTGTTGGGGCGTGAACCTGATGAAATGGAGGTTGCCGAGGCACTGGGTGTGCCGCTTACACGGGTGCAAACCCTGCTCAGGAGTTCTGTTACAACCGAAAGCGCAGATCAGATGTTGCACGAAGATGGTGATTTTACTCTCTATGATGTGACAGAAGATGCGTCTGCCAGCCCACCGAGTGAGCGTATGGAGCATGCTCGACGCGATGAGTTGCTGAAGAAGTGGATGGATAAGCTCACGATTAAGGAGAGAGAAGTCATACGTCTGCGCTACGGACTGGGGCTTGATGATGACCCGTGGACGCTTGAAGCAATCGGTGAACATGTGGGCGTGACGCGCGAACGTATTCGCCAGATTCAGGTGGCAGCTTTGCAGAAGCTGCGTCGTATGGTTGAACATGAAGATGTAAGTTTTGAGGAGATCATCTGATGGGGCAAGAGGCTGCAGTTCACTGGTCGCGGTTCATTCGTGATGTGCCGGATTTCCCAAAACCCGGCATAATCTTTAAAGATATCACGCCTATGCTGGCCAATGGTCAGGCTTTTGCTGCGGCTGTATCAGACATGGCAGAGCTGATAGCACCTGATGTTGATGCCATTGTGGGCATTGAATCGCGCGGTTTCATATTTGGTGCAGCTCTGGCAAACAAATTGGGCCTGGGTCTGGTTACTGTACGCAAACCCGGCAAGTTGCCTGCGGAAATTCATAGTGTGGAATATGAACTTGAATACGGTATGGACAGACTGGAAATCCACCGGGATGCACTCAGTGCTGGCCACAAAGTTGTGATTGTGGATGACCTGTTGGCAACCGGCGGCACGGCTTGTGCAACGGTAGGACTGGTGCAAAAGCTGGGCGCAGAAGTGGTTGCCTGTCTGTTTGCCATCGAACTGGATTTTTTGCATGGTCGCAAGGCCTTGCCGGGCACAAAAGTTCTCAGCTTGTTGCACTATGACTAAAACAGGCATTTAACTGATCCTGAAATTCAGACCGGGCATCAGGTCTGAAGCGTCTCAGTGGCATCATTCTATAAGGCCTGACCAGCTCAGATCACTCCATTTGAATGGTTTTTCCCCTGTGTTCTCTGCGTCCTCTGCGATGAGATGATTTTCAGGTTATTTGAGGTTGAAAAAGAGTGTGTTTAACCGTGCAGTTCCGTATGCTTGACGCTATCATTCAACGCGAGATTTTATTGCACAAAAATCATGGGCATGGATTTTATTGCAACCCGGAATGATCTCTTTTTTTTTTACGTTTTTTTACCTCAAAAAGGGGAGTGGAAAAAAACATGCCCGTTAGCCCTCGTAGCTCAGCAGGATAGAGCGGTCGCCTCCTAAGCGACAGGCCGTGCGTTCGAATCGCGCCGAGGGCACCAGTTTATTACCAGCTTATTGATGAACACGAGGTTTAAAACAATGGAAGAAACACTGGATCCACCTGTATCTAATCCGTCTGTACCTGTACTAATAGAAGATGAGATGAAACGCTCCTATCTCGCTTACGCTATGAGTGTGATCGTAGGGCGTGCACTGCCGGATGCCCGCGATGGCTTGAAGCCGGTGCATCGACGTATCCTGTTTGCGATGCAGGATCTGGGTTCCACGCATGACAAGCCGTTCAAGAAGTCGGCTCGTGTGGTTGGTGATGTGATCGGTAAGTACCATCCGCATGGCGACACGGCGGTGTATGATGCCATGGTGCGTATGGCACAGCCCTGGAGTATGCGACATCTGCTGATTGATGGTCAGGGTAACTTCGGTTCGGTCGATGGTGATTCACCTGCAGCCATGCGTTACACCGAAGCGCGTATGAGTAAACTCGCTGCTGAGCTGCTTGCCGATATCGATAAGAATACCGTTGATTTTGCGCCCAACTATGATGAGTCACTGAAAGAACCTAAGGTATTGCCTGCCAAATACCCTAACCTGCTGATTAACGGTTCCCAGGGTATTGCCGTTGGTATGGCCACCAATATTCCACCGCATAATCTGTCTGAAACCATCAATGCATGTATTGCACTGATTGCCAATCCGGATATTGATGACGATGAACTGATGCAGATCATGCCTGGGCCTGACTTCCCAACCGGCGGTTTCATCTACGGGCGTGCGGGCATTCGTGATGCGTTTATGACAGGGCGCGGTTCAGTCACCATGCGTGCCAAGGCGTTGATCGAGGTGAACCCGAAGAGTAAACGTGAATCGATCATTATTGCCGAGTTGCCGTATCAGGTGAACAAAGCCAACCTGATTGAGAATATTGCGCATCTTGTGCGTGACAAAAAACTCGAAGGCATCTCTGATCTGCGCGACGAATCCGACCGTGACGGCATGCGCATCGCTATTGAGATCAAACGTGGCGAAATTCCGGAAGTTATTCTTAATAACCTCTACAAACAGACCCAGCTACAGTGCAACTTCAGCTGTAATATGCTCTCTCTCGTTGATGGTCAGCCCAAGTTGTGCGGTGTGACAGAACTACTCTTACATTTCCTTGATCATCGTCGTCAGGTAGTCACACGCCGTTGCCTGTTTGATCTGGCCAAGGCTGAAGCCCGTGCCCATATTCTTGAAGGTCTGCTGATTGCGCTCGACAACATCGATGAAGTAATCAAGCTGATCCGGGCAAGTGCGACACCGGCTGAGGCGAAGGCCGGTTTGATGGATAGATTCGGTCTTTCTGATCTCCAGTCGCAGGCAATTCTGGATATGCGCCTGCATCGTTTGACAGGGCTTGAGCGTGGCAAGATTCAGGCTGAATTTGATGAACTGCAAAAATTGATTGCTCATCTGAAAGCTATACTGGCCGATGAGAAACTGCTTATGGGTGTGATTGTTGAAGAACTCGAATTCGTGCGTGATAAGTATGCTGATCCGCGTCGCTCTATCATTATGGATGAAACTGCAGAACTCTCCGTTGAAGATCTGATTACCGAAGAGGATATGGTGGTCACCATATCCAGTGAGGGATATATCAAGCGCAATGCGGCATCGTTGTATCGTGCCCAGCGTCGTGGTGGCAAGGGTAAAACGGCAATGACCACCAAGGAAGAGGACTTTGTCACCCAGTTGATGGTGGCTTCCACACATGATTATCTGCTCTTTTTCTCTGATCGTGGAAGAGTGTTCCGGAAAAAAGTGTATGAGGTGCCACAGTCGGGTGCGGCTGCGCGCGGCAAAGCGCTGGTTAACCTGTTGCCGGTAGAGAAGGATGAGAAGATCTCCGCTACTTTGGCGGTTCGTGAGTTTGGTGAAGATCAGTTTATTGTCATGGCCACGAAGAATGGTGTGATCAAGAAAACCAAACTGTCCGAATACAAGAATATTCGTACCAATGGCATTATCGCTATCAATATTGATGACGATGATGATCTGATTGCAGTGGATGTCTCTAACGGTGAACAGGACATCATGCTCTGTGCCAGTAATGGTAAAGCGATTCGTTTTGCTGAGTCCGATGCGCGTCCTATGGGCCGCAGCACACGCGGCGTGACCGGTATGCGCATGGCAGCAGGTGAACGCCTTATTTCCATGACGCTGGTGACTGACGAAGCAAGCTTGCTGGCTGTTTCTGAAAACGGTTACGGTAAACGCACCTCGGTTGGCGAGTACAATGTGCAGAAACGTGGTGGTCAGGGTGTGTTCACACTGAAAACCGGTGGTCGAAATGGTAACATGATCGGAGCCCTGCTCGTGCTAGAAGGTGATCAGGTGATGATGATGACCGATACTGGTCGTCTGGTACGCATCAAGCTGGATAAAGTCTCTATCATCGGTCGTAACACACAGGGTGTGAAGCTGTTCGATGTTGAGGGTAAAGAGCGTGTGATCGGTGCTGTGCGTGTCGTTGACAGGTCGGATGATGAAGATGGCATGCTTATGGATGGTGTTGCCGATGAAAGTTTAACTGATGGTCCTGCTGATGATGATCCGAACAGCGAAACTCGCGCAGCGAGTCAGACTGAGGATGGGGCAGAGCAGGAATGATCGACAGACAGGCACTGCGTAAAGAATTTGATCGGTTACAGGCGGCCATAGCTCGCCGTGGTGGCGATGTTATCGCCCCCGGCAGTGCCTGGGCGCGGGTTGCGGAACTGGATGTACGCCAACGTGAGCTGAAAACCGAGTCCGAGGCCCAGCAGGCTGAGCGTAACCGTGCTTCCAAGGCCATTGGCATGAAGAAGAGCACGGGTGAAGATGCGACGGCTGAAATTGCCGCGATGGGTGAAGTCAGTCGTCGCGTGAAAGAGCTGGATACGTTGGCCAAGGATGCCGAAGCTGAGTTTGCTGCGGCATTGTTGGAAATTCCCAATCCCTTGCATGATTCGGTACCCGACGGTGAATCCGAAGACGATAATGTTGAGCTGCGTCGCTGGGGAACTCGCAGAACTGATGACGTGCCACCGCATTGGGATATAGGCACGGATCTTGGCATTCTCGATTTTGAAGCAGGTGCTAGACTTGCCGGTAGTCGTTTTACCGTCATCAGGGGTGCGGCTGCACGTATGGAGCGCGCTTTGATGCAGTTCATGCTCGATCTGCATGCTGATAAACACGGATACGAAGAAGTATGGGTACCGGCGATTGCCAACAGCAGGACCATGACAGGCACAGGTCAGCTGCCGAAGTTTGCCGATGATCTGTATAAGCTGGAGGGAGAAGATGCCTATCTGATTCCGACAGCCGAAGTGCCTGTGACTAACCTGTATCAGGATAAAATTCTTGATGCCTCAGATTTGCCGATACGTCACTGCGCTTATACCCCGTGCTTCCGTCGCGAGGCCGGTTCTGCAGGTCGCGACGAGCGCGGCATTATCCGCCAGCATCAATTCGACAAGGTGGAGCTGGTGCATATCACCACACCGGAACGTGTTTTGTCTGATCTGAATGAATTGCTAGGCCATGCCGAAGCGGTACTGGAGGCACTGGAATTACCATATCGAACCATGCAGTTATGCACTTCCGATATCGGCTTTTCATCGCAATTAACGTTTGATCTGGAAGTCTGGCTGCCAAGTCAGAATTGTTATCGCGAGATTTCATCCTGCTCTTCCTTCGGTCAGTTTCAGGGCCGACGTGCCGGAATTCGATACCGGGACGAGGGTGGCAAACCACAGCCAGCAGCAACCCTGAACGGTTCGGGCCTGGCCATCGGACGAACCTTGGTCGCGATTCTGGAGAACTACTGGCAGGCCGATGGTTCAGTTTCTATTCCTAAAGTTCTGCAGCCTTACATGGGTGGTATGCAGGTTATTTCTAAATAAATAATAGGGATTTATGCCTCTTACTTCATCTGATGAATCATCCAGTATGACCATCGTTTCCGGTGGTCAGACTGGTGTTGATCGCGCCGCACTTGATGCGGCCATGGCGTTGGGTTTGGAAGTAGGGGGTTGGTGTCCGAAAGGGCGACGCGCAGCAGATGGTCCGATACCGGATTCCTATCCGCTGACAGAAACCAAGTGTAATAAATATCGAACCCGTACTCGCTGGAATGTCCGCGATAGTGATGCCACCTTGATTCTCTGTGAGGGAGAACCAACCGGCGGCACGGCTTTGACTGTTCAGTTTTGTGAACAGCTCAACAAACCGTTTCTGATCTGTTCACCATCCAGTCCTTCTCCGGGTGAAGTCGTTACCTGGTTAACAATCAATCAAATAATCACTTTGAATATTGCTGGCCCCCGAGGGCGTGATGATACACCGATTTACGAGAAATCCCTGCAATGGCTTACAATCTTTTTTAAAGAGTGGCTGACAAATCGGCAGGAATGCTGATTGGCAGTAACCGGGGTCAGGCACGAGTTATTGAGTTGTTTGACTGGTGGGTAATCTATCATCTGGAAAAAGACACCACCTCATTTTGATGGCAAATACTAAAAGGAATAATATCGCATGTTTGAACTCGGAGTGCTGACAATCATCGGGCTGGCGGGGCTGTCTGTGGTCTGGTTTACGCTGAATGTCGGTATATCGCCGATGCCGAGTTCTGCAAAAGCCAGGCGGGCAATACTTGCGGCCAGCGAAGTCGCGGGTGAGGGGGCTATCATCGAGCTTGGTTCAGGTTGGGGAACACTGCTCTTTGCGCTGGCACGCAAATATCCGCATCGTCGGGTGATCGGTTATGAGCTCTCCTGGCTGCCGTGGCTCTATACGTACCTGTATAAATTTACCTTCAGGCTGCATCACGTTGAGATATACCGGCAGAACTTTCTGACTGCAGAGCTCTCGTCAGCATCGTTGCTGGTCTGTTACCTGTTTCCAGAAGGAATGAATGATCTGCAACAAAAACTGGCAGGGGTGCATGGTGCAAACAGGTATTTGATTAGCAGCACCTTTGCCCTGCCTGCATATAGCCCGGTGCAAACGACCCGGCTGAATGATCTCTACAATACGCCGGTCTATATCTATCAATTGGGCTGAGTCAGTGGGTGGCGGGATAAAGTTCCAAAACCTAAAAAGTGGGTCAATGCCAGACATCAAAAAAGCCGCCTTTGTCAGAGGCGGCTTTTCTGTGTGAGCAAGTTGCTGGTGGGGGGGGCCGGTTAACTTGCTCTTCTTAGTGCTTGTTACCGTGGCCTCGATCTTTGCTCTTGTGGTCGCTTCCACTGCGATCATCGCGACGATTGTCATGCTGATCCCTGTCTTTCCTGTGATGTCTTTCCTGGTAACGCGGGACATAGTCACGTTCATACCAGTCGTCCTGTACAAAATAGACCCGTTCGCCGCAGGCGTTGTATTTGCGGCAGTGCTTGCGCCAATGGTTGGCGTGATTCTTAGGTACACGCAGATAGACCGGAGGGCGGTTATGGGCAGCTCGCTCTACAATGATAGGCTGACGATAGATCACGGGAGGTGGTGGGAAGCCGCCTATGTCGAGTTGGCCATAAAAGCCTGGTTGGCCAATGCTGATTGAGACTCCCACGTCGGCCGCCAGTGCCGGACTCGTAGCGCTTACAACGGCGACTGCCGATGCGATAAGAAATCGTTTCATGTTGAGCTCTCCTTTTGCCGGAATCCTGATTGTGTGAACGCACTTCAATACGAAGGCGTGTGCGAGGACTCCTTTTACCCTCTACATATTAGCGGCTCATCCCGATGTGCGTCTGTACGGTAGCGTACCAAGGGCAGTATTAAGCGCCATCTGGGCTTGTCGTAATAACGGCAGGGAGATGATCCATGGCGGGGCCCAGGCCTTTATCAAGAAACATTAACGAGAACACCGATTGTATCTCGTGACTGGTTTTTATACTTGGGTTCAGATTTCGCTCTGCTGCACAGGGGCGCTAGATGAAAGGGGGAACGGGGGTTAGGTTCAGTCATTATCATTGATGGGAGAATGGATGCTGCATCAACGCATTGAACACATGTGGTGGAACACCAAACGCAAACCGAATCCGGTGCTCTCTGCCTTGTCCGGTGTTTATGCATTAGTTGCGAAATTCGATCAGCAGCAACGCTTGAAACACGCGGTGAAACCGCCTGTTCCGATCATTTCGGTTGGTAATATTACCGTCGGCGGCAGTGGTAAAACGCCTTTTGTGGTGTGGCTGGCTGCTGAACTGAAACAGCGGGGATTCAGTCCTGTACTGTTATCACGCGGTGATGGGGCAAACAATCAAACGCCGCATCGGGTTTCTGATTACTCCAAAGCCCATGAAGTGGGGGATGAAGCGGTTCTCTTGCATCGACTCAGTGGATGCCCGGTGATTGCAGGGCGCGACCGTGTTGCGGGTGCGCAGGTGGGCGCAGAATACGGCGATATTCTTATACTCGATGACGGTTTTCAGTACAGGCAGTTGGAACGTGTCTGCGACATTGTGCTGGTGCCAAGCGAAGGCGTAGGCAACGGTGCTCTGTTGCCTGCAGGGCCATTACGAGAACCTGTCAGCGCATTGGCTCTGGCCGATGTGATTGTAAGAACGGGATACTCCGGTTTTAAGCCGTTAAGCAGACATAAAGAGTGGTTATGGTCGGCAAAAGCCGGATTACTTCGGGACTGGAACAGCCAGGGTGATTTCCTGCTGGAAGCTTCTCGCCCTGTTCATCTGGTCACAGGCATCGCGCGCCCGGGGCGTGCTGTGGTTGATCTGAAGGCTTTGGGTTATGACGTGGGCGAATTCAGTCGTTTTGCCGATCACCACGCTTATTCCAGATCGGACGTTCAGACACTGCTGGAAACGCGTGGGACTATCGTGACAACAGCCAAAGACGCGGTAAAGCTTTTGCCGCTTTGGCCGGAAGATTTGCCGTTGTGGGTGCTGGAGCAGAAAACAGAAGCCGAGGCAGGTCTTGCAGATGCCATCGTTGCATTGTGCAGAACAGACAGTGGCACACCTTAGCGTTCTGAAAGGGAGGCACGTGTAGAACTCTGGTTCCCGCTCTTCGTTTATAAACTCAGAACAGAGAGTGAAGCGGCAGGGATATGGCCTGTATATTGCTTTACTATCTAGGGCAGCGCTATAGATAACAGCGAGCCGTGAAGGAGCCTTTATGGACTACGAAGTGATTGATGCGATTCTTGCGCCGGATGATCGTTTGGAGCTGCTCTCCAAGCTGGAAGTGGGGCAATTGCTCAATACCAGCTCCGGTGGCCTGTATCAGGTGTTCAGGAACTGCTCTCTGGCTGTTCTGAATTGTGATGCGGATCTGGATGACGGGCACATACTGTTGGAGCGTTATAAAGATTTTGATATCCATGTGCGACAGGTTGAACGCGGGATCAAGCTGGAGCTGTTCAATGCACCGGCCAGTGCCTTTGTTGACGGGGTAATGATCAAGGGTATTCATGAACACCTTTTCTCCGTGCTCAGGGATATAGTTTTCACGCATGACGAAATTACCAATAACCTGAACATTGATCTGAGCAGTTCCGAAGGCATTACCAATGCGGTGTTTTATATACTGCGCAATGCCAGAGTGCTCGATCTGATACGTGATCCTAATCTTGTGGTCTGCTGGGGTGGTCATGCGATAGATCGCAATGAGTATATTTACAGTAAACAGCTCGGTTATGAGATGGGCCTGCGTGGTCTCGATGTCTGTACAGGTTGTGGTCCGGGGGCCATGAAGGGGCCAATGAAAGGCGCGACCATTGGACATGCCAAGCAGCGTATTCATGATGGTCTTTACCTTGGAATTACCGAGCCGGGCATTATCGCTGCAGAGGCTCCCAATCCGATTGTAAACAACCTGATTATTCTTCCCGATATCGAAAAGCGGCTGGAGGCATTTGTACGTGCAGGCCACGGCTTTATTGTATTTGCCGGTGGTGTGGGGACGGCTGAAGAGATACTCTATCTGCTGGGTATCCTGATGCATCCGGATAACAGGGGTATACCATTCCCGTTAATATTATCAGGGCCGGAGTCAGCCAGAGATTATTTCAGGCATGTTGACGCATTTATCGGTGAAACATTGGGGCCTGAGGCACAGAAACGCTATCGTATCATTATTGATGATCCGGCTCTGGTGGCGCATCACATGCGCGCGGGTATGGATGAGGTGCGCGAGCATCGCATAAAAAATGGTGACGCTTTCTACTTTAACTGGACCTTGAAGATTGATCATGAGTTTCAGAAGCCTTTTGCGCCTAGCCATGAAAATGTGCGCAATCTGGCGCTGCATGAGAATCAGCCAGCCTACCTGCTGGCGGCAAATCTTCGCCGTGTCTTCTCAGCTCTGGTTGCCGGTAATGTGAAGGATGAGGGAATCCGTGCGATTGAAACATATGGTGATTTTGAGATTCACGGCGATAGTAGCATCATGGGGCCGGTTGACAGACTGCTCAATGCCTTTGTGGAGCAGGGCCGCATGAAAATGTCAGCTGATAGTTACTCTCCCTGTTACAGGATAGTTTGATTCTCTGCGGCATTTAAGTTTCGGGTGTTTGACAAGGTAGCCAGGTGAACTGCTGTAGCGACGGTTGGATCGGTCATCTGGTTCAAAGGGTTACTGTTGGAGTGAATAGATGATCATCAAACGATATACCTTGATGAAGATGCACATGGTTCTGGCTTCGGTAGTGTTCCCGATCACGATCATGTTCTTCATTACCGGCGTCTTTTATATCTCTGATATTAAACCCGAATATTCCATTGAGGAGTTCCGTATTGAGCTTGATCATCCGTTGCCGACTGATGCTCATCAGCTCAAGGTTTTAGCTGCGGCAGAGTTGGCCAGGCGTGGCATATCCGAGCCGTTGGACGAGTACAGGTTGAAGTGGAATTCCGACCTGCACGTTGATTATCTCTTCTGGGACGGTAACAACCACTGGCTCAAGCTGCGTCCTTCCACCAGGAATAATCATGTGGCGGTGTTCAAGCTCTATACACCCAGCTGGTATGGCCGTTTCATGAGTATGCACAAGGGGCATGGCAAGGATTTATTCAATGATTTCGTTATTATTATGGTAATGGTGATGATGCTGACGCTGATCAGTGGTACATTGATGGGATTGAGTCTGCCGAAACAGCGCAAGCTGGTGCTCAGGTCTATGGGGGCAGGTTTTTTACTGTTTTTCGCGCTGGTGCTGTACAGCCAGTTTATCTGAATCTTGTGGACCCGATAGTATTTAGGCCTGATAATCAGCGATATGAACCCTGAGGAGCTGAGTGCCGATGCGTTAAGCCTGTTCAATGCCCTTTCTCCCGATGCTCAGCGAGAGGCATTAAAACTGGCAGAGTCTTTGTCAGAAGAAGAAGCCGTGTATGTGGCGGCTCTACGCAGTATGCCAAAAGACAAGCGCCGCAAGTTCCTGTTTAAGTTAAGTAAAAAACGATGGGGCCTTTAATGCATTGCTGCGAGGGTCTGTTATACAGTCACGATTTAAAATAACATAGTGGAATGATGTATGGTTTCTTTGCCGATCTCGTGTTGTTACTCCATTTTGCATTCGTGCTGTTTGTGGGAGCAGGTGGTTTGCTGGTGCTCAAGCATCCACAACTCTGCTGGTTGCATCTGCCTGCGCTCTGTTGGGCTGTATGGATAGAGTTTTCCGGTGAAACCTGTCCACTGACACCGCTTGAACAGGGCTTGCGAGAGAAGGCGGGTGAGTCGTCCTATGCTGGCAGTTTTATCGGCCAGTACATTGAGCCGCTGATTTATCCGGCCGGTTTGACGCAAGAGATGCAGTGGGGGATTGCTGCTTTTATGTTATTGTTGAATCTGCTGATCTACCTGCGCCTGTGCAGGCGACTACATGCAATACATCTGTGTAAATAACTGTATAAATAACTGTATAAATAAAGTCATATAGAGCGGGTCCTTAACGTATAAGGTTCGCCTTGGTTCCGACTTGCTGCATTGGACTGGGTTCAAAAGAAGAGAGACAGAGCCTCGGCTTGTTGGCAATCAAGGCGGGCATGTGGTTCGGTTTTTTCAGGCATTGATGGTCGGCTCTGGGCCGGGTAGAGGCTTATGAGCACGGGATTACCTTGGCCTTCTGCTGCTTATCGGGGGCAAGATGATCTTTGAATCTTCTGCAGGTGGTGTGGAATAAGAGTTTAAAGCGGTGACCACGAAAGTGGATGCTTGCCATTGCCTCCAGTGTAGATGCTATGGCTGCAGAGTGTTTTTGTTGGCGCTGCTGGCAGTGAGTCCGTGGTTTGCCTGTTTAAGCATTGACATGACTGCTTTGTGTTCAGCTTGATTGCTGTGTACGTCGGTTTTCGCGGCGGCACAAGGCTGGAAAACAAGGCGGAGTTGTTCGGCGCTATTGTGTTGATATTGATAGTATTCAAAATACTGCTGTTTTAATTGCGCAATAACAGTCCGCTGCTATATATACATTGCAATCTTTATGAACAGAGCTATGCTTCGCCCCGTTGAAAGTGAGCCGCGGCTCGCTTTTTTTGTTTCTTAAAGACGGGGTATGCGTGGAATCACAGATTCGATCATTGCTGGAGCCGATTACTGATGAGCTGGGAATAGAAATTCTCAAAATCAGTATTGGCAGTGGCGGTCATAATCAGTTATTGAAAGTGATTGTGGATCGTGCCGGTGGCGTGAGCTCTGATGAGCTGGCCAGGGTCAGTCGTGGTCTGGCTTTGCAGTTGGATGCGGAAGATCTGATTGTCAACGCATACATGCTTGAAGTGACATCGCCCGGTTTGAACTGGCAGCTGGAGACGGCGGCTGATTTCAAACGTTATGAAGGCGAGTGGATTAAGGTCAGGTTTCTTGATGGTGAAACTCAGGAAGGCCGTAATCTGGGGTCTGTAGAGGCTGAGGGGGATGTACAATTTACATTGCTGATTGAGGCTAAGAAGGTAAAAGATAATCACCAGAAGGTGGTATCTATTTCCGAGGTCAGCAAAGTGGTGCGGGCGATTAACTGGAAAGACGTTTCCCGTAAAAATAGAGAAGCTGAATAAATGGTTTCCTGTAAGAATTCTGAAGTAGTGAGAATGCAGTCATGAATGTAGAAATATTGGCAGTTGCGGACGCAGTTGCACGTGAGAAATCAGTAGAGCGTGAATTGGTTCTGGAGGCTATGGAGCAGGCTTTGAAAACTGCCGCTCGCAGAACCTATCCGGGGAAAAATGTAGAGGCTGAAATCGACAGGGAAACCGGCGAGCTTCGTCTGTTCCATGTGCAGACTGTGATTGAAGAAGAAGTGGAAGATGAAGTGAACGAACTGACACTCGAGCAGGGTCAGGAAGTTGATGCTGCTGCCGAGATCGGTACTGAATTCCGTCATCCGTTGCCTCCAATCGAACTGGGGCGTATTGCGGCCCAGACTGCCAAGCAGGTGATTAACCAGAAAATTCGTGAAGCTGAACGTGATCGTGTCATTGCTGAATACGAACCACGTGTTGGCGAGCTGATTACCGGTATCGTTAAACGTGTTGAACGTGGCAATGTCTATGTCGATCTCGGTCGCGGCGAAGCTGTGATGTATCGTGAAGATCTGTTGCCTCGTGAAACATTCCGTCAGGGCGACCGTGTCCGTGCTTATTTGCGCGAAGTGCGCAACCAGAGCAAGGGTCCTTTGGTATTCATCTCCCGCTCTGATGCAGGCATGGTTCTGCGTCTGTTTGAGCAGGAAGTACCTGAAATCGAAGACGGTATAGTTGCTATTCAGGCGATTGCTCGCGATCCGGGTTCACGCAGCAAAATTGCCGTGATTTCTACCGATTCGGCAGTTGACCCTGTTGGTGCATGCGTTGGCATGCGCGGTGCTCGTGTCCAGGCTGTGGTGAATGAATTGCACGGCGAAAAGATCGATATTATCGAATGGACAGAAGATCCGGCTGTATTTGTTGTGAACGCACTGGCTCCGGCTGAAGTTGAACGTGTAATGGTAGATGTGGACACCAACACGATCGAAGTGGCTGTCAGTGAAGATAATCTGGCTATCGCTATCGGACGTCGTGGTCAGAATGTGCGCCTGGCATCCGAGATGACCGGTTGGAACATAGAACTGATGAGTACCGTTGACGAGAAAGAACGCCGTTCTGAAGAAATTTCCAGTGCCAAGGTTGTATTCCAGGAAGGCCTGGATGTTGATGAAGACTTTGCAACGGTTCTGATCAACGAAGGTTTCCTGAGTCTCGAGGACCTGGCTTACTGCTCGGTTGAAGATATTGCTGCCATTGAAGGCCTGGATGCAGACGTTGCACAGGAGCTGCAGAAACGTGCTCGCAACGTTTTGCTGGATCAGGCGCTGAACAAGGGCAGTGAAGAGAGTGACGTGAAGGTCTCCCTTCTTGACCTGGCTGGTATGACGCGCGAAATCGCTGAACAACTGGCAGCACGCGACATGGTTACTGTTGAAGCTTTGGCTGATGCTGCCATGGATGAGATTGAAGATATTGAGGGGCTGACTCAGGAGCAAGCTGAAGCCCTCATTATTGCTGCACGAGAGGCTTCCGGCTGGTTTGACTGAATCGGATGACAGATTTGAGTCTGTAAGGACATGTCTGGCTTGCAGAGCCAGCTTGCCCAAGACTGAAATGCTAAGACTGGTAGTGGATGAACAAGGTCAGCTTTGGCCGGACATGGCTCAGAAACTGCCAGGCAGGGGCACATACCTCTGTATGCATGATACATGCTTCCAGAGTATGAGTGATAAACGATTGCAGCCTCTGAAGGCGAAATTCGTTGTTTCACTACCGCAATGGACGGTGTTGAGAGAACGCATTGAATCCGTGCTGGAGAAGCAGTTACAGCAGATGTTTACACGTTTGCGCATCACTGCCGATGTAGGCAGGGATGCAGTGATGCACAGACTGTGGAAGAATGCGCCACTGCTGCTGCTTTTGGCAGACGATGCTGGTGATGCGCTGACGCGTCAGATCAACGATGCAGTGGCAAAAAGGCAACAGGATGGACGAAAAACTGAAACGGTCCGGATTTCATCAAAGTTATGGCTTGGTGAAAAATTCGGGCGTGAGAACGTAGCAATTGCAGGTGTTGATGCCTCCGGGCCAGCAGCAGCAATCGCAAATAAGTTAAACCAATATTGTGTCTGGCACAGACACATAAAGGCTTAGGGTAAACAGAACAGATGGCAAAACGAATTCTAGATTTGGCAAAAGAACTTGGCGTAGAGGCGGCTGAAATACAGCGCGTCGCCGTGCAGTGTAATGTGGTTGTGAGCGGTCCGACCAGTACACTGGATGTGGATGATCAGGGGAAGATTCGAGCCGCAATCAAATCATCCGCTGCTCCTGATGCCAGGAAAGGGGCAGGGAAAACGCTGACCCTGAATCGTCCGATGGTTGCAGGCCAATCACGTGGCGGAGGCCAGGTTGAAGGACGAGGTCGCACGGTTGAGGTGGCAGTTCGTCGCCGTCATACACCGGTGACTAAGCCTGTAGCTAGTACGCCTGAAGTTGAGGCTGTGGCACCAGTACCCGCCGCGCCTGCTCCTGTCGTGAAAGAGAAACCTCTAGCGCCTGCACAGCGTGCCGCTGCTGCAGTTGAAAAGAAAAAGATTGATGATGCAGCAGCCGAACAGAAAAGAAAGGCTGATGCCAAACTGGCTCAGGAAACGAAAGCTGCAGCTGCTGCTGCTCCTGTTGTTAAAAAAGCTGTTGCCCCTGCAGTTCAGAAAACTCCTGCAGCTACAGCAAAAACAGTGATTGCTGCGAAGAAGTCCGGTCCTACACCTGCACAGCGTGCAGCCGCAGCAACGGTTGCCGCAAGGCAGGCTCCTGCTGGCATTACACGCTCCACTGCTCCTGTTCGTTCCACTGGAACTGGCCCTAACCGTCCAGCAGGTGCTGGCCCTAATCGCCCTGCGGGTGCAGGCCCTAACCGTCCTGCGGGTGCAGGCCCTAACCGTCCGGCTGGGCCTAACCGTCCTGCGGGTGCTGGCCCAAACCGTCCGGGTGGTCCTAATCGTCCGGCAGGTGCTGGTCCTAACCGTCCGGGTGGTCCTAATCGTCCCGGCGCAGCGCAGTCGCCGACGCATAAGGGACCAAGAACAACCATTCGCCGTGGCCTGACGCCTGCACAGATTGCTGCATCCAAGGCACCAAGCTCATCGGTAAAACAGATTGAGAAGAAAATTTCTGATGACCGCGCAACTCAGCGCAGGCAGACCCAGCAGGCTCGTCCGCAGCGTCCCGGTCAGGATAGTCCACAAAATCAGGGTAATACGCGCCGTTCACCGTCGCTTGCTATTTCTCCGCAACCTTCCGCGCCACCACCGGCTGGTCCGCAGCGTCGTCGCGGAGGAGGGCCTGGTGGTGCCAGGCCGCAGCGTCGTCTCTCACCTGGAGAGAAGGCAGCACGTCGTTCCTATTCTGCAAAACGCAATGAAGTTCTGACACCTGAACAACAGGATCGTCAGGCGCGCCTGGCACGCGGCTCCCGCAAACGTGATTTTGGTGTTTCCAAGGACGATGAGGACTTCGTAATCCGTACTGTTGAGGTTACCGATCCAATTCTGGTATCGGCACTTGCCAGTCGTATGGCGTTCAAGAGCGTACAGGTTGTGCAGAAACTGTTTGAGATGGGGATACCAACAACCGTCAATGAAAGTGTTGATGCTGATACAGCGGTATTGATCGTTGAAGAGTTCGGCCATAAAGCAAAAATTATCAATGCATCAGCTGTGGAAGATGTTCTGGTTGAAGATGTATCCGAAGATAATGCGGAAGATCTGGAGCCACGCCCACCGGTTGTTGTTGTGATGGGTCATGTAGATCATGGTAAAACATCGATTCTCGATGCTCTGCGTAAAGCGAATGTGGCAGACGGAGAGGCAGGTGGTATTACCCAGCACATCGGCGCTTATATGGTGAAACTGGAGGGTGGCGAGCGTGTTGTGTTCGTTGATACGCCTGGTCATGAAGCATTTACCGGCCTGCGTGCACGTGGTGCAAGCATGACCGACGTTGCCGTACTGGTCGTTGCAGCTGACGATGGCGTGATGCCACAAACCGTTGAAGCACTGAACCATGCACGTGCCGCCGGTGTTCCGATTATCGTAGCCATGAACAAAATGGATAAAGAAGGGGCTGATCCTGAGAAGGTGATGCGCCAGCTTGCTGAACATGAACTGATCTCTGAAGAGTGGGGTGGCAACACCATGTTCGTGCCGGTTTCCGCACATACTGGTCTGGGTCTGGATGACCTGCTTGAGATGCTGGCTTTGCAGACTGAGATCCTTGAGCTCAAAGCGAATCCGAAACGTCGTGGTAAAGGTATCGTGGTCGAATCCCGTCTTGATCGTGGTCGCGGACCAGTTGCTACTGTTCTGGTTCAGAATGGTACGTTCAAACAGGGCGATACCGTCGTGGTAGGTTCTGTAACCGGGCGACTGCGCGCTATCGTCGATGAAAATTCGGTTCAGCATCGCACTGCCGGACCATCGATTCCATTCGAATTGCTGGGTCTCGATTCTGTACCTGAAGCGGGTCAGGAGATTTTCGCAGTAGAAAATGAAAAGCAGGCTCGTGACATTGTTCGTTATCGTCAGGATATTGAACGTGAGCAGGGCGCAGAAGCGAAGAAACGCGCAAGTCTCGAAGAATTGTTTGCTGACCTGCAGAGTGGAGTCAAAGAAGTACCTGTACTGATCAAGGGTGATGTGACCGGCTCTGTTGAAGCGATGGCCGAATCACTGGCCAAGGCAGGCACCGATGAAGTGAAGGTTAAAGTTATTCATAAAGGCATCGGCGGTATTACTGAATCGGATGTAATGCTCGCATCGGCCGCTAACGCAATCATTATAGGATTTAATGTGCGCCCTGAATCAAAAGCCAAGAAAGTGGCTGAAGTTGAAGGTGTAGATGTTCGTTTTTACAAGATTATTTATGAAGCAATCGACGAGATCAAGGCTGCAATGGCTGGTGTACTGTCACCGAATAAGGTAGAGACAGTGACTGGTGAGGCTGAAGTTCGTGATGTCTTTGTCTCTCCGAAGATCGGTGCTGTCGCCGGTTGTTACATGACCGACGGCACAGTTACTCGTGGTGCCCATGTACGTGTACTGCGCGAAGGCGTGATGATTTATGATGGCCTGCTGGCTTCTCTGCGTCGC